>NZ_JAOCCU010000011.1 GCF_029840635.1 Mitsuaria sp. GD03876 | reverse complement strand
GCGCGGCGGCGGGACGCCCGGCGCCCTCAGGCACCGACGGCTGACGCGCGCCCTGCCCGTTCGGGCGGAACGCCATCATCCGCAACAGGACCATCGTCAGCCCGGCGTACTCGTCCGGCGCCAGCGGCAACTCCTGGCGGCCGTGCAGCGCCATGCTGTACATCAGCTGGATCTCGTCGGCGGGCAGCTGGCTCGCCAGCGGCAGCAGCTCGGCCAGGTCCGGATCGCCCGCATCGAGCGCGCCCGGCGCCGCCTGCGCGACGGCCAGGTGCTGCAGCGCGACGGCCAGGTCTTCCAGCGTGCCGCCGGCGGACAGGCCCATGTCGCGCAGCCGGTCCGACGCGCCGACCAGCGCGGCGCCGTCGCCGGCGATCAGCGCGTTCAGGATGCCCAGCACATGGCCGCGGTCGACGCTGCCCAGCATCTGGCGCACGCCGGCTTCCTGCAGCTGGCCGGAGCCGAAGGCGATCGCCTGGTCGGTCAGCGACAGCGCGTCGCGCATCGAGCCGCGCGCCGCGCGCGCCAGCAGGCGCAGCGCGCCGGGCTCGTTCGGGACGTTCTCGTTCTGCAGCACCCGCGTCAGGTGCTCCAGCACCGTCTGCGGCGCCATCGGGCGCAGGTTGAACTGCAGGCAGCGCGACAGCACGGTCACCGGCACCTTCTGCGGATCGGTGGTCGCGAGGACGAATTTCAGGTACTCGGGCGGCTCCTCCAACGTCTTCAGCATCGCGTTGAAGGCGGTGTTCGAGAGCATGTGCACTTCGTCGATCATGTAGACCTTGAAGCGCCCGACGACCGGCTTGTAGACGGCCTGGTCCAGCAGCTGGGAGATTTCCTCGACGCCGCGGTTGGAGGCGGCGTCCAGTTCGACGTAGTCGACGAAGCGGCCGGCATCGATGTCGCGGCAGGCGTCGCAGACGTTGCAGGGCTGGGCGGTGATGCCGCCGGTGCCGTCCGGGCCGATGCAGTTCAGCGACTTGGCCAGGATCCGGGACACCGAGGTCTTGCCCACGCCCCGGGTGCCGGTGAAGAGGTAGGCGTGATGCAGGCGCTGCTGCGTCAGCGCGTTGGCCAGGGCCTGCACGACGTGTTCCTGACCCATCAGCTCCTCGAACGTGCGGGAGCGGTACTTGCGTGCGAGGACCTGGTAACTCATGGCGGGGCATTCTACGGGGGCGGTGTTGCCCGCCGGGCCGGCGCGCGCCCGGGTCGCGTCCGGGTTTGTCAGGAGAGGCGATCGGCGCTGAAGGATAATCCCGCGCCATGAGCACCCCGCACGATCCCTCCTCCGGCACGCTGAGCTACGAACAGGCCGGCGTCAACTACGACCTGATCGATCCGCTGAAGATCAGCGCCCAGCGCGCCGCGGCGGCCACCGCCGTCCACATGGGCGCGCATGGATTCACCGAGGTGACGGCATCGCGCGGCGAATCGGCGTATGTCCTGGACGTGGGTCCGTTCTACCTCGCGTCGATCGTGGAGTGCCTGGGCACCAAGACCCTGGTGGCCGACGAAATGGCGACGCTTACGGGCAAGAGCTACTACGACGGCATCGCGCAGGACACGATCGCGATGGCGGTCAACGACCTGATCACCGTCGGCGCGACGCCGCTGGTGGTGCAGGCCTACTGGGCGGCCGGCGGCTCGGACTGGTTCGGCGACGCGCAGCGCGCGCAGGCGCTGGTGGCGGGCTGGAAGAAGGCCTGCGACGTCTGCCAGGTCGCCTGGGGCGGCGGCGAGACGCCGGCGCTGGCGGGCATCGTCGAGGGCGGCCGCATCGACCTGGCCGCGTCCTGCACCGGCCTGATCAACCCGAAGGAACGGCTGTCGGTCGGCGACAAGCTGGGCGCGGGCGACGCGATCGTGCTGCTGGCCTCGTCCGGTATCCATGCCAACGGCCTGAGCCTGGCGCGCAAGCTGACCGAGCGGCTGCCGCAGGGTTACCTGACCGAGATCCAGCCGGGGCTGACCTACGGCGACGCGCTGCTGGCGCCGACGACGCTGTACTCGCCAGTGACCGAGGCGCTGTACAAGGCCGGCATCACGCCGCATTACTGCGCCAACATCACCGGCCACGGCTGGCGCAAGCTGCTGCGGCATCCCGGGAAGTTCACCTACCGCATCCACACGGTGCCGCCGGTGACGCCGGTGCTGAAGTTCATGCAGGAGCATGCGCAGCAGGACGACCGCGAGGCCTATTCGACGCTGAACATGGGCGCGGGTTTCGCGATCTTCGTGAAGGCGGACCAGGCGGCGAAGGTGGTGGAGATCGCCAAGGCCTGCGGCATCGAGGCATGGGACGCCGGCCGTGTCGAGGACGGCGAGAAGCAATTGCTGATCGAGCCGCTGGACATCCGCTTCGGCGACGACGACCTGCAACTGCGCTGAGCGGGCTCGGCACGGGACACGACGAAGGGCGCCGAGGCGCCCTTCGGTTTTTTCTGTCCTGATCGGACGCGCATCAGCATGTGGGGACCTGCAGATAGCGCAATCGGCCAGCGAGGACCTTCAACGCGGCCCTGACAAGCCTCGACCGCCGCATGGCCTCGTCGCAATCCCATCGAGTGAAGACTCGTTGGGTCGAATAGTCGGCCTCGTTGCGACAGCCCCGCAGAAATCGGAGGCCCTTCGCGATCTGCTCCTCGCCGATGCCGGCGTAGTGCCTCTGCGTCCGCTGGTGGACGTCGGCGCTCTTCTCTTCGATGCCCGCCATGTCACGCGCGATCAGGAACACAGCGTAATACGCGCGAGAGGCCGCGCTTCGTCCGTGGCCCTCTCCCTCGAGCGTCATCAGATGCTCCGCGACCTTGAAGGTGTCGTCAGGATCGAATCGGTGCATTGATCAGCCCTCCCTCGGATGAAGACGGTCTCCGAAGGCGCAGTGACGCACGTCGACGCCGACATCCCCAAACAATCGCTTGTATGCAGGGACCGAGAACCAGATTCGATCGATCAATCGGACCTCAGCGGACTCCAGGCCGTACTCGCCATCCTTGTAGTCCCAGAGCGTGAACCACAGGCTCAACTGTGCCAATTCAGGATCGTTGCGAACCCCCACGCTGAGCGCGCGTCCCTGAGCGCATCGGATCACCTCCTGCGCGAAGCGCAGCACGTCCTCGCCCGATACGGCGGGATGCCGCTTCAAGTACCAGGCAATGACGTCATCCCAGTCTTCGGTGCCCAGCAACGCCTGCAAGTCGTAGGGCCACTCGCCTGGCGCGCACGGATTCAAGCAGGGATGAAACTTGTAGGGCGCCTGAGACTTGCTGTCGACCCTCACCCATTTGGGATGTGGCCACTCCGCCTCGCTGCCTGAAGCGGGCAGCGTGCCGCTCCTCTTGCATTCGACTGAATCCAGCATCGCGATTCCTTTCACCGTCACCGACCCCACGCCGATGGAAGGCGCCATTCTCGAAATCGAGCGCGGTTTCGCCATGACCCAAACTGGTTGGCGGCGGGGGAGTCGAAGCGGGCCCTCTTCAGAGGGAAACCGCCCGCCGCGCGCGGGACTTCGCCCCGCGTTCCCCGGATTGACATCCCTCCCCCGCGTGACGAAGCTCCCTGGTCATGGACTGGTTCTACCTCCCGATGGTCAAGATGCATGCGCTGCTGGCGTGGTGCAGCGTCGGGCTGTTCCTGGTCCGGGGACTGGCCCACCAGTTCGGCGCGGCGTGGGTGATGGACGAGCGGCTGCGCACGCTGGTCTTCAGCAGCCATGTGCTGATCGTCGTCTCCGGCCTGAGCCTGTGGGGCGCGATGCACCTCGACCCCCGCTACGAGACCTGGATGACGGCGAAGTTCATCGCGCTGGGCGCTTACTTCGCGCTCGGGCACTGGGGCATCGGCCGCGGCGAGTTCCGCGTGCTCGGCTACCTGCTGGCGCTGCTCGCGCTGGCCTACGTGGTCGCGGTCTCGATGACGCGCCAGGTCTTGCTGGGCCTGTGAGGCGGCGGGACGCGCCTCGTCCGCGTCGATGACACGGGCTTGACGCGCCGCGCGAGGGCCGGGCGTAGGATCGTCCGATGACCTCCTCCACGCCCATCCACGACGCCGCGCAGCGCGGCTACACCAGCGCCTCCGACCACTACCAGCGCGGCCGCCCCGAGTACCCCGAGGCCCTCGGCGCCTGGTTGAGCGACGCGCTCGGCGCGCGGGCGGGGTCGCGGGTGGTCGACGTCGGCGCGGGGACCGGCAAGTTCACCAAGCTGCTGGCGCGAACGGGCGCGACGCTCACGGCCATCGAGCCGGTCGACGCGATGCGGGAGAAGCTCGCGGCCGCCCTGCCGGAGGTGCGCGCGCTCGCCGGCACGGCCGAGGCGATGCCGCTGCGCGACGGCGAGGCCGACATCGTGATCTGCGCGCAAGCCTTCCACTGGTTCGCGAACGCGCAGGCGCTGCGCGAAATGCATCGCGTGCTGCGACCCGGCGGACGTCTGGGACTGGTGTGGAACGTGCGGGACGAGTCGCGCGACTGGGTGGCTGCGATCACCGGGATCATCACGCCCTACGAGGGCGACGCGCCGCGCTACTACAAGGGCACGTGGAAGGAGCCGTTCGAGCGCCAGACGCTGTTCGGCCCGCTGCAGCGGACGGTGCTGCCGCACAGCCATGTGGGCAGCTTCGAGCAGGTCGTCATCGACCGCAACCTGTCGGTGAGCTTCATCGCGTCGCTGCCCGAGGCGGAACAGCGCAAGGTCGCGGACCAGCTCCATGCGCTGAAGGACCGCTTCCTCGAACTGCGCGAGCCGACGATCGTGTTCCCCTATGCGACGGAGGCCTGGATCGCCGAGCGGCTGCCGGCGACCTGAACGGGCTCAGCCGACCAGCTTCCAGCCGGCTTGCCAGAGCTGGCGCACCGCGGCGGCGTGCAACGCGCGGCGCAGCTCGGCGGGGCGTTCGCCGGGACGGGCGGCGTGCGGCGTGCTCAGCCACTGCGGTCCCGGCTCGCGCGACACGCGCGCCTGACCGTGGCGGTCGGCGCGCAGCAGCGCCAGGCGCCATGCGGCATTCAGGCGATCGGCCTGGGCGTCGTCGGCGAGCGCGCCGACCCAGTCATCGGCCTGCAGGCGATGCGCGGCCTTGAGCAACTCGAGGTCGGACGGGAAGCGGGAGAACTCGGCGACCGGTTCGCCCCAGGGATCGCGCAGCGTGCGCGAGGGCTGGGCGGGCGCGGCGACGGTGCGCGCGGCGCGGCGGCGGGACAGCAGCGAATCGAACTGGGCGAGACGAGCGGACATGAAAAAACTCCGAGAGCCCACAGAGATCACCGGCGTTTGCCGGCCCGGGGGCAGTCGGAGCCGCAACGCTTTAGCCGCATTTGTGAATCGCCCGCAAGTAGTTGGTAAATCGGCGATGGATCCGGCGGGCGTGGCCCGCGTGGTCCGGGGCGGATTTAACCACAGGCCCGGACGGCGCGTCCACGCCGGGGCGGCGCTGTGCGCACGCGGGATGTGCGGTGGTGCACGAGGGTGGGCGCATCGGCCGGGAGGGCTCGAAAGCTCGGCTAGAATCGTCGGCTGACGGGCCTCCTCGCATGGAAGCGCGGCCAAACGGGTCAGGTGGGGAACCAAGCAGCCCTAACCGTTGTGACCAGTGCCGAGGGTAAGGCTCGTCAACCTCATTCAAGTGAAAACCGCCGGGAGGCGGTTTTTTCGTTTCTGGCTCTTCCTGCTCATGGTTTCCCGCACCCGCATGCACGGGGACGTCCCCGCGCGGGGGCGGTTGCAGAATCCAGGCAACAGATGACCTCGAATGAGGCAGGGAGAGCGGAGTGAACAAGCGTCTCACGCTGTGGCTGAGCCTCGTCGTGCTCGCCACGCCCATGGCCGCCATCGCCCATGGCGGCGGCCTTGACGCGGATGGCTGCCACACCAATCGCAAGACCGGTGACTACCACTGCCACCGCGCTCCGACCCGCTCGGCACCCGCGCCGGCAACTGCGCCAACGCCCGCGCGGCAGGCTTTGACCAGCCCCGCCCCAGCCGCTGCTTCGGCGCCGCGCGCCTCCGCGCCCGATACGGCCAGACCGTCGATGCCCACCTGCTATACCGGGCCGCGTGGGGGGACCTACACACTGACGAAGAGCGGAAAGAAGAACTACGGAGGATGCTGAGTTCCTGAAGAGGCCAGATTCCGAGTTCTGCGACGTCCCTGTGCTGATCCGCGACGCGGTCACAAAGGCGTCGGTGGCCGCAGACTGAAGCAGACTCGTCAACCTGAGGCCTGAAGTGAAACCGCCCCCGAGGCGGTTTTCGCGTTTCCGGGCATCGCCATCCGAAACTCATTTATTGCAGGCACATCCTCCCACCGTCCGGCAGATGTCTGTCGCCGCAATGCACGTATCGCCACACGCCTTCCCGGTGCTGCAGACCTTGCAGCGGCCGCCTCCGTCATCACCGCCTCCGCCGCACCCGGACAGAGGAATCGATGCCGTCACGGCCAAGGGCATCACGAGGATCACCAGCCGCGCCATCGCGAGGATTCGGCGAATCACTTGCGCCACCCTGGACACTTGCCGTTCTTGTCTCTCGGTCCACCCGGACCGCCTTTGGAACCGCAGCCGCCGCTGCCACCCCTACGCCCCCTCCCGCTGCGACTGCCTCCGCTGCGTCGCCCCTTGGCCTCCGCGACGCCCAAGCTCATCGCGAGCACTCCGCCGAACAAGATCCGGCGACGTGAAATGGTCTGTGCCATGTGAACCTCCCTTCGTGGAGAGTCCAGTCTGGTGGCCCTGATCCCGATGAGCGGATCGGAAGAACCCTCGACTTGAGGTGACTCGTCATCAACCGGTGGGAGGGACTTGCTTCCCCTCCGTCCTTGGAGGGTTCGCCAAAGCCCCCGACCGCCGAACCCCAAGTCGCAGCCCTGGCAGCCGCAGATCAAGCCGAGGTGCCAAACCTCAACGGCGAAAACGCCTCGTCATCCAGATAAGGCTTCACCCCATCCATCAGATCCGCGAGCAACCTCCCGCTCGCGGGTCCCAGCGAAAAGCCGTGATGTCCATGGCCGCAGTTGACCCAAAGCCCGCGATGCATTGGCGCGGCGCCGATGATCGGCTTCATGTCCGCGCAGCAAGGCCTGCCGCCCATCCAGGGCTGCGCCTCCACCGCCTGCCCCAGTTCCAGCAAACCTCGCGCCTCGGCCGTGGCGCCGTCCAGCTGCCGCGGCGTCGGGGCCGCGTTCAAGCAGGCGATCTCCGCGCCACTGGTGATGCGCAGCCCCCGGCGCTGCGGCGACATCACATAGCCGCGCTCCGCATCCAAGGTCGTGTGATGCAGCAATGCGCCGCCAGTGAAGTGGCGGTGGTACCCCCGCTTGACGAAGAGCGGCCACCGATACCCCAGTCGTCGCGCGAACGGCCCCATCCACGGCCCCAGCGCGAGCACCACCTGGCCGCCCTGCACCGGGCCATCGCGCGTGTCGACCGTCCATCCAGCGCCGCACGGGCGCAGGCTGTCGGCGTCGCCCAGGAGCACCCGCCCGCCGCGCTGCTTGAACGCGCTGGCGTACCGCTCCACCAGCTCGCCGGGATCGCTGACGCTCCATGAATCCCGCCAATGCACGGCGCCGGCGAGCGCCGTCTTGAACCCGGGTTCCAGGCCGGCGACACCGCCGGTGTCCAGCGCCGAGAACGAGGTGCCGTAGTCGTCCGACAAGCGCTGCGAATGCCGCAGCGCATCGTCCAGCGCGCGCCTGCTGCGGTAGATCAGCAGCAGGCCGTTGCGCCGCACCAGGTCGTGCGCGCCCGCCAGGCTCATCAGGCGCTCATGCTCCGACGTGCAATGCGCGATCAGCGTCGCGTGCTGCCGACCGATCTTCAGGTGCTCGCCGGGCGCCGAAGCCTGCCAGTAGCGCAGCAGCTGGGGCCATGCGGCGAGCAACCCACGGGGGTGGTAGTTCACGTCCAGCCCGCGCTTGAAGACCACCGACAGCAGTGACCGCCAGTCCCGCGGCATCGCATAGGGTTCGACCGCCTCCCGCTGGATCGCGCCGGCGTTGCCGTAGGACGTCTCCCGCCCCGGCGTACGGCGGTCCACCAGGGTCACGCGGTGGCCGCGCAACTGCAGCTCCAGCGCCGTGCAGGTGCCGACCATGCCCGCGCCGAGGACGAGGATCTCTTGAGCCATGTCGCCTGCCTGCCCTCAAAACGCCGCGGACGCGTCGGCGACGACGGTGATCTCGACGTCGGCCTGTTCCAGGGCAAGCGCCGCGACGACCGTGGTGCGGGTGGGGAATGGCGCCGCGAAGTGGCGTGCATAGGCCGCGTTGAACGCCGCGAAGTCTTCCGCATGCCGCAGATGCACCGTCGCCTGCACGACGTTGGACAGCGTGAGCCCTTCGCCCGCCAGGGTGGCGGCGATGCGAGCCAGCGTCAGGTCGGTCTGTGGGCCGATGCCGTCGGGCATCCCGCCCGTCGCGTCGATCGGCAACTCCCCCGAGAGGAAGACCAGGTCGCCGACGCGGCGGACCTTCGAGAACGGCAAGTTGGCGGGAATGGACATGTCTTCTCCATGAATGTGTCGAGGCATCGAGGCCTCAAAGCAGAGGCCGCAGTTCGTCCAGAAGGCGATGGATGTCGTCTTCGGTGTGGTCGGCGAAGACCGCGACGCGCAGCACTCCCTCGTCGCCCGCGCCGACGTAGGTGGAATGGGCGATGAAGATGCCGCGCGCCATCAAGCTCCGCTGGATGCGGGCCATGTCGGCCGCGCGGCCGTGCTCGAAGGTCGCCAGCGGCCCCTCGTGCGCCTCGGGACGCAGGCCGAGCTCGCGAAGCCCTTGCCGGACGGCGCGCACGTTGTGTCGCAGGCGCTCGAGCAACTCGGGGTGGGCGTCGACATGACGCAGGCCGGCCGCGGTCATCGCGGCGCCCGCCGAGCAGCCGAGCACCGCGCCGCGCGCGGCGGGCGTGCGCCACAGCTGCTCGATCAGCGAGGCCGACCCGATCGCCAGGCCGCCATGCGCGCCGATGGCCTTCCCCATCGAACCGCCGGCGAGGACCCGGTCCCGTGGCAGGTCCGCGAGCTCGACCGCGCCCCGCCCTCGCCGGCCCACGCAGCCGAACGCGTGCGACTCGTCCACGACCAGCCAGCCGTCGTGGGGCGCGAGCAGCGCCGCGTACGCGTTCAACGGCGCGATGCGGCCGCGCGTCGGGAACATGCCGTCGGTGGCCACCAACGGCCTCGCGCCGGGCGCGATCTGCCGGGCCATGACCCGCGCCAGATCCTGCGCGTCGCCATGCGCGAAGACGTGCGTCGGCAGGCCGCTCGCCATCGCGGCATCGCGCAGGCTGTAGTGCGCGTGCTCGTCGAGGAACACCGCGTCGCACTGCGTCGCCAGGCCGGAGATCGCGATCAGTCCGAACAGGTAGCCCGTCCCGAAGTACATGGCCCCGTCCGTCTCGAAGAACTCGCGGGCGGCCGTCTCCGCGTCCAGGTTCGCCGACAGACCGAAGCCATAGTGGCGCGAAAGCTGCGCGCTCGCGCCCAGCCGGCGCAGCGCGTCGACACCGGCGTCGACGATGCCCGGATGTCCGCCCAGTCCCAGGTAGCTCGACCCGCCGAAGCTGAGGAGGGGCCGCCCATCGACGACCATCCCGGCCGCGCTGGCCGATTCCACGCGGCGAAGCAGCTGGCCCACGCTCACGACAGATGGGGCGCGGGATCGTCCACGGCCGGGAAGAAGTTCAGGTCGCGCTTGCGATACGGCAGGCGCGCGAAGTCCATGGACAGGGCCGCGCCGGTCTCGATGATCCGGCAGTCACCGGAGAGCTTCGAGAACTCCGCGTGGTAATGGTGGCTCGACTTCACGCCGATGACCCTCGCCTCCTGCAAGGGCACGCCCAGGTTCGTGAACCCGGTGGGCGACAGCGTCTGCTGCCGTCGGCTGATCAGCACGATGTCCACCGGCCCCGAGCGCACCCAGGCCGCGGCCCCCAGGGGATCGATGATCCGGCCGACTTCCTGCGTGTGGTGCTCCGACAGCCCGCGTACCGTCACGTCCAGGTCCAGGGGCAACGCGGACGTGGGTCCCGCCTTGCCGCCCACGCGCAGGCGCAGCGACGCGCCGACGCCCGCGCTCATGCAGGCCCGCACCGCCTCGGGGTCCCAGAGCATGCCGAACGCGCTGCGCAGGGTCGTCCGGGCCAGCAGCGCCGAGAGCATCACCGTGTGGTCGCACGGCGCGCCGCCGCCGGGGTTGTCGCCCGCGTCGGCGAGGATCCTCGGCGGACCGCCCTCGGGGAGGTCCCGCAGCGCGTCGTCCATGATCTCCAGCCGGGGGACCAACTCGGCCCGCAGCCGGTAGAAGGCCCGCGCCAGTTCCTCGGCCGTGCGCCGGGCCAGGTCGGGATCCCCGTCGGCGATCACGAGCACCTTGCTGCCGGCGTCCGCGACGTCGCCCCAAGGGAAGCCGTGCACCAGGCTGGCGGAGAGGATGCCGGGCCGGCGCTCCACCTCCGCGAGCCGGTCGACCAGCCCGCGCATCGGCTGCGAAGTCGTCGGATAGAAGCCCACCAGGCGGCAGTCCACCACCGCCATCGCGGGCCGCGTCGCGCCCGCCGCGGCATCGCGGCACAGCGTGAAGAGTTCGGCGGCGCGCTCGGCGTAGTCGACGTGCGGGTACTCGCGCATCAGCACGATCGCATCGGCGCCTTGGGTCATGGCTTGGCTCAGGTGGCAGTGCGGGTCGAGCTCGACGCCGATCCTGCAGCGCGGCCCGACGATGGCGCGCACGGCCTGGATCAGGTCGCCTTCGCAGTCGTCCTCGTTCTGCGCCACCATCGCCCCGTGCAGGTAGAGCAGCACGACATCGAGCGGTCCCGCGGCGCGGACGCCCGCGAGCAGCTCGGCCCGCAGGCTCGCATAGTCGGCGGACAGCACCGGCCCGGCGGGCTGCGCGATGGCGTAGAGGCCCTCGCTCAGGTGGTCGCCATGCCGTGCCGCGAGCGTGCGCCACTGCTCGACCACCTGCCCCACCGAGCCGAGCGCCCCCGCGTCGATCGCGCCGCGCAGGATGCCGGTTTCCTCGAACGACGCCACGGTCGTCTCGAAGTGCGAGAAGGTGTTGGTCTCCGTCAGCAAGGCGGAAGTGAAGATCTTCATGGTCGGGTCCTGTCAGGCGGGTTGCGCCCGGAGGCGCGCGGTCAGCGGGAGCAGCAGCAGCAAGGCCGCCGCGAGGGTGAAAGCCGGCGCGGCGATCCACAGCGCCTCCAGGCGCGACAGCGACAGCGGCGACGCCTCGCCCTGCAGCGGCCCGACCCAGTCCAGCCCCAGGCCCATCACGACCCCGCCCAGCGACTGGCCGAGCTTCTCGGCGGAGAACAGGATCCCCAGGTAGAGCCCCAGGCTCTCGCCCCGGGCGGAGAACTGGGTGGCCGACTCGATGGCCAGCGTGGAGATCATCACCGTCAGCACGCCGGAGGCCAGGCCGAACAGCGCGCAGCCGCTGGCGATGGACACGTTGCTGCGCGGCCCGATGCCCAGCCACGCGATGCCGGCCAGGGCCAGCACCAGGGCGCCGAACAGGATCGCCGGGGCCGGTGCCCGCCGCGCGATCCACGGGGCCGAGGACACGCCCAGCAGCACCGTCAGGAACAGCGGCGTGAGCAGCAGGGACAGGTTGTCCGGACCGACATGCAGCAGGTGCTTGTTGACGTAGGGCAGCGCGCTCAGCAACGCGGTCGAGCTGAGTCCCAGCAGCACCAGGATGCCGGCGATGCAATAGAACGCCCGGTTCCTCAGCGTGCCGCCCAAGGCGCGCAGCAGGTGTTCCGGCTTGCCCGTCTCGACCCCCGCGGAGATCCGCACGCGGCGGACGCTGAGCCAGCACAGCGTCAGCGCCGCCAGCGAGGCCAGCGCCAGCACGACGGCCATGCCCAGATAGCCGCGCTGGTTCGCGCCGAAGGCCGCGACCAGCTGCGGCGCGGCCACGGACACCGTCAGCCCGGCCAGGGTCTGGCCGACGGCACGCGCGGCCATCAGCGCGCTGCGCCCCTCGATGCCGTCGGCGATGTCGCCCGCGATCGCGGTGTGGGCGACGGTGTAGACCGTCAGCAGCAACGACTGCGCGATCAGCAGCGCGCCCAGCAGGCCGATGCGCAGCGGCAACGGCACGGCCTGCAGGGGCACGAACAGCAGCACCAGCGTCAGCGGCAGCGCCGCCATGCCCAGCGCCAGCAAGGCGCCCCGGCTCCCCAGGCGCCGCGCGACCGCGTCGGTGCGCCGCCCGATCCAGGGATCGAGCACCATGTCGGCCAGCTTCGGCGTGGCCAGCAGCACGCCGGCCACGGCCGGCGGCACCTTCGCGAACTCCGTCAGGTAGAACAGGAACAGCAGCGGCACCGCGCCGAAGGCGAGCGACATCCCCAGCGCGCCGGCACCGAAGCCCACCGGCATCAGCCGCGGGTACTTGATGGACTCAGACACCGGACGCGACCTCCCGCAAGACCAGGCCGCGGGTGCGCGAGGTGTCCAGCGTGAGCTGGCGCCGACGGTCCGCGCCGATGCCCAGGCGCAGCGTGCCGTTCAGCGGCAGCGATGGATCCGTGCTTTCCAGCAGGCAGGCCTCGGGCAGCAAGCCCTGGAGCTTGAAGCTGTTGCGCCCGTACTGGCCGAGCACCCGCACCGCATCGGCGTCGGCGCCCTCCCCGCCGATGCGCAGGTCCGCGCCCAGCTCGTCGCTGCGCCACAGCCCGGCGAACGGCGTCACGGTCTGCTCCGCCTTGAAAGCCGGATCGATCCGCTCGCACCGGTGGGTGCGGCCCTGCTCGGTGACGTCGATGGCCGTGACCTGCCCCTGCGAACCGTGGACGGCGTTCACCTGCATGGCGATCACCGCCAGCAGGTTCACGCGCAGCTCGCCGCCCTCGGACTGGGTGAGCGGCAGCGGCATGCCGAAGCTCTTGAGGAAGAGCTTGTCCTCCATCCGGTCGATGGCGAAGTACCGGCCGCTGTCGGCGCAGTAGTACTCGCCGCCCAGGGACGCCACCAGGCCGGGGTCCGCCGGCTGCGGCGCGGCCGACATCGCGTCGCCGACCAGGGCCGTCATCAGCCGCTCCGCCAGCTCGGCCGCGTTGCCGTCGCTGCGGTTGGTCATGACGACGATCTGGATGTCGTGATCGGGCGCGGCCAGCATCTGGCAGCTGCCGCCCATCACGCCGCCCGCGTGATGGAAGACCCGCACGCCGCGCCAGTCCTCCGCGACCAGGCCCAGGCCGTAGGGGTTCACGAAGCCGTTGTTCAGGGGCGTCGGCGCCATCAGCTCGTCGGACAGCGCGCGCGGCCACAGCGTCGGCGACGCCAGGTGGGAGAGCCAGCGCTGCATGTTGTCCACCGTGGAGGCGATGCCGCCCTCGCCCAGGATCACCGCCGGGAACACGCCCTTGACGAACTTGCCGCCGGGCAGCGCCAGGTGCGACTGCGCCACGCCGGACAGGGGGTCGAGATCGCTCGCCCACAGCGAGGTCTCGTGCATGCCCAGCGGATCGAACAGCCGCTCCCGCATCGCCTGGTCCAGCGGCATGCCCAGCACCCGCTCGATGACCAGCGACAGCATGCGATAGCCGCCGTTGTTGTAGATGAACTGCTCGCCCGGCGCGAAGTTCTCGCCCTCCTGCCGACACTGGTACGCGTAGGCGCCCTCGGCGGGCACGATGCCCAGGCCGTTGGAGATCAGTGAGAGGTCGAGGTAGTCGCGCGTGCCGCCGGTATGGCTCATGAACTGGCGCAGGGTGCGGCGGCCCTGGCTGACCGGCAGCTCGGGCAGCCATCGGATGACCGGATCGTCGACCGAGAGCAGGCCCTCGTCATGCAGCATCAGCCCCAGGGCGGAGGCGAAATGCTTGGTCGTCGATCCGATGCGCATCTTGGTCGCCGGTGTGTTGACCAGGCCGGACTCGATGCTCGACAGCCCGTAGCCCTTGCGCAGCAGCGAGCGCCCTCCACGTCGAACGCTCACGACCGCGCCGGGCGCGTCGTCGCGGGACAGGCTGGCGAAGACCGCTTCGAGCTTCTCGATGTCATTGCACTTCATGCTGAGTTCTTTCGTCATAAGATTAGTGAACATTCATTCGTTTTAAAGGGAAGCATGCCCAAGCGAGACGAGAGCCACATGGCTGCCGTGCGTCAACAGATCCTGGATGCCGCGCGCGCGGTCTTCGACAGGAAGGGCGTGGCCGACACCGTCATGAGCGACATCGCGACGGAGGCGGGGTTGTCCGTGGGATCGATCTACGTGCACTTCCGCTCCAAGGAGGAGGTGCTGACCCGCCTCATCGAGCAGGCCGACACCAACGTCGGCCCCCTCGAGGCCTGCGAGACGGCGAGCGATCTGCTGGGCCTGGTCGAGACCATCCTGAAGACCCAGGACCCCGCGAACGCGGCGAACCTGACGGCGCTCGAGGTCGCGACCATCGCGCGCCGCAATCCGCAGATCCAGGCCGTCGTGGCGGAGAACTTCACCCGTCTGCGCACGGCGCTGTTCGACGCCGTCGCCCGTGCCGGCGCCGGCAACGACCAGCTGGACAAGGCGGCGCTGCGCGCCATCGGCGAGGGTCTGCTGTCGCTGCTGGTGGCGGCGCAGGTCAAGGCGCTGGTGGGCGTGCCGCCGCAGACGGAGGCCAAGATCAAGACGGCGCGCTGGTTGGTGACGATCCTGCATGGGGCCCCCGTCAGAACTCGGCGCTGAGCTGCAGGCCGACCGTGCGCGGCGCCATGACGCTCACCCGCGCCGGTCCGCCGGCCAGGCTGAGCGAGGTGTCCGCCCCGGTCTGCGCGTGCTGGTTGGTCAGGTTCCGGATGTAGAAGTCCAGGTTCACGCGGCCGAACGCGATGCCGCCGCTCAGGTCCAGGGCCGAGTAGGCGGGCAACCGGTACAGCGGGTTGCCGGGTGAGGCCTTGAAGGCGTTGGCCCGCTTGCCGACGTGGCGCCAGCTGAATCCGAGGTGGGCGGGACGGCCGAGCCACTCGAAGTCCCGGTCGACCTGCAGCGCCGCGGAGGTCCTCGCGGTGTCGGGCATCCGCTCCCCGGCCACGCCGCCCAGGTCGGGACTGTCCTCCAGCAGCTTCGCGTCGATCAGGCTGAGCGCGGTCGACACCCGCAGCCCCTGCGCCGGCATCGCGCGCAGGCTCCATTCCAGGCCGCGGGATCGCGCGCGCTTCGCGTTCCCGATCCCCGAGAAGCCGGCACTGGCGGTGAAGACCTGGATGTCGTTCCAGTCGATCTGGTACAGCGCCAGCTCCGAGCTCAGGCGACTCGGGATCAGCGTGCCCTTCCAGCCGACCTCGTAGCTCCACAGGCTGTCGGACTTGAAGAAGGACTTGTTCAGGGGCTGGCCCGTCACCGGATCCTTGATCACCGGCAGCGGCCCGCCGGGCCGATAGCCGCTGGCGGCCCGGACATACAGCGCCTGGTCGTCGGCGGGACGCCAGCGCGCGGTCGCCAGCCAGGTCGTGACGTTCTCGGTCGAGCTCGCCGCCGGTTGGGGCGGCGGCGCGAACAGGCCGCTGAAGGTCTGGTCGAGGTGCTGCGAGTTGCGGCTCTGACGCACGCCCAGGGTCAGGTCGGTGCGCGTCGTCAGGTAGTAGGTCGCCGTGCCGAAGGCCGCGATCTCGCGATAGCTCGAAGGGAAGCGTGCATCGGCCAGCAGCGGCTGCGCCGGGTTCAGCTGCGCGTCCAGCGGCATCAGGTGCTGGCTCTTCTCGCCTCGTTCGTCCGCGTAGAAGGCGCCCACCAGCCATTCGAGCTGGCGGCTTCGCGCGGAGGTCAGGCGGAACTCCTGCGACAGCTTGCGGTTGTCGAAGCTGTAGTCGAGCGCGTAGCCCGGGTTGACGATCCCGAGCTGGCTCAGGTACGGGCGGTAGAACGCGGACGGATCCGCGCGCCCCTCGTTGGTCGAGCGCTGCCAGCCGGTGATGGACTCGAGCGTCGCCCAATGCAGATCCGCCTTGACCACGGCGGTCACCAGATCGTTGCGCACGGTGACGGGCTCGCTCACGAACAGGCGCTTGGTGTAGCGCCGGTCGACGGGCTGGCCCGTCGCGACGTCGGCCTCCTCCTGGGCGGAGCCGTCGCGGTCCTGCCGTTGCGTCATGGCGGTGACGCGCACGCTGACGTCCTTGCTGGGCTGGAGGAACAGGGCCACGCGTCCGCCATCGGTGCGTGCCCCATCGACGATTCGCCCGTCGTGATCGAGGTCACGGGTGAATCCGCCCTCGCGCCGCTGATAGACGGTCACGCGCAGCGCCGCCGTGTCCTGCATCATCGGCACGTTGATCAGGCCGCGCAGCACATGCCCGACGCGGCCGCCCTTGACGCTGGAGAGCTCGGCCGTCGCCTGCCCGCCGAAGTAAGCCTTCTCGGGCTCCGCGGACACGTACTTGATGAGGCCGCCCATGGCGCTGGCACCGTAGAGCGTGCCCTGGGGGCCGCGCAGCACCTCCACGTTCGACAGGTCGAACAGGCCCAGGTCCAGCGCGCCGGCGCCGCCGCCCGCATAGGCGGAACTCGATCCGAAGGGCACGTCGTCGACGTAGATGCCGACGGTGGCGCCCACCTGGCTGCCGGTGGTCACGCCGCGCATGGTGATCTGGCTCTGGCCCGTCGCGGCGGTGGACTGGCTGAAGTTCAGGCCGGGCAAGAGCGCCGCGACGTCGCGGAGCGATTGATAACCGCCGCGGGCCAGCGTCTCTCCCTTCAGCACGTCGGCCGTGAGCGGGACCTCCCGCGCCGGCTCGCGCCGCCGCTGCGCGGTGACCGTGACGAGGTCGAGCGACTGCACATCGCGCGCCTCCGCGGAAGACGGTTCGGTCGACGCCTGGGCCTGCGCTTCGCCCGCGAAGTGCATGCCACCGCAGAGTCCCAAGACCGCCAGGCGCATCGGGGACAGCCCCAGGCGCTCATTCCATCCACCACGACAGGACCTCATCGAAAGCTCCAATAATGAATGACGCTTCATTTTTTATTGATTATGAGGAGCGCGGTCCGGCGTTTCAAGTCCCGGACCGCACGCCGGGCGCTAGGACAAACCATGAGCGAGGTTTCCCGAGCACCGGGACGGTGGCGGGCGTGCTTGCACTCGCCGCCGGTGCCCGCGGCGGCTAGAGTCCGGGGATCCCCGCCGCAGCTCCGAGCGCCACCGAGCCCATGTCCGCGCCGCCCGACCTCCACCGCTTCCTCGACGCCCAAGCTCCGCAGCTCGCCGATGTCCTCGACGAGCTCCGGCGCGGGCGCAAGCGCAGCCACTGGATGTGGTACTTCTTCCCGCAGCTGCGCGGGCTCGGGATCAGCAGCACGGCGCAGCGCTACGGCATCTCCTCGCTCGACGAAGCCATCGCCTACCTGGACCACGAGGTCCTCGGCCCGCGACTGCGCGAGTGCGTCGCGCTGATGAACACCCATCGCACCAAGTCCGCCGAGCAGATCCTCGGTTCGGTCGACGCGTTGAAGTTCCGCTCGTCGCTGACGCTGTTCGCGAGGGCCTCGGGCAACGAGGCCGTCTTCATCGAGGCCCTCGATCGCTTCTACGACGGCCAGCCCGATCCGCGCACGTTGGAGCTGCTCGCATGAAGGCCGCCGCCTTCACCCGCCTGCCCTGCCCGCTCCCGGGCATCGACATCGTCCGCGCCGACACCGCGCGCACCTTCCCGCGCCACGTCCACGACGAGTTCGGCATCGGCCTGATCGACCGCGGCGCGCAGAAATCGGCCAGCGGGCGCGGCCAGGTCGAGGCCGGCGCCGGCGATCTCATCACCGTCAATCCGGGCGAGGTCCACGACGGCCTGCCGATCGACGACCGCGGACGCGCCTGGCGGATGCTCTATCTCTCGCCCGACGTCGTGCGCGAGCTCGCCACCGACCTCCGCGACCATCGCGGCCCACCCTCCGGCGACGTCGAGTTCCATCGCCCCACGCTCCGCGATCCCCGCATCGCCACGCGATTCGAGGCGCTCTTCCACGCGATGACCGTCGACGTGATCGGCGCCGGCGCCGACGACGTCGATGCGGCCGCCGCGGGTCCCACGCTGCAAGCCGATGAAGCCTTGCTCCTGCTGCTGCAGGGTCTGCTGCTCCCGCGAGCGCCGATGCCCACGGCGATCCCAGCCGGCATCGCGCTGGCCCGCGCGCGGCTGGACGACGAGCTCGCCTCGCCCGTCAGCCTGGCCGACCTCGCGCGCGAAGCGGGACTGAGCCGGTTCCAGTTCCTGCGCGGCTTCACCCTGGCCACCGGCCTGCCGCCGCATGCCTACCTCGTGCAGCGGCGGCTGCAGCGCGCGCGCCGGCTGATCGGCCTGGGCACCCCGCTGGCCGAGGCCGCCGCCGCCAGCGGCTTCTACGACCAGAGCCACCTGACGCGCCACTTCGTGCGCTGCTTCGGCATCGCGCCAGGCGCCTACGCGGCCGCGATGCGCTGACGAATCGCCGAGCGCGTCCGTGTCGCGCCAGCCGGCACTGCCCGGCGTCGCACGCCCCCCCGAGCCGCACGGAACCGCCCGGAGCCGCCCGGAGCCGCGCTGCAATTTCGTCCAAGACGCCGCGCCGACTCGCGCTGACGATGGCCTCCCGCTCTTCACCGTGCCGAGGTCCGCCGTGCCCTTCGTTTCGCTCTCGAATCCCGAGTTCCTGATCACCTCGCTGATCGTCGTCGCCTCGCCGGGCACCGGCGCGCTGGTCACGCTGGCCGCCGGCCTCTCCAGTGGCGCCCGCGCGTCGCTGATCGCCGCCTTCGGCTGCACGCTGGGCATCGTCCCGCACATGCTGGCCGCGATCACCGGCCTGGCCGCGCTGCTGCACGCCAGCGCGCTGGCCTTCGACGCCGTCAAGTACGCCGGCGTCGCCTACCTGCTCTACATGGCCTGGATGTCGCTGAAGGAACGCGGCGCCCTGGCGATCGACGCGAGCGCCTCGCCGCGCTCCGCCCGCGAGATCGTCGGCCACGCGGTGCTGGTGAACCTGCTCAACCCGAAGCTGTCGATCTTCTTCCTGGCATTCCTGCCGCAGTTCATCGCCCGCGACGAACCGCGCCCGACGCCGCTGATGCTCGAGCTCTCCGCCGTCTTCATGGCGATGACCTTCATCGTGTTCGCGGTCTACGGCGTCTTCGCCGCCGCGGTGCGCGACCGCGTGCTGGCCCGGCCGCCGGTGCTGCGCTGGATGCGCCGCGGCTTCGCGGCGGCGTTCGTCGGGCTCGGCGTCAAGCTCGCGCTGGTCCAGCGCTGATCAATCGGCCGCCTCGGCCTTGTCGACCTCGCCGTCGAAGTCGAACACTTCCACGCGACGAGGCGATCCCGAGCGCCGCTCCACCTTGTGCTGCGGCCCGATCGCCTTGCCGGTGCGGGCGTCGATCAGCTTGAGCTCCACCGGCTCGCCGGTCTCGGTGTCGATCAGCCGCACCGGCTTGTTCTTCAGCGGCGCGTGCAGGTTGCCCCAGGTCAGCAACGCCAGCATCACCGGCCGCAGGTCGCGGCCCTTGGGCGTCAGCAGGTACTCGTGGCGCGGCGGCTTGTCGCTGTACTGCCGCTTCTCCAGCAGGCCGCGATTCACCAGCTCCGCCAGCCGCCGCGTCAGCGTGTTGGACGCGATGCCCAGCTCCGTCACGAATTCGTCGAAGCGGTGGTGCCCGTAGAACACCTCGCGCAGGATCAGCACGCTCCAGCTGTCGCCCAGCGTGTCTGCCGTGCGCGCCAGTGGGCAGGCCATGTCCTCGAAGCTCGTGCGACGCATGGGATCTCCTTGTCGAGTCATCGGTCCGCGGCGGTCGATCTCGCCGGGTCGCCCCGATTCTCACTGACTTCCATCATGGAAGTCAGTTGACGAAATCGCAATGATGCATTGTCCGCCGAGTAACTTCCATCATGGAAGTGACGTTCCTATAGTCCGCTCCATCGCTCGCCGCCCCGGCGGGCTTTCGATGCCGGAGTCCTTCCATGACCGCTTCCACGCCCTCGGCCGCCGCGCCCTCCCCGACTTCCTCCGCCGCCGCGCCCACCGCGACCGCCCCCTCTACCGCGCCCCGCCGATCCCTCGGCCGCGCGACGCTGCCCTGGGCGGTGCTGACCGCCGCGGCGCTGGCGGTGGCCGCCTACGGCGCGCACTGGTGGAGCGTCGGCCGCTTCCATGAGGAGACCGACGACGCCTATGTCGGCGGCGACGTGACGGTGATCGGCGCCAAGGTCGGCGGCTACATCACCGAGCTGCCGGTGGCCGACAACCAGTTCGTGCACGCCGGCGACCTGCTGGCCCGCATCGACGGCCGCGACTACCAGGCCGCGGTGCAGCGGGCCACCGGCGCGGTCGAGGCGCAGGAAGCCGCGATCGCCAACCTGGCCGCCGCCGCCGCGCTGCAGCAGGCGGTGATCGCCAAGGCGCGCGCCGGCATCGACGCCGCCTCCGCCGAGGAACAGCGCGCCCGCGACGACTTCGCCCGCTACAAGGACCTGGTCGGCCGCGCCGCCGTGTCGGTGGAAAGCAGCCAGCGCGCCGAGGCCGCGTTCAAGACCGCGCAGGCCGGCTCGGCCCGCGCCCGCGCCGAGCAGCTGGCCGCGGAACGCCAGCTCGACGTGATCGCGACGCAGAAGCGCCAGGCGCAGGCGGCGCTCGCGCAGGCGGGCGCGGAACGCGAGCTGGCCCACCTCAACCTCGGCTACACCGAGCTGCGCGCGCCGCGCGACGGCTACGTCGGCAACCGCAAGGCGCGGGTCGGGACCTACGTCGGCATCGGCACGCCGCTGTTGTCGGTGGTGCCGGCGCACGGGCTGTGGATCGACGCCAACTTCAAGGAAGACCAGCTCGCCCGCATGCAGGCCGGCCAGCCGGTCAGCATCCGCGCCGACGCCTGGCCCGGCGTGGTGATGCACGGCACGCTGGGGAGCCTGGCGCCGGCCACCGGCGCCCAGTTCAGCGTGCTGCCGGCCGAGAACGCCACCGGCAACTTCACCAAGATCGTCCAGCGCGTGCCGGTGCGCATCCAGCTCGATACCGCCGACGAGCGCCTGGGCCGGCTGCGCCCGGGGCTGTCCGTGGTCGTCGAGGTCGACACCGCGCGCGACGCCGTCGCCGCCACCAAGACCGCGAGCGTGCAATGAGCGCCGCCGTCCTGCCCGCGACCGCGGCATCGGACCCGCCGCCCGTCCCCGCGCCCAAGCGCCCGCCGTTCTGGTCCAACGAGGTCATCCCGCTGGACCGGCTGACGACGCGCGAGAAGGTGCTGGCCTTCGCGACGATGTGCGTGGGCATGTTCATCGCGCTGCTGGACATCCAGATCGTCTCGGCCTCGCTGCGCGACATCGGCGGCGGCCTGTCCGCCGGCGCCGACGACACGACCTGGATTCAGACCAGCTACCTGATCGCCGAGATCATCGTGATCCCGCTGTCGGGCTGGCTGGCCAGCGTGATGTCCACGCGCTGGCTGTTCGCGATCTCGGCGCTGGGCTTCACGCTGGCCAGCCTGCTGTGCGGCCTGGCCTGGAACATCCAGAGCATGATCGCGTTCCGCGCGGTCCAGGGCTTCCTGGGCGGCTCCATGATCCCGATGGTCTTCACCACCGCGTTCATGTACTTCAGCGGCAAGCAGCGCGTGGTGGCCGCCTCGACCATCGGCGCGATCGCCTCGCTGGCGCCGACGCTGGGCCCGGTCATCGGCGGCTGGATCACCGACGTGCTGTCCTGGCAGTGGCTCTTCTACATCAACCTGCTGCCGGGGCTGCTGGTCACCGTCGTCGTGCCGCTGATGGTGCGGGTGGACAAGCCCGACCTGTCGCTGCTCAAGGGCGCCGACTACCTCTCGATGGTGCTGCTGGCGGTGTTCCTCGGCTGCCTGGAGTACACGCTGGAGGAAGGCCCGCGCTGGAACTGGTTCGGCGACGCGACCATCGTCGCCACCGCCTGGATCGCCGGCATCACCGGCGTGGCCTTCCTCGCGCGCAGCCTGACGGCGGCCCGGCCCATCGTCGACCTGCGCGCGTTGAAGGACCGCAACTTCGCGCTGGGCAGCCTGTTCTCGTTCATCACCGGCATCGGCATCTTCGCCACCATCTACCTCACGCCGCTGTTCCTGAGCCGCGTGCGCGGCGACAGCGCGCTGGACATCGGCCTGGCCGTGTTCTCGACCGGCGTGTTCCAGGTGATGACGATCCCGCTGTACGCCTTCCTGGCCAGCCGCTTCGACCTGCGCTGGATCCTGTTCGCGGGGCTCGCGCTGTTCGCGGTCTCGATGTGGGAATTCGCGCCGATCACGCATGACTGGGGGCCGCACGAGCTGCTGCTGCCGCAGGCGCTGCGCGGCATGGCGCAGCAGCTCAGCGTGCCCCCGGTGGTGACGCTGGCGCTGGGCGCGCTGCCGCCCTCCAGGCTCAAGCTGGCCTCGGGGCTGTTCAACCTGATGCGCAACCTCGGCGGCGCGATCGGCATCGCGGCCTGCGCGACCATCCTCAACGACCGCACCAACCTGCACTTCCAGCGCCTGGCCGAGCGGCTGAACGCGGCCAACGAGTCGATGAACAGCCTGCTGGCGTCGACCACCTCGTCGCTGTCGGCGGCGATGCCCTCGGGCGAGGCGACGACCGCCGCGCTGCGCCAGCTCTGGGCGCTGACCTACCGCGAGGCGCTGACGATGACCTTCTCCGACGCCTTCCTGATCGTGATGGCCTGCTTCGTGGTCGCGCTGCTCTTCGTGCCGCTGCTGCACAAGGTCGCGCCGCCCGCCGCGCCGTCCGCCGATTCGCATTGACCCCACCCCACCCCGACCTCCTGGGAGTCCCGCCATGAACCGCCTGCTTTCCGATGCCTTCCGTCCGGCCGCCTCGACGATCCCGTCGACCTCGCCGACCTCGCCGACCTCGCCGACCTCGTCGACCTCAGCGACCTCAGCGACCTCCACGCGCTCGCAGATCCACGCGATGCCGCGCGATCGATCGACGCCGCGGGCGCCGCTGCGCGCGCTGGGCCGCCTCGCGCCGCTGGCGCTGGCCGCGCTGCTCGCGGCGTGCGCGCCGATGCTCGAGAAGGGCGAGTCCCCCCGCGCCCTCGACGAGCGCTTCGCCGGCCAGGCGCTGATCGCCGACCACCAGTCGGACGCCTCCGCCGCGGAACTCGGCACCTGGTGGCGGGGCTTCGACGACGCGGCGCTGACGGCGCTCGTGCAGCGGGCGCTGGACCAGAACCTGGACCTCGCCATCGCGCTGGCCCGCGTCGACCAGGCCCGCGCCGCGGCGCAGGGCGCGGGCGCCGCGCGGCTGCCGCAGGTCACGGCGCAGGGCCAGCTGGTCCGCCAGCGCCAGTCGCTCAAGAGCCCCGAGGGCGCGCTCGCCCACGGCTTCCCCGGCTACGAGCGCGACCAGACGCTGCAGACGCTGGGCCTGGGCGCGAGCTGGGAGGCCGACCTCGCCGGCGGCCTGCGCCAGGGCGAAAGCGCCGCCGTCGCCGAATGGCAGGCGGCCGAGGCCGCGCGCCTGGGCACGCGGGTGACGGTGGTGGCCGAGGTCGCCGACGCCTACTTCCGCATCCGCGGCGCGCAGGCCCGCATCGACGTCGCCGAGGCGCACCTGCGCAACCAGTCGCAGTTGCTGCGGCTGATCCAGGACCGCTTCGCGGGCGGCCTGGCCGCGCAGCGCGAGGTCGCCGAGGCGCAGGCGCTGCAGCTGCAGGCGCGCGGCACGCTGCCGCCGCTGCGCACCGAGCTCGCGCAGCAACTGCACCGGCTCGACGTGCTGATGGGCGAGCAGGCCGGCACCGCCGCGATGAAGCTGCTGGCCGACACGCCGGCGAGCCCGCGCGCGGGCACGGCCACCACGGCCACCACGGCCACCACGGCGGCACCGGCGGCAACGATCGGGACCGCGGGCGTGGGCGCGTCGACGTACCGCGTGCCGTCGCTGCCCGGCGACCTGACGCCGGCGACGCTGATGCGCCGCCGTCCGGACGTGATCGCCGCGGAGCGCCAGCTCGACGCGAGCCAGGCGCGCATCGGCGTGGCGACGGCGGAGTACTACCCGCGGCTGACGCTGGGCGGCGTGCTGGGCGCGTCGAGCCTGAGCGGCGGGCTGCTGTCGTCGGCGGCGTTCCAGCCGCAGGCGCTGCTGGGGCTGCACTGGCGGCTGTTCGACTTCGGCCGCGTCGACGCCGAGGTCGCGCAGGCGCGCGGCGCGCGGGCCGAGGCGCTGGGGCAAGTGCGGCAGCGGATGCTGCGCGCGACCGAGGATGTCGAGAACGCAATCGTCACCCTGTCCGAGCTCGAACTGCAGCGCGGCGACCTGGCGCAGGAGGTGCGGGCCCACCAGGTCGCGCGCGACGCGGCCGAGGACGCCTACAAGGGCGGCGCGGCCAGCCTGATCGAGGTGCTGCAGGAAGACCGGCTGCTGCTCGCGGCACGGGACCAGCTGGCGCAGCTCGACGCCAACCACGCGCGGGCGGCGGTGTCGGCGTTCCGGGCGTTCGGAGGCGGGTGGGAGGACAGTCCGGCGCGCTAGGACCGTCCCAGCGCCGTGGCCACCTTGAAGGCCCGGTTGGAATGCGGTTCCAGGTCGAGCCACCGCGCCCCGAGCGCGATGAGCACCGGGTCGTCCGGCGTCGCATCCCAGAGCGAGCGCCAGGCGAAGGGCCACGAGAGATGCGAGCTGGGCGCCTTGCGCAGCCAGTCGAGCGCCATGGCCGCCAGGGCGACGTCCCCCGGCGTCCGGTCCCAGAGACGCCCCCAGACGTGTTGCCAGGACATGTCCTCAGGCGGTGCCTGCTTGAGCCACGCGAGGGCGAGGTCGACCAGGGGTTCGGCCAGACCCGAGCCGTTCACGCCGACCCAGACCGTGGCCCAGACGCTGCAAGCCTCCTGCAGGCTCACCGTCTTCAGCCAGGGCACCGATCTCGCGACCAGTTCGGGATCGCGCGGACGCTTCTTCCACATGATCCGCCACACGTGGTACCACCGCTTGGCATGCCCCGGCGCGACGTCGGGCGCGGCCAGCCGATCGATGCCCTGGCGCCAGAGCTGCTCGTCCTCGGGATCGAACTCGAACAGCTGCCGCCAGAAATGTCCCCAGCCGGGATGGGAGGGCGAGGTCTGCGCCATCCATTGGATCGCCACCTCCTTGAGGTGCGCATCCCCGGTCCATCGCGACCACATCGCTCCCCAGACGTAACTCCACCCCTTCTGCTCGAAAGAGGTCGAGGCCAGCCAGGCGACGCCGATCGCGCGCGCGCGCTCGGGCGCCAGCTCGATGAGCCGGCGCAGGAGGAAGCTGGAATGCGGGTGCCGCCGTTCCAGCCAGGCGGTGGCCCAGGCCACCACCCGCACGTCCGTGCTGCGCTCGCTGAGCAGTTCCAGCACCCGGTTGGCCGTGAACTCGAGGTGGTGCGCCTGCGCCCACGCCGTCGCCCACTCGACCGCGTGCGGCTGGTCCAGCTCGATGGCGGTGACCAGCAGGTGGGCCATCGCCAACTGCGCGTGACGCGGCGCCATCCACCGCAGGAGGTCGGGCCGCGCCCATTCGGAGGCGAACAGGACCACGGCGATCCGGGACCAGTCCGGCGTCAGCGTCGGCGTCACCGCGATCACCTCGCCCAGCGCCAGACGATGCAGCCCGGACTCGCCGGGGCCGGCCAGCTGCAGCGCCTGCAGCAGCAATCGCCGCGGCACCGGTTGATCCAGTTGCCCCGGAATCCAGCTCTCGATCATCGGCAGGAGGTCGCGGTCCTGGGTGCGCGCGAGCGCATCCTCGGCGACCGCCGACCACTCGTACCAGCCCGGGATCCGGCGCAGCAGCGCGAGCACGGCCCGGACGGCCGGGCGGCCCTGCGTCGGCGGATCCAGCTTCTTCCAGTGCTCCAGCAGCTTGTGGCAGGTCAGCCGCAACCCGGTCTCGGCGCCGGTGGCGGTCTCCAGGCGCGCGATCGCGGCCTCGACCGGCATCGGACGCACCGACAGCGCCGGCAGGCAGCCCTGGAAATGGACCCACACCGGCAACTGCGTCAACGGGATCGCGGCCCCCTCGCCCACGCACTCGGCGTGCACGGCCGCGAGCACCCGCAGCGCCTCGCCTTCTCCCAGGCGAAGCGCCACATCCGTGCGGCGCCGCCCGGTGCCGAAGGCGCGCGACATGGCCCACAACGGCCCCGTCTGCTCGGTCGGCGCGACACCATGCCGCAACGCCCCCCAGCACCGCGGCCTTCAGGTGGCCGACCCGCTCGTTGACCTTGGTCCTGGCATCGAACCAGTGCGCGTAGATGGCCTCGGCCAGATGCGGATGGGTGAGCCACAGCCCCGGCCTCGCCGCGCTGGAGTCGTCCGCCAGGTGGTACTCGGCGCGCAGCCGGTCGAGCGCGTCGCGCTGCGCGTCCGACAGGCCGGCCTCGATCGCCTTGCGGTTGGCCCCGCAATACAGCCGGTTGACGGCCAGGATCTGCGCCAGCGCGCGCTCGAGCTGGCCGGACCGGTCCTCCGCGCGGATGCGGTTCTGGAACCGGGTCGCGAACGATTCGATCCCCGTCCCCGCCTGCCATTCGAAGAACAGTTGCACCAGCAGCACGTTCTCGTCGCCGGTGGCCGGCGGTTCCTTGCCGGTGCGTTGCCGATACCAGCCGCGCAGCTCCGCGATGTCCGAGGCCGACTCGTTGGGCAAGGGCTCGATGTGGACGGCCAGCCCGTCGGGCATCTCGTCGCGCAGGTGCTCGGCCTGCTCCGTCGGACCGCAGCAGATGATCAGCGGCATGGCCGCGGCATCGCCGGACTGGCGGATCGTGTGCAGCTCGTCCAGCGCCCGGCTCCACATGCCCAGCGAGTCGCCCTGGTTCGCCGGGGCATGGGGATCGTCGATGCCGATGAGCACGCGCCGTCCGGGCCCGGCCAGCTCGCGGGACCATCGGATCGCGTCGGGCAACTGCTCGGCGCGGCGCGCGAAGAGGATGCTCACGCCGCCCTGCTCGTGCAGCCGGGACAGCAGGGTGAGCAGCATCACGCTCTTGCCGGCGCCCGAGCGCCCGCCGATCCAGAACATCGGCAGGCGCAACGTCTCGTCGTCGTGGGCGACGTGCGCGTCGATCCATTCCGTGGCCCGGGCCGTGATGCGCTGCGCCAGCTCGGCGCGCGGCGCGAAGTAGCCGTCGCGCAGGTTCTGGGTCGAGGGCTGCTGGCCGGTCAGCACCCGGCCCGGCACGATGCCCTCGGGGGGACGGTCGGCCGCGGTCCATGCGGTGACGCCGGCCGAGCGCGAGCGGCTCGCCGCCTTCATGCCGTTCAGGTCGTCCCAGACCCGCAGCGCCGCCTGGCCGAAGGCGTCCTTCCCGACGAGCGAGGCGGTCAGCAGTTCGCCCTGCCAGCGCCGGCTCATCGACAGCGGCCGTTCCGCCAGCAACTGGTTGGCGAGCAGGGCCAGCAGCTCGCCCTCCGGGTCGTCGTGGATCTCCGCGACCAGGCATTGCTTGAAGGCGACCAGCGCGGGATCGGTGAGCGCCAGGCCGTCCGGCGCCCAGCGGTCGATCGTGCCCTGCACCGACTTCAGCTGCGGCTTGGCCGAGAGGATCCGGAACTTGAGCTTGGCCAGCAGGTCCGGCGTGTCGGACACCGCGACCCGGTAGATGCCGAAGAGATCGCCGAGCGCGTTGGTCACCGGCCCGGAACTCTGCGTGTACTTCAGCTGGCTCACGACCAGGACGCCATCGGCCTTGCACTCGGCCAGATCGCTCAGCAGCTCACAGAAGGCCTGCGGCCCGCGATCCAGGCCGAGTCCCGATTCCAGCCAGCCTCGCACGCCGGCCAACAACACATGCTGGAACTGGAACGCGAAGCCCGCCAGCGCGTATTCGCCCCCGGCCGCTTCCTTCGGGTGCTTCTTGCTCCAGGCCGTGGACAGACGTTGAAGATCGACAAGACTCATCGCCCCATCGTACGGACCACGGCACGGTCTCCCTGACCCGTCTTTCCCGAGGCAAGCCGGTGATGCGGCACTGGTTCACGGCCGGCGGGACATCGCGTGCGCTGATCGCGCGCGTCTGCGTCGTCGCCGTTGCCGGCGCGGCACGCCGGCCCCGGGTCCGGCGACCTTCCCGCTAGCATCGCCCGCATGCCGCGCACGCCCTCCTCCGAGAACGCCCACGAGAACACGCACGAGAACTCGTCCGGGATCGTCCCCGGGAACGACCTTCCCTCCCCCGCTCACGCCGCGGGCGACCTGCTCCCGCTGCTGTTCGTCGCCGTCTGGAGCACCGGCTTCATCGGCGCGAAGTTCGGGCTGCCCGACGCGGAGCCGCTGACCTTCCTGTCCTGGCGTTATGCCGCGGTGATCGTGCTGATGCTGCCGGTGGTCCTGCTTCTGCGCGCGCCCTGGCCGCGCTCCTGGGCCGCCTGCGGCCACATCGCGGTGACCGGCCTGCTGGTCCACGGCGTCTACCTCGGCGGCGTGTTCACCGCCATCGGCCACGGGCTGCCGGCCGGCATCACCGCGCTGGTCGTCGGCCTGCAGCCGCTGGTGACCGCGCTGGGCGCGCGCGCCTTCCTCGGCGAGCGCATCGATCGCATCCAATGGCTCGGCCTGGCGCTCGGGTTCCTCGGCGTCGGCCTGGTCGTCGCGCAGAAGATCGCCGCCGTCCCCGGCCACGCGCTGCTGACGATGCTGCTGCCCGCCGTGATCGCGCTGATCGGCATCACCGCCGGCACGCTCTACCAGAAGAAGTTCTGCCCGTCCTTCGACTTGCGCACCGGTTCGATCATCCAGTTCGTGCCCAGCCTGCTGGCCACCGGCGCGCTCGCGATGGCGACCGAGACGATGCAGGTGCACTGGAGCGGCCAATTCGCCTTCGCGCTGGCCTGGCTGGTGCTGGTGCTGTCGCTGGGCGCGGTCAGCCTGCTGAACCTGCTGATCCGGCGCGGTAGCGCGGTCAACGTCGCCAGCCTCTTCTACCTGACGCCGCCCACCACCGCGCTGATCGCGTGGGCGCTGTTCGGCGAGACCCTCACCGGACTGGCCATGGCCGGCATGGCGCTGGTGGCCGTCGGCGTCTGGCTCGCGCGCCGCGCGCGCTGAGCGCCGGCCCGGTCGCCCCGGCCGCGCCCCAAGGCGCCCTCCGGACACGAAAAAAGGACGGCCGCCCTCGAGGGTCGAAGGCCGGCCGTCCCGCGCGATGAGGACTGTCCGATCAGTTGCGGTCGGCGCGCGCCGGCAGCGTGCTGTCGCTGTTGTTCATCGACGAATCGCTCGACGTCGTGCCGTTGTTCATCGAGGACGAGTTGTCCTGCGGCATCGGCTGCGTCGGCGTGCGCACGCTCGGGTCCTGGCGCTGGTCGGTCGTCGTGTTGTTGCCGTTGTAGTCGCTGCCGGTGGCGGGCTGGCTGTTGCGCATGTCAGGCGCGCTGGCGGGCTGGCCGGTCATCGGGTCGGCCGCGGGTGTGGCGGCCGGCGCGTTGGACTGGGTGCGCGTCGCGTCGTTCTGGCCGTTGTTGTTGGACAGCGGGTCGTTGGTGCGGTCACGCGCGCCGACCGTGCCGGAGCTGCCGCCCTGGCCGCCGCTCTGGGCATGGAGGAAGCCGACACCGGAAGCCAGCGCAATCGCCATCGCCACGGTGGTGATCTTGGAACGGGGGTTCATGTGGATCTCCTGGAAGCTGTGGATTGAGGTCTTGCCGGGAGCGGCGCTCCGGATCGCGTCGCATCGCGATCCGCGCCGCCCTGCGAAGCATGACGGGCAAACCCGATGCCCGCGCTCAACGCCGCCGCGGTGCCGACGGCGCGACGGAGGGCACGAGTTCGTCGAGCACCGCCCGGATCGCGACCGGCGGCGACGTGGACGATGCCGACGTCGATCGGGTGGCCGACGACGAGGTCGATGGCGTCGTCGATGCCGTCGTCGTTGGCGTGGTCGATGGCGTGGCCGACGTGGGCACCGATGCCGGCGTCACGGAGGCCGGCGTCAACGGCTGCAGCGTCGGCGGACGCGGCGGCGCCAGCGCGCGCAGCCGCTGTCCGAGCGCGTCGAGGCTCGCGGCCTGCGCCGACGCGTCGCCGTCGGCATCGAAGGGCTCGCAGCTGATGCGCTCGGGCGCGATGCCCAGTCCGAGCGCATGGAAGTAGCTCGCCTCGGTCACGACGCTGAGCTGGCTGGCGATCAGCCGATGGACCTCGAGGTCCGGCATGTCCAGCTGCAAGCCTTGCACCGTGGCCAGCACCGGCGTGCGCGTGATGCTGCCGGCCAGGCCCGCGAGCCGATGGGCATTGGGCAGGTGCGCATGCAGCACGTCCGCCTGGCGGTTGCGTACGAGTCCCACCAGCACCTGGATCGCGTGCCAGGGCGGGTCCTCGGGCATCGCCACCGCGATGGTCTCGACGCCGAGCCCGCGAAGCCGTTCGGTGAACGGGCCGTCGGCCGGACACAGTACGGTGAAGCGGAAATCGCCGCCGGCGCCCAGGCGCTCGATGAGGCGCTCCACGAGCCGCGTCGCGCCATCCTCGTCGGGCGGCAATGCGCCCAGCACCTCAACGACATGCATCTCTGTTTCTCGCCACCGCTTCATGCGGCACAGCCGCTTGGCAAGGGCCGTACCTGTCGCGCGCTCCCTCACTCACCCGACCCTCACCCCAACCCTCTCCCGCAGTGCGGGAGAGGGAGTGAGGAAGTGGGCGTGGTCCCCTCGCCCCCACCGGGGGAGAGGGTCAGGGTGAGGGGGCGGGCTGCCGGCGCTACAGCGGCTTGAGCGACTGCAGCACCGTCGGCAGCAGTTCGCTGACCGTCGGGTGGATGCGCACGCCGCCGGTGAGCACCTCGGTGTGCGGCCGCTTCGACGCGATCACGTCGAGCAGCGACTGCACCGCCTCGTCGCCGTCGACGCCGAGCACCGTCGCCCCGACGATCGCCTTCGATCCGGCGTCGACGAGCAGCTTGATGAATCCCTCGGTCTCGCCCTTCTCGATCGCGCGCCCGACCCGCGTCATCGGCCGCGTGCCGATCAGCGCCGGCCGACCGCTGGCGCGCACCTCGCGCTCGCCCAGCCCGATGCGGGCCAGCGGGGGTCGGTGTACAGCGCATAGGTCACGACACGGTCGCCGACGCCACGATCGGCCCCGTCGAACAGGTTCGCGGCGGTCGCCTCGAAGTCGTTCCACGAGGTATGGGTGAACGCGCCGCGGCCGTTGCAGTCCCCGAGCGCCCAGATGTGCGGCACGCTGCTGCGCAACCGGTCGTCGACGACGACATTCCCGCGTTCATCGACCTTCACCCCGGCCCGCTCGAGGCCGAGGTCGTCGGTGTTGGGCCGCCGCCCGGTGGCGATCAGCACATGGCTGCCGCGGACCTCGGGCTCGCCGGTGCGGCAATTGACCTGCACCGCGACGCCCTCGGGCGCCGGCGCGAGCCGTACGCATTCCGCGCCCGTGCGGATCGTCAGCCCCTCGCGCTCGAGGATCCCGCGCAGCGCCTCGGCCACGTCGGTGTCCTCGCGCGGCACCAGCTGCGGCCCGCGCTGCACGACGGTGACCTCCGAGCCGAAGCGCCGGAACATCTGCGCGAACTCGAGCCCGATGTAGCTGCCGCCAACGACGACGAGATGCCGGGGCAATTCGCCGAGCCGCATGATCGACGCGTTGGTCAGCCAGGGCACGGTGTCCAGGCCCTCGACGCCGGGCTGCGCCGGCCGTCCGCCGACATTGAGGAAGAAGCGGTCGGCCCGCAGCCGCCGGCCGTCGACGACGACCGTGTGCGGATCCTCGAAGCGGGCATGGCCCATGACGAGCTCGACGCCAGTCATGCCCTCGATCCACTTCTGGACGTTCTGGCGCGACTGGCCGGCGATGCGGTCCTTGCGCGCGATCACCGCGTCCAGGTCGACGCCGACCCGATCGGGCGGCCGCACGCCCCAGCGCGCGGCCTCGCGGACGACCCAGGCGGCATGCGCGCTGGCGACCATCGCCTTGGTCGGGATGCAGCCGGTGTTGACGCAGGTGCCGCCGACGCGCGAGCGCTCGATCACGGCGACGCGCCAGCCGGCCTGGGACATGCGCTCGGCGAGCGCCGGCCCGGCCTGGCCGGCGCCGATGACGATGGCATCGAAGGACTCGTTCATGGCCGCTCCTGGCATGGGACCAGCGCGGAGTCTGCCACCGCCGCATGACGCGCCCGCCGGCGCGCCATGCGCAGGGGACACGTCAATGCGCGTCGACCAGGGCCTTCAGGCGCGCGTCGCGCAGGTCGAGCACGTCGAACAGCCCGAGCTCGCGCAGCGCGGGGATCGCCTCGACGATGTCGTGCTCCGCCTGAGCGCGGTGGCCGGCCGCGGCGGCCGGGTCGCCCCAGACCTTCGCGTTGACGAGGAACGCGCCGACGGTGCCCTTGCGGATCGTCGTGCCGTTGCGTTCGATCTGGTTTTGCCCATCGGGCAGCATGTCTTGAGCCTTCATGAGGTGCTCCTGGTGGTGAAAGGGTGAATGAATCGTAGGCAACGCCTCTTGGCTTCAGTACGGCATCGAGGACATGCGATAGTCCGATCACGCCAATCGGTCGCCAGCGCCTGCCCCAGGCCCTCCTGGTCCCTCCAGGCCCCTCCCGGCTTCGGCCGCCCTCCCCGCCCTCCTGGCCTTCTCATCGACCCACCATGCCCGCGCGCCTGCCGAAGACCTTTGAATCCGTCGCCATCGCCGACGGCCCCGACGCGCCGACGATCCGCGCCGTCGCGCAGAGCTCGGGCGCGGAACGCGCGACACGCCCGCACCGCCACGCCAGCGGCCAGTTGCTCGGCGCGATGCAGGGCCTGATCACCGTGGACGTGCGCGACGGCCGCTGGGTCGTGCCCGCGACGCATGCGGTGTGGTTGCCGCCGCATGTCATGCATGGCCTGCGCTCGCACGGCCCGTTCGCCGGCTGGAGCGTCTACGTCGACGAATCCGCCGCCGCCGCGCTGCCGGCGGAGCCCCGCATCCTGGCCGTCTCCGGCCTGCTGCGCGAGGCGGTCGCGCGCGCGGTGGACTGGGACGACGCCACCGGCCCGCTGACGCCGCCGCAGGCGCGGCTGGCGGGCGTGATCCTGGACGAGGTCGCGCTGTCGGCGCCGGTGGCGCTGGGCCTGCCGATGCCGGCCGACCCGCGCCTGCTCAAGATCGCCCGGGCCCTGTCGGCGCGCCCCGACGACGCGCGCGGCCTGGCCGAGTGGGCCGACTGGGCCGGCATCGCCCCCCGCACGCTGACGCGGCGCTTCGTCGAGGAGACCGGCTTCAGCTTCACCGAATGGCGCCAGCGCGTGCGGCTGCTCCGCGGGCTGGAACTGCTGGCCGCCGGCAAGCCGGTCATGGCGATCGCTCTGGAGCTGGGCTACGACAACGTCAGCGCCTTCATCGCGCTGTTCAAGCGGACCTTCGGCGTGACGCCGGGCAGGTACGGCGAGCCGGACGCGCGCGGCTGATTCAGATCGCGCCGTGGCGCCGGCGGATCGCGGCCAGCGACCCGCGCTGCTCGAGCGCGTGGATCGCCTGGTCGATGCGGGCCAGGTCGGCCTCGTCCAGCCGGCGCCGGCTCAGCATCAGGCTGACCGGCTGCACGCTGTAGCCGTAGGGCTGCCGCGCCAGCCGCACGCCGCTGCTGCGCGCCTGCGCCAGCAGGTCCAGCTCGTCGCCCAGGATCAGCGGCGCGCGGTTGAGCCGCAGCATCTCCACCCCCTGCCGCATCGTCGGGTACGGGATCAGCAGGCCCGCGTCGCCCAGGCGCTGGCGCCAGGCCTCGAAATCGGCGCCCAGGCTCAGCGCGTCCACGTGCAGCAGCGGGATGCGCCGGCGCAGCAGGTCCTCGAAACCCTGCACGCCCTCCAGCCGGTGGTCGCGCGGGTCCGGCGCCGCGACCATGAAGGCCTCGTTGCGGTAGGTCCGCGTGTACATCACGGACGCCTCGTGCGCCGGCGTCGGCGTGGCCGAGAAGATCACGTCGAACTGGTCGTTCTGCAGCTCGCGGAAGCGCCGCTTGCGCCATTGCATCGGCCCGCGGATCCAGTTGAGCTCGTAGCCCGCCTGCTTGCAGATCGCCTGCAGCAGCTCCGCGTCCAGGCCCCGCATCGCGCCGTCGGCGCCGGGGATCAGGTAAGGCGGCCAGGACTCGACCAGCGCGCGGATCACCCGCGCCCGGCTGGCGCCGCTCGCCGCTCTCGCCGCCTCCACGGCGCCTCCGGTGCCCAGCAGGAACACCCCCAGCATCGTGCGGCGCGTGAGGCCACCTCCAGCGACCGGCCCGATGGCCTGGCCTGCAGGGTTGAAAGCGGTTGCGTCCGGCATTTCTGACCAGTTTGCCCCCCGCTTTCCGGAGCGACAAGGCGAGGATTCGCGCCCCGCACGCGCGCCCCCTGAATGAGGGCCGGGCCGTCACCGACGCCAAGAAAAGTCACGTGGTAGCGCAACCGTTCGGTTATCCACATGGTTTTGTCAATTCGAAAAGCGCAAAATTGATAAATCATGAAAGTCGTACTCGTCGAAGACTCCCCGCTGGTTCGCAAGCACCTGCTGGCAACGCTGAAGGAACAGCCGTTCCTGTCGGTGGTCGGCCTGGCCGCGACCGAGGCGGAAGCGTTGTGCACCGTCGGACTGACCCGCCCGCACGTGGTGGTGCTGGACCTGGGGCTGGCCGCCGGCTCGGGGCTGACGGTGCTGCGCAAGCTGCGCGCGGCCGGCTTCGGCGGGACCATCCTGGTCCTGAGCAACCGCGAGGCCGAGATCTACGGCCCGCTGTGCGTGCAGAACGGCGCCAACGCCTTCTACGACAAGGGGCGCGAGCTGGAGCGCTTCCTCGCCGACCTGAACATGCTGGCCGAGGCGCCGCGCCTGGCGTCGAGCCGGCCGATGACGCTGTCCTCGCTGCGCGCGTCCTGAGGCCTCAGACCGGGGCCGGCGCGCCGTCCTCGGGACGGACCACCACCATCCGCAGTCCGGGCGACTCGCGCTCCGCGCTCAGCGTCCAGCCGTGGGCGTCCGCGATCTCCTGGCAGATCGCCAGGCCCAGCCCGGCGCCATGGTCGCGCCGGTGGGCGCCGCGCCAGAAGCGACCGAACATCCGCGACAGCTGCTCCGGCGTCACGCCCGGGCCGCGGTCGCGCACCGACAGCGCCCGCTCGCCGACCTCCACGCTCAGCCGGCTGCCCGCCGGCGCGTGCTGCAGCGCGTTCTCGAGCAGGTTCTTCAGCAGCGTGAACACCGCGCCGCGGTCCGCGTCCCAGGTCGTGCCCTCGCCGGCCACGCGGAGTTCGACCTCCACGCCCAGCGCGTCGGCCATCCGGCGCAGGTAACCGATCGCCTCCTGCGCGGCCGCGCCCATGTCGGTCGGCTGGAACTGGTAGTTCTGCACCTCGCTGGCCTCGGCCAGCAACAGCAGCTGCTGCACCTGCCGCGTCATGTGCTCGACGTCCTGCAGCAGCGAGTCGTCGGCCTGGCCCTTCTCCATGAACTCGACCTGCGCGCGGATCAGCGCCAGCGGCGTCTTGAGCTCATGCGCGGCCATCGCCAGGAACTCCTGCTGCACGCGGTAGCCGCGCTCCAGCCGCTCCAGCACGCGGTTGAAGCTCTCCACCAGCGGCACGATCTCCGACGGGACGCGGTCGACCTGCAGCCGCGCGTGCAGCCAGCGCGGCGAGATCGCCGCCGCCGTCGCCGACACGTCGTGCAGCGGCTTGAGCACCCGCTTGAGCATCACGAACACGCACACGCCGAACAGCAGCAGCATCACCGAGCTGAACAGCACCATCCCCATGCCCATGAACGGCAGCGCGAAGTCCAGGCGGAAGAGCTCGAACAGCCGCGCGCTGCCCGCCAGCTGCAGGTACCAGGTGCGGCCCTGGTGCGGCACCGCCTCGGTCGCGCCCTGCATGCGCTGGCCGGCGTAGGTGAACTCGAACTTGCCCGGGCGCAGCACGCGGGCGCCCTCGCCGGCCGCCGGCCAGATCGGGTTGGCCGGCGTGGGCTCGATCACGACGCGGCCCGATGCGTCCAGCACCCGGTAGGCCAGGTCGTCCTTGAGCACGCGGTAGAGCCATTCGCGGCGCTGCTCGTCCACGGCCAGGCCGGTCGGCGCGCCCGAGGCGTCGAAGTGCAGGTTCTCGCCGAGCTCCTCGGCGAACTCGGTGATGTCCTCGTCGAAGAACAGCGGCCCGCGCAACGTGGTCACGCCGTTGAAGATCAGCGCCAGCGTGGCGATGGTCAGCAGCACGCCCGCCACGTAGGCCAGCATCACCTTCAGCGTCAGGCTACTCAGCCACGTGGGCGTCGTGAAGGGCATATCCGAGGTTTCTCACGTTGACGATGCGCTGATTCGACCCGATCGCGGCGAGCTTGCGCCGCAGCCGGTGCACGGCGACGTCCAGCGCGTTTGGCGTCACCGCCGTCCCCAGGCCCCAGCCCGCGGACTCCAGCGCGCCGCGCCGCACCGTGTCGCCGCCCTTGTTCAGCAGCAGCATCATGATCTGCATTTCGGCCGCCGCGAGCGTGACCGCCTCCTCGCCGCAGCGGATCGTGCTCGTGTCGGGCTGCAGCAGCAGGTCGCCGTGCTCGGGCGCCAGCGGCCGCAGCTCGGCCGGCCGGCGCAGCAGCGCCCGCACCCGCGCCACCAGCTCGTTCATCGCGAAGGGCTTGGCCAGGTAGTCGTCGGCGCCCGCCTCCAGCCCGGCGACGCGGTCGTGCAGCGCGTCGCGCGCGGTCAGCACCAGGCAGGGCGTGCCGTTGCCCGCGTCGCGCAGGCGCTGCAGCAGCGCCAGCCCGTCGCCGTCGGGCAGGCCGCGGTCGAGCACGACCGCCCGGTACGGCAGCTGCTGCAGCGAGGCCCAGGCCAGGCCGGCGCGGTCCACCACGTCCGCGGCGATGCCGGCCTCGCCCAGGCCCTTGCACATGAACCGCGCCAGGCGGTCGTGGTCCTCGACCAGCAGGATGCGGTTCATCAGAAGCGGTAGAGATACCCGATGAACACGCGGTTCTCGGTCGACGCGTCGACCAGCGGGCTGTCCTTGATGCTGCTGGCCAGGCTGGTCACGCCGACGTCGACGAACATCGAGTGCTGCCGGTTGAACATGTACATGCCGCGCAGGCCGATCTCCGGGTTGAAGGCGGAGCGGCCGCGGTAGGCGGCGCGGTTGGCGGCGACCTCGTTGGCGCGCACGCCGTAGTAGTAGTCGACGTACTTCTTGTCGAGCCAGTTGGCGCCCAGGCGCGGCGTCAGCATCACGCTCGGGCCGAAGCGCCAGGAGCGCTCCAGCGTCAGGGCCAGGCGCTGGCCCTTGCTGTGGCCCGAGGCATCGGTCGTCCATTCGGCGCCGAGCTCGGCGAGCTCGCCCTGCCAGGTCGCCTTGCCGCCCACCCAGATCCCGCCCTTGCGCTCGGCCATGCCGTTGAGGATCGGCGCGTCGTCGGCCTCGTAGCCGCCGGGACTCCACTTGGCCACCAGGCCGAAGTCGATGCGCTGCGTCGGGCTGAGCGTGGCCGACGGCAGCTTGACCATCAGGCCGGGGCCGAACACCTTCACCCAGCGGTTCTCGTAGCTGAGCATCGGCAGCGCCTTGGTCTCGCGGTCCATGCCCTTGTATGGCTTCTGCATCGAGATCGCGCCGATGCCCAGGCCCCAGCTGGAGCCCTTGCCGTCGGCGCCGCCAGGACCGCCAGGGCTACCGGGACCGCCTGGGCCGGCAGCCCGCGCGCCGGCGCCGGCCGTCAGCAGGACGGCGGCCAGGGCCACGGAAAAGACGGTCGGTAGCGTGATCGCCCCGACGGTCGGAGAGGAGGCGGAGGCGGCGGAAGAGCCGGCGGAAGAGGCGGAGGAGAAGGCGGTGGAAGAGGCTGCGCGAAGGTGCGCCGTGGAGCGGGTCGACAGGGGACGGATCTGCGTGGCCATGGGGTTCCCGGAAGGGGCGGTGAGAAGAGCCCGCATCGTCGGGGCGAGCGTCTTACCGCGTCCTTACCACCCGGTTGGCCAGCTCCCAGTCGGTCAGGACCGGCCGCCGCGCCGGTCGCCGGATCGGTCGCCGGATCGGTCGCAGGATCGGTCGCCGGAGTGGTCGCCGGAGCGGTCGCCGCATGGGCCGCCGCGCCACGCGACGGGTCAGTAAGGGGCTGGCAAGTCGGTGCGCCGGATAGTCGCGTCCCTCGACCGGGGCCGGCAGCGGCCCTGCCCGCTTCCTTCCTCCCGCGCCGCGATGTCCCCTCCCCTCAAACTCATCCTGACCGTCGCCGGTGCGGCGGTCCTCTGCGCCACGCTGGCGATCCGCTTCGTCGGCGGCACGGCGACCGCCACCGCGGCCACGGCAACCGCCTCCGGCACGGCCTCCGCCGACGCCGACGCCAACGCCACCGCCAACGCAGCGGGCACCGCCCCAGGCGCGGGTGGCGCCGGTGGAACCGAGAAGCCCGCGCTGACCGTCACCGTGACGCAGCTGCGCACCGAGACGCTGCCGATCCGGCTGAGCGCCAACGGCAACGTGATGGCCTGGCAGGAGGCGCTGATCGGCGCCGAGGCCAACGGCCTGCGCCTGGCCGAGGTGGCCGTCAACGTCGGCGACACCGTGCGTCGCGGGCAGCTGCTGGCGAGCTTCGCGGCCGACACGGTCGAGGCGGAACTCGCGCAGCGCCGCGCGGAGACGGCGGCGGCCGTCGCGGCGCTGGGCGAGGCCGCGGGCAACGCGCGGCGCGCCCGGGCGCTCGAGGCCAGCGGCGCGATGGCGCAGCAGCAGGTCCAGCAGAGCCTGGCCGCCGAGCTCTCGGCGCAGGCGCGGCTCGACGCGGCCCGCGCGGTCGAGGAACTGCAGCGGCTGCGGCTGCGGCAGACGCGCCTGCTGGCGCCCGACGACGGCATCGTGTCCGCGCGCGCGGCGACCGTCGGCGCGGTCGTGCCGGCGGGCCAGGAGCTGTTCCGCCTGATCCGGCGCGGCCGGCTCGAATGGCGCGCGGAAGTCGCGGCGCCCGACCTCGCGCGCATCCGGCCCGGGCAGGCGGTGCGCGTGACGCTGGCGGACGGCGTCGCGATCGCCGGCGAGGTGCGCATGGTCTCGCCGGTCGTGGACGCGTTCACCCGCAACGGGCTGGTCTACGTGGACCTGCCGGCGCCGGGCGCCGCCCGCGCGGGCAGCTACGCGCAAGGCGAGTTCGACCTCGGCGCCAGTGCCGCCACCACGCTGCCGCGCGGCGCGGTGCAGATGCGCGAGGGCCTGGTGCACGCGCTGCGCGTCGACGCCGACCAGCGCGTCACCCGGACGCGGCTGCGGCTGGGCCGCCAGGCCGGCGACCGGATCGAGGTGTTGGAAGGCTTGGACCGGACCGACCGCGTCGTCGCGTCCGGCATCGCCTTCCTGGGCGACCGCGACCGCGTGCGCGTCGTCGAGGCCCAGCGCTGAGGACCCGTCGCGATGCGCTTCAACGTCTCCTCCTGGTCCATCCGCCATCCCTCGCCCGCGATCCTGCTGTTCGTGCTGCTGACGGTGCTGGGCGCGATGGCCTTCCCCGCCCTGCCGGTGCAGGACTTCCCCGATGTCGACCTGCCGCGCGTGTCCGTCACCGCGTCGCTGCCCGGCGCCTCGCCGTCCCAACTCGAGACGGAGGTGGCGCGCAAGCTCGAGGACGCGCTCGCGACCGTCCCCGGCCTCAAGCACCAGTCGACGACGCTGACCGACGGCAGCGCCGAGATCGCCCTCGAGTTCCGGCTCGAGATCCCCACCGCGCAGGCGCTGGACGACGTCCGCGACGTGGTGTCCCGCGTCCGCGGCGACCTGCCGGCCGACCTGCGCGATCCGGTGATCAAGCGGGTCGAGGTCGTCGGCGGTCCGCTGCTGACCTACACCGTCACCGCGCGGGACCCGGACACCGAGGCGCTGTCCTGGTTCATCGACAACGAGGCCGCCAAGGCGCTGCTGGCGGTGCCGGGCGTGGGCGAGGTCAAGCGCGTCGGCGGCGTCGACCGCGAGGTGCGCGTCACGCTCGATCCGCGGCGGCTGATGGCGCTGAACACGACCGCCGCCGAGATTTCGCGCCGGCTGCGCGAGACGCAGCAGGACGGCGCCGGCGGCCGCGTCGACCTCGGCGGCACCGAGCAGTCGATCCGCGCCATCGGCACGGTGCGCACGGCCGCGGAGATCGGCGCGATCGAGCTGGCGCTGGGCGACGGCAGGCGCGTGCGCCTGGACCAGGTCGCCACCGTGGCCGACACCGTCGCGGAGCCGCGCACCGCGGCGCTCGTGGACGGCCGGCCGGCGGTGGGCCTGCAGGTCATGCGGGCCCGCGGCTTCGGCGAGCTGGACGTGGCCGAGGGCGTGCGCCGCGCGATGGCGCGGCTGCGCGCCGACCATCCGGAGCTGCGGCTGGTCGAGACGCTGGACTTCACCGACCAGATCGTCGAGAACCACGACGGCTCGATGCGGCTGCTGCTGGAGGGCGCGGCGCTGGCGGTGCTGGTGGTGTTCGTGTTCCTGCGGGACGCGCGCGCCACGGCGATCGCGGCGGCGGCGCTGCCGCTGTCGGTCATTCCGACCTTCGCGCTGATGCACGCGATGGGCTTCACGCTGAACACGGTCACGCTGCTGTCGCTGTCGCTGGTGGTCGGCGTGCTGGTGGACGACGCGATCGTCGAGATCGAGAACATCGAGCGCCACCTGCTGATGGGCAAGACGCCGTACCAGGCGGCGATGGAGGCGGCCGACGAGATCGGCCTGGCGGTGATCGCCACGACGCTGACGCTGGTCGCGGTGTTCCTGCCGACGGCCTTCATGAGCGGCACCGTCGGCCGGTTCTTCGTGCAGTTCGGATGGACCGCGGCCGGCGCGGTGCTGTGCTCGCTGGTCGTGGCGCGCCTGCTCACGCCGATGATGGCCGCCTACCTGCTGCGCCCGCCGAAACGCGAGGCGAACGCCGAACCCGTCTGGGTGAGCCGCTACCTCGTCCTGGCGCGCTGGTGCCTGCGCCGTCGCGCGGTGACGGTGGCGGCTGCCACCGCCTTCCTGGCGGTCGGCCTCGGCGTGGCCGTCCTGCTGCCGACGACCTTCATCCCGGCCGACGACGGCATCCGGTCGGAGATCACGATCACGCTGCCGCCGGGCAGCCCGCTCGCGGCCACGGTCGCGTCGGCGGAGCAGGCACGGACGCTGGTCGCCACGCATCCGCAGGTGCGCGGCGTGTTCACCGCCATCGGCGTCGGCGGCACCGGCGGCGACGGCCCGGGCGACGGCGGCGGCGCCGGGGCCGATGTCCGGACCGCGGTGCTGACGCTCACGCTGGCGCCCCGCGCCGACCGGCCGCGCGGCCTCACCCAGCAGCGCATCGAGGCGGACCTGCGCGAGCGCCTGGCCGCGGTGCCGGGCGTGCGCGTCAAGGTCGGCCAGGGCGGCTCCGGCGACAGCTACCTGCTGGCGCTGTCCGGCGACGACCCGGCGGCGCTGGAGCGCCACGCCCAGCGCGTCGAGCGCGAGCTGCGCGCGCTGCCTGGCGTCGGCGCGGTCCAGTCGACCGCCAGCCTGGCGCGGCCGGAGCTGCGGGTGCGGACCGACTTCGCGCGCGCCGGCGACCTGGGCGTCTCCTCGTCCGCGATCGCCGAGACGCTGCGCGTGGCCACCGTGGGCGACTACGCGCAGTCGCTGGCCAAGCTCAACCTCGGCGAACGCCAGGTGCCGGTGCGGGTACGCCTGGACGACAGCGCCCGCGAGGACCTGGGCGTGCTGCGGCGCCTGCCGGTGCCGGGCGCGCGCGGCCCGGTGGCGCTGGAGCACGTCGCGTCGCTGGAACTGGACAGCGGCCCGGTGGAGATCCAGCGCCGCGACCGCCGGCGCACCGTGACGCTGGAGGTCGAGGCCGGCGGCCGGCCGCTGGGCGAGATCGAGCGCGAGGCGCTGGCGCTGCCCAGCCTGAAGGACCTGCCGCGCGGCATCGCGCTCGGGGCGCTGGGCGACGCCGAGGAGATGGAGGACATGACGGCCGGCTTCGCGATGGCGATGGTCACCGGCGTGCTGTGCATCTACCTGGTGCTGGCGCTGCTGCTGGACGACTTCGTGCAGCCGCTGACGCTCTTGATCGCGCTGGTGCTGTCGCTGCCCGGCGCGATGCTGGCGCTGTGGGTCACCGGCTCGTCGCTGTCGATGCCCTCGATGATCGGCTTGATCATGCTGATGGGCGTGGCGACGAAAAACTCGATCCTGCTTGTCGATTACATCGTCCTGGCGCGGCGCGATCATGGCCTCCCCCGGGCCGAGGCGCTGGTGGACGCCTGCCGCAAGCGCGCGCGGCCGATCGTCATGACGACGATCGCGATGGGCGCCGGCATGCTGCCGGTGGCGCTGGGCCTGGTCGGCGATCCGAGCTTCCGCGTGCCGATGGCCATCGTCGTGATCGGGGGCCTGCTGAGTTCCACCGCCCTCAGCCTGCTTGTCATACCCGTTGTCTACAGTCTGGTCGACGACCTGATCGTCCGCGTCAAGAAAGCCTTCGCATGAGTCTGCCTCTCCTCGGCCTGGCCGCCGCCCTCGTCTACTCGGCGGGCTGCGTCGCCTACGTCTACCGCTGGCGCGGCCAGGCGCGCTACGACAGCTTCACCCAGTACCTGCGCAAGAGCTGGCCCGTCTTCGCGCCGCTGAACTGCCTGATGTACCTGTCGACGAAGGCCTGGGCGCGCCGGCCGGTGATCGCGGCGGACTACCTCGACCAGGTCGGGCTGCTGCGCGAGCACTGGCGCGTGCTGCGCGACGAGGCGCTGGCGCTGGAGGCCTCGGGCGCCTTCGAGGCCGCCAAGGCGCCGGGCTCGGCCGGCTTCTACGACGTGGGCTTCCGCACCTTCTACAAGCGCGGCTGGAGCAAGTTCTACCTGAACTGGTACGGGACGACGCACGCCTCGGCGCGCCGGCTGTGCCCGCGCAGCGTCGAGCTGCTGGCGCGGCTGCCGCAGGTCCGCGGCGCGATGTTCTCGATCCTGCCGCCGGGCGCGGAGCTGTCGCTGCATGCCGATCCGATGGCGTGCTCGCTGCGCTACCACCTCGGCCTGGACACGCCCGGCGGCGACGCCTGCCGGCTGCAGGTCGACGACCAGACGATGGTCTGGCGCGACGGCCAGGACTTCGTCTTCGACGAGACCTACCCGCATCGCGCGCTCAACGACAGCGACCGCCCGCGCCTGATCCTGATGTGCGACGTGGACCGGCCGATGCACCTGCCGGGCCGGCTGGTGCACGCGCTGTACCTGCGGATCGCGCGGGGCACCGTCGTGCCCAACACCGACGAGGACCGGCGCGGCGTGTTCAGCGCGCTGTTCGTCCGGCTCGCGCCGTGGCGCGAGCGCTCGCTCAAGCTGCGCGCCGAGCGCCGCCGCACCTACCGGGCGCTGAAGTTCCTGCTGAACTCGAGCCTGCTGAGCGGCCTGGCCGCGGCGTTCTACGGGATGCTGCTGGCGCTCGAGGCCGTCGCCGCCTGACCGGCCCGCGCCGGACCCGGGGCCCCGATCGCGCGGGGGCCCCGGATCGCGAGGATCAGGTCGGGCCGTCCGCGGGCGCGGGCTTGGCCGACCGTTCCGTCTCGCGCTGCGTGCGTCGCTGCAGGTAGGCGTCGCGCACGAACAGGTATTTGTCCAGCGCGATCTCGTCGATGGTCTTGGTCAGCTCGAGCATGCCGGCCCGCTTGTCGACGATGTTCACGATCATCAGCGCGTTGCGGGCGCCGGCGTCGTCGAGGTAACCGGCCAGGTTGCCGAAGCTGTTGACCGGGATCGAGGCGGTGCCGCGCAGGTCGGACGGTCCGAAGATCGGCAGCACCAGGTAGGCGCCGCCGCCGACGCCCCAGGCGCCCAGCGTGTCGCTGAAGCCGTCGCCGTGGCGCGGCAGGCCCCAGTCGGTGGCGACGTCCATGACGCCCAGCAACCCGACGGTGGAGTTGGTGCCGAAGCGGGCGAAGTCCGAGAAGCCGGCCTTGAAGCGCCCCTGCAGCATCAGGTTCACGCCCGACCAGGGATCGCCGAGGTTGGAGAAGAAGTTGGACACGCCGGTGCGCACGGGCGTCGGCAGCACCGCCTTGTAGACCGTGGCCACCGGCTTGAGCACGACCTTGTCGACGCCCTCGTTGAGCGCGAAGGTCTTGCGGTTGACCGATTCCAGCGGATCGGGGTTCTGCGGCGTGGCGCAGCCGGCGAGCAGCGCGGCGGCCAGCAGCGCGGCCGGGGCGAGCGGCGAGGCGGGCCGGCGGGCACCGGCCAGGGAAGCGAGGGTCGACATGAGAGGGCTCCTGCTCCGGGATGGAGCGCCGGCATCGTGCGGCGGGTCGACTTTCCGGGTCCTTACCACCACCCTCACGCGAAACACGGAGCAAAACTACATTCAAATCTCCGGAATTCCTCTGAAACGTCCCTCGAATCACTGACGCATCGCCTGCATCCTCCGAGTGATTGGGGATTTCACCACGTATCGCATGTAGTTTTACTTCACTAGCATCCGCCCACTTTCGAGGAGGGCTCGGACATGCAGGCTTGGACGGACGGTTGGACGCGCACCGCGCGTAGCGTGATGGGCGCCCTGGCGATCGGGCTGTGCGGACTGCTCGCGGCCTGCGGAGGCGGCGAGACCGGCGCCGCCAAGCCGCAGGCCACCGAGGCCGGCGCCGCGGCGACCGGCGACGGCGACACCCTCCTCCTCGCGGGCGTGCCGGCGACGGCGACCGGCGGGCGGGCCCGCGCGGCGGCGGCGGCCACGCCGGAGGCGCCGGCCACCTCGCTGCGCGTGCACTACCGCCGCGCCGACGGCAACGCCACCGGCTGGCAGATCCACACCTGGAACGCGGCCAGCAGCCCGGCCTGGAACGCGGGCTGGAACGCCGCCGGCAGCGACGACTTCGGCGTCTATTACGACGTGCCGCTCGCCGCGACCAGCGGCACGGTCGGATTCCTGTTCCACAAGGGCGACGACAAGGACAACGGCGGCGCCGACCAGAGCCTGGTGCTGCAGGCCGGCGCCAACGAGATCTGGCGGCTGCAGGGCGACGGCACCAACTACGCGAGCAATCCGCTGCTGCTGGCCGCGCCCGACCTGAGCACGGTGCGCGTGCACTACAAGCGCTTCGACGGCGCCTACGCCGCCTGGGGCCTGCACCTGTGGAACGGCAGCGGGCTGGACGTGTCCGCCCTGCCCGCGGGTGTCGCGATCGACCAATGGGGCCAGCCCGTCGCGCTCAGCGCGATGCCCGGCTACGCGGTCGGCGACGGCGAGGTCGTCTTCGACATCCCGGTGCTGAACCCGCAGGGCGACGCCAATCGCAAGGGGCTGGAGTTCATCGTCCACGGCATGCCGCCCAACGAGAACGACAAGGACGGCCGCGACAACAACATCCGCGTCGAGTTCGGCGCATTGACGGTGCAGAACCGGGTCGGCCACGTGTGGCTCGTCGAGCGCGACGCGACCGTCTACACCGCGCCGCCGGACCTGCGCCAGGTCTCCAGCACCGATGCGCGGGCCGTGTGGCTCAACAAGACGCTGGTGAAGTGGCCGCGCGTCGCCGCCGCGGGCACCGTGCGGCTCTATCACTCGGCGACCGGGCAGATCGGCGTGTCCGCCGACGCGCCGGTCCGCGGCGCCGACGGCTTCCTCACGCTGGACGCGTTCGGCGGCAGCGTGCCGGACGCCGACGCGTTGCGCTTCAAGTACGTCGGCAGCGGCGCCGTCTTCACCGTGCGCGCGGCCGACGTCGCCCGCCTGCCCGCGCTGCACCGGCAGCAACTGGTGCTGGTGCAGGAGGACGCCGCCGGCAAGGTCCAGAACGCGACCACCGCGCAGATCGCCGGCGCGCTGGACGACCTCTATGCCGCGGCCGCCGACGTGCCGGACCTCGGCGCCGTCGTCGCCAACGGCTCGACCCGCTTCGCGGTGTGGGCGCCGACGGCACAGACCGTGTCGCTGGTGCTGACCGCGCCGATCCCGGGCTCGACGCTGACCCGGACCACCACCGAGCCGATGGCGCGCGACGACGCCACCGGCGTGTGGCGCCTGGCCAAGGCCGGCAGCCTGCAGGGCGCGACCTACCGCTACCAGGTGCAGGTCTTCGTCAAGGGCGTCGGCCTGGTGAGCAACCTGGTGGCCGATCCTTACTCGCTGGGCGTGACGCTGGGCGGCCAGCAAAGCGTGGTGATGGACCTGAACGCCGCGGCGACCAAGCCGCCCGGCTGGGACGGCGGCGCGCCGCCGGCCACCGTGTCCGCGCCGTCGGACCTGAGCATCTACGAGCTCCACATCCGCGACTTCTCCATCAACGACGCGAGCGTGCCCGCCGCCAGGCGTGGCAAGTACCTGGCCTTCGCCGAAGCCGGCTCCAACGGCATGCGCCACCTGGCGGCGCTCGCCGCGGCGGGCCTGACCGACGTGCACCTGCTGCCCACCTACGACTTCACCAGCGTCAACGAGAAGGGCTGCGTCACGCCCTCGCCCGCCGGCGCGCCGGACGGCGAGACGCAGCAGGCCGCCGTCGCCGCGACGGCCGCGACCGACTGCTTCAACTGGGGCTACGACCCGCAGCACTTCTCGACGCCGGAAGGCAGCTACGCGAGCAACGCGAACGACCCGGTGGCGCGCGTCGTCGAGTTCCGCCGCATGGTGCAGGCGCTCAACGCCGCGGGCCTGCGCGTGGGCATGGACCTGGTCTACAACCACACCGCCGCGTCGGGCCAGAACGCGAACTCGGTGCTCGACAAGGTGGTGCCCAACTACTACTACCGCTACAACGCCGCCGGCGGCATCGAGCGCTCGACCTGCTGCGAGAACACCGCCTCCGAGAACCGGATGATGGCCAAGCTGATGATCGATTCGGCGGTCACCTGGACCCGCGACTACCGCATCAGCTCGTTGCGCTTCGACATCATGGGCCACCACCCGCGCGGGGTCATCGAGGCGCTCAAGGCGCGCGTGCAGGCGGCGGCCGGCCGCGAGGTGCAGATCGTCGGCGAGGGTTGGAACTTCGGCGAGGTCGCCAACGGCGCGCGCTTCGTGCAGGCGGAGATGCTGTCGCTCAACGGCTCGGGCATCGGCAGCTTCAATCCGCTGATCCGCGACGCGGTGCGCGGCGGCGGCTGCTGCGACGCGGGCGACGCGCTGGTCGCCAGCCAGGGCTACGTGAACGGCTATTTCTACGACGGCAACGGCCGCAACGGTAACCAGACGCGCGGCGAGCTGATGTGGCAGGCCGACCGGATCCGCGCGGCGCTGGCCGGATCGATCCGCAGCTTCCAGATGCAGACGAGCTGGGACGCCACGCTGCCGCTGGAGCAGATCGACGTCGGCGGCATCCCGGCCGGCTGGGTGCTGGAGCCGGGCGAGGTCGTCAACTACGTCGAGAACCACGACAACCTGACGCTGTTCGACAACAACGCCTTCCGGCTGCCGGTGGGCACGAGCCGCGAGGACCGCGCCCGCGTGCAGGTCCTGGCCAGCGCGATCAATGCGTTCAGCCAGGGCGTCGCCTACTTCCATGCCGGCGTGGACACGTTGCGCAGCAAGTCGCTGGACCGCAACAGCTACGACAGCGGCGACTGGTTCAACCGGCTGGACTGGACGTACGCGGACAACAACTTCGGCGTCGGCCTGCCGCCCGCGCGGGACAACGCGGACAACTGGGCGCTCGCCCGGCCGCTGCTGGCCAATGCGGCGATCAAGCCGACGGCCGCCGAGATCGCCTGGACCCGCGACGCGTTCCGCGACCTGCTGCGCATCCGCAAGAGCAGCACGCTGCTGCGGCTGCGCTCCGCCGCCGACATCAAGGCGCGGCTGAGCTTCCTGAACACCGGCTCGGCGCAGGAGGCGACGGTGCTGGTCGGGCGCGTGGACGGCGCCGGGTATCGCGGCGCCAACTTCGACGAACTGGTCTACCTGATCAACGTCGACAAGGTCGAGAAGTCCTTGACCCTTCCCGCGCTGGCCGGCCATGCCCTGGCGCTGCATCCGGTGCACACGGCGCCCACGGCGGCGGACGCGCGCGCCCGCCAGGCCAGCTTCGACCGGACCACCGGCCGCTTCAGCGTGCCGGCACGCACGGCGGTCGTGTTCGTCGTCCCTGCTTCCAACGCTCAATGAAAGTCGACGCCATGAAGACTCCCGCTCGCCTTCTTTCCCGCCCGCTTGCCGGCTGGGCCGCCGCGGCGGCGATCGCCGCGCTGGGCCTCGCCGCTGGCGCGGCTCAGGCCACGCCGGTCGCCATCGACGTGACCGGCGCGCAGAGCGTCAACCTGCTCGGGGAAGCCGGCAACACGGTCTGGTTCATCGATGTCGGCGCCAACGCGAGCTTGAACGCGCTGTCCTGGGCCCTGGATCTGGAGGCCTTCTCGCCCAGCGTGCTGGCGGAGATGCAGGTGAGCTTCGGCAACTCGAGCGGCCTGGACCTGGTCACCTTCACGCCGGGCGGCGCGGACTTCGCCAGCGGGCTGGGCAGCTACGCGGGCTCGATGGACCTGGGAGGACTGGGCCTGGGCGTCGGCGCGGACGGGCTGCTGCGGGTGGAGTTCAGCGAGGCCTACAAGGACTTCGCGATGGGCGTCGCCGAAGGGCAATGGCTGGGCGGCACCCTGACCTTCGATGTCACGGCCGCCGCCGCGGTGCCGGAGCCGGCGACCGCGTTGCTGGCGTTGCTGGGGCTGGGCGTGATGGGCGCGCAGGTGCGTCGGGGTCGCGGCGCCACCGGCTGACCGTTTCGACTCCCCCGCCTGGGCGCCTCGCACGCGTCGATGGGTCATGGCACCGACTTCCCAGGCGCTAGAGTGCGTCACGGGGAGAAAAAATGACTCGCGATCTGCCGGAGCGGAACAACTTCGACCTTGTCCGATTCACGCTGGCGATGATGGTCTGCCTGGTGCACGCCGGGCAATTGCCGGGGATGCCGGAGCTGCAAATGCTCGCAGCGCGCCACGCGTTGGCGACCGAGGTGGCCGTGCCGGCATTCTTCGCCGTGAGCGGGCTGCTGATCATGCGCAGCTATGAGCGCAGCCGCGGCTTCTGGCCCTACCTCGAGAAGCGCGCGCGGCGCATCCTGCCGGGCTACCTGCTGGTGGTGCTGGGCGCGGCCCTGGCGCTGGGCCCGCTGAGCAGCGCGCCGGCCTTCTACTTCACGCGGGACTGGTGGGCCTACCTCGGCGCCAACCTGTCGACGCTGGGTTTCCTGCACCCGACGCTGCCGGGCGTTTTCGACACGCATGTGGTGCCGGCTGTCAACGGCGCGCTCTGGACCATCAAGATCGAGATCGCCTTCTACCTGCTGGCGCCGCTGCTGGTGATGGCCCAGCGCCGCATCGGCGCACCCGCGCTCATCGGGCTGGTGTTCCTGCTGTCGACGTTCTGGGCGATGACGATGCGCAGCCCGTTCGCCCACCAGTTGCCAGGCCAACTGCGGTACTTCATGGTGGGCGCCGCCTTCTACTACGGCTGGCCGTGGATCCAGCCGCGGCTGTTGCAGGTGGGTGCGGCAGCTGCCACGCTGCTGCTGGCACACCAGGTCGCGCCCCTCGGCCCGCTGTACCCGATCGCCATCGGCGGCGCAGTCCTGGCCTTCGCCTTGGCGCCCAGCGTGGGCGACTTTGGCCAGCACGGGGACTTCTCCTACGGCATCTACATCCTGCACTTCCCGATCGTGCAAGTGCTGATCGAGTTGGGCGCCTTCCAGCGATCGCCATGGGGCGGCGTGTTCGCCGCGGTCGTTCTGACGCTCGGAATGGCGGTGCCGCTGTGGCATCTCGTCGAAGCCCCGGTCCTGGGTCGGCGACACCGCCGACCTGCCCATTTGCACTCGCTGACAGGCCCTGGGCCAGGCTGAGCCTGCGCGAACAAAAAAGGACTCGCTCCGCGAGTCCTTGAACATGCCTCAACGCTCTACAACTGAAAGCTAGTCAAGGATTGGGATGATCGCTTGCAATGCCCTCTTGGCCGGATTCGGCCTAGGAATTGGAGGGATGGGGACGATCTCCAGCCTCGTGAAGAACCTGATCGTCGCGCTGCCTCCATCGTCCCAACCTTCCGCGATCACCCGATAGGACCCGACAGGAAGATTTGGAAATGCAAACGAATTGGCACCTCGCATTTCGTAATGGAGAGGATCCGGCCGCCTGGCGACGGAAATATCCAAATTCCCAAGAAGAAGATGCCCCGGCTCAATATATATTCGCAGCGGCATCGGATTGATGCTCGGAAAACATTCTATTGTCATGGGATTGCCAGGCTGAGCGAACAACGAAACGTTGACGCGCAGCGTACTAGCCTCCCCGGGCGTGTACTCCACCGGCCCAGCAATTCCAGTAGACATCGAATATATACAGGCGTTCTGCGCTTTCGCTGGCGTCACTGCCAGGGCACCTAGTAGCGCGACTAGCAATGACGGCATCGTGGCCGACTTAAACATTCTTCCTATCAGCGAGCCGTAACCAGCTTGCTTAGGCATTCGACACCTCGAGGTCAAAGAGTTGGCAAGCGCCGTTAACTCTCTGAGCCTCCTCGTACGCCCGCGCGCGCACCGTCTTTGGAAGGGAGAACCCGAGCATGGCGGTGGCATGATTTGCCTTGCCAGCCGCAGTGGCAGGATCAACCCACAACCGGTTCCCGCAAGTTCCGCCGATGGGATAGTCAAAGGAAATATAGATCAAGCCGGATTCAACTTTGATTGACTGAACCCAGTTCCCATTGCCGCCAACCAGCGCTGCGTGAGCAGCCGAGCAAGCAAACACACACGCGACGGCAAACGATGCTTTAGAGATGGTGGAAAGAAGGTGCTTCATGGAGTCCCTGGTGTGAATAATTGAGTGAACGCCCGAATAATTCAGGCAAGGGATTCTGCCACGCCATTCGTTATGGATCTGCGGCAACATTCCAGGACAGATTGGAAGTGGGACGCCATGTGCCACGCCGCCAGTCATCACGACTTCGGCTCGACCTGGAGAATGGTGCACAAGACGCTGCGGCGGCGCCTTCGGCCCCCAGGAGTTGGGAGGCGCCGCTGAGATGCACGGGCTCGACGGAAGTCGTCGACAAATGCGGGAACGACGATGCGGAAATGACGTCGAGCGGGCGTAAAAAAGCCAACCCTAGGGTTGGCTTAGTGCGTTGATTTGCAACGCTTTTTTTGGAGGAGAGGGGGGGATTCGAACCCCCGAGACGTTTCCGTCCGCCTGATTTCGAGTCAGGTACATTCAACCACTCTGCCACCTCTCCAGGTATTCGGCGCTCGCTGTGGTTGTCAGCGACTAAGCCTAAGAGTATAGCGAGGTTTCACAGGGCTTGGCAACAACCGCGGCGATGTTGTGCGAATGCCGCCGATGTCGCCCGCCACGGACCCGCGGCGCGGACCCCTCGCCTTCCCCCTCAAGCCTTCAGCACATCCTTGCCGCCGAGGTACGGACGCAGCGCCTCCGGCACCGTGATGCTGCCGTCGGCCTGCTGGTAGTTCTCCAGCACCGCCACCAGCGTCCGGCCCACCGCCAGGCCGGAGCCATTGAGCGTGTGCACCAGCTCGTTCTTACCCTGCGCGCTCTTGAAGCGCGCCTGCATCCGGCGCGCCTGGAAGGCGCCCATGTTCGAGCACGAGCTGATCTCGCGGTAGGTGTTCTGCGCCGGCAGCCACACCTCCAGGTCGTAGGTCTTGGTCGAGCCGAAACCCATGTCCCCCGCGCACAGCAGCACGGTGCGATACGGCAGGCCCAGCTTCTGCAGCACGGCCTCGGCGTGGGCGGTCATCTCCTCGAGCGCGGCCATGCTGTGCTCGGGCTGCTCGATGCGGACCATCTCGACCTTGTCGAACTGGTGCTGGCGGATCATGCCGCGCGTGTCGCGCCCGGCCGAGCCGGCCTCCGAGCGGAAGCACGGGCTGTGCGCCGTCAGCTTCACCGGCAGTTCGTCGACGCTCAGCACCCGCTCGCGCACCGAGTTGGTCAGCGAGATCTCCGAGGTCGAGATCAGGTACTGCTCCGCCTGTTCCTCGTCGCCGCCGCGCAGCACCCAGAACATGTCTTCCTTGAACTTGGGCAGCTGGCCGGTGCCCTCGAGGATCTCGCGGTTGACGATGTAGGGCGTGTAGCACTCGGTGTAGCCGTGCTCCGTCGTCTGCATGTCGAGCATGAACTGCGCCAGCGCGCGGTGCAGGCGCGCGACCGGGCCCTTCAGGAACGCGAAGCGCGAGCCCGACAGCTTGGCGCCGGTCTCGAAGTCCAGGCCCAGCGGCGCGCCGAGGTCCACGTGGTCCTTGACGTCGAAATCGAACACGCGCGGCTGGCCCCAGCGGCGCACCTCGACGTTGGCGGTCTCGTCCGCGCCGGCCGGCACGCTGGCGTCGGGCAGGTTGGGCACGCCCATCAGCATCGCGTTGAGCTCTTGCTGGATCGCCTCGAGCTTGTCCGCGCCGGCCTTGAGTTCGTCGGCGATGCCGGCGACCTCGGCCATCACGGCGCTGGCATCCTCGCCCTTGCCCTTGCCCTTGAGCATCCCGACCTGCTTGGACAGCTGGTTGCGGCGCGCCTGCAGTTCCTCGGTGCGGATCTGCAGCTGCTTGCGATCGGTCTCCAGCGCCTTGAAGCGCTCGACGTCCAGGTACGGTTGCGGGTTCTTGCGCAGCTGCAGCCGCTCGATGACGGCGTCCAGGTCCTTGCGCAGCAGGGTGATGTCCAGCATGGTGTGTCTTTCGTGTTCGTTGCCCGCGGCACCCCTCGTCAGCGGGGGCGCGGCGGCGGCATGGGGGATCTCGGTCAGCGCGGGGTCAGCAGGCGGCGCCGAAGGCGGCGGCCGCCGCGGCGATCAAGATCGGCCGCTGGTGACCTCGGCCATCGACTTGTCGCCCAGGCCCATCGGCAGCGGGAAGCGCACGTGCTCCTCGACGCCCGGGAGCGTGCGCACCGTGGTCGCGCCGAGCTCGCGCAGCCGCGCGATCACCGCCTGCACCAGCACGTCCGGCGCCGAGGCGCCCGCGGTCAGGCCCACGCGCGAGCGGCCGTCCAGCCACTCGGCCCGCACGTCCTCGGCCGCGTCGACCATGTAGGCCGGCGTGCCCAGGCGCTCGGCCAGCTCGCGCAGCCGGTTGCTGTTGGAGCTGGTCGGGCTGCCGACCACGATCACGACCTCCACCTGCGGCGCCAGCACCTTGACCGCGTCCTGGCGGTTCTGCGTGGCGTAGCAGATGTCCTGCTTCTTGGGCTCGCGGATCTGCGGGAAATGGCGCTTCACGGCGACCAGGATCTCGGCCGCGTCGTCGACGCTGAGCGTCGTCTGCGTCACGACGGCCAGCTTGGACGGGTCCTTGACCCGCACGTGCGGCACGTCCGACGCCTCCTCGACGAGGTAGATCCCGTCGCTGAGCTGGCCCATCGTGCCCTCGACCTCGGGATGGCCCTTGTGGCCGATCATGATGAACTCGTAGCCCTCGCGGTGCAGCTTGGCGACCTCGACGTGGACCTTGGTCACCAGCGGGCAGGTGGCGTCGAAGATCTGGAAGCCGCGCGCCTGCGCCTCCTGGCGCACCGCCTGGCTGACGCCGTGCGCCGAGAACACCAGCGTCGCGCCCGGGGGCACCTCGGCCAGGTCCTCGATGAAGATCGCGCCCTTGGCCTTCAGGTCGTTGACGACGTAGGTGTTGTGCACGATCTCGTGGCGCACGTAGATCGGCGCGCCGAACTTCTTCAGCGCGCGCTCCACGATCTCGATGGCGCGGTCCACGCCGGCGCAGAAGCCGCGCGGCTCCGCCAGCACGATGTCCTTCATGTTCACGTCCATGGCGGTCATCACAGCACCCCGATCAGCTGCACCTCGAAGCTGACGGGCTGTCCCGCCAACGGGTGGTTGAAGTCGAACAACAGCCAGTCCTCGCCCAGCTCGCGCACCACGCCGGCGTACTGGCCCTGGCCGTCCGGCGTCGGGAACTGCACCACGTCGCCGACGTGGTATTGCTCGTCCGGGTCGCCCAGCTCGCGCATCAGGCTGCGCTTGACGCGCTGCAGCAGCTCGGGGTTGCGCTCGCCGAAGGCCTCGCCCGGCGCCAGCTCGATGCGGGTGTGCGTGCCCTCGTCCAGGCCGATCAGGCGGGCCTCGATGGCGGGCGCCAGTTCGCCGGCGCCCAGCGTCAGCGTGGCCGGCAGCTTGTCGGCGAAGGTGTTGATCAGGTCCTCGCCGTCCGGCCCGCTGAGCCGGTAATGCAAGGTCAGGAACGAGCCGGGTTGGACGGGGTTCACTAGTCAGGGGGATTTTTTGGAACGAGGGGCGATTTTAGGCTGTAGCGCCGTGACCTTTCCTCCGAGCACCGCCATGACCGTCCTCGCCGTCCCGAATGTCCCGAACGCGCTGGCCGCCCTGCCGCCCGAAGCCCGCCCGCGCGAGAAGCTGATCGCGCGCGGCGCGGCGGCCCTGGCCGACGCCGAACTGCTGGCCATCCTGCTGCGCACCGGGCGCCCGGGGCGGCCGGTGCTGAGCCTGTCGCGCGAGGTGCTCGACCGCTGCGGCGGCCTGCGGGCGCTGCTGCGCGCCGAAGGTCCCTCGCTGGAGGGGATCAAGGGCCTCGGCCCGTCCAAGCGCACCACGCTGCTGGCGGTGCTGGAGATCGCCCGGCGCGCGCTGCGGACCGCGCTGGCCGACGGGCCGGTGTTCGAGTCCGCCAGCGCCGTGCGCGACTACCTGCGCCTGGAGTACGACGCCCTGCGCGCCGAGTGCTTCGGCGTGATGTTCCTGGACACCCGCCATCGGCTCATCGCCCTGGAGACGCTGTTCCAGGGCACCCTATCCCATACCATTGCCTATCCCCGCGAGGTGGTGAAGCGCGCGCTGGCCCTGAACGCCGCCGCCGTCATCCTGGTCCACAACCACCCTTCCGGCCACACCGATCCCTCCCCCGAGGACCTCCAGCTCACGCGCGTGATGATCCAGGCGCTGGCGCTGGTGGACGTGAAGGTGCTGGACCATTTCATCGTCGGCGCGGGCGATGCCGTACCGTTGACCGACCTGGGCCTGCTGTGACCGACCGCCTGCGCAGCCTGCAAGACCTGCAGACGCTGCATCGAGAACTGAAGCTCCGCCAGCGCGCGGAGGAAGAACGCCGCGAACGCGAGGCCGCGCTCGGGCGGCTGCGCGAGCAGGAAGCCCGCATCTTCGAGCGCACCGTCGGCGACGTGATCCCGCTGCCCGACGCCAACCGCGTCATCCTCCATCCCGGGCGCCCCGAGCCCGAGCCGCGCCAGCGCGAGCTCGACGAGCGGCTGGCCTGGAAGCAGGCGCTGTCGGACGATTTCGACGTCGACTCGCTGCTCGAGACCGACGAGACGCTGTCCTTCCGCCGCCCGGAGATCTCGGCCGAATCGGTGCGCAAGCTCAGACGCGGCCACTGGACGCTGCAGGCGCAGATCGACCTGCACGGCCTGCGCCGCGACCAGGCGCGCGAGGCGCTGGGCCAGTTCATCCACGACAGCGCCCGGCGCGGCCTGCGCTGCGTGCGCGTGGTCCACGGCAAGGGCAATGGCTCGCCGGGGCGCGAGCCCGTGCTCAAGGCGCGCGTGCGCCGCTGGCTGGTGCAGAAGCAGGAAGTCCTGGCCTTCGTCCAGGCCCGCGCCAGCGATGGCGGCAGCGGCGCGCTGATGGTCCTGCTAAACGCGACCTGAGCGTCTCGCGACCTCGGCCAGCCTTCTCCCGCCTTCTCTCGAGGCCCCTCCCGGAGCTCAACCGTCGAGCTTCGTCGCCCGCGCCTGCGGCGGCCACGCGGGCTTTCCCCTCCCCGTCGCCACGTTGTTTTCCGGAACACGCGATTGCGTCGCCGCGCCCGCGTGGCTAGTCTGCGCCCATGCCGGCGTAGTCGAGAACCGTTCTCAACGACTCTCCCGCTTCCCTCGAAGCGGGGGCTTCGCAACACACCGCCATCGCCACGATGGGGAGGGACCACGCATGTCGATGTCCATGTCCGCCGCACTGTCGTCCACCGCCGGGATCCGCGGCCGGATGCACGCTCCGAACGCCCGCGCCGCCGGGCTGATCCTGGTCGGGATCGTCCACCTGCTGATGGTGGGCGCGCTGGTCAAGGGCTTCCAGCGCCACGTGTCCGAGGCGCCGCCGCCGATCCAGATGCGCGCGATCGACGAGCCGCGGCCCAAGCCTCCGGAGCCCGTCGTGATCGACGTCCCGCCCCCGCCGACGCAGGTGATGCCCAAGGCGATCCAAGTGCCCGTGCCGGAGGTGGCCATCGACTCGACCGTCCCGCCGGTCGTGCGGACCGAGGCGGCGACCGAAGCGCGCGACGACGGCTTCAAGATCGCCGAGACGCGCAAGACCGAGGACCCGCCGGCCAAGCCGGCCCGGGACGCCGTCCAGCCGCCGGGCGCCATCTGCACCCAGATGGCCGCGCCCGAGATGCCGGCGGTCAACTGGAGCGGCGAGGCGCTGTTCCGCGCGGTGGCCGAGGTCCAGGGCGGCCGTGTCGTGGCGGTGCAGATCCAGGCGCTGGGCGGCGCGATGGACGCCCGCACCCGGCGCGCGTTCTCCAACGCGATCGAGGGCACGCTGAAGTCGCGCTACGTCTGCCCGGGCGGCAACCGCTTCCAGCAGGACTTCGCGTTCCGCATGGACTGAGCCCGGCGACGCCGCCATGACAAAGGCGCCGGCACGCATCGCGTGGCCGGCGCCTTGTTCGTCGGAGGGCCCCCGCGAGAGGGCCGCGGTCCCCGCGGCGTCAGTGCAGCAGCAGGCTGCCGAAGGGCGAGACCGGCGTCGTGAACGCCATCAGCAGCCGCTCGGGCCGGAACTCGCCGATCGCGTCGGCGCCTTGCCAGTGGGTCTCGATCGCATGCTCCAGGCCCTTGAGCACACAGAACGACATGAAGGCGTGCTCGGCCTCCTCGCCGTCCATGTCCACATGCTGCAGCCGCACGCAGGCCGCGCGCAGGAAGTTCAGCATCTGGATGGGACTGTCGGTGTCGGGGCAGTAGCCGGCGCAGACCTCGATGTCCTCGCGGGCATCGTCGGACAGCCACAGGCGGCCGTCGTCGATCCGGACATGCAGCAGGTCGGGGTTGGCTTCGATGCCGACCACATCGTCGTCGAGCAGGGTTTCCATGATGGACGCGACAGTAGACGATGCCGCGATCCCCGTGTTCATCGGCCCTGCGACACGACGCCCCGCAGTGTCAGATATGCACGCCGGGCGCGCCGTTTACATCATTTCGGTCCGCCGGGAGGCGAACCGGCGGCCTCAGACGTTGCGCATCCAGTCCGCCGTGTGGGCGAAGGACGCGGCCAGGCGCCGCTGCAGTTCCGGGTCGAGCTCGCATTCGGCCATCGCCTGCGTCATCGCGGCCATCCACTGGTCGCGCTCGGCGATGCCGATGCGGTAGGGCATGTGCCGCGCGCGCAGGCGCGGATGGCCGAAGCGCTCGACGAAGTGATCCGGCCCGCCCAGCCAGCCGCACAGGAACCAGAACAGCTTGTCGCGCGAGCCGTCCAGCGTCGTCGGATGGATCGCGCGCAGCTGCGCGAAACGCGACTCCAGGTCCATCAGGTCGTAGAAGCGGTCGACCAGGCGCCGCACGGCGTCCTCGCCGCCGACCCAGTCGAACGGGGTGGCGGGGGCGGCCCCCGTCGGGGTGGCCTCGGTGCCGTCGACGGCACCGGTCTCGGGGAAATCGGACATCGGGAGAAAGACGGCGGTCAGGGATGACCGGCGGATTGTTCCAGCAGCTTGGACGCGAGGCCCCGGATGCCCTGGGCGGCGTCGCAGCCGGGGTAGTGTTCCAGCAGGAGCTGGCGCTTGAGCACCGCCTGCCGGACCATCGTGTCGTTCTTGACCTCGCCGAGCAGCTCCAGCTTGAACGCCTGCCCCGGCTGCGGGCCGACGAAGCGCTGCAGCACCTGCTGCAGCTGGCCGCAGATCAGCTTGCCCTCGCCGGGCCGGTTGGCCTGGTTGATGATCAGGCGCACCTGGCGGCGCTCCTGCTGCGTGGCCAGCACCTTGATGGTGGCGTACGCGTCCGTCAGCGAGGTGGGTTCCGGCGTCGCGACGACCAGCACGTCATGCGCCATCGAGACCGCGAACAGCACCACGTCGGAGATGCCCGCGCCGGTGTCCAGCAGCACGTAGTCGAAACGCGGGCGCACCACCTCCAGGATGTGCAGCAGCTTGTCGCGCACGTCGGGCGTCAGCCGCGAGTACTCGACCATGCCCGAGCCCGCCAGCAGCACATGGAAGCCGCCCGGGGCCGGCAGGACCGCCTGTTCCAGCGTGCAGCGCTCGGTGAAGACGTCGTGCAGCGTGAGCTTGGGGTGCAGGTTCAGCACCACGTCCAGGTTGGCCAGGCCGAGGTCGGCATCCAGCACCAGCACGCGCTCGCCGCGCGCGGCCAGGGCCGCCGCCAGGTTGGCGGTGACGAAGGTCTTGCCCACGCCGCCCTTGCCGCTCGTGACGGCCAAGGTGCGGGCGCCTCCTCGGGCACTCGGTGCAGCAGGAGCTGTTGTCATGCTCATTCACTATCCTGTTGCGTTACGGCGAACAACATGCCCTTTTCCTCGGCGCTGACCAGCGAGTCCACATGGCTCTCGAGGCAGGCGCGATTGCGGCCTTCGGCCTTGGCACGGTACAGCTGGCGGTCCGCCCGTTCCGTCCAGATCAATGTCGACGACCGCACCCACTGCGGCGCGAAGGCCCCGCCGATGCTGATCGTGCAGGTCAGCGGCGGCTGGCCGTTGCCCATGCTGATGGCCAGCGCCTGCACCCGCTGACGGATGCGCTCGGCCACCACCACCCCCACCGAGGTGGGGCAGTTGGGCAGGATGATGGCGAACTCCTCGCCGCCGATCCGCGCCACCGTGTCCATCGGCCGCACCGTCTGCCCGATCGCCTGGGCGACCGCTCGGATCACCAGGTCGCCGGCGGCGTGGCCGTGCATGTCGTTGACCGCCTTGAAGTGGTCGATGTCCAGCATCAGCAGCAGCGCGGGTTCCCCCGAGCGCGCCACCCGGTCCACCTCCCGCGCCAGCGCCATCTCGAAGCTGCGGCGGTTGACCAGCCCGGTCAGCGCGTCCTTGCTCGAGAGGTCGCACAAGGCATCCAGGATGCCCTGCAGCCAGGCTTCCGAGTACGGCTCCGCGTCGGGCAGCATCGCCCCGGCCTGCTGCAGCAGCTGCAGGGCCAGGTCCAGTCGCAGCGTGTGCGCGGCAATGAGACTGTGCGGAGCGTCCAAGGTCGGGTATGGCAATTTCCGGCGCAGTCTAGCGGCTTCCCCCTCGAATGAGTGCGCAGAAAAGAGGGGTTCCCCCCACCTCTTTCACACATCAAACGGGCCGATAGCAATCAAACTAGCGATTGCCGACAATGGCGGCCATCCGGTGCTACGGCATCTCCACTTCGAAGAAGTCCAAACAGACCCATGCGCCAAGGTCAACCGGTTTCATCTTCGGCCCCGTCGCCGGTCGAGGCGATCGATCACGAGTTCAGCTTCAGCCGCGCCGACTTCGAGCGCGTTCGTCAGCTGATCTACCAGCACGCCGGCATCTCGCTGCACGACGGCAAGCACGCGATGGTCTACAGCCGGCTGTCGCGCCGCCTGCGCGACACCGGCCATCGCAGCTTCGCCGACTACCTCCAATGGCTGGAGAGCGTCAGCGGCCCGCAAGGCGACCAGGAGTGGCAGGAGTTCGTGAACTGCCTGACCACCAACCTGACCTCGTTCTTCCGCGAGGACCACCACTTCGTCTCGCTCCACGACGACCTCAAGGCGCAGCAGGGCAAGCCGATCCGGATCTGGTGCTGCGCGGCGTCCACCGGCGAGGAGCCCTACTCCATCGCGATGACCTGCCAGGAATCGCTGGGCGCGAGCTCGGGCGTCCAGATCGTCTCCAGCGACATCGACACCAACGTGCTCAACACCGCGCGGCGCGGCGTCTACGCGGCGGAGTCGCGCGGCCTGTCGCCGCAGCGGCTCAAGCAGTTCTTCCTGCGCGGCACCGGCGCCAACGAGGGCCGCATCCGCGTCAAGCCGGAGCTGGCGCGCATGATCGAGTTCCGCACGCTGAACCTGATGCACACGTCGTGGTCGCTGGGCGAGCCCTTCCACATCGTGTTCTGCCGCAACGTGATGATCTATTTCGACGCCCCGACGCAGCGCAAGGTGCTGGAGCGCATCCACAAGGTGATGCGTCCGGGCGGGCTGCTGTTCGTCGGGCATTCCGAGAACTTCACCGATTCCCGCGATCTCTTCCGCCTGCGCGGCAAGACGATCTACGAGCGCGTTTAACGGAACACCCCCATGACCCTGCCCTCCGCCTCCTCCGCGATGCAGCAAAGCGCGGCGCTGGCCAGCGCCGGCGCGGCGCGCGTGGCCCAGCTCAAGACGGTGTCGCGCAAGAACGGCGAGGCGTCGTTCTTCTTCTACGACGCGCACTTCAAGAACGCCGCGGTCAAGGTGCTGCCCGGCGAGTACTTCGTCGACAACGACGACCTGCTGGTCATGACGACGCTGGGCTCGTGCATCGCGGCCTGCCTGTGGGACCGCCACGCGCAGATCGGCGGCATGAACCACTTCATGCTGCCCGAGGGCCACGGCGACTCGGGCCGCTACGGCTCGTTCGCGATGGAACTGCTGATCAACGAGATGATGAAGCGCGGCGCCGCCAAGAGCCGCATGGAAGCGAAGATCTTCGGCGGCGGCGCGGTGATCTCCGGCATGAACACGATCAACGTCGGCGAGCGCAACACCAACTTCGTCATCGACTTCCTGAAGCTGGAGCGCATCCCCATCGTGTCCAAGGACGTGATGGACGTGTACCCGCGCAAGGTGTGTTTCCTGCCCAGGAGCGGCAAGGCGATGGTCAAGCGCCTGGCGCCGACCAACACCGATTCGCTGGTGCAGCAGGACAAGGCCGCGGCGCAGCGCGCCCAGCCCGTCGCCAGCAGCGGCGGTTCGATCGACCTGTTCTGAGACAGCCCCGCGCCGCAGGCCCTGGAAGTACCGAGGAGTAAGAAGAAATGGCCAAGACCACCGTCGTCGTCGTCGACGATTCCGCGCTGGTGCGCAGCATCCTGACCGAGATCATCAACCGGCAGCCCGACATGCAGTGCGTCGGCGCGGCCAGCGACCCGCTCGCGGCGCGCGAGATGATCCGCAACCTCAACCCCGACGTCATCACGCTGGACGTCGAGATGCCCAAGATGGACGGGCTGGACTTCCTGCAGCGGCTGATGCGGCTGCGGCCGATGCCCGTCGTGATGGTGTCCACGCTGACCGAGCGCGGCGCGGAGGTCACGCTCAAGGCGCTGGAGCTGGGCGCGGTGGACTTCGTGGCCAAGCCCAAGATCGGCGTGGCCGACGGCATCCGCGCGCTGGCGCAGGACATCACCGACAAGATCCGCATCGCCTCCAAGGCGCACATCCGCCGCCTGAACGCGCCCGCCCCCGGCGCGGCCGCGGCCCCCGGCGCCCCCGCCCCGGCCGGCGGCGCGACGCCGCCGCTCAAGCCCGCCTCGCCGATCGCGAGCCTGGGCCGGCTCTCCACCGAGAAGATCATCTTCATCGGCGCCTCCACCGGCGGCACCGAGGCGACCAAGGACGTGCTGATCAACCTGCCGGCGGACTGCCCCGCGGTCTGCATCACGCAGCACATGCCGCCGGGCTTCACCCGCAGCTACGCCGCGCGGCTGGACAGCCTGTGCAAGATCCGCGTCAAGGAGGCGCAGGACGGCGAGCGCATCCTGCCCGGCCACGGCTACATCGCGCCGGGCGGCTTCCACTTCAGCGTCGAGCGCTCGGGCGCCAACTACATCGCCCGCGTCCAGGACGGCGAGCCGGTGAACCGCCACAAGCCCTCGGTGGAGGTGCTGTTCAACTCCGCCGCGCGCGTCGTCGGCCCCAACGCGCTGGGCATCATGCTGACCGGCATGGGCGCGGACGGCGCCAAGGCGATGAAGGCGATGAAGGACGCCGGCGCCTACAACCTGGTCCAGGACGAGTCGACCTGCGTCGTCTTCGGCATGCCGCGCGAGGCGATCAACGCCGGCGCCGCCGACGAGGTGCTGCCGCTGCACCAGATCGCCACCCGGCTGATCGAGCGGCTGCGCAGCACGGCCGGCATGTCGCTCAACCGCGTCTGATCCGCCTCCGATCCGCGTTTGATCAAGGCCTGACCCCACCCCGGCCCGCCCGCCTGGCGGGCCGTCGACATCCTCGTTTCGAACCCGCCGCCACGCGCTCCCGCACGGAGAAGCGCTGCGAACAGCGTCGCTGCTCGCCAGCCTTGTCCGTCAACCCATGGAGGAGCGCACCATGCGCCTGGCCGGATTCCACGTCGAGAACTTCAAGAGCATCGGCCCGTCGGGCTGCCTGATCCGGATCGACCGGATCGTCGTCCTGATCGGCCGCAACAACGCCGGCAAATCCACGATCCTGGATGCGTACGAGGCGCTCGCCTCGAGCGGGAAGGAGCTCGGCCTGAGCCACTTCCACAACCAGGACCCGAGCGTCCCCATCGTCATCACCGGCTACTTCGACCAGGTCACGCCGGAGGACGAAGAGCGCATCGGCCGGGGCTGGCAGTACCCGCACCCCGAGTTCGGCACCTGCATCGCCTTCCGCTACGTCTGGCGCGCGCCGGACGAGCGCGCCCGCAAGCAGTCCTACAACCCCGGACTGGGCGACTTCGACGACGGCGGGCTGGGCGGCTTCGACTCGATGATCATGAGCCGCATCCCGCAGCCGGTGCGGATCCGGCCGACGGACCCGACCGACACGACGCAGGCCCGGCTGCTGGCGATGCTCAAGGAGCACGTCAAGCTCAGCCTCAAGGCCGACGCCGGCCAGACGCAGGCGGCCTTCGACCAGATCGAGCAGCTCGCGCGCGAGATCTTCGACAGCACGCGGCAGTCCTTCGACGAGCTCTCGGCGCGCATCACGCGCCAGGTCGGCGAGGTCTTCCCGGGCACGACGATCGAGCTGATCCCGCGCTCCAAGGATGCGCTGGACGAGAAGCTGATCGCCGCCGACTCCTACCTGCAGGTGACCCACGGCGGCACCTCGCCGCTGGAGCTGCAGGGCACCGGGCTGCAGCGCGCGCTGCTGTGGTCGACGCTGTCGGTGATGTCCTCGGGCGGCGCCCGAAGGAAAGCGCTGGAGCCCGACGCGCCGCGCATCCTGCTGATCGACGAGCCCGAGGCCTTCCTGCATCCGCCGACGATCCGCGCCGCGCGCGACGCGCTCTACGCCTTCGCGCTGCAGAACCCGGACTGGCAGGTGATCGCGACCACGCACTCGCCGATCTTCATCGACCTGTCCAAGGACCACACGACGATCATCCGCGTCGACAACGCGCCGGGCGCGGCGCGGCACGCGGTCTCGACCGACAAGGTCTCGTTCGACGCGCAGGAACGCGAGCGGCTGAAGATGATCCGGGCCTGCAACCCGGTGGTCAACGAGTTCTTCTTCCACGACGACATCGTGCTGGTCGAGGGCGCGACCGAGCAGATCGCGCTGCTGCACGTGGCGCGCGGCATGGGACGCGAGGTGCACGTCATCAACTGCCTGGGCAAGGCCAACCTGCCGATGTTCGCGCGCATCCTCAACCACTTCCGCGTGCCCTACGCCGTCCTGCACGACGCGGACACGCGCTTCGTGCGCGGCGCCAAGGGCTACCAGCGCAACGCCATGTGGACGATGAACGCCTGCATCCGCGTCGCGGTCAGCGCGGCGGCGATCGGGCGCATCCACGTGCAGTTCCCCCACTTCGAGGGGGAGTACTTCGGCGAGGCGATGAAGGCGGGCAAGGTCGACCGGGTGCTGCGCGCGTTGGACGATCCGGATTCGGAGGACTTCCAGCGCATCGTCGCGGCCCTGGTGCCGATCCTCGCGGGCGAGGCGGCCGGGCAAACGACGCAGCCGGCCTTCGACCGCAAGCTCGACGCCTACCTGACGCAGCGCGTGTCGCCGGGCGACCCGCTCTGGTACCAGCCGGACCTCCAGGCGGCGGAGCTCGACGAGGCCGGGGGCTAGCCCGGAGACCGGCGCGATGACCGGGCCGGGCGCGGGCCTGGCGCGGTCGGCGTCATTGAGGGCGGCCGTCCTTGCGGGCAGTCCCGGGGGCGGCCGGCGCCTGCGGCGTGGCGGCCTTGCGGTCGCCGGCGCTGGCCAGCAGGGCCGCCTGGCGCGCCGCCTGCGCGCGGGCGACGCGTTCCGCGTCCTGGCGGGCCAGGCGCTGCTCGCGGGCGGCGATCTGCAGCTCGGCGTTGACGTCGTTGAACGCGTTGGCGTTCGAGACCAGCGCCAGCGCGCCGAGGATCGCCAGCAGCACCGTCAGCGCCGGGCCGATCACCGGCCAGCGGGCCCACGGCGAATAGGCGTAGCACGGGGCCCGGGGCGTGAGCCGGGGGGCCAGGCGGGCGGTGATGTCGGGCTCGTTCATGGTCGTTCCTTCGTTCATCGGTGGGTGGGAGGGAGAGCGTGCTGGTAATGCTAGATGCCCACGAACGCCGTCACAAACGCTATATCCTTGCCTCCTTGTGCAGCCATTCTTTCCAGTAAATGGCTACAGTCGCCCCGCCGACCCCTTTGCGAGGACCTCTCCCGATGCGACTCCCCCGCCTGCCGCTCCAGTACCTGGCCGCCTTCCGCGCGGCCGCGCTGCACCAGAACCTGCGTGCCGCTTCCGAGGAGCTCAACCTCACCCACAGCGCGGTGAGCCAGCAGATCCGCGCGCTGGAGGTCCAGCTCGGCTTCCCGGTCTTCGATCGCCAGGGCCGGCGCGTGGTGCTCAACGCGGCCGGTGGGGCGCTGCTGCGCGCGGTGGAGCGCGCCTACCAGGAGCTCGACCAGGGCCTGCGCGCCGCCACGGCCGCGCATGGCATCGAGCAGCGCAGCCTGCGCGTGACGGTGCTGCCCTCGTTCGCGCAGCGCTGGCTGCTGCCGCGGCTGGGCCGCTGGCATGCGCTGCATCCGGAGGTGACGCTGGAGATCGAGGCGACCGCGCGCCTGGTCGACCTGGAACGGGAGAAGTTCGACATCGCGCTGCGGCAGGGCCTGGGTCCGTGGCCGGGCGTGGACAGCGAACCGCTGTTCGACCTGTCGATGCTGCCGGTGGCCTCACCGGCGCTGGCGCACCAGTTGATCGGCCAGCCGCTGGAGGCGCTGGCGCAGGCGCCGCTGCTGGGCGATCCGGGGCAATGGGAGGACTGGTTCGCGCAGGCCGGGCTGCGGCGCCAGGTCGTGCCGGTGGCCATCTTCAACGACTTCGGCATCCTGCTGCAGGCCGCCGAGCAAGGCATGGGCGTGGGCCTGACGCGCGAGCTGCTCGCGGCGGACGCGCTGCTGGACGGCCGGCTGGTGCGTGTCGCGCCGCGCCAGGCGATGCTCAAGGAGCCGCAGCGGTATCACATCGTCTATCGGCCGGGCGCGCGCCACGAGCCCGCCGTCGGCGCCTTCATCGACTGGCTGCACGAGGAGACCGCGCAGTCGCGCGCGGCGCTGGACGGCGCGCGCACCTGCCTGTCCACCGGGCGGGTCACGATGCCAGAAACAGCGCCTGCAGATCGCTGAGGAAGTCGAAGCCCAGCGGTGTCGCGCGGATCAGCGCGGGATCGGGATCGAGCAGGCCCTTCTCGCGGCCCCTGGCCATCGCCGTCGCGATCGCGGACGGCGGCAGGCCGGTGCGCTCGAGGAAGCTCTGCAGGGTGACGCCCTCGCGCAGGCGCAGCGCGTTCAGCATGAACTCGAAGGGCAGTTCATTGCGCGCGACCTCGTGCTCGTTGGACACCGCCTGGCCTTGCGCGGCCTTGTCCATGAAGGTCGCGGGATCGCGCCAGCGCACCTGGCGCAGGACGCGGTGGGCGAAGCTGAGCTTGGTGTGCGCGCCGGCGCCGATGCCCAGGTAGTCGCCGAACTGCCAGTAGTTGGTGTTGTGCGTGCAGCGGTGGCCGTCGCGCGCGTAGGCCGAGACCTCGTAGCGGGACATGCCCTTCGCGCCGGTGCGCGCGGTGATCAGGTCCAGCATGTCGCTGGCCAGGTCGGGGTCGGGCAGGTGCTCGGGCGGCGAGTTCGCGAAGCGCGTGTTCGGCTCGATCGTCAGGTGATAGACCGACAGGTGCGGCGGGTCGAACGCCAGCGCGATGTCCAGGTCCCGGCCCAGCTCCTCCAGCGTCTGCCCGGGCAGCGCGTACATCAGGTCGATGTTGAAGGTGCCGAAGGACCGCGCCGCCTCCTCGATCGCGGCGCGCGCCTGCGTGCCGCTGTGGATGCGGCCCAGCGCGTGGAGCTTCTCGTCGTCGAAGCTCTGCACGCCGATCGACAGCCGCGTGATGCCCGCCTGCGCGAAACCGGCGAAGCGGTCCTTCTCGAAGGTGCCGGGATTGGCCTCCATCGTGATCTCGCAGCCGGGCTCCAGCGGCAGCCGCGCGCGCACGTCGGAGACCAGCTCGGCGATCTGCTCCGGCGCGAACAGGCTGGGCGTGCCGCCGCCGATGAAGAGCGACACGACCGGACGGCCCCAGATCAGCGGCAGCGCGGCCTCGAGGTCGGCGCGCAGCGCGGCCAGGTAGGCGCGCGCGGTCTCGACGTCGAGCTCGCGGCCGTCGCGGTATTCATGCGAATTGAAGTCGCAGTACGGGCACTTGCGGATGCACCACGGCAGGTGCACGTACAGCGACAGCGGCGGCAGCGCCGACAGCGTCAGCGTGCCGGGCCGCATCATGCGGATGATGTCGGCCACGGTTCAGCCCAGGTGCCAGCTTTCGCGCATCTGGCGCAGCAGGTCCTGCGACGCGAGCGCGCGATGGCTCAGCCGGTTCTTCACCTCGGCGCCCAGCGCCGCGACGCTCTTCCCGAGGTCGGGAATGAACAGCAGCGGGTCGTAGCCGAAGCCGCCCTCGCCTTCCTGCGCGTGCAGGATCTCGCCGTGCCAGCGGCCCATCGCGATCAGCGGTTCCGGATCGTCGGCCGCGCGCACCGCCACCAACGCGCAGACGAAGCGTGCGCGCCTGTCCTCGATGCCTTGGAGCTTCTCCAGCAGCACGCGGTTGTTCTCGGCGTCGCTCTTCTCGCGGCCGAACAGCGTCGCGTAGCGCGCCGACAGCACGCCGGGCATGCCGCCCAGCGCGTCGACGGCCAGGCCGGAATCGTCGGCCAGCGCCGGCAGGCCGCTGGCCTTGGCCGCGTGGCGCGCCTTGGTCAGCGCGTTCTCGACGAAGGTGTGGAAGGGCTCTTCCGCTTCCGGGATGCCGAGGCTGCCTTGCGTGACGAGTTCGATCGCCAGCGGCTCGAACAGCGCCTGCAGTTCCTTCAGCTTCTTCGCATTGTTGGAGGCCAGGACCAACTTCATCGCTTGCTCCAATCGTGGCGGCTCAACGAGCCGGGGTCATTGCGCGGCGAGCGCCTCGCGCTGCGCGGCGAGCAGCTCGCCGATGCCCTTCTGGGCCAGGTCCAGCAGCACGTCCACCTCGGCGCGCGTGAAGGCGACGCCCTCGGCGGTGCCCTGCAGCTCGACGAAGTGTCCCGCGCCGGTCATGACCACGTTCATGTCGGTGTCGCAGGCGGAGTCCTCGACGTACTCGAGGTCCAGCAGCGCCTGGCCGTCATGGATGCCCACGGAGATCGCGGCGACCGCGTCCTTCAGCGGCGACGCGCTCAGCTTGCCCTGCGCCATCAGCCAGCTCACCGCGTCGTGCGCGGCGACGTAGGCGCCGGTGATCGCCGCGGTGCGGGTGCCGCCGTCGGCCTGGATCACGTCGCAGTCGAGCTGGATCGTGCGCTCGCCCAGCTTGGACAGGTCGAACACCGCGCGCAGCGCGCGGCCGATCAGGCGCTGGATCTCCTGCGTGCGGCCGGTCTGCTTGCCGCGCGCGGCCTCGCGGTCGCTGCGGGTGTGGGTGGCGCGGGGCAGCATGCCGTACTCGGCGGTGACCCAGCCCTCGCCGCTGCCCTTCTTGTGCGGCGGCACCTTCTCCTCGACCGAGGCGGTGCACAGCACCTTCGTCTCGCCGAACTCGATCAGCACGGCGCCCTCGGCATGGCGGGTGTATTGGCGGGTGATGCGCACCGGACGCAGGGCGTCGGCCGCGCGCCCGTTCGGGCGGCTGGCATGGCTGCTCATGGGGAGGTCCTTCAGTGGGGCTTCTTGCCGGCCTTGCGGATCGCGTCCTGGATCTCGCGCACGGCGGAATCGATCTCGGCTTCGTCGAGCTGCACGTCCTGGCTCGCGCCCTGGATCGTGGAGGCGAAGCCTTGGTCGTCGAGGTCCTGGGTGGAGATGGAGTCGGGGGCGTCGCCCTCGCCTTCCCACTCCACCGCCAGGGCGGTGACGTTGTCGCTGCGGGCGCCGGCCTGGCGCAGCGCCTGCTCGACCAGTTCCGGCACGGCGTCGCCGACCGAGCGGCTGTCGGACAGGTGGCGCAGGATGTCGGCGTCGCTGACCGAGCTCCACAGCCCGTCCGAGCACAGCAGCATGCGGTCGCCGTTCTGCAGCAGCACCGGGCCGTTGACGTCGATCATCGGCTTGCCGGGGCTGCCCAGGCAGGTGAACAGCACATGGCGGTTGAAGCGCTCGGCGCCGGTGGCGTGGCGGCCCAGCGCCTCCTGCAGCTCGCTGTAGGAGTGGTCGCGGGTGCGGGCGATCAGCTCGGCGTCGCGCAGCAGGTACATGCGCGAGTCGCCGCAGTGGGCCCACCAGATCTGGCCCTGCTGCATCAGCCCCACGACGATGGTCGTGCGCGGCGTGTCGTTCATGGCGCGCTCGGCGGCGTAGGCCAGCAGCTGCTGGTGCGCGAGCAGCACCGCCGTCTCCAGGAACTGCGACGGCTCCCGGATGATCGGCTGCGCGTCGCGCTGGAACAGCGCGGCGACGTTCTGCAGCGCCAGGTGCGCGGCGACCTCGCCGTCGGGGTGGCCGCCCATGCCGTCGGCCAGCGCGAAGAGACCGGCCTCGCGGGTATAGCAATACCCCATGCGGTCCTCGTTCTTCTCACGGCCGCCACGGCGGCTCACCTGATAGACGGAGAACTTCACGCCTTCGCCCCGGTCTTCAGGTTCTCCAGCTGGAGCTTGAGGCGCTCGCTGAAGCTGAGCTTCGTGTAGCGGCGTTCGGTCTCGCGCGAGAGTTCCTTCTGCAGCGCGAAGACGCTTTGCGGGCGGGTCAGCGGGTCCAGCGACATGCACCACTCGGTCACTTCGAGCAGGTTGTCGGAGTACACGTTGCGCAGCCGCGAGAGCGACAGGCCCAGGCGGTCCTTCTCCAGGCGCTGCGGCGCGTCGTTGGGCGGGTAGCCCTGCATGCACGCGTAGATGCAGGCGCCGATCGCGTAGATGTCGGTCCACGGGCCCAGCGAGCCGTCGCGGCGGTACATCTCGGGCGCGGCGAAGCCGGGCGTGTACATCGGCCGGATGAAGTTGCCTTCCTTGGACAGCACCTCGCGCGCCGCGCCGAAATCGAGCAGCACCGCCTTGTTGTCGTTGGTGATGAAGATATTGGCCGGCTTGATGTCCAGGTGCAGCATCTTGTGCTGGTGCACGATGCGCAGCCCCTTCAGGATTTCGTCGAAGAGCGACCGGATGGTCGATTCGCGGAACACCTTGTCACGCTTCAAATCGCGCGCGGTCACGATGAAATCCTGCAAGGTATCGCCTTGCAGGTAATTCATGACCATATAGACGGTCTCGTTCTCGCGCAGGAAATTCAGCACCGAGACGACGCTCGGGTGCGAAATTTGCGCGAGGGAACGGCCCTCCTCGAAAAAGCTGCGCAGCCCCAGGCGGTACAGGGGCTGCTTCTCAGGCTTCACTCGAGGCGTGAGTTCGCCGGGGGATCGTTCTGCAAGGGACGACGGGAGGTATTCCTTCAGCGCCACCAAATGATGGTCGGGGTCTTCGGCCAAATACACGACGCCGAATCCACCCGCAGCCAATTTCTTGATGATCTGATAGCCCCCCACCACCGTGCCTGCGGGCAAGGGCGCCGGTTTCGGCTTTGACATAATCGCGGTTCGATTGTTCTACCGATAGCTGATGCCAGTTTACAGCATGACCGGTTATGCCAGCGCCACGGCACAACCCGCGAACTCCGGCGAAACCCCTAGCCCCGCGGCCGCCCCGGCCGTGACGGTGGAGGCCCGGTCCGTCAACGGCCGCTTCCTGGACCTGAGCTTCCGGATGCCCGACGAGCTGCGCTCGCTGGAGCCGGCGCTGCGCGAGCTGGTGGCCGGCAGCGTCAAGCGCGGCAAGATCGAGCTGCGCATCAACACGCAGCGCGATGCCGACAGTTCGTGGCCGAACCCGCAGCCGGAGCAGCTGAACCGGCTCGCGCGGCTGGAATCGCAGGTGCAGACCTGGCTGCCGAAGGCGCAGGGATTGAGCGTCCAGGAGGCGCTGAACTGGTGCAAGACCGGCGCGACCGGCGCCAGCGCCAACGACGAGACGGTGCTCGAGGCGGCCCGCCAGTGCATCAAGGGATTCCTGGAAGCGCGCGAGCGCGAAGGCGGCAAGCTGGTGACGATGCTCAAGCAGCGCGTCGCCACTTTGCGGGACCTCGCCACACAAGCCGAGCCGCTGATTCCCGCCGCGGTGCAGCGCCAGCGCGAGCGTTTCCTCGAGCGCTGGCAGGAAGCGCTGAGCGCCAGCGGCGCCACGCAGACCATTTCCGAGCAGACGCTGCAGGAACGCGCGGTCAACGAGGCCGCCGCCTACGCGCTGCGCATCGACGTGGCCGAGGAGCTGACGCGGCTGCGCGCCCACCTGGACGAGGTGGAGCGGCTGCTGAAGAAAGGCGGCGAGATCGGCAAGCGGCTGGACTTCCTGATGCAGGAGCTGCATCGCGAGGCCAACACGCTGGGGTCCAAGGCGGTGGCGATCGAGCTGACCAACATCTCGGTGGAGATGAAGGTGGCGATCGAGCAATTGCGCGAGCAGGTCCAGAACATCGAATAAGCGCACTGGCGGCCGGGTCCGGCGTGAACGAGTGCGCGCGGCCCGCGGGCCGCTCGCGCGCGTCGTGCCGGGGCCTTCACGGCGTCCCTCATAAAATCACGCGATGGAATACCCGGGCAATCTCTTCGTCGTCGCCGCGCCGAGCGGCGCCGGCAAATCCAGCCTCGTCAAGGCGCTGCTGGAACTGGACGCCAAGCTGAGCGTCTCCGTCTCCCACACCTCGCGCGACCCGCGCGGCCAGGAACAGCACGGCCGCGAGTACCTGTTCGTGACCAAGGACGAGTTCCGCGCGATGGTCGACCGGGGCGAGTTCTTCGAGTGGGCGGAAGTCCACGAGAACCTGTACGGCACCTCCCGCGCGGCGATCGAGGCACGGCTGGCGCATGGCGACGACGTCGTGCTGGAGATCGACTACCAGGGCGCGCTGCAGATCAAGCAGCTGTTCCCGCACGCGGTGCTGATCTTCATCCTGCCGCCGAGCTGGGACGAGCTCAAGCAGCGCCTGATACGCCGCGGCGACACGGCCGAGGCCGTCATCGCCAAGCGCATGGCCGCCGCGCGCAACGAGGTGGCGCAGGCGCGGCACTTCGATTTCGTGGTCATCAATGCCGTGTTCGAGACGGCGCTTTTCGACCTGAAGGCGATCGTGCAGGCGCAGCGGCTAAAATACGCGACCCAGCGCCGCAACCGGTCGACCGTGTTCCGCGCGCTCGACCTGATCGAATAACCCTCTCCCGCAGGAAACCAGCATGGCCCGCATCACCGTCGAAGACTGCCTGACCAAGATCCCGAACCGTTTCCAGCTGGTGCTCGCCGCGACCTATCGCGCCCGCATGCTGAGCCAAGGCCACGCGCCGAAGCTGGAGTCGAAGAACAAGCCCGGCGTGACCGCGCTGCGCGAAGTCGCCAACGGCGACGTCGGCGTGGAAATGCTGCGCCGCGTGCCGGTCTGAGCCTGACCGACCGCCTGCCGGCCGTCTCGCTGAAACGCCCCGCCCCGCGGGGCGTTGTCATTTGCGGCGCCAGAACTCGGCGTCCAGTTCGACCTCGTTGCCGGACTTCTCGTTGATCACCCACAGCCGCGCGCCGTCCGGCGCGACGCGGTCGACCTCCCCCACCAGCCGCCCGGCGGCCACGCGCAGGCCCTTCGCGTTGAAGGGGAAGTCCGCCGCCTTCGCCAGCGCGGCCAGCGGCACCGCCTCGCGCGCATCGCCGGCCAGCCGCATCCGCTGGACGATCGGCGCGAGCACCTCGTTGGTCAGGTCGGCCGACGACAGGTAGATCACCACCTTCGCCTGCGCGCGGCTGAGCGCCACGTTGAGCAGCCGCCGCGCCTCCTCGGTCCGCAGGAACGGCTGCGTGCCGTCGGCCGGATCGAAGAACACCACCGGCGCCTCGCTGCCCTGCGCGCGGTGCACGGTGCTGACCTTCACCCGGGCGTCGACGCCCAGCGCGTCCAGCCGCCACCGGATCAGCGCCCGCTGCGCCCGGAACGGCGTCAGCACGATCAACTCGTGCGGCGCCCACTCGCCGCTGGCCAGCGCCTGGGCGACGGTGGCCGCGATCGCGTCGGCGGATTCGCGCCGCACCGGCCCGCGGTCCTTCGCGGACCAGCCGCCCTCGCGGGTCACGCGATGCACCTTCACGTGGACGTCCGCCGGGATGTCGCCGAGCGCCCGGGCCCGCGCCCTTCCCCATTCGGCGGAAGCCACGGCATCCGCGGCCACGCGCAGCGCGCCGTCGTAGAAGAGATCGCTGACCAGCTCGCCGATCGGCGCGGCCATGCGGGACTGCTCGTCGAGCATCGCCACCGACGGCGCGGTACCCTCGCTCGGAGCGCCCCTGGGCATCGCCGCGAAGGGCGAGCGACCGAGCCAGATCTTCGCCAGCCGGTCCTCGCTGCGCAGTACCGGCGAAAGCTGCTGCGGATCGCCCGCGAAGAGCCTCGCGCGGCCGAGCGGCATCAGCGCCAGCGCATGCGCCAGGCTGACCTGACTGGCCTCGTCGAAGACGATGAGGTCGAAGGGCGCGTCGCCACGGCCGCCGATCTCGCGAAATTCGTCGCCATCGAGGTGACAAGGGCGATCGAGACGAGCCTGGCGTCCGTCGTGCTCATCGGACTCACCCACCTCGCGCAAGGACTTCAGCGTGAAGGCGGCGCGCGTGGTCGTCATCGTCGCGAGGCGGCAGTGCCTCAACGCCTGCGATGACGGCGTGCCGGCGGGCGGCAGCAGGTGCCCGCGGCCCGCGTAGGCCTCGGCATCGAAGCGCGACCCGAGGCGCTGGACGCTCGCGCGCAACGCCTCGCGACGCCCCTTCTGCAGCGCCTTGTCGACGGCCAGCGTCGCGAGGTCGACCGCGTGATTCGTCGTCGACAGCAACAGCACGCGCGCGTCCGGCTTGCGATCCAGGTACTCCGCGAGCAGCACGCCCAGCGTGGTCGTCTTGCCAGTGCCGGGTGGGCCCCACAGGAAGGCGTTGTCAACGCCGATCAGCGACAGCGCCTCGCGCTGCGCCGCGCGCAGCCAGCGGAAGGGCGAGCCATCGAGCACCGGCGCGTCGGCGACGGCGCGCGGCGCCGCGAGCCCCGGCCAGCTCGCGGCCGCGCGAGCAGCCCAGCCGTCGTCCGACCAGGCGTCGGCGACGGCCTTCAGGAAGCGCGGCGGATAGATCCGGATCAGGTGCCCTTCCCCAGGCGGCGGGCCGCTCGCGTCCTTGAGCACCAACTGATCGTCCTCGACCACGACGCCCAGCACGCTGGCGCCGCCCTTGGCCGGCGCGCCCCACCAGGCGGACGCGCCCTCCAGCCGCTCGTCCAGCAGCGTCTGGGCCGACGCCTGGCCGGGGCGCTGCCCTTCGGCATAGACGTAGTCGGGCTCGAGCGTGACGCGCCAGAGCGCGCCGTCGGCGGCGGTGCGCAGCACCTTGAAGTCGTAGAACTCGGGCGTCGCGGCCAACTCGGCGTCGATCGCCGCGCGGATGTCGGCGATGGGCATGAGCGCGACCAGACTGGAAATGCGAGGAGGCGGGACTATAGCGGCCGCCTCGGGCAGCAAGCAGCAAGCAGCAAGCAGCAAGCAGCAAGCAGGAGGCAGGAGGCAGGAGGCAGGAGGCAGGAGGCAGGAGGCACTGGGTGCACATGACCGCAGGCCCTGGCGCCGCGTTCAGGCGCTCCGCCATGACGAGCGGGGCCCGCGCCGTCGCTCACCATAATCGCCCGATGCCGCTCCCGATGCCTCGCCTGGGCCGTCGCGCCTTCCTCGCCGCCGCGGGTGCCGCGGCCCTCCCCGCGTCGCTCCTGCGCGCGCAGACGCCAGCGACGACCCCCTCGCCCCTCGGCGCTTCGCCGCCGGCGACCGCCTTCATCGACGTCAACGTCGTGCCGATGGACCGCGATCGCGTGCTGCGCGGCATGACCGTCGTCGTGCGCGATGGCCGCATCGCGTCGATCGCGCCGGACGCGCCCGTGCCCGCGGACGCGCTGCGCATCGAGGGCCACGGGCGCCGGTGGCTCTCGCCGGGCCTGGCCGACATGCACAACCACTGCGACAGCCGCCAGGACATGGCGGTGCTGCTGGCGCAGGGCGTCACCACGACGATGAACCTGGGCGAGGCGCGCAACAGCTTCGTCGGCCGATTGCGGCTCGCCATCGCGCGCGGCGACGTGCCTGGCCCGCAAGCCTTCGCGGCGCTCGCGGTCGACGGCACGCCGGACTACGGCCATCTCGTGCTGCGATCGGTGGACGACGTGCGCGCCGCGGTGCAGCTCGCCAGGACCAACCGCTACGACTTCCTGAAGGTCTACAACAACCTCGCGCCGGAGGTCTTCGCCGCGCTCGTGCGCGAAGGCGCGGCGGCCGGCATCCCGGTGGTCGGCCACGGGGTGACCGCGGTCGGGCTCGCGAAGCAGATCGAGGCCGGCCAGGTGCTGGTCGCGCACGCGGAGGAGTTCTTCTACACATTCTTCCCGCCCGCGCGCGAGGACGATCCCAACGGCGCGCCGCCCGAATCGGCGATCGCCGACGCGGTGGCGCTGCTGCGCCGGCACGGCACGGCGGTGGTCGCGGACCTGGTGACCTACCGCCGGATCGCCGAGCAATGGGGACGGCCGGATGTCATCGCGGGCTACCTGAAGCAACCCGAGGCCGCCTTCGTCGCGCCGACGCAGCGCGCGCTGTGGCCGCTGGCCGGCTACGCGCGCCGCCAGGGCGACCTGATGCGGCGCTACGCGTTCCTCGAGGCGTTCGTGCGCGCGATGCAGCGCGCCGGCGTGCCGCTGCTGTCGGGGACGGACGTCTCGGACATCCCGGGCCTGGTGCCGGGCTTCTCGCTGCACGAGAACCTGCGGCTGCTGACCGCCGCCGGCCTGTCGCGCTTCGACGCGCTGTCGACCGCGACGCGCCAGGCCGGCGCCTTCATCGCGTCGACGAAACCGGGCGCGCCGCCCTTCGGCACGGTCACGCCGGGCGCGCGCGCCGACCTGCTGCTGACCGAGGCCAATCCGCTGGACGACCTCCACACGCTGTCGCGGCCGCTGGGCGTGCTGGCCGCGGGCCGCTGGCGCGACGAGGCGGCGCTCGGCGAGCTGCTCTCGACGGTCTCGGACACCTATCGCGGCGCGCGTCTGTAGACCGCTGGCAACGATTGACCCCAGCGCGCGCCGGCCGCGGGTCGCGCGCGGAGAATCCCGCCCATGCTCGGCCTGCCCACCACCGCCACCGCTCCCTTCTGTCCTTCGGAGGTCCACGGCTCGATCGCGCTGAGCGAAGGCGCGCCGCTGTGGAAGCGGCTGCTGCGCGTGGCGGGACCGGGGCTGCTGGTCTCGGTGGGCTACATGGATCCCGGCAACTGGGCCACCGACATCGAGGCCGGCTCGCGTTTCGGCCATGCGCTGCTGTGGGTGGTGCTGGCGTCGAGCCTGGCGGCGATGCTGCTGCAGACCTTGTCGCTGCGGCTGGGGCTGGTGTCGGGCATGGACCTGGCGCAGGCCTGCCGCGAGCGCTACCGGCCGGCGGTGCGCCTGCCGCTGTGGGCGATGGCGGAGCTGGCGATCGTCGCCTGCGACGTGGCGGAGGTGCTGGGCACCGCGCTGGCGCTGCACCTGCTGTTCGGGATCTCGCTGCTGGGCGGCGTGGGCATCGCGGCGCTGGACACGGTGATCGTGCTGGGACTGAAGGGGCGCGGCTTCCGCCAGGTGGAGGCGATCATCCTCGGCCTGGTGATGACGATCGGCATCTGCTACGCGGTGCAGCTGGTGCTCGTGGGGCCGGACTGGGCGGCGGTGGCGCGGGGCTTCTTGCCCAACGGCGTCGCGGTGCACGACCCGAAGGCGCTGCTGCTGGCCATCGGCATCCTGGGCGCGACGGTGATGCCGCACAACCTCTACCTGCATTCGTCGATCGTGCAGACGCGGCGGGTGCGCGACACGGCGCCGGCCAGGCGCGACGCGATCCGGCTGTCGACGATCGACACGCTGGTGTCGCTGACGCTGGCGCTGATGGTCAACGCGGCGATCCTGATCCTGGCGGCGACGGCCTTCCACGCCCACGGCCATCGCGAGGTCACCGAGATCCAGGATGCGTATCACCTGCTGGATCCGCTGGTGGGGAGCTCGATCGCGTCGGTGCTGTTCGGGGTGGCGCTGCTGGCGGCTGGGCAGAGCTCGACCTTCACCGGCACGATCGCCGGGCAGGTGCTGATGGAGGGTTTCCTGCGGCTGAAGATCCCGTGCTGGCAGCGCCGGCTGGCGACGCGTTTCCTGGCGCTGGTGCCGGCGTTCATCGGGCTGCTGTGGCTGGGGGAAGAGGCGATCGGGCGGCTGCTGGTGGCGAGTCAGGTCGTGCTGAGCCTGCAACTGCCCTTCGCGATCTGGCCGTTGATCCGGCTGACGAGCGACCGCGCGGTGATGGGGGAATTCGCCAACGGCCCGGTGGTGCGGGTGCTGAGCTGGTCGCTCTTCGGGTTGGTGACGGGGGCGAACGCGGCGCTGTTGTGGTCGCTGATGACGTGAGGCGGCGGCGCGTGTCGAAAACGGCGGGGGTTGATCGTCGTGGGAATGTGATCAACGCTTTCTGAAGCAAGGGAGACCCAGATGAGCACCGAAGAGAAGGTCCAGGGACCGGCGTCCTACTTCCCGTCGATCGAGAAGAAGTACGGGCAGTCGATCGACCACTGGATGGGCGTGCTGAAGGCGGCGGGGCCGCTCAAGCACATGGAGCTGGTGGCGCTGCTGAAGGCCGACCACGAGATGGGCCACGGGCATGCGAATGCGCTGGTGGCGTGGTTCTTGGCGAAGCAGCGCTGAGGCTGACGAGGTTCAGTCCCCGCTCACCAACGCATACGGCCCGCCGCGTTCCAGCGCCCGCCGGTAGGCCGGCCGGGCGTGGATGCGCTTGAGGAAGTCGGTGATGCGCGGCTGACGGGCGACGGCGCCGCCGCGTTGCACGGCGGCCTCGAGCGGGAAGCTCATCTGCACGTCCGCGGCGGTGAACTGCTCGCCGGCGAACCACGGGCTCTTGGCGAGCTCGGCTTCCAGGTAGTTCATGTGCGTGTCGATCTGCGGCTGCACGAAGCTCGCCTTGGCCTTGGCGGCGATGCTCTTGGCGATCGGCTTGGCGAAGAACGGCATCGGCGCGCGCTCGATGCGGTCGAAGATCAGCTTGAGCAGCAGCGGCGGCATCGCCGAGCCCTCGGCGTAATGCATCCAGTAGCGGTAGCGGAGCGCGTCCGGCGTGCCGGCGGCGGGCTTGAAGCGGCCTTCGCCGTAGCGGTCGACGAGGTACTCGAGGATCGCGCCGGATTCGGCGACCACCAGGCCCTCGTCGCTGATCACCGGCGACTTGCCCAACGGATGCACCGCGCGCAACTCCGGGGGCGCGAGCATGGTCTTCGGATCGCGCTGGTAGTGCTTGATCTCGTAAGGCAGCCCGAGTTCCTCGAGCAGCCACAGGACCCGCTGCGAGCGGGAGTTGTTGAGGTGATGGACGGTGAGCATCGGCGGAGTCTATGCGGGGTGAAGGATGGCTTCGCGACGGCGCTTGAAGAGAATCGCGCCATGAATACCCCTACCCGCGCCTTCGAGCCGCCGTATTACGCGGTGATCTTCTGCAGCCAGCGCACCGAGGCCACGCCCGGGGACGGGTATGGCGAGATGGCGGAGCGAATGGTGGCGCTCGCAGCGCAACAGCCCGGGTATCTGGGCGTGGAAAGCGCGCGAGGCGAGGACGGGTTGGGCATCACCGTGTCGTACTGGCGCAGCCTGGAAGACATCCGCGCGTGGCGCGCCGTCAGCGAGCACCAGGCGGCTCGCGATCAGGGAAGACGGGATTGGTATCGCCATTACGAGCTGCGCATCGCGAAGGTGGAGCGGCATTACTCGTGGGATGAGGCGGATGGCGTGGGGGATCCGGTGCCTCGCGCTGAGCGGTGAGCCGGGAGGCACCAAGGAAACAGGTGGCGAAGTCGGCACTCCGATTTCGCCTTTCAGAGCGCCCTTCTCGCCATCTCGCGCTCGATCTCCTCGGCGCTCAACCGCACGACATCGCTGACGGTCTCATAGAAGAGCCGATGGAGCTTTCGCCAATCCTGCGGGGCGCTGACGACCGTCACGGAGTCTTGGTCCCCATGCCGTTCGTCCAATTGACCGGCCAACCACTTTGACTTTGGCATCCCCCGCTCCTCCCACTCGTTCCATAGCCTGAACAGTTCTTTTCGTCGTTGCTCGGTCAACTCGGAGAACCGTACTTGGAATTTGACGAGCTGCGCAGCGCCAACAAGAAAATCCTCTTCCTCCATCGCCGAGTCAGACTGATTTCCGCACGATGAACAGCTGTGGAGAAAGGGAACTTCCTCTCGCATGGGCTGACCGCACATTTCACATCTGATATCGGCCCTCATAGGATTTCAAAGCTCTTCATGCAAGCGGCTGATAAATCTAATTTGGCCGCAACCTTATATCCATGTCGCCAAGCGATCTTGGCGTTGATTGATCCGTCGACCTCAAAGGACACGGCTGCGCCGAACAATGCGTGATGTCGAACGTCATACTTCGACGGCAACCATTAAAAATGGTCCATCACCTCCTCCGGGATCAGAATATAGCGACACAACTTTTCCCCGACGGCGACAGGCCCAATGTCTTTGATACTGCCACGGATGCAACCAAACAACGATCGATCTGCATTCACGCCGTAGGCGTTATGTTCCGATGTTCGTCTGCCAGCCCCAACAATGTGCCAAGACTGCTCACGAACTCTGCGTGAGGCGGATATGGGTAGGCGGAGGAAAGGCTCATGAAGGTCTCGCTCAAAACATGCTGATCTTCAGTCGATAGGCGCTGGAGGTCGTTCGCCATCTGTTCAAGCGCTTGGACCGCCAAGTCCGAATCGACTTGCGAGTCCTCGGAGAACTCGAATACCAAAGCAGCATTCGCGATGGCCCTTGCGAAGGCGAGCATAGTTTTCATACGTCCTTCGTAGCTTTCGATCTAGCAACTCCAACTCCAGCCAGTCCGATACACCGTCCCCATCAGGCCCTTCGTGACCTGCTGCTTGTTCTCGTAGAAGGTCGACGCGTCCAGCGCGTTTTCGGTCTTCACGGCGCGCGGCGATCAGCGTCTTCGTTGTCCGACACCACGTTCGAGCCCTTGGTCAGCAGGTCCTGTCCGGCCTGCGCCGACACCGTCTGGCCCGAGATCGTCGTGCCCCGTGCGATCCAGCGGTCGACCTGCGTCCCGCGCGGTGTTGGTTACGAGAGGCAAGTTCGCCTAGCTATTCAAGTGTCGAGCCCAATACTTCGACTGTCAGCCAGCTTGAAATCTAGGGTCTTGGTGAATGAATGGTTTTGCAAAGTTTTTCCAATAATTCCACACCAGCTCTTCATTATGTGTTTCCGGGGTCTTTCCGCCGACATACTGGTCAATCAACCGGACAGCGACGTTGAATTCCTCATCATTCAAAGCGTCGAAGTTGTAAATATTAAACACATCGCTTTGAGTTATTTTTTCAAAGATATCTTGACACTTGCCGCTTAAAACAGCATGAAGCATTTCACCAAATGCATCAAAGAGGAACGGCTCTACGCTTGAATCATTCCTGACCAAACCATTCCCTAAACGATTGACTCCGAGAATAATTGACGCTGCCATCGAATGCTCTCACAACTCTAGGATTAAGTACCGATCGAAGCAGCCCAATGCCATAACAGCAGAGCATATTTTTCTATTTTCTTGAAATCGGGAGTATTCCGCCAATAACTACACAACTCTCGTTTCTCACCAGGAGCGCTTGATCAAACCAAGGGGGAAGCCAGTCGACAAATAAAACTCCATGGCCAACGACCCCTCCATTTCGAACTTGACTGGGATGGGATTGGGCGGCAAGGACTGACCACGCCTAGCATCGTCAAGGAACTTCCCATACTCCATAAGCAAAGCGATGGCATCCTCAATTTTCAGCAAGACGCTTTGGCCATCGACAAACTGATTCTCAATGAAGGTCCTTCCACTTGCCACTCTGACATGAAATGAATTGCCAGCACCAACATAACCACCAAAATTGGTCGCTGCAGCTTCATTCAATTTCCGAATAAAGGCCTGTGCGGCGCTTTTCGAGCCGACATCATCGGATAGCCAAGATGCCAGCACCTCCGCGCCGGAAGATAAACTCGACCGACTCACATCGAATCGATTCAGTCGATTCGACCATTGAGGACCAATATCTTCAGAAGCAATCATTCTGCCTAAACGGCTTCCTCAGCCGGCAGCGCCACGCTCATTTCGACCCAAGTCCACATGCGCAATTGAGAACCAATCAATCATCTAGTCTATCAAGCTGCAGCCCATTTCCTGCTCGTCAATCCTCCCAATCCCATACAAAGGTGCTATCGCGATAGGCTCGGACATTCTCATACTAAAACGAAAGCACAAACTTGCAAGGGGTGATTTCAGAAAGAAGGCTCAAGAAAAGGTGAATTTCACTAGCAGACTCATCAACATCCACATTCAATCGAAACACTATCACATACCTAACAAGAAATCTTTCTCCCGAGTATCCTTCAGCAGTCACTGGATGATAATCCGTATGCTCAATAATTCGAAGTGCGGTGGAGGAGTTTTCGAAGTAGCCACGGGCAGGCTTGTTCTCTATATAGGTCACCCCCACAACACCAGAACGTCGAAGCACCATTTCTATCAGCGCCCAATCCGGTGAATAGCCTTCCAGCTCCAGAGTATATTCAACAGCCACAATCAACCTTCCGATCGCAACGCTGTGCTGGCAGTTCGTGTTGCTCCGCTTGACCGTGCTCACCGCCGGCTGCCGAAAGCAGCCGATAAAGCCGCCCCTCTTGCTGCGACTCTCCGAAGTGCCGAGCGTCAGAATGTTTGATTACTATTCCAGCAAGCAATCAAAAATCTCCGACAAATTCAGAAAATTGTGACCCGAGTCTCCAATCACGCACCTTCCGAGACCGGCTCATCCAAATTCAAAACATGCAGCTCAAACTCAGACGCATCAACCACAAGATCGATGGAACTGAAAAAGCCTCGTAATGATCCTGATAGATAGAATTCATTACCCCCCTGTCCCGATCCATGTAGTTCATTCATCACTGGGGCGTCCCATATCGCTTGATTTTGTGCATCTAGCGTATATGTAGAGGTTTTGAGCCTGACCGATTGCACGCCGGAGAACTTCAGTACGCAGTGTCCAACGAAGCCTGATGAATTCTTCTTAGAGAACTGCTCGGAGAGCGAAGGCGAAGCATCCAACCAAGAGGACACGTAGATTGAAAACTCGTTCCCGTTAAAAAAATAAGATCCGTATTGACATTCTGTGACGGTCAACTCATCCCAGCAGTCTCGTAAAACTTTCATTTTTAATCCTTTACCAAAACGATTGTTTTCATAGTTTCCTTTGGAATGGAAGAACCATCAACCCTCCGGAAGGTCATATCAGAAAATTCTGACAACAACGCACCTTGATATTTAACCTTTAGACCAAGAGTGCTGAGCTCAGCCTCACTCGGAAACTTTCGGAAGGTAGGATTCGATTCGTTCAAATTGATCACAATCTCACCCCCACTCTTTACCACTCGAGAAACCTCTGGCAAGTATTCCATTGGGTTCCCGGTGCCTCCCGCAGATTTCGGAATGAGCGGATTGTTGGCGACTACTCGACCTTGACTGCCAGTCAGGACGCTCGACATATTTCTAACATCTGCGGCTACGGCGGTAGGGTCGGTAGGTCCAACCCCCTTGGCGCCGGCGACTTGAGGGCCTCGCTCATCGGTAAATAGTTCTAAAGTTGAGGATTGTGGTGGACCATTCCGTGTGGACTCTCCTGTTGTTGGGTCGCTTCGGTCCTTCCTACCACCCCCACTACTTACTCGGACTGGTCCCTTCTGGACTTCTAGGATCTGCTTCGGCATTCCGATGGTGCCGAAGACATCAGAAGCAATGGAAAGGATAGTCGCAATCCGATCCTTGTCTTCCTTATCGTAGCCAGCAGCGTGCCCAATCAAGTAGCCAGCGGAAGCATACGCACTGTTGCGCAGCGGTTCGATTTCCGCACCCGCGGTCTCTCGTGCAATGGCAGAAGGCAATCGACTTTCATTCCATTGCCTGTCACCCACCATTCCGATGTCCTTCTTCGCGGCAAGGAAGATATCCCTTTCAGTTGATTGAGGTGCCGCGCCGAACAGGTACGCGAATACCCTCTCCCCGCCGGGATACGTGCCATTCACCCATGCCGCCATTGCATCATTGCTGCCCGCATAGGGATAGGTGTAGCTTGGAGATGGTGGATTCGTGGCAAGTTTACGAAGCTCTTGGCCTGCGAGCGCCATTGCTGCGTCCGGAGAGAGACTGCGATATGCCTCGCCATATTTGCTTTCGGTATAGGCCACGGCGTAGAAGGCAAGATCATTTTTCTGATCCTTCGTCAGCGCCTGCCCCTTGGAGAACTTCGCCAAGAGCTCATCGCTCATTTGATCCGCGATTTCCAGGGCGACGAGCGCGCGACTCTCATCGACAGAGAGTCCACCGTTCTGGCTCTTCTTCTTGAGGGCCTCTAGTTGTTGGCGCTGCGGGTGGGCGAGGAAGTTGTTGGTGACCTCATTGAAAGCCGTGGCCGCACCGGCAGCCGAGCCGCCCGTCAATCCACCGACGGCAGTGCTGGCAAGACCGGTCAGACCGTTGACGAGACTGCCGTCAACACCCGCAGCCTCAAGCGCGGACTTCACATTGGGCGCAGTCAAGGTGCCTGCGGCCGCTCCGATCGCTCCATCGAGATTGCCCGTCAGAGCGCCCAGCGCCGTATGGGCAGCGACTCGGAGTGCGCCGTCGGGTCCCCAGTTCTTCTCCAATTGCGCGGCTTGTGCAAGGTACTCATCTCGCTCAACTGGGTCCTTTGCCGCTACGGCCTTGCCCCTGAGCACCGTCGCCTCGTCCAGCTTCTCCTTGGCGAACTCCCCAATCTGCTTCGCCGCCTCCTTCCCAAACGTCTGCGTGACCGCCACCTGCGCGGCGAGGTCCTGCTGCACCTTCTCCTTGTCGAAGATCTGCTTGATGCCGCTCTCGGCATCGCCAGTGCGGGCGGTCGAGTTCCCCGCCACCCCGCTGATCCCCGCCTTCGTGGTGCTGCCGGCCTTCTCGCTGACCACCCCCACCCCCGCCGATTGCCCCGGATCCCCCGGTTTCATCGTCATGAGCTGGTACGACCCGTCCTTGGGCTTCTCCCCGCCCTCGTTCTTCTCGCTCCCATCCTTCTTCCCGAACCCCGCCGCCACCGAGAAGCTCGACCCCTTGTAATCCGCCTTGTTCTCGATGTCGCTCATCGTCAGGCTGCCCGACTTGAAGCTGTTGACGCCCGCGTCGACCGCAGCCTGCGTGCTCGTGATCGAGCCGCCCTTCAAGTCCGTGTTGCCCTTGACCGCCACCTGGAACCCGCCGTCGCCGGCGCGGATCCCGCTCTGCTCGACCACGCTGGTGAAGTCGCTGTTGACCTTGCTCTGGCCAAAGCTCGCGCTGCCGCTGAAGCCCGCGCCCACCGTCACGCTGCCGCCGGCCTGCATGCTCTCGCTGCGGAAGCGGCTCGTGTCCTGCAGGCTCTCGATGTTGAGGTCGCCCCCCACCGTCGCCTTCACCTTGTCGCCGCTGACCACCGCGCCTTTGAGCGTCGTATCGCCGCCGGACTCGATGCTGACTTCCTTCCCCTGCACATGCGTGTTGCGCTGAATGACGTCCTCGCCGTCGGCTTTACCGCGCGCCAGGCTGGCGCTCGCGGTGAAGCCCATCGAGGCGCCACCCGAGCCCACGCTGATGGCCACGCCCACTGACGCGCTGCTGGACGAGTTCTCGCTCTTCTGCTTGACCAGGTCCTGCGACGAGGTCAGCGACACGTCGCCCTCCGCCTTGATCGCCAGGCGCTGCGCCGCCGCCAGGTCCGAGCCCTGCACGTCGATGCTGCTGTCCTTGCCCGCGCCCTGCGCGGTCAGACGGATGTCGCCGCCGGCGGTGACCTCGCTGCCCTGGTTCGTCGTGGTTGTCGTCTCGGTCCGGCTCTTGGACTGGCTCGACCCCACGGTGATGCTGACCGACAGCCCGCCCGCGGCCTTGGGATCAGCCTGCAGCGCCTGCACCGCCTCCTTGGCCTTGATCGCCGTGGCCGCGAGGCCCAGCGCCTGCATGCGCGCGTCGCCGACCTCGCCGACGTTCTCGGCCATGTCCTTCGTGCTCTCCAGCGCGCTGAGCAAGGGCGCGCTGACCGCCACCGTCAGCCCGCTCTGGCGGAAGGCCGTCGTCTGCACGTCCTTGCCTTCCTGTGCCGCGCCCTGGATCGAGATCTTCTGCGCCAGCACGTCCACGTCGCCCTTGGGCGTCTGGATCACCGAGCCGACCTGGGCGAAGTCGCGTCCAGCCACGATCGTCACGTCGCCGTTGACGCTGCCCACGGTCGAGCCGACCACCGTCTGGCTGTAGGCCTGATGGCCGGGGCGCTGGTCGCGCGTGCCCACGGTGAAGCCGATGCCGCCGCCCATGAGGCCCTTCGTGACCTGCTGCTTGTTCTCGTAGAAGGTCGACGTGTCCAGCGCGTTCTCGATCTTCACGTCGCGCGAGGCAACCAGCGTGGTGCCGTTGTCGGACACCACGTTCGAGCCCTTGATCAGCAGGTCCTGCCCGGCCTGCGCCGACACCGTCTGGCCCGAGATCGTCGTGCCCAGCGCGGTCGTGCGCTCGAGCTGCGTCTCCCGCGTCGTCGTCGTCGTCGACTTCAGGAAGCCCTTGGCACTGCGCGAAGCGTTTCAGGGGAGTTCGTACAAGCGGAGCTGCCTGTGCCGAAGATCAATCTGTCGGAATATTAATGGCAAAAATGGCTTTCAGCGGCCGAGTACCAATCGGGTACTCTTCCGAGATATTTGTTTCGGAGGGCTCATGAAGCAAGAGCAAAACACACCGTCGGACTTGGTTCTCGCGATCACCATAGGCTTTCTCGCTTGCCTGGTCCTGGCATACATCGCATTGTTATTCGTGGACCGCCAAATCACATATGGCATAACATACAAGGAAGTTGATCTAGCGGCTTGGATACAGGCAATCGGCTCTATTAGCGCCATATTCGCTGCATTGCTTTTAGGGCATAACCAAGCCAAGGCCGATCGAAAACTTGAGCTCTTTCGCCGCAGTAGTGAAGACGTTCGACGCCTGCAGGTCCTGGATACCGTGCTCGGCTGCCTCGAACGGCAGTGCTTGGAAGCCCAGAAAGCCCTTTTGGAGCACACGATTCCACTAGGTCCCCACGGACTATATCTTCGAGTAGCCATCAGAGCTGTCAGAGCGATTGACCTTTTCAACTGCCCTTCCACTCGGGCAATTGAATTACTAGTACTAATGTCAACTCAGCTTGAACGCATTGAGACAGGCATCCAAGCCTACGATTCATCTTTTGATGAACAATACGGCGATTCTTCGCGAGAGAATCGATCCCTATGGAACGGAATCGGAGTGGCTCACTCAATGGTGGAAGCGGCCAGAAAGGAATGTTTCGACGCGATTACCCGACACGACATCGCCTACGAAAAACAAAGCCTATTTGCGAAAACCAAATAGGCGGGAAAGAATGCTGACCCGCGACACCGATCCAATTTCACTTGCGGCGCCATTATTCGGAGCATCCGCTCTCAACAGATCTCCCGGATAGTGCTGGTGCCCGACGCATTTGCTGTCATCCAAACCAAATGCTTTTACCGCAGCAACAGCCTCGATGCACCAACGACCAAAATAACTGCCCTTCTCTATTGGCATCAACGTCGCATCGCCGTACGCGTACCAAAAAGGCTCCTTCGTTGGTGCCTTGGAATTCCTCGGGCTTGGCCGCTTCAACTCGTCGTACCAATGAGCAACAAAATCAAAAAGCAGGTCGGCCTGCTCTTCTCTTTCCGCGTCCACCGCGCGCTGTAAACGGCGATAAGGTTTCTCATGGATAAGTGCACCACCGATTTTCCAAGACGATTGGCGACTGGCAATCACTCGATCCAAGAGAACATCTTCACCGTCGTCCCCAATAAGAGCCAGGAGGCGAAGCCATTGATCTTCAGGAACATCCAGCGCCAACGCCAAACCAACCAACCAGAAGCACCAGTTGTAGTGATTCAAGTTGGTCAATAGAAAATCCCAGTCTCGACAGGTCGACACCTCTTCTTTACCACAGACATCGTCACTTAGGCGATTGGAAATTTCCCACGCGTCCAACAAATCAGGGAAGCTGGTTGCTATTTCCTTGACATCATCTCCGCGACAATATCGTTTCAGCATGTACCTACCGACCCCAATAGAGAGATCAAACGCATATTGCGGCATATATGCCGGATTTGCACTTGGTTGACGAAGAATCGCTTGCTCTTTTGCAATACGTTCTTTTCCGTACGCTACCCATTCATCCCAGTAAGCTGCATCTCCAACGGGTGCTCGAATCATGGCTTGGCTCCGGTAACCGATTTTCCTGGAAGGATAAGCTTGGAAGTATCTACGACTTTTGGCTTACCTCTCGCATCCAGAACTTGAACAAGCGTCGAACCATCCGGCCGAGTCGTGACAACCCAAGTCTCCAGCCTATTCGCGGCGATTGCGTCGCGAACCGCTCCTGCCTCGCGCTCTCCAACCGCTCTTTCCAGTCGACTACTTCCGGTGGTCCAACTTTGGCTACCCTGCAGACCGTCATTGGTCTTACCTAGCACCTGGGCGCCCGTCTTGCCATCCGGACCGACGAACTTGTATTCGATCAACAGGTAATCGATGTCGGCGCGTTGAACTTTGAACATGTCGTCGATACCTGTCTCGCCCACACCAGGCGTTCGAGCGATCTTTTGGCCGTCCGGCACGATCTGCTGAACCGTGCGTTGGCCAAAGAGGTCCCCCATCACCCCCTTCTGCTCGGTAGAGAGCTGACGCATATCGAGTAACGGCGCTCCCGATCTGTCGACAACGCCACCAGACTTCATCAGCGCCTCCTTCGCGACCGCCTCCAATGCGGCCTCGCTTCCTTGCGCCAACTGCTTGATGACTCGGCCGCCGCTCACCATGACGCTACCGGTGCCCGTAACGACAAGCAGCCCGTTGGTGTAGAGCTCCGCGCGGACGCGCTGGGCCTCGTCAACTCGACCTGCGGCTTCAAGTTGGTCAGCGCGATCCAGCGTTGCCTTGATCGCCTTCTCCGTGTTGTCGATGGGCGCGGAAAGGAAGGTAGCCAGACCCTTGGACAGGTCCGAAAGATCCTTTTGGGCCTGCTGCCGTACCGGATTCGGTTCGCCACCAACTCCGCGATCAATCGGCATCCCGTCCGGGCCAAGAGGCTCGGTCGCGAGCACCGCTGTCTTGACAAGTTTCAGCCCGTCGACCACTCCCTGTGCGATCACATCGCCGACAGCGCTGATCGTGTTGAACGCTCCAGCATTTCTTGCTCTGTTGCCGTACATCTCGCTGAGCGTCTGCGCCTCACTTTGCTCCTTCGCGATCACGCCAAAGATGTCGACCTGCCGAGGCTTGCCGGCATAGCTTTGAGCCGCGCCTTGAACGCCGGAAAGTTCCTTGGCGCATGCGGCGGAAGACGGATTCACACAGGCAGCTTGGAGGGCGGCGTTTCGGCTGTTGTCCAGCGCAACCAGAGCCGCAATCTCTTGCTTGGCTTCTTGTTGACACTGGCTGTCGCCCTTGCACTTCTGCAACTTTTCGCGAGCGGCTTCCAGTTGAGCGGCCTCGCGGTGATTCAGATAGTTGTTCACCACCTGATTCCCCGCCGTCGCAGCGCCCGCCGCTCCACCCGTCGCAGCACCCACCGCCGTGGCCGCGGCCGCGGTGACGAGGTCACTGACCGCCTCCGGCAAGCCCTTGAGGGCCTTGGCGATATCCGCCGTCACGTACGCGGATGTTCCCGCGCCGACACCCCCGGCCAGTCCACCACCAAGCGCTCCCAGCGCCGCATGCGCCGCCACGCGATACGCGCCACCTTCGTCGTACTTGGCCGCCTCCTCGTCCTTACCTTCCGCCCGCAGACGCGTGGCCATGTTCCCCATCTCCGTGCCAATCTCATTGGCGATCCGCGGCAGCGCCTGCTGCGTGATCTGCATCTGGGTCTGCACCTCGTTCATCAGCGCCTGGCCGTCCCAGCTCTTCTTCAGCGAGACGCTGGCGTCCTTGCCGGTGGTGACATCGCGGTTCAGCTCCGCCACCGTCGTGGCCGCATCCTTCCCGGTCAGCTCCTTCTGCTTGGCCTCGTCGGTGATCGTGATTTCCGCTCCGCTGATACCGCTGACCGTCGTGCTGCCCTGGCTGCCGTTCACGCTGCCCATGCCGGGTGAGAACCCGGGCTTGGTGCTGGACTTCCCGTCGCCCTTCTTTTCCTCCTCGGTCTTCGTCGACGGCTGGTCCCCCACCTTCGAACTCAGGCTCACGCCCACGCTGTAGCCGCTGGCCTTGTAGCTGTCGGAGTTCTGCAGCTCGCTCTGCGTCAGCGAGCCTGTCACCAGGCTGTTCTTCTTGTCGTCGACCGCCTGTTGCGTGCTGGTGATCGATCCGCCCTTCAGGTCCGTGTTGCCCTTCACCGTCAGCTGGAAGCCGCCGTCGCCCGCGGCGATGCCGCTCTGCTCCGTCACCGACGTGAAGTCGCCCTTGGCCTTGGCGTTGCTCACGCTGGCGTTCACCGAACTCGTGCCGTAGCAGAACGGCGGGATGCACAGGCTCACGCCCACACCCGAGCTCTGCTGCTTGGCGTCGTAGGTGGCGCCGTCCTGCACGCTCTCGATGTTGAGGTTGCCGCCGACGTTGGCGCTGACCTTGCCGCCTTCGACGACCGCGCCCTTGAGCGTCGTGTCGCCGCCGGACTCGATCCGGACCTCGTTGCCGGCGACATGCGTCTGCGTGTTGGTCACCGAGGTGCCCTCCGCGCGTCCCTTGCCTTTGTTGGCCGAGGCCTCCAGCGTGAAGCCGTTCTGCGTGCCGCCGAAGGCATACGACACGCCGATGCTCGCGCCGCTGCTGCTGTTGGTGCTGTGCAGAGTGCTGGTCGACTGCGCCGCCTCCAGGCTGACCGCGCCATCGGCCTTCAGCGTGGCCTTGCCATCAGCCTTGATGTCGGAGCCGACGACCTGCAGCGTGCTGTCCTTTCCTCCGCCGGTGGCTCGGATGCTCACGTTGCCTTGTGCCGCCACCTGGCTGCCGATCGCGGTCGTGCTCTGCTCGGTGGTCGTGCTTTCGCTCTTGGAGGTACCGAGGCTCACGCCGACCTTGATGCCGGTGCCCTTGGACAGCGTCTGCGCCGCGTCCACCGCATCCTTGGCCGCCAACGCCGCGCTCATACCGGCCAGCGCCTGCATGCGCTTGTCGCTGGTCTTGCCGCCGGCCTCGGCCGCGCCGATCGCGCTCTGCACCGCGCTGACCAACGGCACGCTCACCGTGCCCCCCAACGCCGTCTTGCTGAACTTGCTGGTCTGCGTGCTGTCGGCGGTGTTCTGCGCCGCGTCGATCTTGACCTGCTTGGCCAGGATGTCGATGTCGCCGCCGCTGCCGTCGGCCGCCTTCTGCGCCATGACCTGTGAGCCGGTCTGCGTGTAGCGCTCACCGGCCTGCAGCGTGACGCTGCCGCCGAGACTTCCCACTTGCGTGCCGGTCTGCGTCGTGCCGTGCTGGTCGCTGGTGTTGCTCTGCTTGACCGTGCCCACCGCCGGCTGCAGGAAGCTGCCGATGAAGCCGCTCTTCTTGCTGCTGGCGCTACTGCTGCCGTCCTGCGTGTTCTCTGAGGTGCCCAGCGTCAGGTTGCGCTCCGCGCGGATGAGCACGTCGCCATCGGCCACGACCGTGGCGCCTTGCAGCGATGCGTCGCGTCCGGCATGCGCCACGACGCTGCCCGCGCTGATGCTGCTGCCCACGGCCTCGGTAACGCTCTGCGATTGGCCTTGCGCGCCGCTCTTGCCGCCCATCAGCGCGGCGCCGGCGCTCACGCCCAACGGTGACCCCGTCAGCACCAGGGCACCTCCGACCGCCTTGCCCAGCCCCGTCGATTGCTTGACCGACTGACGCATGCTCGTGCTGTCGCGGCTTTGCTCCGCGCTCTCCACCAGCAGGTCGCGGCCGGCGTCCAGCGTCGCCTTGCCTTCGGCCGTCAGTTGCGCGCCCTGCAGGCGGATGTCCTGCTTCGCCAGCACGGTCACGGAATCGCCCGACAGCGTCGTGGCGACCACGCCCTTCTCATCGACCTTGTCGTAGGTGCTCGTCGTGGTCTTGGAGAAGAGGCTCTTGGTCGTGTGATACGTCTGCTGCTCGAGGCCCGCGGTCGTTTCCCCCGCCAGCAGCGCGACGTCCCGCCCTGCGGACAGCGACACCGCGCCCTTCTCGCTGGCCACCTGGGCCGCCTTGGCGCTCAAGTCCTGGCCCGCCTTGAGGATCACGACCCCTTCGGCCTGGATCGAGCTGCCGACATCGGCGCTCTGGCTGACGTTGATGAAGTTCTTCGCATCAAACGTCGCCCGATCGCTGCTCACAGTCTTCACCGTCCCCAGCTTCAGATCCCGCCCGGCATCCACCAGCACGCCGCCGTCGCTGCCCGTCTGCTTCAGCCGCGCCGCGTCCAGCACCACGTCCTGTCCCGCCTGCAGCACCATCACGCCGCCCGCCGTCAGGCTGGCCACGCGGTCCAGCACCGTGCGCTGGCTCGTCGCCGACGTCCCGCTGGCCGTCGTGCTGGCGATCACCAGGTCGCGTCCCGCCTTCAGGCTCAGGTCCTGCGTCGCGCTCAGCTCGCCGCCCAGGTTGCGCAGGTCCTCCTTCGCGCTCAGCGCCAGGCTCGTGCCGCGCACGCTGCCCGTGTTGACGATGCCCTGCGCCGTCGCGCTCAGCGACTGCGACGCGCGCAGGTCCCCGCTGTTGTCCAGCGTCCCGCTCAACGCGAGCTTCACCCGGTCCCCGGCGATCAGCGCGCCCGTGCCCGCCAGGTCGCCGTCGCGCGGCAGCAGGTACACCTGCGGCACCAGCACGCGCTGTGTCGAGCCGTCCGCCAGCGTCACCTCCTGCTCCACCAGCCACACCAGGTCGGTCGTCAGCAGCGCCATCTGCTCCGCCGTCAGCGCCACGCCCGGGCGCAGCTGGTGCGCCTGCGCGAAGCTCGCGCCGTTGGCCATCAGCGCGCGGTACATCTCCTCGTCGCTCGCGTAGCCCTTCAGGAAGGTCGAGCCCGTGAGCTTGCCGATCTGCTCGCGCACCAGCCGCTGCTCGTAGAAGCCGTCGCCCAGGCGCTTCTGCGCCGTCGCCGGATCCAGCTGCATCGCCTGCAGCAGGAAATCGCTCGACAGCCAGTCGCGGTAGTTGGCGAAGCGCGGATCCGTCTCCACCAGGTAGCCCGAGCGCGTGTCCGCGCGCAGCTTGAACAGGCTGTTGCCCGGCAACGCCAGCGACACCGGCGTCGCCCGCAGCCGGCCGTTCGCATCGGTGCCCGTCACCACCTGCGCCGCGCCCGCGCCGATCGACGTCAGGCGCCCCGGACCGCCGACATTCGCGCCCTGCCCGTCCAGCGGCTGCAGCGTCTGCGACCGCACCGCCTGCGCCGTCACGCGGTCCGCGCGCGCGCCGGTTCGCACCAGCGCGCCGTCCTCGCCCTGCACCACCCGCGCGCCTGCCTCCGCGGCGTCGATCACGCGCAGTTGCGCCTCCACCGCGCCATTCGTGCCGTCCTGCGCCGTCAGCGTCTGCAGCGCTTCATCGCCACTCGCGCGCCAGCCCGTCGTCGCGCGCCCCGCGCCCGCGGCGCCGCCACCGAGGACCGCCTGCCGCGACACGCCGTTCAGCGCGCCGACCGCGCCGGTCGCGCCGGCGTTCACCGTCCCCGACGACGACGCCTGCTGCGCCTGCGCGCCCGCGTCGCCGCCGACGGCGCCCGCCAGCTGCCGGCCGCCCGGCGTGGTGCCCGTCCCGGCCCCGCCGGCGCCCGATTCCGGCAACACCAGCTTCTGTGGCCGATTGATGGCCACTTCCGTCGTCGTGTAGTCGTAGCCGGTGTTGGGCACGCCCGTGCCGTCGTTCCAGGTCACGTACACGTAGGTCTTCTCGGTCCCGGTGACCGTCACCTCCTTCGTCCGGTTGTCGACGGACGCCGACTGGATGTCGACGCCGTCGCGCCCGATCACCCGGCTCATGTCGTTGACGATGCGCCCGCCGCCTTCCACCCGCAGCGTGCCGCCGACGATGATCTGGCCCGCCGAGCTCTGCGTGACCTTCGCCGACTGCATCGTCCGCGTGATGTCGAACGCGGTGAAGTCACCACGCAAACGGCTGTTGGTGTCGTCGTAGAAGGCCTGCAGCGCGGCATCCAGCCCCGCGTCGTCCCCCGGCGTCACGCCGAAGTCCGACCAGATCCGGTCCGAGGCCGGATAGTGCGCGCCGGTGATGGTCGTGTCGGTGCAGCCGTCCGGCGTGCAGTCCCGGTACGGGTGGTCGCCGCTGGCCTTGACCTCGAAGCCTCGATACGCCGAGCCGTCCGTGTCTCCGCCCAGCCCGCCCAGGTAGCGGCCGAACACCTCGTTGGGATACCGCACCGACGGCAGCAGCATCTTGCGGTTGTACGTGTCCTGCGACCAGCTCTTGCTCTTCGGGTGGAACTCGTACACGAAGGGCTCCAGCGAGTTCTGCGCCGGGCTGCCCCATTCGCTGCCCCAGGATCCGTTGTAGAAGGTCACCGCCCACAGCACCCGGATGTCCTCCGGCTTGTAGCGCGTCGTGCTGCCCGGCGCCTGGAACTCCCAGCCCGTCGTGGTCTCGCCATTGACCAGCGCCCACTTCAGATACGGGTTCAGGTTCTGGATGTCGGCCGACTGCAGCAGCAGGTCGCCACGCGCCTCGATCGTCGCGCCGCTGTTGACGACCTGGCCGGCGGTGATGCGCATGTCGCCGCCGCTGCTGATGAAGGACTTGCTGGCCAGCACGCGCGGCGCCGCCGGGTCCTGCGGCAGGCTGTCCGCGCCGTCATGCACGCTCGCGTTGCGGACCGCGCCGGTCACGTCGAGCTGCAGCAGGCGGCTCGCCTCGATCGTCGCGTTCTCGTTGAGCAGGCTGCCCGCGCGCAGCGACAGGTCGCCGTCCGCGTAGATCATCGACTGCGCCGTGTTGGCCACCGCGCCGGTCATCGCCACCGCCATCGCGCCGCGCGAGGCGATCACCGCCGACTGGCCGCCCTCCGCGCCGTTGGTCAGTTGGCCGCCGGTGATCGTCAAGTCGCTGCCGTAGATGCGGCCGCTGCCCAGGTTCAGCACCTGCCCCGCGTCGATGCGAACGCGGTCGCCGTCGATCAGCCCGCGATTGCTCAGCGTGCCCGAGGTCGTCAACCGGGTGTCGGCGCTGCTGAGCTCGCCGCTGGCCTGGTTATCGATGTTGCGGGCGTCCACGCTCAACGCGCCGTTGGCGCGCAGCACGCCCTGGTTGATGAAGTCGCCGCCCAGCGTGAGCGACAGGTCGCCGCGCGATTGCAGCAACGTGCCCGCGCCGTTGGTCAGGCCGCCGACCAGCGTCAGGTTCAGCGCACCGCCGCTGGCGATCTCGCCGCCGCCGTTCAGGCCCGCGGCCGACGCCGTCACGCCGGTGCCGCCCCAAATCTTCCCGCCGCCATTGCGCAGATCCAGCGTCGACGCGCGCGGATCCGCGCCGCCGTCGCCGATCGCCGCCTGCGCCAGCGCGCTCAGCACGCCGCCGCCGTTGTCGAGGAACTGCGTCGCTGCAATGCGCAGGTCGCCGTCGGCGCGCAACTGGCCGTTGCGGTTGTCGATGCCGGTCGCGCGCAGCGTCACCGCGCCGCCCTGGATGCCGAGGTTCGCGCCGCTGGTGTCGCGGTTGTCGATCGTCCCGCCCGCGCGCAGGTCCACCAACTGCGCGCCGTAGATCAGGCCGCCCTGGTTCAGCAACTGCGCCGCCGTCGCCGTCGCGCCCTGGGCGCCGACGATCTGGCCGCCGCGGTTGTCCAGTGTGCCGGCGATCCCCAGCGCCACCGTCTGGCCGGAGATGGCATTGCGGTTCGTCAGCGAGCCCGCGTTGATCGTCACCGCGTTGCCGCCGATGCCGGCGCTGTTGTCGACGCTGCCCGCGTCGATGCGCAGCGCGCCCTGCGCGCGCATGCCGGTCGGCGCCGCGATCGCGGCATCGGCCGTGTTGGTCAGCGCCGCGCCGGCAGTGTCGACCGTCAGCGCGCCCGCGGACTGCAGCAGCCCGCCGTGGTTGTTCAGCGCGCCGCTGCGCACCGTCATCGCGTCGCTCGACAGCAGCCGTCCGCCGCGGTTGTCGAAGGATTGGCCGCGCGCGTCCGCCGTCACCGTTGTGCCAGCCATCTCGCCACCCTGGTTGACCATGCCGGTCGACGTCACGGTCAGCGCGGCCGCGGACAGCACCGAGCCCTGCGCGTTGTCGAGCAGGCCCGACGTCGTCAGGCCAATGCCGCCTTGCACGCTCGCGATGCGGCCGCCCTGGTTGACCAGCGAGCCGCCGCCGATCGTCACCGCCTGCTGCGCCAGCAGCGTGCCCGACTGGTTCTGCACCGCACCGGCGGCCGACACCGTCAGCTGTCCGTCGGAACCGGCCCAGCCGCCGCGGTTGTCCAGCGCGCCCGCGCCGAGTTGCATGTCGCCGCCGCTGCGCAGCCGGCCGCCCTGGTTGTCCAGCGTGCCGATCACCCGTGTCTGGAACGCGCCACCCGCCTGCATCACGCCGCCGGCCGTGTTGGCCAGCGTCGCCGCGTCGACGTCCAGCGCCGCCCCGGCCGCGATCGTGCCGCCGCGGTTGCTCAGGGTGCCGTCGATGTCGAGCGTCGCGCCCTGCGCGGCGACCAACTGGCCACCGTCATGGGCGAGGCCGCCGGCGGCGATGCGGACGCTGTCGGCCTGCGTCGTCGCGCCAGTCGCCGTCAGCGCGCCGGTGACCTGCCAATCCAACGCGCCCGAAGCCAGCACCTGGCCTTGCGCGCCGTTCCACTGCGTGGCGCGCAAGCCGAGGTTGCCGCCGGCTTGCGCGATGCGTCCGGACGTGTTGTCGACGAGGTTCGCGCCCAGCGTCAACTGCGCCCCCGCGGATTCGATGGTGCCACCACGGTTGTCCAGGTCGCCCGACAGCGTCGCCTGCAGCGTGCCGGCCGGCGACAGCTGCGTGACACGCCCGCCGGCGTTGAGCCAGTCCTGGGCGTCCAGGCGCAAGGTGTTGGCACTGACCTGCGCGCGCGACGTGATCAGGTCGCCGCCCGCCGACATCGTCAGCGACTGCGTGGCCGCGACCGCCGCGCGGTCGAGGGCGAGATCGCCGGTCAGCGCGCGCAGCGTCATCGTGCGCGCCTGCAGCTGCGCGTCCTGGAGTTGCAGCGACGGTCCCGCGACGCTCAGGTCGCCGGCCGCCGTCGCGGTTCCGCCAAACTGCAGCGACCGCGTCGCCGACAGCGACAGGTCGCCGCTGCCCGCGAGGGTGTTGTCGGGACGCAGGCCCGCGGCGAAGACGCCGTTGCCGCCCAGTTGCCCGGTGGTGACGCCCTGCGCGCCCTGCGCCGCGATCGTGCCGGCGTTGTACAGCTGGTCCGCTTGCAGCGTGACGCGGCCCTGGCTGTAGACCATGCCGGTGTTGTCGAACGCGCCCGCCACCGTCAGCGTGGCATCGCCCACGCTCTGCACGGTGCCGGCATTGGTCAGCCAGCCGGCTTCGACGCTCAGCGTGCCGGCCGCGCCGAGGAGGCCGCCCGCGCCGTTGTCGACGCGGCCCGCGCGCAGCGCGAGTGTCTGGGCCGACAGTTGTCCGGCGGTGTTGTCCAGGCCCGCGGACGCGAGGTCCAAGGTGCCCGCCGCCTGCATCCGGCCGCCGCGATTGCCGATGTCGCCATCGACGCGCAACACCGCGTCGCCGGCGCTCAGCAACTGGCCGCCGTCGTGGCTCAGGCTGGCGGCGCCCAGATGGACGCTCCCGCCTTGGGTCGTCGCCCGGTCGAGCGTCACCGCGCCGGTGGCCGTCACCGTCAGCGCGCCGGCCGACAGCAACTGCCCTTGCGCGCCGTCGAGCTGGCGGACGCGCACATCGAGCGCGCCGCCCGCTTGCGCGATGCGGCCCTCGCCGTTGTCCAGGCGATCCGCCATCAGCGACAGCGACGCGCCGTTGGCCGCGATCCCGCCTTGCCGGTTGTCGAGCAGACCGCCGAGCGACGCGGTGAACGCGCCCGCCGGTGCCGTCTGCAGCCAGCGCCCCGCAACATTGCTCCAGCTCGAAGCCGTCATGCCGATGCTGCCGGCCTCCATGGCCGCCGCATCGCTGCCGACGGCGCCGGTGGCGGTCAGCGACAGCGCGTCCCGGATGGACCAGGTCGCGCGGTCGAGACCGATGGCGCCCGGCTGTCCGGAAGCGCCGTTGGCGACGAGCGTCGCGCGGGTCGCCTGCGCCTTGCTGCCGTCGAGCTGCAGTTGCGCCGCGGTGGCACCCAGCGCGCCGGACGCCAGCAACTGACCGCTCTGTTGCAGCGTGCCGCTCACGTCGAGCCGCAGGTCACCACCCGCCTGCAGCGAGTTGTCGGTCTTGAGGCCCGCCGCCAGCGTGCCGGCGCTGGCGATGCCGTCGGCGGTCACCGTCAGGCCGCCCTGCGCGGCGACGATGCCCGTCGCCGTCTGGGTCAGCGCGCCGGCCGTCAGCGCCGCATCGCCCTGCGCATGGATCGTCCCGGTGTTGGCGAGCGTGCCAGTCGCCGTCAGGTCCGCACGACCCTGCGACTGCACCGCCCCGTCATTCGTCCATTCGCCGGCCCGGATGGTCAGGTCGCCGCGCGAAGCGATGAGGCCCTGCGCGCCGTTGTTCAGCGACGCGGCGTCCAGCGTCACGCGCCGGCCGTCCAGCTGACCGGCCTGGTTCTCGAGGGATCCGGCGTCGATGCCGAGCGCGCCGGCTGCGCTGACCTGGCCCGACTGGTTTCGCAGCGCGCCCGTGACCGACAGCGACGCATCGCCCTGCGCCAGCATCCGGCCGTTGCGGTGATCCAGGCTGGCACCGCTCAGCGCGATCGCCGAGGCCTGCGTGGTCGCTTGGTTCAGATCGATCGCACCGGTAGCGGCGATCGTGAGGCGGCCCTCGGTGAGGATCTCGCCCGCCGCGCCGCCGAGGCGGTCGGCCCGCAGCGACAAGTCGCCGCCGCCGGTCTGCACCAGGCGGCCGCCCGCGTTGTTCAGCTCACCCGCCTGCAGCGACAGCGCCCGGCCTTGTGCGCCGATCACGCCTAGACCGTTATCGATGCGATCGGCGATCGTGGCCGTCAGTTGGCCCGCCGCGCCGGTCTGCGCGACCTGGCCGCCGGTGTTGTTCCATTGCCGCGCCGCCACCGCGACGTCGGCGCCGGTCAGCGTCGCACCCGTGGTGTCCAGGCGGCCCGAGGCCGTCAGCGACAGCGCGCCCGGCGTGCTCGCCTGGGCGCCGGCCAGCGAAAGGTCGCCGGCCGTGGCGGTCAGCGCGATGCCCGCCGCCTGCGTCCTGCTGCCGCTCAGGTCGAGCGACGCCCCCAGCGCCGAGACTGCCCCGGCGGCGAACAAGCTGCCGCCCTGGCGCATCGCGCCGGTGGCCCGCAGCGCGAGGTCGCCGGCGGTGCCGGTCGATCCGTCGCCGCGCAGCCCGGCCGCGAAGGTGCCCGCGTTCTGAAGCGTGACGACCTCGACCGACAGGTCGGCCTGCGACGCGATCGTCCCGGCCGCGGTCTGGGTCAATTGCCCCGCCGTCACGGCGACGGCGCCAAGGCCGGTGATCGTGCCGCTGTTGGCCAGCCCGCCCGTCGCATCGAGCGTCAGCGCGCCCTGCGACTGCAGGTGGCCCTCGTTGTCGACCGCGTTGGCCCGCACCGTCAGGCGCTCGGCCGCGCTGACCAACCCACGGCCCGCGTTCGTCAACGTGTCGGCGGCGATCGTCACCGTGCCGCCATTCACCTGCCCGTCGCGGTTGTTCAGCGTCGAGGCCGACAGCGACAGCACCTGGCCGGCCTGCAGCCGGCCGCCGTCGTTGTCGATCGACTGCGCGGCCAGCGTCAGGCCGTCGCGCGCGGCCATGTCGCCGCCGCGATGCGACAGCGTCGCGACACGCAGGTCGATCGCGCGTGCCTGCGTGAGCGCGGCCGACAAATCCACCGCGCCGGTCGCGCGCACCGCGAGCGCGTCCTGCGCCAACAGCTCCCCTCCCGCGCCGTCGATCCGTCCGGCATCGATCGCCAGCGCCCCGCCCGCCTGCGCGATGCGGCCTCGCGTGTTGTCCAGCGCCGCGGCGCCGATCGTCAGCTGACGACCGTTCGCGCCGATGCGGCCGCCGGCGTTGTCCAGTTGCCCGGCGACCTGCGCGGACATCGTGCCCGCGGCGCTGGTCTGGACGACGTCGCCGCCCACATTGCGCCAGGCGGCGGCACGGAGGTCGACCTGCGCGCCCGCGACGCGCGCTTCGTCCGTGACGAGCTGGCCCGCGGCGTCGATCGCCAGCGCGCCGGCGGCGGAGAGCGTGGCGTGGTCGAGGTTCAGCGCGCCGCCGCGCGCCGTCAGCGCGACCTGGCCGGCTTGCGTCGCGCTGCCCTGCAGCGCCAGCGCGTCGGACGACACGCGCAGCGCGCCGCCCGCGAGCAGCGAGCCGCCGTGGCGCAGCACGCCGGCGGCATCGATCGTCAGGTCGCCGCTGCCCGCGACGGTGCCGTCGTCTCGCACGCCCGCGGCCAGCAGGCCGGCGGTCGTCATCCGGTCCGCGCGCACCGACAGCGCGCCGCCGGCGACGATCGTGCCGCCGGTCTCGAGCGTGCCGGCCGCGATCGAGGCGTCGCCACGCGCGTGCACCGTGCCGGCACCGGCCAGGCGATCGGCCGTCAACGAGAGCGCCCGCGCTTCGACACGGCCGTCGCCGTTGTTCCAGTCGCCCAGCGTCAGCGTCGCCGCGCCGTCCGCCGACACCGTGCCGGCGGCATTGAGGCCCCGCGCCGCGTTCAGCGCGATCTCGGCGGCGCCGATCCGGCCGCCGGTGTTGTCGAGCAGGTCCAGTCGACCCGCGCCGTTGCCATCGATGCGGCCGGCCTCGAGCCGGCCGGCCGACAGGATCTGCCCGGCGCGATTCGTCACCGTGCCGGCATCCACGCGCAGCGCGTTACCGCTGGTGGACAGCACGCCAGCGTTGTTGTCGATCGATGCGCCGCGCAGCGACAGGACGTCGCTGTTCGCCTCGATCCGCCCTTGCGTGTTGTCGATCGCACCGTCGACGACGACGCTCGACGCGCCCGTGCCGGTGACGCGCGTGCGCGCCTCGCGATGCGACAGCTGGCCGGCATGCCAGGCCAGTGTCGGCGCCGACAGGTCGGCGCGGTCCAGCAGCGCCTGCGTCGCCTCGATCCGGAAGTCGCCGTTGGTCAGCACCTGCGCCGCGCCGAGGTCCAGCAGCCCGGTGCCCAGCGTCAGCGCGCCGGCGCCGTAGTGCTCGACCCGCGCGCGCTGCGCGCTGATCGTGTCGGCCGCCAGCAGCAGCTCCGACGCGTTGGTCGCGATGCGCGCCCCATCCGCCTGCAGCGCGCCAGCGAGGCGCACCGTCAGCGCGCCGGTGCCCAGGCTCAGCCATTCGCCCTGGCGCAGATCCACGTCGTGCGCCGTCACGGACAACTGGTCCGCGACGAGGCTCGCCGCTCGCGTGCTGAGCGTCCCCTCGGCCCGCAGCGTCAGCGCCTGCCCGGCCTGCAGCGTCGCGCCGTCGGCGGTCAGCGACGATGCGGACGCCGTGATCGCGGCAGCCTGCGCACGCGTGCGCGTCAGGTCGACGGCGGCGGTGCCGGCGATGTCGAGGCGGTCGGTGGCGATCACCAGCGCCTCGCGTGCCGCGACCGCGCCGCCGGCGATCGACACCGAGGTCGCTTGCGCCTGCGCGCCACCCAGGTCGATGTCGGGCGCATGCACGGTCAGACGATCCGCCGCCAGCAACTGCCCCGCCTGCGCCACCGACTGCGTCGCGCTCATCGACAGGCTGCCGCCGCCGGCCACCAGCGTGCCATCCGGATTCATGCCCGCCGCCGTGACGCTGCCGGCCTCGCCGGTCAACCGCGGCGCCTGCACGTCCGCGCTGCCGCGCGACGCCACCCAACCCGCATTGCGCACGCCGGTGTTCGACTGCACCGTCAGCGCGGGCGCGCCCTGGGCATCGCCCTCCTGGGCGTACACGGTGCCGGTGTTCTCGAGCCAGCCATCGGCCCGCAGCGTCAACTGGCCGCCGACCACCTGGCCGGCCTGCCGCACGCCCAGGCCCGCTTCCGTGCCCACCAGCGTGATCCGCTGCGCGTAGATGCCGCCCAGCGCGGTGCTGTCCAGCGCGTAGCGCGGGCGCTCGCCGGTCGGCGCCAGCGCCTCGCCGGCGCCCTGGCCCGCCGCCGCGCCTTCCACCGTCATGACCTGCGTGCCGGTCTGGATGCGCGCGTCCTTGGCCCACAGGCCGGCGTTGAGTTCCACCGCCCGCGCCAGCAGCGCGGTGTAGTCGGCCTGCGAGCCGTCCAGGCCCTGCCCGTCGACACGGATCAGGCCGCCCTGCACGCCGTAGCCGGCGATGCTGCCGTCGGCGTTGAAGCGCGGCGTGCCGGTGGTCAGCACCGCGGCGCTCGCGTTGATGAAGCCCGCGCCGTCCACCTGGATGCCGGCCGGATTCGCGATGATCACCTCGGCCCGCTGGCCGGCGACCTCGACATAGCCCTTGAGCTGGCTCGGCGCGCTGCTGTTGACCTCGTTGAGGATCACCCGCGCGGCGCCCTTGGCCAGCCACGGGTTGCCCTGCACGTAGCCGCCGAGCTGCGTGCTCGCGTCGGTCCGCGCGTTGTTCAGGATCACGCCGCGCTTGTCGACGTCGAACTGGCTGTAGGTGTTGCGCGAGACGCCCGCCGCGCTCGGCGTCTGGATGTTCACCTGCACCGTGCCGTTGGCGCTGTTGACCACCGTCGGCTGCTGGTTCTTCGGCGCGTTGGGATCGGCCTTGACCTGCGCGAACGCGTCCGGGGCGAGCGTGATCGTCGCGCCCATCGCCAGCGCCGCGGCCAGCGCGATCAGCGCCGGCGGTCCCCGCGAGACCGGCACGACCGTCTCGGCCGCCGCCAGCGCGCGCCGCGCGGGCGCCTCGCTCTCCCCGGCCCCGCCCTTGGTCTGGCTGACGGCGGTCTCGGCCACGGCCATCAGTTGGCCACGTTGCTTGTTGAAGACGATTCGGTACTGGAGACGGTTCATCGCGAGCTCAACGGGAAAGCGGTCGACCCGGGCGGGTCAACGGGAATAGGTCAGGGTGAAGCCCGCGACGACGCGGGCCACGGGGAATCGGGCGGGCTGCCACAGCGGCGCGCCGGCGAAGACGTCGAGCGAGACGCCCTGCGCGCGCACGCGCGAGCCGATCACCGCGCCGGTCAGGTGGCGGCCGGCCAGGCGATCGGCGCCGTGGCCGCCCACCAGGCCGGCGTCGACGCCGAGGTACATCGACACCGCCGGCGCCTGCCGCGGCGCGCTCAAGGGCAGCTCGGCCTCGTTGCGCCACAGCAGGCCGTTGTCGGCCGAGAGCGACGCGTCGCTGCCGAAGCCGCGCACCGTGTAGCGGCCGCCGATCGAGAAGCGGTCCTGCGGCGTGAGCCGGTTCATCGCGAACTGCGCGCGCACCGAGCTGCTCAGCAGCAGTTGCCGGCTGCCCAGCGGCACCGCGCCGTTGAGGCCGGCGCTGCCCTGCAGCAGCCGCACGCGCGAATCGCCCTCGCCGAAGTCCTCCTCCGGCGCGGTCAGCGCGTGGAAGGCGCCGGTGCCGCGCTTCATGCTCAGCTCCAGCTCGCTGCCGACGCCGCCGGCCTGCCGGCGCAGCGTCACGCCGGCCTCCCAGCCGCCGGTGCGGCGGCGCTGGACCTCGACCTCGGTGTCGTCGATGTAGTTGCGCGAGCCGCGGCCGAACAGCTTCACGAAGCCGCTGAACTTGTACTGGCCGTCGCGCCAGAGCATGCGGGTCAGCTTCAGCTCGCCGTTGCTGCTGGCGCCGCGGTAGACGTAGGTCTGGTTGGCGCCGATGACGACCTGGCGGTAGCCGCTGCGGCTGACGGTCAGGCTCAGCAGCGCATGGCCCCAGGGCAGCGAGTAATGCAGCACATGGCCCCCGGTGCCCTTGTGCGGGCCGTCGCGCGGGTCGACGCGGCGCGCGAGCCAGTCGGCATCGCGGTTCAGCGTGACGTAGAAGAGATCGTTGAGCGTCAGCGCATGGTCCAGCGAGGCGGTCAGCGCCAGCGGGTAACGACCCGTCGCCGCGCTGCCGCTGTCGTCGAGCGAGACCTGCCAGCGCCATTGCCGGCCGCCCTGCCAGCTGACGGCCAGGTCGCTGTAGCCCGGCTCCGCCGTGCCCTGCGCGGGCTCGACCTGGATGTCGGCCTGCGCGCCGGGGACACGCTGGAGGTTCTCCAGCGCCTGCTCCATGTCGCGCAGGTTCAGCACATCGCCGGGCCGGACCGGCAGCGCGTTGGCCAGGCGCACCTGCGGCGAGGTGCCCTCGCGCAGGCGGATCGCGTGCACGCGGCCCGGCACGACGGCCAGCACCAGCCGGCCGCTGGACAGGTCCTGCGGCGGCGCGAGCACGCGGGTGGTGATGAAGCCATCCTCGATCAGCGCGTCCTGCAGCCGCGTGACCAGCGTCGCGACGCCGGTGGCGCCCAGGCAGCGGCCGATCGGCGAGTCGTCGCCCTGCGGGCCGTCGAGCGCGCGGATCTCGCGGGCCATGCGCGGCTGGTCCTCGACGCCGCGCAGTTCGATCTCGCGGATCGGGAAGCAGGGGGATTCGTCGTCGCGCAGGCGCTGGCGGGCCGGCGGCGGGCTGGCGCGCAGGCGCACGTCGGGTTCGCGCTCGAGCGCCTGGCGCTGCTGGGCCTCGCGCTGCTGCTGCAGCTGGCGCTGCGCGTCCGGATCGACCGTGCCCGCGGGCAAGACCTGGCCCCGGGCCGCCGGGGCGAGCGCGGCGAGCGCCGCGGCCATCGCGATCGTGATCGCCGGCTGCATGCCGACGGCCGGGCCGCGTCGCGCGCGCACCCGCTGTTCATACTTCTTCCGCATCCCTGCCTGCCGTTGTTGGGCGTTGTTTTTTCAACCCAGGGGCCGGCGAGGCGGATCGGCAATGCATCACGGACGGAGGGGATCCGGTCCGGCAACCCCGCTATCTCGGACCGCGACATCGGGGATGTCGGCATCGAGACCGGAGGCTTTGCGTCGCCGGCTCGCGCCGGTTTTGCCCTGGAAAGCCCGCCGGGCGTGACATCCCTCACGAAGGGCGCACGGCAGCGGCGAACTGAAGTAAAGGACTGTATCGGAACGCAACCGGCGGATCCTCGCGGCGAGGGGGGTGCCGGGGGGTGATTGACGGCGGGACGGGCTCTGCGCTAGCCGCCCGAACGGGCGGCTGGCGTGCGCGGACCCGCCTCCTACAATCCGCGCGCCTCACAGGAGCCCGCATGTCTGCCCCCATCGACTTCTACTTCGACTTCGCCTCCCCCTACGGCTACATCGCCGCGCAGCACATCGACGCGCTCGCCGCCAAGTACAGCCGCACCGTCAACTGGCACGCCATCGTGCTGGACGCCAACTTCCAGTCGCTGGAGCGCATCCGCATCCCCAACAGCGTCATGCGCAGCGACTACATCCGCCGCGACGTGGCCCGGCTGGCCGCCTACATGCAGGTGCCCTACAACACGCCGTCCTCGCTGGGCCTGCACACCGAGATGGCCGCGCGGCTGTTCCACTGGTTCAACGACCGCAATCCCGAGCAGGGCCGCCAGTTCGCGCGCGACGTCTACCGCGCCTACTTCGTCGACGACCGCAACATCGCCCAGGGCGAGGTGCTGCAGGACCTCTGCGCCACGCAGCACATCACCCCCGACCAGCTCCAGGCGCTGGCCAACGACTCCGCCACCCGCGCCCGGCTGAAGGCGGAGATCGACCTGGCGGAGGCGCGCGGCGTCTTCGGCTCGCCGTTCTTCATCGTCGAGGGCGAGCGCTTCTGGGGCAACGACCGCCTGCCGCAGCTCGAGCACTGGCTGGCCCACGGCCCGTATTGATCGGCCCCGCGGGGCGCCCGGTACCTGGCGGCGGTTACTTGTTGTCCGCCCGGTAATGTCCGGCCCCGCGCGTCATCGAGGGCTTCCTGGCAAGCGTTGGCAGACGCATGCAGACCACCAGGAGGTCCCTCATGCGCAGGCTTCGTCCCTTGTTCGTCGTGTTGGCGGCCGCGCCGCTCGTCGCGTCGCTGACCGGCTGCGTCGTCGTGCCGGCGCACCGCTACCGCGGCTACGACGCCGGTTATGACGGCGGCGGCCCCGCCTACGGCGGCCCGCCGGTCGCGGGCTACATCTGGTTCGAGGGCGTCTGGGAGTACCGCGGCGGCGGCCGCCGCTGGGTCCCGGGCCATTGGGGTCCGCGCCGCTGAGCGCGAGGCGCTCGCCGCCCCCTCCGTTTCCTCCCTCCAGGAACGACGAAGCCGGCGCAAGGCCGGCTTCCTTCATCGCGCGCGACGCCGCCAGGACGCCGCCGTCGCGCTCAACGCCGCATCAGCGCTTGCACAGGAACGAAGCCACGCCCCGGTAGCTCGCGCCGCTCGCGCTGGCCTGGTAGGCCGCGACGATGCGGAACTTGCCGTTGCCCGCGTCGCCCAGCGTCAGCATCAGGCCGTCGCCCTGCGCGAAGAAGGCGCCGGTGATGGTGGTGCTGTCGAGCTTGATGCTGGTGCCCGTCGTGGACACGGTCGGCTTGCGCGAGCCGGCCGTCGTCGCGATCGACACGTCGACCGAGGCCACGCCGTTGTTGAAGCTCAGCGCGGCCGTGCCGGTGGCGGTGCCGAAGGCGTCGCCCGAGGCGGCGTTCAGCACGTTCGGGGCGGTGAACTGGCCGCCGTCGCAGCTCAGCTGGCCGCTCGCCGGCAAGGCGGTCGGCGCGTTGTAGACGACGTAGTGGTAGGCGTCGTTGCGCGCGGTGCCCAGCACCGACGAGCCGCCGCCCGCGACCGCGGTGCCCTTGGCCCAGCGGCCCTGGCCCCAGGTCTCGTCGCCGGCGATGTTCACCACCGAGCGATCGGCGCCCGTCAGCGTGTTGCCGTTGATCGTCACGACGCCGCCGGCCGGCAGCTGCTCCCACGCGGTCACCGTGCCGCTGGTCTGCAGGCTGGCGCCGACCATCAGGTAGCGCAGCGTGGTGATCTTCAGGAAGGGCTCCTCGACCTTGCCCACCGCCGAGGTGGCGCCGTCGGTGCCGCCGGTCGTGGTGCCGCCCGTGGCGCCGCCGCCGTTGGTCGCGCCGCCCGTGCCCTGGTTGGTGTTCACCGCGGTGCCGGCGTCGTCGCCGCCACCGCCGCCGCAAGCCGCCAGCGCCGCGACCAGCGGCAGGACCATGAACACCTTCTTGACTTCGAACTTCATCTCGATTCCCTGGATTGCTAAGTTTTGTTGCCAAATGCTTCTGCGTGGCGGGGGCGGAGTCTGGCGACCCTCGCGTTTACCCGCGTGGTACTTTTTGGCAGCCCGATGGGAATTCGACGGCGGCGCGCGCTATGCGCCCGCGCTCCCGGGAGGTGTGGGATGGCGGTCACCCCCCGATGGGTGGTGCGGTTGACGGTGAATCGGGGCCCGCGCTATCCGCGCGCAGCCCGTCGTCGGAGCAGGCTCAGCTCGCCTGCTTGAAGGCCATCACGGCCTGGTTGCGCAGCGTGCGCAGCAGCGACAGCTGCTTCTCGTCGAGCACGACGCTGCCGGGCTCGGCCTTGTCGGCGTAGATCATCGCGAACGGCGCGCCGCGCAGCGCCATCGGCAGGATCAGGAAGCTGTGCGCCTTCGCCCCGCTCAAGAACCACGCCGGCAGCCGCTCGGCGATCCGGGGCTGCGACGCGTCGGCGATCAACGTGTCCACGCCCTTGGTGCAGATCGCGGTGAACAGCTCCGCCGCCATGCCCGGCATCACCCGCAGCGGCACGCGGAACAGCGGCACCACCGCCTCCACGCCCTCGCCCAGCCCGAAGCGGCCGGTCAGCGTCTCGGTCTTGGGATCGCGCAGGCAGAAGATCACCCGCCGGAAGCCCAGGCCGCGATACATCGTCTCCAGGATCATCCGCAGGATCTCGTTGAGCTTGAAGCTCTCGACCATCGCGTTGGTGATGTCCTGGATGCCCGCGGCCAGCGTCGCCGCCGCCTGCTCCGGCGGGACCGCGCCGGCCGGCGCCTGGCCCTCGACCAGCGTCGCCTGCAGCTGGTGCGGCGACAGCGAGTCCTCCGCCGACGGCGTCAGCGGCGCCAGCAGGCGCTGCGCCGGCGAGTTCTTCGCCAGCTTGATGTCCATCGCCTGCGCCAGCTGCGTCAGCCGCTGGCGCGCCTGGTCCGCCGCCGCCTCGAAGGCCTTGGCCTCCACGCCCAGCGCGCGCGCGTAGCGCTGCGCCATCGCGCGCACCTTGGCATGCGCCTCGGCCGGATCGCTGTTCAGGATCACGTCGGCCACGTCGTTGCTGGCGCGTCCGAGCCAGCGCATCCGGTCCGTCGAATGCTCCACCAGCCGCGCCGGCGCGTCGCCGTCGGGCCGCTGCATGCTGCGCTGCAGGCTGTCCGGGAAACCCCATTGCCGCGCCACGCCCAGGCCCAGGTTCTCGTAGCTCAGGCCCAGCACCTGGGCCGAGGCGGCCGCCTCGCCCACCGGCGGCGCGGCCTGCTCGCCCATGCCGCGCTCCGGGCGCACCAGGCGGCGCACCTGCTGCGCCTCCTCGGGCAGGTAGAACTCGGACAGCAGCCGGCCCAGGCCCTGGAACATCGTCGCGAGGAAGGACTCCTCGTTCTCGCGCGGCACCAGGCACAGCTCGCGCGCCAGCGAGCCCGCCATCAGCGCGCGCAGGAATTCCTCCTTCAGCCGCTGCGCATGGGCCTTGTTCTCCATGCGCTCCAGCAGCACCAGCGACAGCGCCAGGTTGCGGATGCCGCCGAAGCCCACCAGCGCCACCGCGCGCGACACCGTGCTGATGTGCCCGCCGCCGGCATGGCTGAACTGCACCGTGTTGACCAGCCGCAGCAGCTTGTTGGTCAGCGCCACGTCCTTGAGGATCTCGTTGGAGAGCGTGGTCAGGCTCTCGTTCTCGGACTGCGTCATCCGCTGGATGCGCGCCACCGAATCGGCCATCGCCGGGAAGTCGCTGCGGTGCCGCATGCGGCGCAGCAGGAACTCCAGCGTGGCGCTGCCGCCCTCGCCCGCCTCCGGCGCCTCGCTGGCCGGATGCAGCCAGGCGGCCAGCGCGTCGTGGAAGGCCTTGGCATCGGGCCAGCGATGCGCCGCCTCGCGCGACAGCCCGCGCAGCAGCACCGCGCGCAAGGCGTCGTCGCTGTCGGGGCCGAGGTCGGCCGGCGGATCCAGCGTCTGCTCCATCGCGCGGCGCACGGCGCGCCAAGGATCGGGGTCGTAGTTCAGGCGCTGGCCCGACAGCATCTCGCTGAGCATCACCGCCGACGCGAACACGTCCATCACCGGCGAGGCCGGCTCGCCGCGCGCCGCTTCCGGCGAGATGTAGCCCGGCGTGCCGACGATGCGGTTGGGCTTGGTCGCCGTGCCCGAGGCGCCCGCGGCGCCGGCCTGCAGCCGCGCCGCGATGCCGAAGTCCATGACCTTGGGCCGGCCGGTCGAGTCGATCAGGATGTTGGACGGCTTGAGGTCGCGGTGCACGACGCCGGCCTGGTGCGCCGCGTGCAGCCCGTCCAGAATGCCCAGCATCAGCGCCACCGCCTCGCGCGCCGGCAGCCGGCCGCGCTGGCGCAGCCGCTCGGTCAGCGTGCCGCCGGGCACGTACTCGAAGACCATGTAGGCCTGGCCGGCCTCGATGTCGGCCTCGAAGACCGGGACGATGTTGGGATGCGTCAGCCGGCTCACCGCGCGGGCCTCGTGCAGCCAGGCGTCGACGCTGGCGCGGTCGGTGCCCTGCGTGAGCACCTTCAGCGCGACCTCGCGGTCCAGCCGCGGATCGTGCGCGAGCCACACCACCGCCTGCGCGCCCTGCCCGAGGCTGCGCAGCGGCTTGAATCGCCCGACGCCGGGCGGCATCGCGGTCATGGACGGTCCTTGCCGGGCTCGGCGGCGGGGGCCGGGGCGCCGGCCTCGGCCCGCTCGCGCAGCCGCGAGCGCGGCGCCGCGGTCGCGGCCGCGCCGACCGACGGATCGCTCATCGCGCCCAGGCCGCTGTTGCCGGCGTCGCCGATCGCGCCGCTGGCGCCGAGCGCGTCGTAGATCTCGCGCAGCCCCAGCGACAGCGCGCGGGCGTAGCGCCGCGTCGCCAGCTCGATCGCCGCCTGGCGCTTGCGCTCGGGCAGCGCCAGCGCGTCGACCAGCTCGTTGGCCAGGCTGCAGGTCAGGCGCAGCATCTCGACGTCGCCGTCGGCATGGCGCACCGGCGCCTCCTGCGGCTGGCGGCGCATCATGTGCTGCAGCTCGTCGCCCAGGCCCCAGTACTTGGCCACCGCCAGGCCCAGGCTCTCCAGGTCGCAGCCCAGCACCGCGTAGGCGGCGGACTGCTCGCTCATGCCGCGCGGATTGGGGTTGTCCTCGGTCGCCTCGGGCGCGACCTGCAGCTGGCGGATCTGCTGCGCGTCGTCCGGGAAGTGGTACTGCACCAGCAGCCGGCCCAGGTTCTGCATCAGCGAGATCAGGTAGATCACCTCGGCGTCGTAGCCGGCCGGCCGCAGCGCCTGCGCCACCTGGCCGGCGCGCTGCACGCGCCGCATCACGCTCTGCATGAACTGCGCCTGGCCCTCGTTCATCGGCCCCGGCCAGGGCTTGAGCGCCCGGGCCGCGTCCTCCAGCCCGTTCAGGCCCAGCATCGCGATCGCGCGCTGCAGGTTCAGCACCGTGCCGCCGCTGGTGGGGCCCTGCTGGCGCAGCGCGTTGTTGACGCGCCGGATCAGCTCCAGCGACAGCGCCATGTCCTTGAGCGCCAGCGCCGCGAGCTGGCTGCCGTGCTGCGATTCCATCGACGACGACGCCACCGTCGTCACCAGCCGGGTCGAGGTGCTCGGCAGATGGCCGAAGCGCTGCATCTTGTCCTTGAGCAGCGCGATCGGGCCGCCGTCGTCCTGCTCGGCCGACAGCCGCCAGCCGTCCAGCGCGCGCCAGAAGCTGCGCGCCAGGTGATAGCGCTGGCGCGTCTGGCGGTCGGTGGCGCGGTTGACGATCGCGCGCAGCGGCTCGGGGATCGGGTACGGCGTCTCCCAGCCCAGGCGCACCAGCTCGTGCCCCTGCGGCTGCATGCGCTGCAGCACCAGCTGCAGGTCGGATTCGTCCAGCACCGGCTTGCCGCTCAGCAGCCGATGCAGCGCCAGGCCGATGCCGACGACATCCTCCTCGGCGGCCTCGCGCACCGCGCGGCGCGACGCGGCGTTGAAGTCGGCGGTCGCCGGCACGATCTCCTGCGCCACCTCCAGGCCGAGCACGCGCACGTGGTTGGCGCCGTCGACGACGAGGTGGGCGAGCTGGATGTCCCGGTGCGCATGCCCCGCCTCGTGGGCGAAGGCCAGGCCCTCGAGCGCCTGCGCCGCCCAGCCGGCGGCGTCCAGCGGCAGCGGCGGCGCGCCGCGGCCGGCGCGCTCCTCGAGCGTCTCGCCCAGAGCGCGGTCGTAGGCGACATAGGGCCAGGGATCGACGCGGCCGGTCTCGACCACGTGCGCCAGGTTCGGGTGATGGATCCGCGAGGCCGCGTCGACCGTCTTCAGCCAGTGCAGCATCGCCGCCTCGCTGTTGGGTTTCTCGCGCGGCATCATCAGGAACATGTCCTGGCCGGAATTCGGGTCGAACACCACCCACAGCATCGAGCGCAGGCTCTTGTGCAGCAGCGCGCGCAGCTCGAAGCGGCCGAATCGCCGCATCGGGGCGGCGGTGGATGTTGTGTTGTTGTCAGACACGAGCGATGTGCAGCACCCGACGGTGCGGGGCCACGGACCTTTTGTAACTTGGATTGGACCGAAAACCCGAGATCCTCGCCTGCGGAAGTAAGGGCGATTCTCCGCTCAGTTTTGTAACTGCGCCCACACCTTTTCCAGGCGCTTGACGCTCACCGGCTGCGGTGTTCGCAGTTCCTGTGCGAAAAGGCTCACCCGCAATTCCTCGAGCTGCCAGCGGAAGTCATCCATCCGGGCATCCGGCGTGCCCTTGAGTTCCGCGACCCGGCGCGACCAGCGCTGCTCCAGCGGCCGCAGCTCGGCCAGCAGCTTGGCGTCGCGCGGCGCGTCGGCGCGCAGCTTGTCCAGCCGCAGCGTGATCGCCTTCAGGTAGCGCGGGAAATGCTGCAGCTGCGTCCACGGCGTCTGCAGCACGAAGCGCTTGGGCATCAGCCGCTGCAGCTGCGCCTGCACGTCCTCGACGACCTCCTTGGGCGCGGTCCGGGCGTCCTTGAGCTTGCGCAGCGCGCCCTGGTACTCGACGAGCACGCTGAACGCGAGCCGCGCCACCTCCTGCGCGATCAGGTTGAGCCGCGCGCGGCCCTCCTCGACGCGGGCCTTGAAGCCGAACTCGTCCACCGGCAGCGGATCGGCCAGGAAGGCCCGCTCCAGCGCGACCGCCACGATCTGGTCGCGCAGTTCCTCGGCGGTGCCCAGGCTCATGTACGCGACCGCCATCTGCGTCAGGTCGGGGATGTTCTTCTCGAGGTACTTCAGCGGCTCCTTGAGCTGCAGCGCGACCAGGCGGCGCAGGCCGGCGCGGTGCTTCGCCGCGGCGAGCTCGGGTTCGTCGAAGACCTCGATCTCGACGTGCTGGCCTTTGTCGATCAGCGCCGGGAAACCGATCAGCGTCTGCGGGCCGCGTTTGATCTCCATGAGCTCGGGCAGCTCGCCGAAGGTCCAGGCGGTGTAGGTCTTGGTCGCCTCCGCGGCAGGCTTGGGCGGCGGCATGACCGTCGCCTTGATGCCGCGGGAGGACTTGCCGTCGCCGGACGTCGGCCGTCCTTCATCGACCGCGGCCCTCACCCCCGCCCTCTCCCGCGCGCGGGAGAGGGAGTCGGAGGGAGGCTCGCCGGCGCTGGATGCGGCAGCAGCGGAAGAGGAAGAGGAAGAGGAAGAGGAGGACTGCAGCTTCAGCGCGGCCAGGGCCTGGAACGCGGAGCGCGCCTGCGTGCCAAGTTCCGCCTTGAGCGTCGCGAGGTTGCGGCCCTGGCCCAGCTGCCGGCCGTGCTCGTCGACGACGCGCAGGTTCATGAACAGGTGCGCGGGCACCTGCTCGAGCTTGAAGTCGTTGCGCTGCACGGCGAGCTGCGTGCGCTCCTTCACCGCCTTGAGCAGCACGTCCACCAGCGCGCCCTGCGCGAACGGGTGCAGCTCGACGAACTCGGCGACGAACTCGGGCAGCGGCGTCAGCCGCGCGCGCGGCTTCTGGTGCAGGCTCTTGAGCAGCGCCGTCACCTTGGCCTCGATCATCCCGGGCACCAGCCAGTCGGTGCGTTCGTCGTTGACCTGGTTGAGCGCGTAGATCGGCACGGTGACGGTCAGGCCGTCGCGCGCGTCGCCGGGCTCGTGCAGGTAGGTCGCGGCGCAGTCGACGCCGCCCAGCCGGATCGTCTTGGGGAAGGCGTTGCTGGTGACACCGGCGGCCTCGTGCCGCATCAGCTCGTCGCGGCTGAGCTGCAGCAGCCGCGGGTTGGCCTTGCTGGCCTCGCGGAACCACTTCTCCAGCGTCGCGCCGGAGCACACGTCCGCCGGCAGCTGCTGGTCGTAGAAGGCGTAGATCAGCTCGTCGTCGACCAGCACGTCCTGGCGGCGCGACTTGTGCTCGAGCTCCTCGACCTTGGCGATCTGCTTCTGGTTGTGCGCCAGGAAGGGCAGCCGCGTCTCCCAGTCGCCGTTGACCAGGGCCTCGCGGATGAAGATCTCGCGCGCGGCGGCCGCGTCGACACGGCCGAAGTTCACGCGCCGGTTGCTGTACAGCACGATGCCGTAGAGCGTCGCGCGCTCCAGCGCGATGACCTCGGCGGCCTTCTTCTCCCAGTGCGGCTCCAGCAGCTGGGTCTTGATCAGGTGGCCGGCGATGCCGGGCAGCCATTGCGGCTCGATCGCCGCGATGCCGCGCCCGAACAGCCGCGTCGTATCGACCAGTTCCGCCGCGACGATCCAGCGGCCCGGCTTCTTGCTCAGGTGCGCGCCCGGATGGCGCCAGAACTTGATGCCGCGCGCGCCCAGGTACCAGTCGTCGTCATCGGCCTTCACGCCGATGTTGCCCAGCAGGCCGGCCAGCATCGACAGGTGGACCTGCTCGTAGGTCGCGGCCGCGCCGTTCAGCCGCCAGCCGTGCTCGGCCACCACCGTGTGCAGCTGCGAGTAGATGTCGCGCCACTCGCGCACGCGGCGCGGGCTGACGAAGTTGTCGCGCAGCAGCTGTTCCTGCTTGCGGTTGGAGAGCTTGTGCTCCCCTTCCCCGCCCCTGGACTCCCCGAGCCACTTCCACAGCTTCAGGTAGCCCATGAACTCGGACTTCTCGTCGTCGAACTTCTTGTGCTTCTCGTCGGCCTGCTGCTGTTGCTCGGCGGGGCGGTCGCGCACGTCCTGGCCGGACAGCGCGCTGGCGATGATCAGGATCTCGCTGAGCGCGTCGCGCTGGCGGGCCTCCAGGATCATCCGGCCCACGCGCGGGTCCAGCGGCAGCTTGGACAGCTCGTGGCCCATGGGCGTGAGCTCGTTGCGATCGTCGACCGCGCCCAGCTCGTTGAGCAGCTGGTAGCCATCGGCGACCGCCTTGCGCGGCGGCGGCTCGATGAACGGGAAGTCCTCGACCTGGCCCAGGTGCAGCGCCTTCATCCGCAGGATCACGCCGGCCAGCGAGCTGCGCAGGATCTCCGGATCGGTGAAGCGCGGCCGGCCCAGGAAGTCCTTCTCCTCGTACAGGCGCACGCAGATGCCGTTGCTGACGCGGCCGCAGCGGCCGGCGCGCTGGTTGGCGGCGGCCTGGCTGATGTTCTCGATCTGCAGCTGCTCGACCTTGTTGCGGTAGCTGTAGCGCTTGACGCGCGCCAGGCCCGGGTCGATCACGTAGCGGATGCCGGGCACCGTCAGCGAGGTCTCGGCGACGTTGGTCGCCAGCACGATGCGCGGCTGGCCGTGCGGCTGGAAGACGCGGTTCTGCTCCTGCTCGGACAGCCGCGCGAACAGCGGCAGCACCTCGACGCCGGGCGGATGGTGCTTGCGCAGCGCGTCGGCCGCCTCGCGGATCTCGCGCTCGCCGGGCAGGAAGACCAGCACGTCGCCGCGGCCCTCGCGCCAGAGCTCGTCGACCGCGTCGCAGATGGCGTCGTTGACGTCGTACTCGCGGGACTCCTCGAACGGGCGGTAGCGCTGCTCGACCGGGAACAGCCGCCCCGAGACCATCAGCACCGGCGCCGGCCCCTTGGCCGAGGCGAAATGCTGCGCGAAGCGGTCGGCGTCGATCGTCGCGGAGGTCACGACGATCTTCAGGTCGGGCCGGCGCGGCAGGATCTCGCGCAGGTAGCCGAGCAGGAAGTCGATGTTGAGGCTGCGTTCGTGGGCCTCGTCGATGATCAGCGTGTCGTAGGCGCTGAGCAGCGGATCGGTCTGGGTCTCGGCCAGCAGGATGCCGTCCGTCATCAGCTTGACCGACGCGCCGGGCTGCAGCCGGTCCTGGAAGCGGACCTTGTAGCCGACCACGTCGCCCAGCGGCGACTTGAGTTCCTCGGCGATGCGCTTGGCGACGCTGGACGCGGCGATCCGGCGCGGCTGCGTGTGGCCGATCAGCCCGCCGCCGTTGCCGCGACCGCGGCCCATCGCCAGCGCGATCTTGGGCAGCTGCGTCGTCTTGCCCGAGCCGGTCTCGCCGCAGACGATCACGACCTGGTGCTCGGCGAGCGCGCGCATGATCTCCTCGCGACGGCCGGAAACCGGCAGCGCCTCGGGGAACTCGATCGGCGGGATCGGGGTGGCGGGAGCGGGCGGCCGCGGGGCGGCCTGGCGCGGGCGGCGCGGCGGACGCGGCGTGCGTTCCGTCTTCGGCGCGGCCGGGGCGGGGGCGTTGGTGTTCTGACTCACGGGGCGCGGATTATCTCGCGCCCCGCGAGCGGGGGCCGGTCGTCAGGTCGGCGTCGGGGTCAGGGCTGGTCCGGCATCTCGGCGTAGGTGATCACGTTGATCACCGCGCCCTGCGGATCCTGGATGGTCGCCATGCGGCCGACGGTGGGCACGTCCATGATCTCCATCAGCACCTTGCCGCCCAGCGCCTTGGCCTGGGCCACGGTCTCGTCGACGTTGTCCACGGTGACATAGACGCCCCACATCGGCGGCATGCCCTGCTGCGGGCAGGCCATCAGCCCGCCGATCGCGTCCGGCGCGCCGCGGGCCTTGATCAGGTGATACGGCGGCGCGTCGCCCGGACCGCCCGGCATCGGCATCACGTCGATCTGCCAGCCGAACAGCTTGCCGTAGAACTCCGACGCCTTCTTCGGGTCGCTGGTGAGCAGCTCCGACCAGCTGAAAGCGCCATGGGTCTTGAAGACTTCCATCTCTGGCTCCGGGGGGTGTTGTGGAGGCGCCATGCTCCCCTGCCGGACGGTGTCCCGCAAGTGACCTTGACGCCGCGTTGCGGGGACAGCCTGTTGCACAATCCGCGCCCATGAGCCTGGTCTTCCCCCATACCTTCGTGCCGTGGTTTCGCGCGGTGGCCCCATATATCCATGCGTACCGCGGAGAAACCTTCGTCGTCGGCATGACCGGGGAAATGATCGCCGCGGGCAAGCTCAACAGCTTCGTCCAGGACCTGGCCATCATGCATGCGATGGGGATCAAGATCGTGCTGGTGCACGGCTTCCGCCCGCAGGTCAACGAGCAGCTGGCGCTCAAGGGCCACCAGCCGCAATACAGCCACGGCATGCGCATCACCGACAGCGTCGCGCTGGACAGCGCGCAGGAAGCCGCCGGCCAATTGCGCTTCGAAATCGAGGCGGCGTTTTCCCAGGGCCTGCCCAACACCCCGATGGCCAATTCCACGGTGCGCGTGGTCTCGGGCAATTTCCTGACCGCGCGTCCGGTCGGCATCGTCGACGGGGTCGATTTCAAGCACTCGGGCGTCGTGCGCCGCGTGGACGCCGCGGCGATCCAGCGCGCCATCGATATCGGCGCGATCGTGCTGATGTCGCCCTTCGGTTTCTCGCCCACCGGCGACGCCTTCAATCTGATGATGGAAGACGTCGCGACGGAAACCGCGATCGCGCTGCAGGCCGACAAGCTGCTGTTCATGACCGAGGTCGAGGGCGTGCGAGAAAACCCGGACGATCCGGACAGCGCGATCGACACGGAACTCGCGCTGGCGGACGCCAAGCGGCTGATCGCCAAACTCCCGCCGCCGGCGCAGCCAACCGACGTGGGCTTCTATTTGAAGTACTGCGTGCGGGCCTGCGAATCGGGCGTGGAGCGCTCGCACATCCTGCCCTTCGTGGTCGACGGCGCGATCCTGCAGGAGGTCTATACCCACGACGGCATCGGCACGATGGTCGTGGACGAAAAACTCGAAAGCCTGCGCGAGGCGACCCACGACGATATCGGCAGCCTGATCGCGCTGATCGAGCCGTTCGAGCGCGACGGCACGCTGGTCAAGCGCGACCGCAGCGAAATCGAACGCGACATCGAGGCCTATACCGTCATCGAGCACGACGGCGTGATATTCGGCTGCGCGGCGCTGCATCCCTACCAGGAGGCGCGCACCGCCGAGATGGCCGCGCTGACCGTGTCCAGCGCCGTGCAGGGCCAGGGCGACGGGGAGCGCATCCTCAAGCGCATCGAGCAGCGCGCCAAGGCCATGGGCCTGACCAGCATCTTCGTGCTGACCACGCGCACCATGCACTGGTTCATCAAGCGGGGTTTCCAGCCGGTCGATCCGAACTGGCTGCCCGAGGAACGCAAACGCAAATACAACTGGGACCGGCGCTCGCAGGTGCTGGTCAAGAAACTCGCCTGAACGGGCGCACGACCCCGCGCCAGCGGCCCTGCGGGCCCGCTCGCGCACTCCCCCACTTTTTGAGCATCGAGGTTTGATATGGCACGCACCGTGCAATGCGTTTATCTGAAGAAGGAAGCCGAGGGCATGGACTTTCCGGTCTATCCCGGCGAACTCGGCAAGCGCATCTACGACAACGTCTCCAAGGAAGCCTGGGCGGCCTGGATGAAGCACCAGACCATGCTGGTCAATGAAAACCGCCTGAATCTGGCCGACCAGCGCGCGCGCCAATACCTCGCGCGCCAGATGGAGCAGTTCTTCTTCGGCGCCGGCGCCGAACAACCCGCCGGATATGTGCCGCCGTCCGCCTGATTTCGTGGCTTTTCTCCTGAATTTGTGTCAGCGGCGTCACACACTTTGATGGCGGCGCCTCGCAAATTCCGGGGAAATGCCTCGCGCGGCACGACCCCGGCATTTACCCCCTTGCGGCCATACTCGATTCCCTGCCTATAATGCGGCAATCCCTTTCCGGGGAGCTGTTGAACTACGCGAGGAATTCATATATGGCATCGCTCAAAGACCTCCTGGCCCAGCGGGCCGCCCTCGAACAGCAAATCGCCGAAACCCAGGAACGCGAACGCTCCGACGCGATCGCCAAGGTCAAGTCGCTGATGCAGGAGTACGGCCTGACCGTCGCCGACCTCACCGCCCGCGCCGCCAAGACCGGTACCGCCAAAGCCTCCAAGGTCGCCGCCAAGTACCGCAACCAAGCCACCGGCGAAACCTGGAGCGGCCGCGGCCTCCAGCCCAAGTGGCTCAAGGCCGCCATCTCCGGCGGCGCCAAGCTGGAAGATTTCGTCATCTGACGACACCGTTCTGTCCGGAATCCGGACGGGCGCTTCGAAAGCCACCTTCGGGTGGCTTTTCTGTTTCTGGGACTGGCACTGGCAAGGGCGTCTGGTGCTGGCAAAGGCGTCCGGTACTGCCAAGGGCGGCGCGGACGCGGGAACTGCCGATGTCCCCTGGCGCTCAATCTCCTCCTCGCCGCTCGGAATTCGCGCCAGGGGACATCGGCAGCTCCCGCTTCGGGACGCTCGGCAGTACTTCACCCCCAATTCCGGGGGGAGCCGTCGCACTGCAGGGATTGCGCTGACCGGCGGCCACGGACCCCAGGGCTAGCATCGCGCGAGTCGCCCGGTTCCGCCCGGGCGACGCTCTTTTCCACTTCCCGCCGCCGCCACCTTGAAGTCCGAGCTGTCCGCCCCCGCCGGTTGGGCCCCCGCCCCGTCGCGCCGCCTGCCAGCCAGCGCGCCCGCCGCGCTGCTGGTCGTCGCCACCGCGGCGCTGCTGCTCGCCGGCACGCTCTGGCCCGCGTGGCGCGCCGTGGCCTGGTGGCTGCCTCCCGTGCTCGGGCTCGCGCTGTTCCTCCATGGACGCTTCGAGCGACGCCGCGCCGTCGACGAACGCCGCGAATGGCGCACCAAGATCGACGACGCCGGCCTCTCCCTCGCCCAGTGGGTCCCTGGTGGACCCGCGGCCGCCTCGGCCGGCTGGCAGGAACGGCTGGGCGCGCCCGATCCGGCCGACCCGCTCGCCTGGCTGGAACGCGTCCATGCCGTCGACCGGATGAAGCTCGAGGAACACCTGCCCGCGCTGCTCGAAGGCAGCAGCGATGGCGGCGCCGACTCCCTGCAGCACGCGCTGCGCCTGCCCGACGACGCCGGCGACTGGATCTGGCACGAGCTGCGCCTGCGCGTCGTGCGCCGCGACGCCCGCGGCCAAGCCCGCCAGGTGCTCGCCAGTCTGCAGGACATCCAGTGGCGCCGCACCGCCGAGGAACGCCAGCGCATGAGCAGCGGCCTGTTCCAGCACCTGCACGAGGGCCTGGCGATCACCGACCTGCAGCACCGCCTGCTCGACGCCAACCCGGCCTACTGGACGCTGATGAGCGCCCTGCTGGACGCACCGGCCGGACTGGTCATCGACGACGACGGCCGCGCGCCCGACACCGCCGAGGCCTTGCGCCGCCGGATGCTCGGCCAGCCCGCGCTGCCGCTGGACCCGGCCCAGCTGCGCCGCAGCGGCCATGAACCCGAGGCGATCGCCGAGGCGCTGGCCGACCCCGCCGGCCACTGGCAAGGACTGGTCAAGGTCCGCGGCCCCGGCGGCCAGCCGCGCACGCTGCGCCTGACCGTGTCCTCGATCCCCGAGCCCGAAGGCCCGCCGCGTTATCGCGTGCTGGCGCTGAGCGACCTCACGCAGGACCTGCAGCGCCAGCAGGCGCTGGAGCGGCTGGGCCGCTTCGACCTGCTGACCGGCCTGCCCAACGAGCAGGAGTTCCTGCGCCGCCTGCAGGCCGCGCTGCAGACCAGCCGCCAGGTCGGCCCCGGCTTCATGCTGTGCGTGGCACGGGTGGACCTGGACGGCTTCGCCGCGTTCAACCGCCGCCACGGCGCGGCGCGCGCGGACCAGGCGCTGCGCGAGCTCGCCCGCCGCCTGACCACCGCGCTTCGCCAGGCGCCGCAGTGGTCGGACGAGGTGGCGCGCCTGGGCGGCGATGAATTCGGCCTGCTGCTGCGGGTGCAGGACGCCGAGGAGGCACAACGCGCGCTGGACCGGCTGGTCCAGGTGCTGCGCCGCCCGATCGAGCCCGAGGACGGCGAGGACGGGACCGGCTCGGCCCCCGCCGCGCCCGTCGCCGCGGCCGACGAGGAGACGCCCACCGCGCCGATGTTCTTCGACAGCGACTACGACGCCGAATACCGCGCCCATGAGGACAGCGGTTTCGGCAGCGCCGAGGGCACGCCCGGCGGCGCGCTGCGTCTGAGCGCGAGCGTCGGCGCCACGCTGTTCCCGCAGGACGGCGGCGAGGCCGAGACGCTGCTGCGCCACGCCGCGCACGCGCTGTACCGCGTCAAGCGCAGCGGCCGCGACGGCGTGCAGTTCTTCGACGTCGAGAAACGCCGCAGCCGCGAGGCGCAGGCGCAGGCCGTGCTGCGCGTGCAGCAGGCGCTGGAGGCCGGCGAGCTCTGCCTGTACTACCAGCCCAAGATGGACCTGGTCACCGGCGAGCTGCTCGGCGCGGAGGCGCTGCTGCGCTGGCGCCATCCGCAACGCGGGCTGCTGGCGCCGGCGGCCTTCCTGCCGACGGTCGAGCGCAGCGGCATGGCCGCGCAACTCGGCCACTGGGTGTTGGAGCAGGCGCTGGAGCAATGCCGGATCTGGCGCTCGGAGGGCCTGGACCTGGAGCTCAGCATCAACATCAGCCCGCGCCACCTGGCCGCGCCGGCCTTCTGCGCGCGGCTGGAGGCGCTGCTCGCCCGCCATCCCGACGTGCCGCCGGGACGCGTGGTGCTGGAGCTGCTGGAGTCGAGCGCGCTCGACGACGTCGACCATGCCCGGCACCTGCTGGCCGAGTGCAAGCGCATCGGGCTGCGGCTGGCGATGGACGACTTCGGCACCGGCTACGCGACGCTGTCGGTGCTCAAGCAGCTGCCGCTGGACCGGCTCAAGATCGACCGCTCCTTCGTCCAGACGATGCTGGTGGACCCGCAGGACCGCGCGCTGGTGCAGGGCGTGATCGCGCTGGCCGGGCAGTTCGGCTGCGAGCTGGTGGCCGAGGGCGTCGAGTCGCCGGCGCATGCGCGCGCGCTGGTCGAGATGGGCTGCCGCGTCGGCCAGGGCAGCGGGCTGTGCGAGCCGCTGCCGCCGCAGACGCTGCTGGCCTGGGCGCTGCGCCGCGCGCCCTCGCGGGGCCGTCCGCTCGAGGCCATCACGTAAAATTCCGCGGTGATCCCGCCCGGCTTTATTCAGGACCTCCTGGCCCGCGTCGACATCGTCGACGTCGTCGGCCGCCATGTCGACCTCAAGAAGGCCGGCATCAACCACAAGGGGCTGTGTCCGTTCCACGGCGAGAAGACGCCGAGCTTCACCGTCAGCCCCTCGCGCCAGACCTTCCATTGCTTCGGCTGCGGCCAGCACGGCAACGCGGTCGGTTTCCTGATGGAGCACCTGGGCATCGGTTTCATCGACGCGGTGCGCGACCTCGCGCAGCAGGCCGGCATGCAGGTGCCCGAGGACGACCGCAGCCCGCAGGAGCGCGAGCGCGAGAAGGTCCAGAAGCAGCGCCAGGCGACGCTGACCGAGATCCTGGCCAAGGCCGGCCAGCACTACCGCCAGCAGCTCAAGGGCAACGCCCGCGCGATCGAGTACCTCAAGGGCCGCGGCCTGACCGGCCAGATCGCGCTGCAGTTCGGGCTGGGCTACGCGCCGGACGGCTGGCGCTCGCTGGCCAGCGCCTTCCCGTCCTACGACGACCCGCTGCTGGTCGAGACCGGCCTGGTGATCCTGCAGGACGACCCCGGCAAGAGCGAGGCCGAACAGCGCCGCTACGACCGCTTCCGCGACCGGGTGATGTTCCCCATCCGCAACGTGATGGGCGAGGTCATCGGCTTCGGCGGCCGCGTGCTGGACAAGGGCGAGCCCAAGTACCTGAACTCGCCCGAGACGCCGGTCTTCCACAAGGGCCGGGAGCTGTACGGCCTGTACGAGGCCCGGCCGGCGATGCGCCGCCGCGGCTACGCGCTGGTGGTCGAGGGCTACATGGACGTGGTCGCGCTGGCGCAGCACGGCTTCGGCAACGCGGTCGCGACGCTGGGCACCGCCTGCACCGCCGACCACGTGCAGAAGCTGTTCCGCTTCACCGAGTCGGTGGTGTTCAGCTTCGACGGCGACGCCGCCGGCCGCCGCGCCGCGGGCCGCGCGCTCGAGGCCGCCCTGCCCCACGCCAACGAGACCCGCACGATCAAGTTCCTGTTTCTGCCGACCGAGCACGATCCGGACTCGTATGTCCGCGAACTCGGCGCCGAGGCCTTCGAACGCTGCGTCGAGGGCGCGGTGCCGCTGTCGCGCCAGCTGATGGAAACCGCCGCCGACGGCTGCGACCTCGGCACGCCCGAGGGCCGCGCCAAGATGCTCAGCGTCGCCAAGCCGCTGTGGGCGGCGCTGCCGGACGGGCTGCTCAAGCGCCAGCTGCTGGGCGAACTGGCGCGCCGCGCCCAGCTGCCGGACGCGGAGCTGCAGGCGCTGTGGGCCAACGCGATGCCGCCGGCCGCGCCCGGCACCCGGCCCCGCGCCGACCGTCCCGCCGCCGCCGCGCCAGCGCCCAGAGCCGCCCCCCGCGCGTCGTCGGCCGACGCCGGCGGGCCGCACGACGAGCCCTACTTCGACATCCCCGCGTCCGCCTACGGCGACGAGGGCGGCGGCGAGGTCCACATCCCCCACGACGCCTATCCCGCCGAGGCGGGGGGCGCTCCGGCCTCCGGCCCCCAGGCGGGCGGGGCCCAGCCGCGCAAGTGGGAACCCAAGGGCGACTTCAAGGGCAAGGGCGGCAAGGGCAAGTGGTCCGGCAAGGGCGAGTGGCGCAAGCGCGACCAGGACCCGACGATGGGCACGCCGCTCGAACTGCCGCCCGCGCCGATGAACCTGGCCGTGCGGATGCTGCTGCTGCATGGCGAGCTCTGGCACCAGATCGGCGACCAGGACCTGGAACTCCTCCATGAACTCCCCGGAGAGCACGGGGAACTGATCGCCTGGCTCGAGCGCTTCCTCGTCGACAACGGCCCCTCGCCCTGGGCGGTGCTGCAGGTCGCGCTGCAGGAGGCGGACCTGCTGGAGCTGGCCCAGCGCGTGAGCGGCGGGCCGCTGACGGCCCCGCCGTCGGACGAGCACCTGGACGCGGAGTTCCGCGTCGTGATGCGCAAGCTCTGGGTCGGCAAGCTGCGCGCGGAGGCCGACCGCATCGCCCGCAGCCCGCAACCGGACATGGCGCGGTTCCAGTCATTGCTGCGGCAAATACGCGATCTGGAAGCGGTCTGAACCTCCTTTTTGACCGATTGCGAAATTTCGCAGATAATCAAGGGTTTTCGCGCGTCAAGAGTGACCGCAGCGCCAACCGGTCCCCGGCCCCCCACTGACCCTGGGTTCATACACAAAGTGGCCAACTTTCACCGCCTGGGCTGCAACTTCAAAGGTTCACGCTAGCCTTCACGCGCAAAGCCTTGAACGGCAGCGGGTTCGTCCCGATCTGTCGTCCAGGGCCGTGTTCGAGCCGCCTGGGCTCGCCCGCGCCGCATAGCCCGCAAGTGTCGGGAGTTTGTCGGCCGCCGGCGGCGCAGGTGGCCGTTTGCATTTGTCAGCGCCGTCGGCGCACCCCGCGAATAGACCCCGCATTCACCACTGGCCCTGAGCCACCGAGGAACTGCATGACCGCCAAAAAGACCGCGTCCAAGGCCGCCGCCGCAGAAACCGAAGAAGTCAAGAAGCCGGCCGCGAAGGCCGCCGTGAAGACCACCGCCAAAGCCCCCGCCGCGTCCGCTTCGGCCGACGACAAGCCCAAGCGCGGCCGCAAGCCCAAGGCCGAGACCGAGTCGAAGAAGCCCGCCGCCGCCAAGGCCAAGGTGGAAGAGGAAGAGGAAGACTTCAGCGACGTCGAGGCGGACGGCGAAGGCGACGGCGAGACCGAAGTCGAGGCGGAGGTCGAGACCGCCGAGGTCGAGGAGATCGGCGAGGACAAGCCCAAGGCCAAGCCGCTGCGCATGAAGGTCAGCCGCGCCAAGGAGCGCGCGCTGATGCGCGAGTTCGGCCTGGACGAGACCGCGCTGACCGAAGAGGAAGTCGCCAAGCGCCGCCAGGAGCTCAAGACCCTCATCAAGATGGGCAAGACGCGTGGTTTCCTGACCCACCAGGAAATCAACGACCACCTGCCCGAGAAGCTGATCAACGAGGAAATCCTCGAGGCGATCGTGTCGATGCTCAACGACATGGGCATCGCCGTGTACGAGCAGGCGCCCGACGCCGCCACGCTGCTGATCCAGGGCTCGACCTCGCCGACCGCGACCGAAGAGGAAGCGGAAGAGGCCGCCGAGGCCGCGCTGTCCACCGTCGACTCCGAGTTCGGCCGCACGACCGACCCGGTGCGCATGTACATGCGCGAGATGGGCACCGTCGAGCTGCTCACGCGTGAAGGCGAGATCGAGATCGCCAAGCGCATCGAAGGCGGCCTGCAGGCCATGATGCTGGCCATCTCGGCCTCCCCGACGACCATCGCCGAGATCCTGGCGATGGCCGCCAAGATCCGCGCCGGCGAGATGCAGATCTCCGAGTCCGTGGACGGCTTCGTCTCCGACGACGAGGCGGACGACTACGTCGCGGAAGAAGACTTCGACGAGTTCGACGAAGAGGACGACGACGACGGCGCCGGCGGCTCCAAGGCCCTGACCAAGAAGCTCGAGGAGCTCAAGAACGCGGCCCTGGTGAAGCTGGACTCGCTGGCGTCCAACTTCGACAAGATGCGCAAGGCCTTCGAGAAGGACGGCTACAAGTCGCCCAACTACAACAAGGCCCAGACCGCCATCAGCGCCGAGCTGATGACGATCCGCTTCACCGTCAAGACGATCGAGAAGCTGTGCGACATCCTGCGCTCGCAGGTGGACGACGTGCGCCGCTACGAGCGCGAGATCCGCAAGATCGTCGTGGACAAGTGCGGCATGCCGCAGGAGCACTTCATCAAGGTGTTCCCGCCCAACGTGCTGAACCTGCAGTGGGCCGAGAAGGAAGTCGCCACCGGCAAGAACTACACCGCCGTGATGTCGCGCAACCTGCCCGCGATCCAGGAGCTGCAGCAGAAGCTGATCGACATCCAGGCCAAGGCCGTGGTGCCGCTGGACGATCTCAAGGAGATCAACAAGCGGATGAACGAGGGCGAGAAGGCCTCGCGCGACGCGAAGAAGGAAATGATCGAGGCCAACCTGCGCCTGGTCATCTCGATCGCGAAGAAGTACACCAACCGCGGCCTCCAATTCCTGGACCTGATCCAGGAAGGCAACATCGGCCTGATGAAGGCGGTGGACAAGTTCGAATATCGCCGCGGCTACAAGTTCTCGACCTACGCGACGTGGTGGATCCGCCAGGCCATCACCCGCTCGATCGCGGACCAGGCCCGCACCATCCGCATCCCGGTTCACATGATCGAGACGATCAACAAGATGAACCGCATCTCGCGCCAGCATCTGCAGGAGTTCGGCTTCGAGCCGGACGCGCCGACGCTGGCCGAGAAGATGGAGATGCCGGAAGACAAGATCCGCAAGATCATGAAGATCGCCAAGGAGCCGATCTCCATGGAAACGCCGATCGGCGACGACGACGACAGCCACCTGGGCGACTTCATCGAGGACACCAACAACACCGCGCCGATCGAGGCGGCCATGCAGGCCGGCCTGCGCGAGGTGGTGAAGGACATCCTGGACAGCCTGACCCCGCGCGAGGCCAAGGTGCTGCGCATGCGCTTCGGCATCGAGATGAGCACGGACCACACGCTGGAGGAAGTCGGCAAGCAGTTCGACGTCACCCGCGAGCGCATCCGCCAGATCGAAGCCAAGGCGATCCGCAAGCTCAAGCACCCGTCGCGTTCCGACAAGCTGCGCACCTACCTGGATAACCTGTAATCCCCTCCCCGGCGGTCCTCGCGGCCGCCGCGGCTGGGCACCAGGTTTGCCTCACGAACCGGCCACGTCCTCGGGCGTCGGCCGGTTTTCCTTTTGGGGCGTCCCGAAGGTCGCGCTCCGGCATTCGCCCGCGCGTGGGGGGTGGTGTCGTGCCCGCGCCGACGGGCCCCCGAGGCGAGGGCTTATCACCACGCGGCGCCCAGGGTGGCACGGCTACACTGAGACTTCCATCACATTTCACCCCCAGCAAGGCCGATGACCCAGATCCGCGAGCGCACCGTCCTGTTTGCCGACTTGCGCGGCAGCACGGCGCTGTTCGAGACGCTGGGCAACGCGGAAGCCTCGGGGCTGGTGACGCAGACGGTGGCGCTGATCGGCCAGGCGGTCGACGAGCACCGCGGCGACATCATCAAGACGCTGGGCGACGGCCTGATGGCCGCGTTCGACAACCCGCGCGACGGCATCAAGGCCGCGATGCGGATGCAGGAGCTGCTGGTCAGTTCCTCGGCCCGCAGCGAGCGGCTGCGCCACACCCACCTGCAGATCGCGCTGGCGCGCGGCGAGGTGGTCGAGATCCACGGCGACTGCTTCGGCGACGCGGTCAACGTCGCGGCGCGGCTGCTGGACCATGCCGGCGACGGCGAGACCGTCGTCACCGCCGAGGTCGTGCACGGGCTGACCAGCGCGCAGAAGTCGCGCTTCCGCAGCCTGGACCACATCAGCGTGCGCGGCCGGGCCGAGCCGGTCCACATCTACGTGCTGGACCAGGGCCGCGGCGACGCGGCGGCCACGCAGTTCGGCGAGATCGTGCGCAGCGCCGCGCCCGAGGGCATCCGCCTGGTGTGGCAGGACCTGGACCGCGTCTTCGACATCGACCAGATGCCCATCGTGCTGGGCCGCAGCACGCAGGCGACCTACTGCATCACCGACGTGCGGGTCAGCCGCTCGCATGCCCGCATCGACTGGCAGGGCAGCAGCTTCAGCCTGACCGACCTCAGCTACAACGGCACCTTCGTGCGCTTCGGCGCCGGCGGCCAGACGCTGAGCCTGCGCCGCGGCTCCTGCACGCTGCACGGCGCCGGCGCGATCGGCCTGGGCGGCCCGCCGTCGGAGACGCAGGCGCCCACGGTCCGCTTCGAGGTGCTGCACCTGGCCGAGTCCGCCTCGCCGCTGCTGTCGCGCCGCGGGTTCTGAGCGGCCCGCGCCGTCGCGACGCCTCGCGCCGTTCATCGCCCTCCCCGACCTTCCCCGCCTCGAGCCCCTTCGCATGAGCTTCCGCCCCGAACCCGACCACGTGCACGGGCGCGCGCCGACGATCGGCGTGCTGCTGGTCAACCTGGGCACGCCCGACGCGCCGACCACCGAGGCCACGCGCCGCTACCTCGCGCAGTTCCTGTCGGACCCGCGCGTCATCGAGATCCCCAAGGCCGCTTGGTGGCCGATCCTGCACGGCGCGATCCTGCGCACGCGCCCGGCCAAGTCGGCGAAGAAGTACGCCAGCATCTGGACCAAGGAAGGTTCGCCGCTGCTGGTCTGGACGAAGAAGCAGGCCAAGCTGCTGCAAGGCCAGCTCGGCGAGATGGGCCACCGCGTGACGGTCCGGCCCGCGATGCGCTACGGCAACCCGTCGATCGCCTCGCAGCTGGACGCGCTGCGCGCCGAGGGCGCGACCCGCGTGCTGGTGCTGCCGGCCTATCCGCAGTACTCGGGCGCGACGACGGCCAGCGTCGTCGACGACGTCGCGCGCTGGTCGCAGGCGCATCGCCACCTGCCCGAGTTCCGCTTCGTCAACCGCTACCACGACGACAGGCGCTACATCGCCGCGCTGGCCGAGAGCGTGCGCGCGCACTGGAAGACCGAGGGCCGCGGCGAGCTGCTGGTGATGAGCTTCCACGGCATGCCCGCCCGCACGCTGGCGCTGGGCGATCCCTACCACTGCGAATGCCTGAAGACCGGCCGGCTGCTGGCCGAGGCGCTGGGCCTGTCGGACGACCAGTACAAGGTCACCTTCCAGAGCCGCTTCGGCAAGGCGCGCTGGCTGGAGCCCTACACCGAGCCGACGCTGCGCGAGCTCGCCAAGCGCGGGCTGACCTCGGTCGACGTGGTCTGCCCCGGCTTCTCGGCCGACTGCATCGAGACGCTGGAGGAAATCGACATGGAGGTCCGCGCGGCCTTCCTGACCAGCGGCGGGCAGCGCTTCAGCTACATCCCCTGCCTGAACGACCGCACCGCCCACGTCCGCGCGCTGGCCGCGATCGCCGAGCAGCACCTGCAGGGCTGGCCGACGACGGCCGTGCCCGACGAGGCACAGGCCGCCGCCCTCGCCCGTCAGCGCGAGTCGGCCGTGGCCGCCGGCGCGACGCGCTGACGCGCGCCCCACCACTTCATCGCGCGCGGCAGCAGCAGCACGATCACGACGATCCCCAGCAGGAAGGCGGACATCGGGCGCTCGAAGAACACGCCCCAGTGGCCGCCGCCGATGGCCACGCCGTTGCGCAGGTGCGCCTCGGCCAGCGGGCCCAGGATCATGCCGACGACCACCGGCGCGGTCGGGAAGTCGAAGCGCCGCATCACCACGCCCAGCAGCCCGATGGCCAGCATCACGTACAGGTCGAAGGCGCTCTGGCGCATGCCGTAGACGCCCACGGTGGCGAAGATCAGGATGCCGGCGTACAGCGGCGCGCGCGGGATGCGCAGCAGCTTGACCCACAGGCCCACCAGCGGCAGGTTCAGCACCAGCAGCATCACGTTGCCGATGTACAGCGACGCGATCAGCGCCCACACCAGCCCCGACGAGGTGGTGAACAGCTGCGGCCCGGCCTGGATGCCGTAGTTCTGCAGCGCAGACAGCAGGATCGCCGCGGTCACCGAGGTCGGGATGCCCAGCGTCAGCAGCGGCACCAGCGTGCCGGTGACGGCCGCGTTGTTGGCCGCCTCCGGACCGGCGACGCCCTCGATGGCGCCGGTGGTGCCGAACTCCTCCTTGTGCTTGGACAGCTTGCGCTCGGTCGCGTAGCTCAGGAAGGTCGGGATCTCGGTGCCGCCCGCGGGAATCACGCCGAAGGGGAAACCGAGGCCGGTGCCGCGGATCCACGCCGGGATCGAGCGCTTCCACTCCTGGCGCGTCATGTGCACGCGGCCCATGGTGTTCATCGTCAGGTTGGAGCGGCCTTCGTAGAGCGCCACGTACAGCGTCTCGCCGACGGCGAACAGGCCCACCGCGACCAGCACCGTCTCGATGCCGTCCATGAACTCCGGCACGCCGCCGGTGTAGCGGATCTGGCCGGTGATCTGGTCCATGCCCACCAGGCCCATCGCCAGCCCGATGAACAGCGCGGTGATGCCGCGCAGCGTGCTCTGGCCCAGCACCGCGCTGACGGTGGTGAAGGCCAGCAGCATCAGGCAGAAGTACTCCGGCGGGCCCAGCGTGACGGCGAAGTCCGCCAGCACCGGCGCGAACAGCGTCACCAGCACGGTGGCGATGGTGCCGGCGAAGAACGAGCCGATCGCCGCGGTCGCCAGCGCCGCGCCGGCGCGGCCGTGGCGGGCCATCTTGAAGCCCTCGAGCGCGGTCACCATCGTGCCGGTCTCGCCCGGGGTGTTGAGCAGGATGGAGGTGGTCGAGCCGCCGTACATCGCGCCGTAGTAGATGCCGGCGAAGAAGATCATCGACGCGGTCGGGTCGACCTGCGCGGTGATCGGCAGCAGCATCGCCACGGTCACCGCCGGGCCGAGGCCGGGCAGCACGCCGATGGCGGTGCCCAGCGCGCAGCCGACGAAGGCCCACATCAGGTTCACGCCCGAGGCGGCCGTGGCGAAGCCGCCCATCAGGTGGGTCCAGAGGTCTTGCATGTCAGGACTCCAGGAGGATCAGAGCCAGCCGCCGGCGGTGATGGCCGGCAGGTTCAGCGCGAGCAGCTTGTTGAACAGCCAGAACACCGGCGCGGCGATCAGCAGCCCGGTGACGGCGTCGAGGAGGATCTGGCGCGGGCCGCCGTGGCCCTTGCCCTCGGCGCGGCGCAGGCCGCGCACGGCCAGCATGAAGCACAGCGTGCAGGCCAGCACGAAGCCGATCGTCGTGATCAGCGCCGCGTTGGCGACGACGCCGCCGGCCACCCAGGCCGCGGACAGCCAGTCCGCCTTCGGGGCGCCCGAGGGCGGCTCCATCGAGCGGAAGCCGCCGCTGCGCGCTTCCCAGATCAGCCAGGCGCCGCACACCAGCAGCACCGCGGCGACGAACCAGGGCAGCGCGTTGGGGCCGATGCCGGAGTAGCCGGCGTCGGACGGGATCGCGCTGGCCCCGAAGGCCATCACGCCGCCGACGGCGACCGCCGCGACGCCGACCAGCGTCTGGTACAGCGGCGTGGGCGTCGAGTCGACGTCGTCGGGCAGGGAGGAAGAGTCGGACATGGCGGTCTCCCGGGGATCACACCATGCCGGACTTGTGCATGATCGCGCGCAGCGAGGCGAACTCGGCGTCGACGAACTCCTCGAAGTCCTTGCCGGTCATGACGGCCGGGGTCCAGCCGTTCTTCTCCAGCGCCTCGGACCAGGCCTTGGACTTGGTGGCCTTGACCACCATGTCGATCAGCGCCTGGCGCTGCGCCGGCGTGATGCCGGGCGCGCCGTACACGCCGCGCCAGTTGCCGATCTCGACGTTGTAGCCCAGCTCCTTCATCGTCGGGATGTCCAGGCCCTTGATCCGCTGCGGCGCGGTGATCGCGATCGGGCGCATCTTGCCGCTCTCGATGTAGGGCTGGAACTCGCTGTAGCCGCTGCCGCCGATGGTGACGTTGCCGCCCAGGATCGCGGCCACCGCCTCGCCGCCGCCGCGGAAGGCGACGTAGTTGACCTTGGTCGCGTCCACGCCGACCTCGCGGGCCAGCATCGCCGCGGCGATGTGCTCGGTGGCGCCGCGCGAACCGCCGCCCCACTTCACCGAGCCCGGATCCTTCTTCAGCGCCTCGACCACGTCCTTCATCGTCTTGTACGGCGAGTTGGCCGGCAGGACGAAGACGTTGTACTCGCTGGTCAGGCGCGCGATCGGCGTGGCCTGCGTCAGCGTGACCGGCTGCTTGCTGGTGATCAGCCCGCCCAGCATCACCGCGCCCATCACCATCATCGCGTTGGCGTCGCCCTTGGCGGCGTTGACGAACTGCGCCAGGCCGATCGCGCCGGCGGCGCCGCCCTTGTTCTCGAAGGTCACCGCGGTGGCGGCGCCGGCGTCCTGCAGCGCCTTGCCCAGCGCGCGGCCGGTGATGTCCCAGCCGCCGCCCGGATTGGCGGGGACGAGGATCTTCAATGCCGCCGCGGCCTGCGCGCTCAGCGGCAACGCGCCCGTGGCGCCCAGCGCGGCGAAGGCGGCCGCGGACTTGAGGAACTGGTCTCGACGCATGCTCGTGTCTCCTGGGTTGTCGTCGCCGAGGCAGAGCACGCGCCCGGCGTTCGTTGTAGGGGCGCATCCTGCACACGGCGGCTTTCAATCGGCTGTCGCCAAGCTCAGGGTTCACCCTGAGCGGCCACGCGGCGGCGGCTGTCGGACACTGGCGCGATGAGGCTGTTTTTCGTCGAGGACAACGCCGCGCTGCAGACCACGGTGGCGCGCTCCTTCGAGCGCCGCGGCATCCAGGTGCACGGGTTCGCCGAGGGCCGGCCGGCGCTCGAGCGCTGGCGCGCGCATCCGCCCGACGTGGTGCTGCTGGACCTGTCGCTGCCCGACATGGACGGGCTGGAGCTGCTGTCGGCCGCGCGCGCCGAGCACCTGGCCACGCCGGTGATCATCCTGACCGCGCGCGGCACCGTCGGCGACCGCATCCTGGGCCTGAACATCGGCGCCGACGACTACCTGCCCAAGCCCTTCGACCTGGACGAGCTCGAGGCCCGCGTGCGCGCCCTCGCCCGCCGCAGCCGCGGCGCGGGCGGCGGCGCGGCGGTGCCGGACGACGAGGCCTTCTGCGGCCTGCGCGTGGACGCCGACAGCGGCGCGATCTATCACCTCGGGCTGCCGCTGGACCTGCCGCCGCGCGAGGCCGCGCTGCTGCGCGCGCTGCTGGCGCGGCCCGGCCAGGCGGTGGCCAAGGAGCGCCTGACCGAGATCGTCTTCGCCGACGACCTCGACGTGCAGCCCGACGCGGTCGAGGTCGTCGCCTACCGGCTGCGCAAGCGGCTGCCGGCCGACGGCGCGCGCCTGGTCACGCTGCGGGGCCTGGGCTACCTGCTCAAGGCGCCGGATTGAAGCGCCGGACCGCAGGCGCCGCCGCGCGGGCCCCGCGGCGATGCCCTCGCCCTGACGGCACCGCATTGAAGCCCGCCCATGCCTGACGCGACACCCGAGATCCGTCCGCGCCGGCGCCGCCTGGCGTCGATGCGCAGCCGGCTGCTGCTGGGCATCCTGGTGCCGGTGGGACTGCTGATCGCGGCCAACGCGCACCGGCTCTACCAGGACGCGCTCAAGGCGATCGACACCGCCTACGACCGCACGCTGCTGGCGTCCGCCAAGACGATCGGCGAGCAGCTCGACGTGCACGGCACGCGCGACGCGCCGCAGCTCGTCTCCGAGGTGCCCTACGCGGCGCTCGAGGCCTTCGAGGCCGACAACCGCAGCCGCATGTTCTACCGGGTCACCGGCTTCCAGGGCGAGTGGGTCTCGGGTTTCGACGACCTGCCGCCGTGGCGCGGCAAGCTGCCCGACCGCGGCGCCTACGCGGCGCTGGTCGACTTCTACGACGACGTCTACCAGGGCGAGCCGATCCGCGTCGCGGTGCTCAAGCAGCCGGTGGCGGGCGAGGCGGGCCTGGGCGTGGCGACGATCCAGGTCGCCGAGACGCTGGAGATCCGGCGCACGCTGGCGCGGCAGGTGCTGGTCTCGACGCTGTGGCGCCAGGCGGCGCTGCTGGCGGTGATCGCGATCGTGGTCTGGGGCGTGGTGCTCTTCGCGACGCGGCCGGTGCGCGCGCTCAGCCGCACGATCGCGGCGCGCCAGGACGACGACGTCAGCCCCATCCCGCTGGTGAGCGCGCCGGCCGAGCTCGCGCCGCTGGTCACCGCGATCAACGAGGCCTGGCAGCGCCAGGCCGGACTGCTGGCGCACCAGAAGCGTTTCGTGCGCGACACCTCGCACCAGCTGCGCACGCCGCTGGCGGTGCTCAAGGCGCAGGTGCAGTCGGCGCGGCGCGGCGACCTGCCGCTGGCGCAGGCGATCGACGAGATCGGCGTCACCGTCGACGGCGCGACCGCGCTGGCCAACCAGATGCTGGCGCTGGCCAAGGTCGAGCAGCTGCGCCAGCAGGGCGATCCGCCGCGGCTGGACCTGGCGGACACGGTGCGGGAGGTGGCGCTGGACCTGGCGCCGCTGATCGCGGACGCGGAACTCGACTTCGAGCTCAGCACCGGGCCCGCGCCGGTGCGCGGCCATGCCTGGGCGCTGCGCGAGCTGGTGCGCAACCTGCTGCACAACGCGCTGCGGCATTCGCCGCGCGGCGGGCGGCTGGCGGTCACGCTGCGCGCCGAGGTCGAGGGCGACGACGGCGGCCCTGGCGGCCTCGGCGCGGGCGGCGCCATCGAGCTGCGCATCGCGGACAGCGGGCCCGGCATTCCGGCGTCGCTGCGCCCGAAGCTGGGCGAGCCGTTCGCGGCCGGGCCGAACGGCGGTTCGGGACTGGGCCTGGCGATCTGCCGGGAGATCGTCGCCTCGCTGGGCGGCACGCTGGCGCTGGACAACCGCGAGCGCGACGGGGTCATCGCCGGCCTGGACGCCGTGGTCCGGCTGCCGGCGGCAGCATCGACCGAGCCCCCTGCCGCATAGGACAATCCGCCCCCGATGTCTGCCTCTCCCCGCTCCTCCTCCGACCTGGACAGCCTGCGCCTGGACAAGTGGCTCTGGGCCGCGCGTTTCTACAAGACCCGCTCGATCGCGGTCGACGAGATCGGCAGGGGCCGCGTGACGATCAACGGCCAGGCGGCCAAGGCCTCGCGCGACGTGCGGGTCGGCGATGTCATCCAGCTGCGCCAGGGCCAGGTCGACCGCGAGGTGAAGGTGCTGGGCCTGAGCAGCATCCGGGGCCCGGCGCCGGTGGCGCAGACGCTGTACGCCGAGACGCCCGACAGCATCGCCGCCCGCGAGCGCGCGGCCGAGGCGCGCCGCCTCGCCCCCGAGCCGGCGGACACCATCGTCCAGGGCCGTCCGACCAAGCAGGACCGGCGCAAGCTGGCCGAGTGGGACCGCTGGAGCGCCAGCATCGACGAGTGACCCGTCGCTAGCAGGCCCCGGGTTTGCCCGCGCAGGAATGCGAAAATCCCCCTCTTGAATCTCCGGCCATGAGCCCCAGTTGCGGCGGATCGCCCGACGCAGAACGGGCTTTTGCCCTGGCACAGCAACCATGACGACCGACAACCAACACCCCGACCCGACCCTCGACGACCTGACCCAGCAAGCCGCCGCCGCCGCGGCCGCCTCGGTGCCCGAGACGCTCGAGGCCAAGCTCGCCGAGACCGAGCGCCGCCTGGCCGAGATGTCCGACGCCTACCTGCGCGCCAAGGCCGAGGTGGAGAACACCCGCCGCCGCGGCGAGGAAGACACCACCAAGGCCCGCAAGTTCGCCGTGGAAGGCTTCGCCGACGCGATGCTGCCGGTGATGGACAGCCTGTCCGCCGCGATCGCCCGCCCCGACGCCAGCGTCGAGCAGGTGCTGGAAGGCGTGCACGCCACGCTGCGCCAGCTGCAGGCGGCGCTGGAGCGCAACAAGGTGCTGGAGATCAACCCGGCCGCCGGCACGAAGTTCGATCCGCACCAGCACCAGGCGATCTCGATGGTCCCGGCCGACCAGGACGCCAACACCGTCGTGACCGTCCTGCAGAAGGGCTTCCTGATCGCCGACCGTGTCCTGCGCCCCGCGCTGGTCACCGTGGCGGCGCCGAAGTAACCCGACCAGCGTCCGGCCCGGTCTTGAATCCGGGCAAGTTATCCACAGATCAGAACCATCCCGGAACGACGATCCCGACGCTCGACACCGAGCCGCCCGCGCCCCCCGCGACGATCGTTCCGACAGACTTTTCAAATTCAGGAGCACCACATGGCTAAGAAGAAGATCATCGGCATCGACCTGGGCACGACCAACTCGTGCGTCGCGGTCATGGAAGGCAACACCACCCGCGTCATCGAGAACGCGGAAGGCGCCCGCACCACCCCGTCGATCATTGCGTACCAGGAAGACGGCGAAGTGCTGGTCGGCGCCTCGGCCAAGCGCCAGGCCGTGACCAACCCGAAGAACACCCTGTACGCGGTCAAGCGCCTGATCGGCCGCAAGTTCCAGGAAAAGGAAGTCCAGAAGGACATCGACCTGATGCCCTACACCATCGCCGCGGCCGACAACGGCGACGCGTGGGTGGAAGTGCGCGGCAAGAAGCTGGCGCCGCCGCAGGTCTCGGCCGAGGTCCTGCGCAAGATGAAGAAGACCGCCGAGGACTACCTCGGCGAAGAGGTCACGGAAGCCGTCATCACGGTCCCGGCCTACTTCAACGACGCGCAGCGCCAGGCGACCAAGGACGCCGGCCGCATCGCCGGCCTGGACGTCAAGCGAATCATCAACGAGCCCACCGCCGCGGCCCTGGCCTTCGGCCTGGACAAGCACGGCGCGGGCGACCGCAAGATCGCCGTGTTCGACCTGGGCGGCGGCACCTTCGACATCTCGATCATCGAGATCGCCGACGTCGACGGCGAGAAGCAGTTCGAGGTTCTGTCCACCAACGGCGACACCTTCCTGGGCGGCGAGGACTTCGACCAGCGCATCATCGACTACATCATCGGCGAGTTCAAAAAGGAACAGGGCGTCGACCTGACCAAGGACGTGCTGGCCCTGCAGCGCCTGAAGGAAGCCGCCGAGAAGGCCAAGATCGAGCTGTCCAACTCGTCGCAGACCGACGTCAACCTGCCCTACATCACCGCCGACGCGACCGGCCCGAAGCACCTGAACATCAAGCTGACCCGCGCCAAGCTGGAGTCGCTGGTGGAGGAGCTGATCGAGCGCACGATCGCCCCTTGCCGCACCGCGATCAAGGACGCCGGCGTGTCGGTGGGCGAGATCGACGACGTGATCCTGGTGGGCGGCATGTCGCGCATGCCCAAGGTGCAGGAGAAGGTCAAGGAGTTCTTCGGCAAGGACCCGCGCAAGGACGTGAACCCCGATGAGGCCGTGGCCGTCGGCGCCGCGATCCAGGGCCAGGTCCTCGGCGGCGAGCGCACCGACGTGCTGCTGCTGGACGTCACCCCGCTGAGCCTGGGCATCGAGACCCTGGGCGGCGTGATGACGAAGATGATCAAGAAGAACACGACCATCCCGACCAAGTTCAGCCAGACCTTCTCGACCGCCGAGGACAACCAGCCCGCGGTGACGATCAAGGTCTACCAGGGCGAGCGCGAGCTGGCGCAGGCCAACAAGAGCCTGGGCGAGTTCAACCTGGAAGGCATCCCGCCGGCGATGCGCGGCACGCCGCAGATCGAGGTGAGCTTCGACATCGACGCCAACGGCATCCTGCACGTCGGCGCCAAGGACAAGGGCACCGGCAAGGAAAACAAGATCACCATCAAGGCGAACTCCGGCCTGTCCGAGGCCGAGATCGAGAAGATGGTGAAGGACGCCGAGGCCAACGCGGCCGAGGACAAGAAGAAGGTCGACCTGGTGCAGGCCAAGAACCAGGCCGACGGCCTGGTGCATTCGGTGCAGAAGTCGCTGGGCGAGCATGGCGACAAGCTCGAGGCCGGCGAGAAGGAAAAGATCGAGGCCGCGATCAAGGACCTGGAAGAGGCCATCAAGGGCGAGGACAAGGCCGACATCGACGCCAAGACCGAAGCGCTGATGACCGCCAGCCAGAAGCTGGGCGAGAAGATGTACGCCGACGCGCAGGCGGCGCAGGCCGCGGCGGGTGCCGCCGCCGGTGCCGGTGCCGCCGGCGGTGCGGACCACGCCGAGGCGGCGGGTGCGCAGGCCTCGGCCAAGCCGGCCGACGACAACGTCGTCGACGCCGAGTTCAAGGAAGTCAAGGACTCGAAGTAAGCCATGCCTGCCGACCGACGACGTCGGCATCGCGACCGGCACAGCTGTCGATGACAGCCGCCGCGCGGAGCCTCCCGGCCCGCGCGGCGTTTTGGTTTGAGGACCGCAGGAAGATCCATGGCAAAGCGTGACTATTACGAAGTCCTGGGCGTCGCGAAGAACGCCAGCGAAGAGGACATCAAGAAGGCGTATCGCAAGCTGGCGATGAAGTACCACCCTGACCGCAATCAGGGCGAGGGCGCCAAGGACGCCGAGGACAAGTTCAAGGAGGTCAAGGAGGCCTACGAGATGCTGTCCGACGGCCAGAAGCGCGCGGCCTACGACCAGTACGGCCACGCGGGCGTGGACCCGAACCAGGGCTTCCGCGGCGGCGCGGGCCAGGAGGGCTTCGGCGGCTTCGCCGAGGCCTTCGGCGACATCTTCGGCGACCTGTTCGGTGGCGGCGCCGGCGGTGGACGCCGCCCCGGCGGCGGCCAGCAGGTCTATCGCGGCAGCGACCTGAGCTACGCGATGGAGATCACGCTGGAGGAAGCCGCGCGCGGCAAGGAGACGCAGATCCGCATCCCGTCCTGGGAAGGCTGCGAGACCTGCCACGGCAGCGGCGCCAAGCCCGGCACCAGCGCCAAGACCTGCGGCTCGTGCGGCGGCAGCGGCACGGTGCACATGCGCCAGGGCTTCTTCAGCATCCAGCAGACCTGCCCGCACTGCCACGGCACCGGCAAGATCATTCCGGAGCCCTGCACCACCTGCAACGGCGCCGGCAAGATCAAGAAGACCAAGACGCTGGAAGTCAAGATCCCGGCCGGCATCAACGAGGGCATGCGCATCCGCTCCGCCGGCAACGGCGAGCCGGGCGTCAACGGCGGGCCGTCGGGCGATCTCTACATCGAGATCCGCATCAAGCAGCACGACATCTTCGAGCGCGATGGCGACGACCTGCACTGCACGATGCCGGTGTCGATGACCACCGCGGCGCTGGGCGGCACGATCGAGGTGCCGACGCTGGGCGGCAAGGCCGAGATCGAGCTGCCCGAGGGCACGCAGCACGGCAAGACCTTCCGCCTGCGCGGCAAGGGCATCAAGGGCGTGCGCTCGAGCTATCCCGGCGACCTGTACTGCCACATCAGCATCGAGACGCCGGTCAAGCTGACCGAGCACCAGCGCAAGCTGCTCAAGGAGCTCGACAAGAGCCTGCGCGACGGCGGCGAGCGCCACTCGCCCAACGCCAAGAGCTGGACCGACCGGGTCAAGGACCTGTTCAAGTAAGTCGCCAACAGCGTCACGCAAACGCAAGCCACGATTGAGGAATCGGACCGCGTCCCCCACGCAAACCCGGGGGACCCGAAAGAGTCGCCGGGCGGACAATCCGCCGTGTGGTTGACGACATTCGCACAAATCGTTGGGGTGCTGCCAGCCCGCTCTCTCCGGAGGCGGGCTTTTTCACATGCGCGCTCGCCGGGGAGCGGCGGCCATGAGCCTGTCCAGCCCGCTGGCCAAGACGCAGGCGCTGGTCATCGACGGCAACGCGACCTCGCGCAGCCTGATGACGGCGCAGCTGCGGGAGCTCGGCGTCGGCCATGTGCGCCAGGCCACGCGGGTGCGGGACGCGCGCGTGATCCTGGAGACGCAGCCCTACGACATCGTCCTGTGCGACTACTACTTCGACGGCTCCGAGCTGTCGGGCCAGGACCTGCTGGACGAGCTGCGGCGCGAGCAGCTGCTGCCCTACTCCACCGTGTTCGTGATGGTCACCGGCGAGGCCTCGTACGCGAAGGTCGCCGAGGCGGCCGAGGCGGCGCTCGATGCCTACCTGGTCAAGCCCTACACGAGCGCCGCGCTGGCCGACCGGCTGGCCAACGCGCGGCATCGCAAGCTGGAGCTCAAGGCGATCTTCGACGCGATCGACGCCAAGGAATTCGACCGCGCGGCCGACCTCTGCCTGGACCGTTTCCAGCGCCGCGCGACCTACTGGCTGTATGCCGCGCGCATCGGCGCCGAGCTGCTGTTGCGCCTGGAGCGCCACACCGAGGCGCGCGAGCTCTATGAAGCCATCATCGCGGCGCGTACCGTGCCCTGGGCGCGGCTGGGCGTGGCGCGGACCGAGGTCGCCAGCGGCAACCTCAGCGCCGCGCGCCGCACGCTGGAGACGCTGATCGGCGACATGCCCGACCAGGCCGACAGCTACGACCTGATGGGCCGCGTGCAGATGGAGCAAGGCGAGATCGACGCGGCGCTGGCGACCTACCGCACCGCCGCGACGCTGACGCCCGGCTGCCTGCTGCGCCAGCAACATTGCGGCACGCTGGCCTTCTACGCGGGGCAGCGCGACGAGGCGCTCAAGATGCTCGAGCGCAGCCTGGCGCAGGGCCTGCGCTCCAAGCTCTTCGACTGGCACAGCCTGGCGCTGATCGCGCTGATGCGCTTCGACGCCAAGGACGGCAAGGGCCTGAAGTACGCGACCGACGCGCTGGCGCAGGGCATCGAGCGCGCGCCGCGCGACGCGCGGCTGCAGCGCTTCGACGTCGTGCTGCAGGGGCTGCGGCTGCTGCTGGAGCGCCGTCTGGCCGATGCGCTGCAGCTCGCGCGCCAGTTCGCGCGCCGCGCCGCGGACGAGGACTTCGACCTCGAGGCCGCCAGCCTGCTGATCGCGCTGTGGGTGCGGATGGCGCGGCAGGACATCGAGCTCGGCGAGATGGAGACGCTGATGAACCAGCTCGGACTGCGCTTCTGCAGCTCGAAGTCGGCCACGGAGGTGCTGATCAGCATGGCCGAGGCCCATGAGCCCAGCACCCAGCTGCTGCGCGACGCCAACGGGCGGGTCTTCGCGATCTCGGAGACGGCGATGCGCCATGCGATGCGCGGCGACGCGCAGACCGGCGTGCAGCTGCTGCTCGAGCAGGGCACGCAGACGCTCAATGCCAAGCTGATCGACATGGCGGCGCTGGTGCTGCAGCGCTACCGCGACCGGATGACCGATCCGGAGGCGCTGGCGCCGCGCATCGAGGCGCTGCAGCGCCGCTACGTGCAGGCCAGCGGCCAGGGCCTGAAGGCGGCCCGCTCCGGCGGCATGGCCTTGCGGGGATGAGCGCGGTCCTCGGCTAAGCTGGGCGGTTGCTCAGGGGCACTTCAGGAGAGCTTCAGGGAAGCTTCAGCTACGACAACTACAAGGGCCGGTTTTGCGCCACACGCCCGACACCCGCACGATGCCGTCTTCCGATTCCTCGACCTTGTCCGCACGCGGGGCCGACGCCGCCCGCGCGCGTTCCCCGCTGACCCTGACCTGGCTCGCCGCGCTGTGGGTGGGCGTGCTCGGCAACTGGCCGCTGTGGCAGCGCATGTGGGGCATGCCGGACTACGCCGGCGCGTCGGGCAAGCTGTTCGTCGTCGTCTTCGCGGGCATCGTGATCCTGGTGCTGGCGGCCTGCTTCAGCCTGCTGGCCTGGCGCGTCGCGGTCAAGCCGCTGCTGACGCTGATGCTGCTGCTGACGGCGCCGCTGGCCTACTTCATCGGCAGCTACGGCGTGATCATCGACAGCACGATGGTCACCAACGCGCTGCAGACCGACCTGCGCGAGACGCGCGACCTGCTCGGCTGGAGCCTGGCGGCGCACGTGGCGGTGATCGCGTTGCTGCCGCTGGCCTGGATCTGGCGGCAGCGGCTGACCGACCTGCGCTGGTTCAAGCGCCTGGGCTGGAACCTGGCGAGCCTGGCGCTGGCGCTGGCGCTGGGCGTCGGGCTGGCGGCGACGCGCACGGCGGACCTGGCCTCGACGCTGCGCAACAACAAGGCGCTGACCAAGATGGTCAGCCCGATCAACGCGATCTGGGCGAGCGCCGCGCTGGTCGCGCAGAAGCAGAAGAAACCCAAGGGCCCGCCCGAAGTCGTCGCGGCCGACGCCACGCTGACGCCGCGTCCCGCGGGCGCGCGGCCGCCGCTGGTGCTGCTGGTGGTGGGCGAGACGGCGCGCTCGGTCAACTTCCAGCTCAACGGCTATGAGCGGCCGACCAATCCCGAGCTGTCGGCCAGGCCGGTGCTGAGCTACCGGGAAGTCGCCTCCTGCGGCACCTCGACGGCCGCGTCGCTGCCGTGCATGTTCTCGCAGCTCGGCCGCGAGGCCTTCGTCGATCACCCGGGCAACCAGGAGACGCTGCTGGACGTGCTGCAGCGCGCGGGGCTGGCGGTGCTGTGGCTGGACAACCAGTCGGGCTGCAAGGGCATCTGCGACCGCGTGCCCAACGCGCAGGCGATCAACCCGGCGCGTCCCGACCATCCGATCCCCGCGGGCCTGTGCCGCGGCGACGGCGAGTGCTTCGACGAGGTGATGCTGCACGACCTGGACGCGCGCATCGCGGCGCTGGATCCGCAGCGGGTGGCGCGCGGGGTGGTGCTGGTGCTGCACCAGATGGGCAGCCACGGCCCGGCCTACTACCTGCGCACGCCGGAGGAACGCAAGCCGTTCCAGCCGGAATGCCGCAGCAACGCGCTGCAGCAGTGCGCGCTGGACCAGGTGCGCAATGCCTACGACAACACCATCGCGTACACGGACCATGTGCTGGCCCGGGCGATCGACTGGCTGGGCACGCAGGAGCAGCGTTTCGACCCGAGCCTGCTGTACGTGTCGGACCACGGCGAATCGCTGGGCGAGAACAACCTGTTCCTGCACGGCATGCCCTACGCGCTGGCGCCGAAGCAGCAGAAGCATGTGCCGCTGGTCCTGTGGCTGCCGGAACAGACGCGGACCGCGCAGAAGCTGGACAACGCCTGCCTGCAACAGCGCCGCGACACGCCGATGTCGCACGACGGGCTGTACCACACGGTGCTGAGCCTGAGCGGGGTGAAGACGTCGGTCTACCGGCAGGACTGGGATTGGGTGGCGGCGTGCCGCAAGGGCTGAGCACGACGCCCCTCGCGCGCGCGCTCCTCAGAACAACGACTGCTGTCCCACCGCCTTCGACGGCGGGCGGAACTCGCTGAAGTCGAACCGGTGCCGCTCGCGGCCCAGGCCCAGCCGCTGCGCCGCCTTGCGCAGGCGCTGCTGCAGCAACTCGGCCCAGATCCCCTCCCCGGTGAAGCGCGTGCCGAAGCGCGGATCGTTGTCCTTGCCGCCGCGCATGTCGCGCAGCCGCGCCATGATGCGCGCCGCCTTGTCCGGCTGATGCAGCCGCAGCCAGTCGTGGAACAGCGGGGCCACCTCCCACGGCAGCCGCAGCGGAATGCTGAACGCCTTGGTCGCGCCGGCCTCGGCCGCGGCTTCGAGGATGCGTTCGAGCTCCGGCTCGTTCAGGAACGGGATCACCGGCGAGACGCTCACCCCCACCGGCACGCCCGCCTCCGCCAACGCCTTGATCGTGCGCAGCCGCCGCTGCGGCGATGCCGCGCGCGGCTCCAGGATGCGCGAGAGCTCCGGATCCAGCGAGGTCACCGACAGGTAGACCGACACCTGCCGCCGCTGCGCCATCGGCGCGATCAGGTCGAGGTCGCGCTCGATGCCGCTGGACTTGGTCACGACCGAGAACGGATGGCGCGCCTCGGTCAGCACCTCCACCACCGCGCGCGTGATGCCGAGCTTGCGCTCGATCGGCTGGTAGGCGTCCGTCGCCGTGCCCAGCACCAGCGGCGCGGGCCGGTAGGCCGGCGAGGCCAGCGTCTCGCGCAGGCGCTCGGCGGCGTTGACCTTGGCGATGATCTTGGTCTCGAAGTCCAGGCCCGGCGACAGGTTCAGGTAGCTGTGCGTCGGACGCGCGAAGCAGTAGATGCAGCCGTGCTCGCAGCCCCGGTAGGGATTGATCGACAGGTCGAAGCCGATGTCGGGCGACTGGTTGCCGCTGACGATCTTCTTCGCATGCTCCTCGATGACCTCGGTGCGGGGCGCGACGTGTTCCTCCACCGCCTCCTGGTCCAGCGTGCCCCAGCCGTCGTCGTACTGCTCGCGCCCGCGCGATTCGAACCGGTGAGGCATCGCCCACGCGCTGCCCCGGCCCTTCAGGGCGTCGGCCTGGATGTACAGCGGAGGCGCGGCGATGTGGGTATCGCGCTTGGGGTCGGACGGCATACTGTCAATTTATACAGTATCGCCGCGATTTGCCAGTGCCGGAGCGCATGCAGAACCGGTGGATCACTCGCCGCCCCTGCGGCCTCCGGCAAGGGTCAGCGGCGGGACCGCTTCGGGCGCCGTCGACCGGGCACCATCCCGGCACGGCCGGAGCGCGTGCACAGCAGCCACAGCCCGCTCAGGGACAGCCCAAGCGCGCCGATCGCCATCCCGGCGAGCAGCGGGTGGTTGAAGTCCTGGCGCTCGCGGTAATCCATGATGTGCAGCATCCAGAACACGTCGAACACGCGCCAGGTCCGGTTGCGGTGTTCGAGCACCTCGCCCTGCAGCGAGAGGTAGACCGTCGTGGCCGCCTCGTCGGAGAAGGCGACCCGCCAGACCTTCCCGGCGTGCGCCCGGGTCTCCAGCGAGCGCGGCACCTGCTCGGCCGGGCCGGCCTGGCCGGCACCGGCATACGAGGCCTGGGCCAGGCGCCTCGCCAGCGGGGCGTCGACCGTCACCGGCTCACCGGTCCGCGCATCGAGCAGGCGCGTGCCGGAGGCAGAGGCCAGGCGGTAGACCGGGCGCTCGAGCAGCCAGCCCGTCGTGACCGTCAGGACCGGCTCCGACGACGCCGACAGCCGCGCCACCGGCGTCGTGTCCGCCGGCCACGCCTTCGGCGCCGAGGCGGCCGCCCGCGACGCGCGCCCGCGGACCTTGTCGGCGTCGAGCAGGCTCATCGCCAGCCCGCTGACGGCCCACAGCAGCCACTGCAGCCCGATCGCCAGGCCGAGCCACTTGTGCAGGCGCCGCATCGCGCGCGTCATCGCCGGGCCTTCCGGCGCCACGCCCGCAGCGTCAGCCAGGCCGAGCCGACGGCGAAGACCACGCCCAGCGCGGCGGCCACGCGGAGCAGCGTGTTGTTGGCATCGCTGCGTTGGTCGTAATCCATGATGTGGAGCATCCACAGCACATCGAACCAGCGCCAGGCGGCATGGCGCCGCGCGAGCAACTCGCCGGTCTCGGGCGAGAAGTACAGCGTGGTCGCGCCGCGATCGTCGAAACGCGCCGCCCACATCGGCACCGGCCGATGGGCGACCTCGCGGGGCGCGCGGGTCAACCAGCTCACCTCGACGAGCGCGCCCTCCCCTTGATAGATCGCCCGGGCCCGCTCGGCGATCTGCTCGCGCGGCAGCGGGCCGAGCGCCTCGCCATCGCGGGCATCGACCAGCCAGGTCCGGCCGCCGGCGCGCAGTTCATAGACCTCCCGTCCGAGCCACTGCTTGAGCCGGAATCCCTCCAGCCCGGGATGCCGCGCGACGAGCTCCGCGGCCTCGAGGCGCGCCGCGTCGACGACCAGCGGCGCGTCGTCGATCCGCACCAGGTGCTGGCCGCGGACGCGCTCGATCGGCAGCAGCGTCATGTAGACGCCGCTGGCCATCCACAGCAGCGCCTGCACGCCGATGAACAGGCCGAGCCACAGGTGCATCCAGCGCAGCTTGAAGGCGAGGTTCATCGGCGCGCCCTCACCAGCGGTAGCCGGCCCGCACGTGCCAGCGGCGGCCGAGCAGGTCGTAGGTCATCGTGTCGGTGTTGGCATCGGTGTACGACTTGACGAACGGGGCGCCGCGGTCGAACAGGTTGTCGACGCCGACCGCCACGTCCCACCGCGCGCCCGGCGCGTAGCGCAGCTGCGCCGAGTGGTAGCTCACCGACGGCGCCCGGGCGCCGAGCTCGTCGGGCTTGGCGTTGATGTCGTCTGCCGCGCCGATCGTCCGGATCGCGTAGATGCCGGACCACGGTCCCCGCGCCAGCGTCGCCGAGACCAGCGAGCGCCATTGCGTGTAGCTGCCGCTGCCGCCGGTGATCTTGCCGGTCTGGTCGATGACCTCGGCGCCGGGGAACGGCCGCACGCGGTAGTGCCGCAGGTGCGACAGCTCGCCGTTGAGCGTGGTCATGAAGCCGCGGACGCGGAACTCGACCAGCGCGCCGGCGTCCAGGCCCGACATCCGCTCCTCGGCCGCGTTGACCGGCTGCGACGACAGGAAGTCGATTTCGCCGGTGACCGGATCGCGGGTGAAGCTCGACGCGTCGCAGAACTGGTGCGCCAGGCCCGGCGTGTCGTGGCAGACCGCCAGCTTGGTCGAACCCGACACGCTCTGGATCGCGTTGCGGATGCGGATGTCGTAGCGGTCGAGCGTCAGCGTCAACGCCTTCGACGGCGACCACACCAGGCCCGCGGTGGTCGTGCGCGCGTCCTCGGGCTTGAGCGCGGGATTGCCGCCGACGGTCGTCAGGATGGTGTTGCCCAGCTGCTTGAAGCCCTCCGGGACGCCGGCGTCGCGGCAGTTCTGGTGCACGACCGAGGACGCCGGCAAGGCGCTCCAGTTGCTGCAGGGATCGGTGGTGGTCAGGTTGCCCTCGGACACGCCGCCGTAGAGCTCGGGGACGTTGGGCACGCGGAACGCGGTCGACGCGTTGGCGCGCAGCTTCAGCGTCGGCACGACCTGCCAGTCCAGGCCCGCCTTGTAGGTCGACTTGCCGCCGAACAGGCTGTAGTCCGAGTAACGCGCCGCCGTGTTGAGCCGCAGCGCCTTCACCAGCGGCCGGTCCTTGAGCAGCGGCAGCGACAGCTCGGCATGCAGCTCGCGCGCGGTGTAGGCGCCGGCGATCGGGTCCTGGCGGTTCGTGTTGGCCAAGCCCTGCAGCGTCAGCGCGTCGGGGTTGCGCCAGCCGCGCTCGCGACGCCATTCGGCCCCGGCGGCCACGCCGACCGGGCCCGCAGGGAGGTCCAGCAGCTCGCCGCTGAGGTTCACGCTGGCGCCCTGCTGCGCGTTGCCGCCGGTATCGCGCGTGTCGCCGAGGATGTAGCGCAGCACCTCCGGCGTCAGGTTGCCCTGGCCGAGGTAGTTGCCGCACGGGATGGCCGCGCCCGGCGCGGTGCCGCAGACCTCGCGGTCCAGCGTCTGGTCGACGCGGTCGAGGTGCGCCACGTTGCTGGTGCCGTCCGAGCCGGTGTTGCGGCCCCAGTTCAGCGCCGCCGACCAGTCCCAGCGCGCGCCCAGGCTGCCCTGGACGCCGGCGACGACGCGCGCGATGTCCGACTGCTGCGAGAACATCCGCGGTCCCGCCTCGGCGAGCCGGCGGCGCTCCAGCACGAGGTCCTGGCCGGTCGGATTGGTCGGGTGGTCGGCGGCGATCTTGATCGGACGGTAGACGCCGAGCACGCCCGGCGTCGCGACCTGGCGCGAGTCGCGCCGCGAGAACAGCGTCTCGGCGAACAGCTCGGTGTCCTCGCTCAGCGCGAAGGTGCCGAAGGCGCTCAGCCCCAGGCGCTGGATCGGATTGACCGCGTTCAGCGACGCATGGCTGTTGTAGTTGTGGCGGGACGGCGAATAGACCTCGAAGCCGGCGGGATCCCCGCCGGTGAGCTGGTTGAAATTCACCCGCGTGCCGTCGGCCAGCAGCGCGCGGCCGCCGATCGTGGCCGAGCTGCCGACGCAGTCCAGCCGGCCGCCGACGTCGCCCAGGCCGCAGGGCGCGCGGCTGGCCATCGGGACATCGCCGCTACGCGCGACGTGCAGGCCGGCGAGGATCGATCCCCGATCCGACCGTTGGCCCCAGCTGAGGTCGACGGCATGCTCGCGGCCGTCGCCTCGGGTGGTCCCGCCGGTGCGGATCGCCAGCTCGCCGCCGTCGGTGGCATGACGGGTGATCACGTTGACCACGCCGGCCACCGCGTCGGCGCCGTACACGGCCGAGGCGCCGTCCTTCAGCACCTCGACGCGATCGATCATCGCGATCGGCATCATGTTCAGGTCGACCGCGCTGTTGGCGCCGGTGCCGCCGTTGACGACGCGGCGGCCGTTGAGCAGCACCAGCGTGCGGTGGATGCCCAAGCCGCGGAGGTTGACCTGCGCGGTGCCGTAGCCGTTGCTGGTCCAGTAGGCGTTGGTCTGGTTGCCGGCGCCGCCGGCGGAGGCCGGCAGCCGCTGCAGCAGCGTTTCCAGCGAGGTCGCCCCGCTGCGGCGGATCGCTTCCGCGTCGATCACGGTCACCGGCCCGACGCCCGAGATCTGCGCCTGCTTCAGCTGCAGGCGGCTGCCGGTGACATGGACCTTCTCGAGCGCCGCGGCGGCGCCGGTGTCCGCGACATGGGTGGGCGCCGCGACGGCGTGACCGGCGACGAGCAGGACGGCCGCCACGGCGGCGGCGTCGGAGCGATTCATGGACATCGTGTGCCTCCAGTTGAGCGAAACAACGAGTCTCTGGAATCCCCTCGATCCCGTTGACGCGGCACGTCAACGGTGCGACCAGCCTCGATGTGTCATGGTCTTGCCCGGATTGACCAAATCGATGGGCGGACGGCGCCGGCGGGGTCGCGCGGCCCTTCCCCGACAATGCGTCCTCCCCCTGCCTTGGACCCGCCGACGATGGATGCCCTGCCAGACCTGCTGCGCGCCGCGCTCGCCGAGATGACCCGAGGCCGCTACGCCGAGGCCGTCGCGCTGCTCGAGCCGCACGCCCACCAGCCCTCCAACGAACTGCAGCGCTACCTCGGCGAATCGCTGCGGCGCGTCGGCCGCGCGCAGGACGCGATCGCGCCGCTGATGCAGGCGCTGGCGCTGAAGTTCGACGACGTCGACGCCTACCTGCAGCTCGCCTTCGCGCTGCAGTCGCTGCAACTGAAGGCCGAGGCCGCCGAGTGCTTCCGCACCGTGGCCGCGCTGCAGCCCGACAGCGTGATGGCGCAGGCCTACCAGGCCCATGGCGACCAGCAATGCGCGCGCTGGTCCGACTTCGAGCCCAACCTCCAGGCGCTGCACGCCGCGCTGCGGGCCAAGCCCGACGACGCCGCCGACGAGTTCGGCGTCCCCTTCGCGCTCGCCGCGCTGCCCCACGCGGGCGCCGACCTGCTCAAGATCGGCCGCCTGAGCGCGCGTTTCCTCAGCCGCGGCCTGCGCCCGCTGCCAGCGGTCCGCGCGGTGGCCAAGCCGCGGTTGCGCGTCGGTTACCTGTCCTCCGACTTCCACGCCCATGCGACCGCCGCGCTGATGGTCGAGGTGCTGGAAGCGCACGACCGCGCGCGCTTCGAGGTGCTGCTGTTCTCGCACGGTCCCGACGACGGCTCGGCGCTGCAGCGGCGGGTGCGCGCCGCCTGCGAGCGCGTGATCGACGTGGGCGACCTCGACCCTGCGGCCCTGGCCGCGCGGATGCGGGCCGAAGGCGTGGACATCGCGGTCGACCTGAAGGGCCACACCGCGGGCAGCCGCTTCGCCGCGCTGGCCGCGCGGCCGGCGCCGGTGCAGGTGGCCTGGCTCGGCTTCCCCGGCACCTGCGGCGCGGACTTCATCGACTACGTCATCGGCGACCCCGTCGTCACGCCGCTGGCCGACGCACCGGTCTACTCGGAGCGGATCGCGCAGCTGCCGCGCTGCTACCAGCCCGGCGACGCCCAGCGGCGCATCGTGCCGACGCCGCGCGCCACGCTCGGCCTGCCCGAGGACGCGCTGGTGCTGCTGTCTGCCAACGCCGTCTACAAGATCACGCCGCCGCTGTTCGACGCCTGGATGGCGATCCTGCACCGGCTGCCGCGCGCGCTGCTGTGGCAGCTCAGCGGCGGCGAGCAGGCCGACGCCCAGCTGTTGCTGGAGGCGCAGGCGCGGGGCATCGCGCCGGAGCGCCTCGTGTTCATGCCGCCCACCGACATGGCCAGCCACTGGAACCGCCTCGCCGCGGCGGACCTGGCGCTCGACACCTGGCCCTGCAACGGTCACACGACGACCAGCGACGCGTTGGCCGCCGGCGTGCCGGTGGTGACGCTGCGCGGCGACGGCTTCGCGTCGCGCGTGGCGGAAAGCCTGCTCACCGCGGCGGGGCTGCCGGAGCTCGTGCGCGACACGCTCGACGACTACGTCGAGACGGCGTGCGCGCTGGCCGCCGGTCCGAAGCCGGCGATCCAGCCGTGGATCGATTCACGCGCCTTCGCGCGCGACCTCGAGGCGCTGTACGAGCGCATGTGGGCCCGCGCCGTCGCCGGCCTGCCGCCCGAGGCGCTGCCGGCGATGCCCGGCGCCTGAGGCGCCTTCACCACCCCGCGCCGGCCGCGGCGAATCGCTCGTCCTGCAGCAGCCGCGACATCGCGTCGAGCCGGATCCCCTCGGCCGCGATCAGTTCCCCAAAGGCGGGCGACGCGAGCACCGCGTATTCGTCCAGCCGCGCCTGCCGGATCGGATCGCCGGGCACCGCCTGGACGCTCGGATGGCACATCAGCAGGTCGCCGTGCCGCGCCTGGCGCAGCCAGTCCGCCATCAGCGTCGCGTAGCGCGACGGCCCGCCGAGGAAGTCGTAGACGCCCAGCAGCCGCCGGTTGCCCGGGAACGCCAACAGCTCGGCGTCGGCCATCAACGCGCGGGCGCCGAGCCGCTCCAGCAGCCGCGGCTTGAATCCCCAACCCGCCGCGCGCGTCGAACGCAGCCAGGGCCGCCGGTACGGATAGCGCTTGACCAACACGTCGACCAGCGCGTCGCGCACCTGCGGGAACTGGTGCACGTGCTGGTGGCCGTCGACGAAGTCGGGCGCGCGGCCCAGGTGATCCTCGAAGCGGTCGAGCTGCGCGACGACCTCGTCCCGCAGCCCGGCGGCCGGCAGCCGGTCCAGCGTCCCGCGCCACCACACCGCCGACCAGCTCGCCGGCGCCAGCGTCAGCGGCCAGGCGGTCAAGTCCAGGTGCAGCCCGATGTCGACCGGACCGACGGTGTCGCGCCGCAATCCGGCCGCGCCCGACGGCCAGGCCGGTCCGCCGACCATGCAGGACAACGCGTGGACGCGGCCCGCGCGGCGCAGGACTTGCGCCGCCTCGTTGACGCCCTCGTGCAGGCCGACGTCGTCGATGCACAGGCACAGGGCGCGCGGCGCGGTCATCGCGGCCCGCCACACGCGAGGTCGGCGGCGCGCACCCGCCACAGCGCCAGGTGTCGCCGAGCCGCGATGCGTTCCGCGCGCGCGAGCCACGGATGCGCCTTCGCCAGGTCCGCGTCGCCGACCACCCAGCTCACCGGCTGGGCGCACAAGGCTGGCTCGATCGTCGACCAGCGCTGGAAGCGCCGCAGGGCGGCCTCGTCGCCGACGAACAACCTCGCGTCGCCGAGTTCCTTGCGCCAGCTGTCGCGCCCCATCAGCGTCGGGTCGTCCCAGTCCTCGACGACCAGCACCGGCGCTTCGAGCCGCGCGTGGAACGGCAGGTCGTAGAGGTAGCTTTCCAGCATCACGACGGGCTCGCCGGGCTGGCGGCGCGCGGCGAGGTCCCGCGCCAACTCGCGATTGGACTTGTCCCCGCCGACGCCGGCGCCGACCGCGACGACCGCGCCCAGCCCCACGGCCGCGCCGGTCCCCAGCGACACCGCGCCCCATCGCCGCCAGCGCGGCGCGACGTCGACCACCCGTTCCCAGGCCAGCGCGATCAAGCCGGCCAGCGGCGGCAACGCCGGCAGGATGTAGCCGACCAGCTTGGATGCCGGGATCGAGAAGAACACCAGGATCACCACGAACCAGCACAGCATCAGCCCGTTCAGCCCGTTCAGCTCGTTCAGCTCGTTCTGCCCGTTCTGCCTGTGCAGCTCGTTCTGCTCGTTCAGCCCGTTCGGCCCGTTGAGCCTGTGCAACTCGTTCTGCTGGTCCTGCTCGTTCTGCTGGTCCTGCTCGTTCTGCTGGTTCTGCTGGTTCTGCTGGTTCTGCTCGTTCCGGCCGTCCAGGCCCGGCGCGGGCCGCCAGGTCACGGCGCGCCACCCCTTGGCCAGCCAGGGCGCGGCCGGCAGCGTCGCCACCGCCAGCACCGCCGGGAAGAACCAGATCGGCTGCACGTTGTTGAAGCCGCCGCCGGCGAAGCGCTGCAGGTGCTGCACGACGAAGAAGTAGTGGAGGAACCCGGGATACCGCAGCTGCATCGCGATGAACCAGGGCGCCGCGACCGCCAGCATCAGCACGATCCCCGGCAGCCACAGCAGCGCCCGCAGCGTGCGCCACCGCCCGCGTGACGCGAGCCAGAGCACCAGCACGGCGCCCGGCAGCACGATCCCGATCAGCCCCTTGGCCAGCACGCCCAGCCCCGCCAGCGCGAAGGCGCCAGCCAGCGTGGCGCGATGCGGCAACCCGTGCTCGACGCGCAGCGCCGCGTCGGCCGCGGCCGCGATCGTCGCGGTGATCAACCCGGCGACCAGCATGTCCAGGTTGGCGAACTGCGCGCCGGTGAAGAACAGCGGCATCGCCAGCAGCGTCAGCAGCGCCGCGCGCGCCAGCGACGGCGAAGCCCAGCGCCGCAGCAGCGCGAACAGGCCCAGCGCGGCGAGCATCGCGCCCACCAGCGGCGCCGCCCGGGCGGCCCACGCGTTCGCGCCGAACAGCGCCATCGACGCCTCGGTGATCCAGTAGAACAGCGGCGGCTTGTGGAAGAACGGCAGGCCGTTGAGCGTCGGCACCCAGCCGTCGCCCTGGCGCAGCCCTTCCCAGGCGACGCCGACATAGCGGCCCTCGTCGGGCAGCGCCAGCGGCCTCACCCAGCCGGTGAAGGCCAGCCAGCACAGCGTCAGCACCGCCACGAGCAGGCCCTCGCGGCGCGGGATCGGCGCGGGCGCGCTCATCGCGGCTCGCGCGGCAACCCGGCGCCCCGTTCGTCCTGGCGCGGCAGCTCGGCGCCCCATTCGTCCTGGCACGGCAGCCCGGTGCTCCATTCGTCCTGACGCGGCAGGCCGGCACCCCATTCATCCTGGATCACGTACAGCGGCCGCCCCTTGACCTCCTCGAAGATCCGGCCGACGTACTCGCCGACGATGCCCAGCGACAGCAGCTGCAGCCCGGAGAAAAACATCAGGCTCACCACGATCGTGGTCCAGCCGCTGACGACGTGGCCGTAGAGCAGGTAGACCAGCGTCAGGTAGCTGCCGTAGAGGAAGGCCGCCAGCGCCAGCAGCACGCCCACGGTGCTGGCCGCGCGCAGCGGCCAGGTGGTGAACGCGGTCAGCCCGTCCAGCGCCAGCGCCGCCAGCCGCAGCGGCCGGAAGCGCGTGCGGCCATGCGCGCGCGGCGCGGGCTGGTACGGCACGGCCACGGTCCGGTAGCCGACCCAGGCATACAGCCCCTTCATGAAGCGGTTGCGCTCGGGCAGCGCCATCAGCGCGTCCACCACCGCGCGGTCCATCAGCCGGAAGTCGCCCGCGCCGGCCGGCACCTCGAAGCGCCCCGCGCGGTTGAGCAGCCCATAGAACAGCCCGCTGCCCAGGCGCTTGTGCAGCGGCTCGTCGGCGCGCGTCTCGCGCACCGCGTAGACCATGTCCGCGCCCTGGCGCCAGTGCGCGAGGAACAGCGGGATCAGGGCCGGATCGTGCTGCAGGTCGGCGTCCAGCATCACCACGACATCGCCGCGCGCGCGGGCGATGCCGGCGGTCAGCGCCGCCTCCTTGCCGAAGTTGCGCGAGAACCGCAGCGCCACCACCTCCGGCCGGCACGCCCACTGGCGCAGCAGCGCGGGCGTGTCGTCGGTGCTGCCGTCGTCCACCAGCACGATCTCCCACGGCGTGCCGCCGCGCTCGAGCTCGGCGCACAGGCGCGGCAGCAGCTCGCGCAGGTTGGCGGCCTCGTCATGGCAAGGCACGACGCAGGA
>NZ_JAOCCU010000010.1 GCF_029840635.1 Mitsuaria sp. GD03876 | reverse complement strand
GGCCGCCAGCGCCGCCGATGCCGCCTGCGCCGCGGAGGCGGCCGAGGCGGCTTCCGCGGCCGCCTGGGCGGCGAGCTGCTCGGCGGACGGCTTCGAGGACGGCCACAGCGCCCAGATCGCCAGGATCAGCACCAGCGCCGCCACGCAGCCGGCGACGCCGAGCCGCGCCGGATCCAGCGCGCGCTGGCCCAGCACCCGGTCCCGGCGCCCCACGAGGACGCGCCGGCGGGCCGGGCCCGCATCGAAGGCGGCGCTGAGCAGCACCAATTCCATCGGCCATGCACCAGCCTGGTTCGGATCGCCGGCCAGCGCGCGCTCGTCGATGTCGACGCGGCGCAGCGGCAACTCGTCCGGCGCATGGGTGAAGCCGTGGTCGAGCGCCATCGCGGCGACGGCCGGGCGCTTCAGGCCGGGGATGAAGTCGTCGACCCAGGCTGGCCGGGGGCCGGTGGCCGGGGTCTTGTTCAGCCAGGGCAGCCGTTGCCAGGGCATCCGGCGGGCGGCCGGCGGCGGCGTGGCGGCCGCGGCGTCCGGCGCGGCGCCGGCCTCCAGGCTCGGCTCCTTGGGCAGCGCCTGCGCCATGAAGGGCAGGGCGACGGCACCGACGGTGTGGACATCGGCGATGCCGATGCGCCGCGCCAGCGGGTGCTTGTTGTGCCAGTTCACCAGCAGCCAGGCGACGACGTCCGGCGACGGGCCTTCCCACGGCACGGCGGGCGCGGCGGCGGGGGCCGGCGCGGCGACGGTCGCCTCCGCGTCCGCGGCCGGCGGGGCGTTGAGGTCGATGTCGGGCGAGGCGGGGGTATCGTCCATGGCGCCGGCCATTGTGCGTCAGCCCTCCGGGCCCCGATCGCCGCGCGACCGGGCGGAACGCCCCGGAATTCGCGGCTTCAGGCCGAGCGCCGACGCGCCGCCCGCGCCCATCCGCGGCGCTTGAGAAGCGGGCACGGGACTTGTATGTTGGATCGCATGCCGACCCCGCCGCCCGCCGATCCGTCCGAGCTTCGTCATGACGTCCGTCGTGACGTCGGCCAGGACGTCGACCTCGCCTCGCGCCGCGATGCCCGGCACCCCGCCCGGGCGCGGCTGCTGCTCGTGCAGGCGCTGTCGGTGCAGCCGCTGGCGGCGGTGCTGGAGGAAGCGGGCTACGAACTGCTGCGCGCCGCCGATCCAGTCGCCGCGGTCGACGGCCTGGCCGCGGGGCCGGCGTTGGTGCTGATGGACATGGCCTTGCCCGAGTTGCCCGAACTGCCCGACTCGCCCGGCCTGCCGGGGGGAGGTCCGGTCGCGCTGTTGCGGCGGCTGGCCGGCGCCGGCGTGCCGGTGCTGACGCTGAGCCGGCCCCACGCCTCGCCGCTGCCGGACGAGCTGCGTGCGGCCGGCGCCGCCGAGTGCCTGGTCAAGCCGGTGCGGATGAGCGACCTGCTGGCGCGCGTCGAAAGCCTGCTGCGCCCGGTCCCGGCCGCGAGTCCGGCCGGCCCGCCGCCGGCGCCGACGACCGGCATGACGGTGCGCGAGCGCGACGGCCATTGCAGCTGGCAGACGCCGCAGGCGCGGGCGCTGATGGCGGCCTATGTCGCGCCGCCGTGGTCGGACCATGCCCGGCTGCCGCCGGAGGTGCTGGCCTGGTTGCACCGCGAGGCGCTGCGGCGGCGGGCCGGCGCCCCGTCGTCGACGCTGACGATCGCGCCATCCGCGCGCGCGCCTGTTGGCCCGGCGGGCCCGGCGCGGCGCCGGCTGTGCTTCACGCTGATGCCGGCTGACGCGTCGGTCGTCGGCGAGGGCCACTGGCTGGTCGGCCTGTGCGAGGTGGACTGAGGCGCGACCTGCGACCTGCGACCTGCGACCTGCGACCTGCGACCGGTGGTCGGTGGTCGGTGGTCGGTGGCCGGGGGCCGTGGCTGGCAACTGGTGACTGGTGACTGGTGACTGGTGGCCGGTGGCCGGTGGCTGGTGGCTGGTGGCCGGTGGCTGGTGGCCGGTGGCTGGTGGCATATCCCGCCCACTGTGGTCCTGGACGCTTTGGCGGGACAATCGCGGATTCGCCGCAGGACTCCCGATGTTCAGTTCCCTCGTTGATCCCGACACCCCGGCCGCGCCGCCGGACGACCGCCAGCGCTTCCTGCGCCTGCTGCGCACCGCGCTGGCCGAGCGCCGTTTCCAGCGCCTGTTGCTGAACCGTCATGAGGGCGAGGACACGTCGATCGAGCGCCTGACGGTGCGCGACATCGAGTTGCGCGGCGAGCGCGCGCTGAGCTTCCTGTGGCGGCACAAGACCAAGGACGTCACCAAGAACCATTCGCTGGACGAGGGCCTCGCGCTGGTCGAGGCGCTGCTGGGCCGCGACTTCCAGCAGGCCCACCTGGACACGCTGGGTGAGGAGGTGCAACTGCGCTTCAGCCGCAAGGGCAAGCCGCTGCTGCAGGTCGGCCGCAAGGGCGCGGCTGCCGGTGCCGCCGGTGCCGCGGGTGCCGGCGCGAAGGACGCGGACGGTGCCCCGGACGGCCAGGCCGGCGGGGCGGGTGACGCCGATGTCGCCGGTGGCGCCGGCAATGCCGGCCCGAGGCCCCCCGCCGGTCACGACCGCGCCAAGCCGCGCGAGCTGGCGATGGACCGCCCGTTCTGGCGCGACCTCGGCGTCACGCATGAGCTCAAGGGCCAGGCCGCGCTGGTGCCGGCGATGGCGCGCAAGTGGAAGCAGATCAACAAGTTCATCGAGATCTTCGGCGCGGCCGTGCGCAAGGCCGGGCTGGACGCGCCGGGCACGCCGGTGCGGCTGGCCGACTTCGGCTCCGGCAAGGGCTACCTGACCTTCGCGATGCATGACTGGCTGCGCGCGCAAGGCCTGGCGCCGCGGGTGCAGGGCGTGGAGCTCAAGCAGGACATGGTGGCGCTGGGCAACGCGGCGGCCGCGCGGCACGGGCTGGACGGGCTGAGCTTCGAGCACGGCGACGTGCGCGAGCGCGGCGACCAGCCGCTGGACGTGATGGTCGCGCTGCATGCCTGCGACATCGCCACCGACCACGCGATGCACTTCGGCCTGCGCAGCGGCGCGCGGATCATCATGTGCGCGCCCTGCTGCCACAAGGAGATCCGGCCGCAGATGACGACGCCGGCGGCGCTGCGGCCGCTGCTGCAGCACGGCATCCACCTGGGCCAGGAGGCGGAGATGGTGACCGACTCGCTGCGCGCGTTGCTGCTGGAGCTGATGGGCTACGACACGCAGGTGATCGAGTTCATCGCGCTGGAGCACACCAGCAAGAACAAGATGGTGCTGGCGGTGAAGCGGGCGCAGGACCTGACCGCGGCGCGCCGGGCCGAGCTGCTCGCGCAGCTCGAGGAGATCAAGCGCTTCTACGGCCTGCGCAGCCAGGCGCTGGAGACGCTGTTGCGCGTGGAAGGGCGGCTGGAAGCCGCCTGAGCGGCGCCTGCGCCTGCGCCCGCGCCTCAAGCGGGCAGCAAGCCTGCCGCCACCGCCTTGGCCACTTCGTTCCGGTGACGCTCGCGCGCGTCCGCGATGTGTCGCGGCACCGCCTTGGCTTCGCCGCGAGGCGCCTTCGGCATCGCCGGCTGCAGGATCCGCCGCAGCGCGGGGGCGTCCAGCAGGCCGTCGCGGTGCATGCCGGCGGCCCAGGCGAACACCGCGCCGATCACGGCCGGACGTCCCTTCAGCAACGCTGCGGCGACCAGCGGGACCGGCTCCGGCGCGCGATCCGGGCTCTCGACGCGCAGCATCATCTCGATGTCCTCGCTCCCGAGCGCCAGGGCCTCGGCCAGGCGCCGTATCAGCGCCAACTCCGCGGCCATCCCGCGCTCGCTGCCGACGAACAGGGACGACTCCAGCGCGCCGGCCAGCCCGCCGTCCTCGCTCAACAGCGGCACGGCCAGCTTGCCGCCGATCGCCTTGCGCAACCCGTCCAGCGATCCGATGACAGCACCGAGGGACCGTTCGTCGATCGCGTCGCGCGCCCGCCCCAGCGGATGCCGCCCGGCGAAGGCCCGCAGCGCCTGGCGGCAAGGCGTCATCGGCACCGGCGGCTTCGCGCTGGCGAGCATGCCCTCGATGCGATCGAGCAGCTCGCGCTGCGCGTTGCGCCTCACGCGCGCGGGATCGCCGTCCTTGTCGATGCCCTTGACGCGGCGATCCTGGTTCATCGCGGCTCCGATGCCGGCCTGGCGGACCACCTGGCGCGACCAGCTGGACGGGAAGCCCGGGGTCCGCCAGTCGCGCAGCAGCACGCCGAGCGCCTCGGCCGCGCGCCGGCGCAGGATCGCGTCGAAGGCACGGTCGAGCACCTCCGCCGACCACTGGCCCGGCAGGTCGCGCATCCAACCCGCCAGCGTGTCGTCGTCCAGTCCGAGGCGGTCGATGACGTGCTCGACGGCGTTCGGCGTCGGCAGTTCCGCCGCGATGGTGCGGACCTTCGACGGCGATGCCATCGAGACCATGTGGTCGACGAGCACCTCCTGCAAGGCCGCATCCATCGGCGCCTCGTCCGGCCGGACCGGTCCGAGCTGCAGGCGCTCGATCTGGCGACCGACCTCCGCCGGCGTCGGCGGGCGCAGGCGGGGTATCGCGCCACCGGCCGCGGCCTCCGTGCGCACGTACAGGCGGCGGTCCTCGAAACGTCCGAGTCGGTGGCGAAGCCCGTCGCTCTCCCAGGTCTCGAGGAGCTGGTCGCGCGGCGGCGGCGCGGCATTCAGGCGCGTCATGTTGTGCCGCAGGTCGATGGCCAGCATGCGGGCGTCGTCGGCCAGGCGCAGCGGCGTCCAGCTGTCCGCCTTCAGGCAGGTCGCGCTGATCGGGTTCAAGGGGCCGAAGCGCGAGCCCAGCGCCAGTGTGGCTTCCTGCAGCGCCTCCAGGTGGCCTTCGCCGCCGACGAGGTCCGGCGTCATGCCGCCGAGGCGTTCCGATACCGCGGCTTTCAGCGACGCCAGGCAGCGGTCCGCCAGGAGGTCGGCGATCGCCAGGCTGTCGATGCGCCGGCCCAGCGCCTGCGCGCAGCGGTCGACGATGTCCTGATGGGCGCGGATGTCGACGGTGAAATGGTCCGCCGGCGTCCCGGGATGGACCAGGCCGGGGAGTCGCAGCGCCTTGGCGAAGGGCAGCAGCACGTGCGGCGTGGCGGCCTCGTGATCGCCCAGCCCGGGCTCGGTCTGCAAGAGGTCCCGCAGGTGCGCCTCCCCCAACTCCGAAAGGGCCTTGCCCAGTTCGGCGGTCAGCGAGCTGCGATGGGCACCGAGCTCCAGCGCGACCCGTCGGCACTCCGCGAGCTGGCGCTCCAGGCACAGGTCGAGCTCGTCCAGGCTGTTCAGGATCTCCTGCCGGACCCCCAGCGGGATGCGCTCATCGCGCAGGTGGCCCGCGATCGCTTCCAACGACTGCTTGTAGTCTGCGCGCAGGTAGTTCATCACCCCCCCGGGGCCGCTGTTCGGGTTCTTGTTGTGGCGCCCGGCGAGCATCGCCATCAGTTCGCGTTCGGCCTTCCCGAGGCGATGCTCTCGTGCGAACGCGAGGATGTCCTGGAAGGTCTCGTCCCATTCGGCCAGGGCCGCCTCGCCTTCCTTGCTCGTCAGGAAGGCGTGACGGACCCTGCCGGTCTCCGCATGAGGGTCCAGCGAGCGGTCCGGCGCGTAATGGCGCGCCTGCCCGTCCGGTCGCACCGGTTTGTCGGGGCCGGCGGCGGCTTGCGCCTCGGCCTCCATCCGGTCGAAGAACGCCGGCTCGAAGCCGTACGTATGGCGGGCGGTCAGGGGCAGGGTCATGGGCATGGGTAGGCCCCCGCCCGGGACGGTTCCCGCGGACGCGGAACGAATCTTGCCGTCCCAGGGGTTCCTCCGCTTCGTTCCTCCGGCGCATGTCCTCCGTCCTCGCTCCGATTCCCGCCCCGGTGCCCTGGCTCGCCCGCCTGCTCGGCGCGGCGCTGCTGATCCTTGGCTTCGTCATGCTGGCCGCCGGGGGCTGGCTCGCTTCGCTGGGCGGCAGCTGGTACTACGCGCTGTCGGGCCTGGCCTGGGTTGTCATCGGCGCCTTGATGTGGGGCCGGCTGCGCGAGGCGGTGCTGGCCTACGCGCTTTACTTCCTCGCCACGCTGGCGTGGAGCCTGTGGGAAGCGGGCCTGGACTGGTGGCCGCTGGGCGCGCGGCTGGGCGTGCCCTTCGCGATCGGCGCGGTGCTGCTGGCGCTGGTGCCGACGATGCGCCGGCACCTGCCGCCGGACGACCCGCGGCGCGTCGCGTGGCGCAGCCCGCCGGCGCTGGCGCTGGCCGCGGCGCTGGGCGCCTTCGTCGTGGTGGCGGTGCTGTCGTGGACGCACGACCGACATGCGCTCGAGGGCACGATGCCCGCCAACGGCCCGGCGCGGCCGCCGGGGGGCGCCGCGTCGGGCGCCGCGGCGATCCCGGACGGCGAGTGGCAGGCCTACGGCCGGACCGGCCTCGGCCAGCGCTGGTCGCCGCTGGCGCAGATCACGCCGGCCAACGTCGGCGAACTGAAGCTGGCCTGGGAGTTCCGCACCGGCGACGTCCGCGGCCGGCCCGGCGATCCGAAGGAGACCACCTTCGAGGTCACCCCGCTGAAGGTGGGCGAACGCCTGTTCCTGTGCACGCCCCACCAGACGGTGCTGGCGCTGGACGCGACGACCGGCCGGGAGCTCTGGCGCTACGACCCGCAGGTGCGCGGCGCACTGGCGCTGCAGCACCTGACCTGCCGCGGCCTGTCCTACCAGCCGCCGCCCGGCCCGATGGCCGCGGCCGGCGCGCAGCCGGCGCCCTGCGCGTCCAAGCTGTTCATGCCGACCTCCGACGCGCGGCTGATCGCGCTGGATCCGGTCTCGGGCAAGGTCTGTCCCGCCTTCGGCAAGGCGGGCGCGGTGGACCTGTGGGCCGGCATGCCCAACGCGAAGCCGGGCGCGTACTACTCGACCTCGCCGCCGGTGGTGACGCGGCGCCTGGTCATCGTCGGCGGCACGGTGCTGGACAACGCGTCGACGAAGGAGCAGTCCGGCGTGATCCGGGCCTACGACATCGACACCGGCGCGCTGGTGTGGAACTGGGATTCGGCGAATCCGGAGGCGACCGCGCCGCTGGCCGCCGGGCAGGCCTACACCGCCAACTCGCCCAACAGCTGGTCGGTCGGCAGCGTCGACGAGGACCTCGGCCTGGTCTACCTGCCGATGGGCAACCAGCCGCCGGACCAGTGGGGCGGCAAGCGCTCGGCCAGCGTCGAGAAGCACTCGTCGTCGGTGGTCGCGCTGGACCTGGCGACGGGCCGCGCGCGCTGGGTCTTCCAGACGGTGCACCACGACCTGTGGGACTACGACGTGCCGGCGCAGCCGGTGCTCGTCGACCTGACGGTGCGCGGCGAGCGCGTGCCGGCGCTGGTGCAGTCGACCAAGCAGGGCGAGCTGTTCGTGCTGGACCGGCGCGACGGCAAGCCGGTGTTCCCGGTCACCGAGAAGCCGGCGCCGCAGGGCGCGGCGGCGGGCGACTTCACCGCGCCGACGCAGCCGGTGTCGGCGATCTCGTTCAATCCGCCGGTGCTGCGCGAGCGCGACCTCTGGGGCGTGACGATGTTCGACCAGCTCTGGTGCCGCATCGCCTTCCACCAGCTGCGCTACGAGGGGCGCTTCACGCCGCCGTCGACGCAGGGCTCGCTGATCAATCCCGGCAACTTCGGCGTCTTCAACTGGGGCAGCATCGCCGTGGACCCGGTGCGCGGCATCGCGTTCACGACGCCGGCGGTGCTGGCCTTCACCTCGCAACTGGTGCCGCGGCGCGACGCGACCTCGCTGCTGGTGCAGGACGACGGGCCGCCCAGCGGCTCGCTGCCGGCGCTCAACGAGAACTTCGGCGCGCCCTTCGCGTCGAAGATGAAGCCCTTCACCTCGCCGCTGGGCGTGCCCTGCCAGGCGCCGCCCTGGGGCACGGTCGCGGGCGTGGACCTCAACGAGGGCAAGGTGGTCTGGCGCCATCGCAACGGCACGGTGCGCGACCTGTCGCCGCTGCCGCTGCCCTTGCGGCTGGGCGTGCCCAGCCTGGGCGGTCCGCTGATGACCGCGGGGGGCGTCGCATTCCTGTCGGGGAGCATGGACAACTACGTGCGCGCCTATGACGTCAACGATGGCCGGACGCTGTGGGAAAGCCGGCTGCCCGCGGGCGGCCAGGCCACGCCGATGACCTACCTCGGCGCCGATGGGCGGCAGTACGTGTTGGTGGTGGCCGGCGGGCACGGGTCGACGGGCACGAAGCCCGGCGACCATGTGCGCGCCTATGCGTTGGAGAAACGCTGAGCGCGCAAGGCGCCGCGGCGTGGCGTGGCCGGGCCCGCCGGTCGCATGAGGCGCGTCAGGCGTCAGGCGCCCGTGTCAGGGCGCCGGTGCGGACCGGCGTGTCGCCAGCGCGCGGCACGAACTGCAGGAGATGGTCCGCCGTGGCCGTGCTGATCCGGCCGTCCTCGACCGCCATGCCCAACGCATCGCGGACGACCTTGGCCTGGGCCGGACTGCATCGCGTCAGCGCGGGGTGGCCGTCGTCGCCCAGGGCCAGCATCAGCTTCAGCAGCTTGCCCGGGGTCATGCTGTTCGCGCCTCCCAGGGTCGCGACAAGCAAGCTGTTCAGATAGGCCGCCAGGGCTTGCGGCGGCGCATCGGCGCGGCACAGCGTCGCCAGCAGCGGTCGGGTGCCTCGGCCCGCCGACAGCAGGTTCAGATAGTCCTCGTCGTTTGGCAGCGCGCCCCCGCGTCGCGCCGCGTGGACGGCGTGGATGTAGGCCGAGACGCCTCGCGGGTCGCTGTCCTGCGCCGCGGCGTGCAGGGCCGTGGTGCCGTCGTTGCGCCACCCCATCATCATGTCGCGCAACTGGGACGAGACGACCAGCTTCTCCCGTCCGGCGTGGGCATGGCCCTCGATCACCGCCTGGAAAGTCGCCACGTTCAGCCGCTGCGCGACGCGCACCGGGGGACGATCGGGAGCGCCTTCGAGCAGAAGGATCGCGCGCTCCCTGGAGATCAGGTCCGCCTTGGCGGCCGCGACGACGCTCCGGATCCAGCCGGCCGTCCGTTCCGCGCCGTCACGGGTGAGCGTCACGTCGTTGATGCCGCCTCCGAAGGGCTGCATCGACTGCAACAGGCCGGGCAACTGCGCCCGGGCCAGCCGCTTCACGCCGTCGTTGCGGCACATCGCCTTCACGCAGGCCTCGAGCGCCGGCGCGCTCCTGGACGTCGCCGCCAGCATGCCGTCGCGCAGCAGGTCGAAATGCGTGTCGGCGTCGAAGCGCTGCCTCCCCCAGCCGTCCCGGCGGTCAGCGATGGCGTCGACGAGCACGCGCGTCATGTCGACGTCGCCGTCGGCGACCGCATGGGCGAGTGGCGTGAGATGGGGACCGTCCGCGTGTCGCGGCGTCAGCGCGACGCGGAAGGCCTGGGTGGGATCGTCCGGGAGCGGCCGCCGCGACAGCACGTCCTTGACCCGCGCCGCCTGGCCCTTCTCGACGGCCTGGGCGAATCGTTCGAGCGCGCTCGGCGGTTCGTGCACGACACGAACGGGATCATCCTCGGGGCCGTCGCCTTCGACGACAACGACATCGGTGTTCAGGAACGGAACGGTGTGCACCGGCATGCGGGCTCCGGAAATGGAAAGGGTGTCAGTCGGGCACCCCCGGGGCCGGTTCAGGAAAAGAGGCCCGGCCCTCGGGAAGGGCCGGGCCGGGCTCAGGCGCGGAGCAAGCCGAGGATCCTCCGCGCCGCGGTCTCGGACATGCGCCACTCCGGCGCCGCCGCCACCACGCGCCGGATCGCCGCGGCGTGCGCGGGACCGGCGCGTTCGATGGGGAACTTCCCGGTGTCGTCCCGCTCCAGCAGGACGCCGGCCAGCGTGTCGTGCGGGACGCGGCCCGTTCGCTCCGCCTCTTCCAGCGCGAGGAGATAGGCGCTCAGGCGCGCGGCGTCTTGCCGGGGCTGCTGGCAGAGATGGGGCAGCACGGGATGGCCGGACGCGGTCTTCGTGACCAGGTCCAGGTACTCCCTCTCGGTCAGCGCATCGGCCAGGCGCGCGCCGAACGCCATGTCGAGGAAGGCCTGGAGGTGCCGGAGGTTTCCCTGTCTGTACACGACGTCCGGCAGGCTCAAGCCCTCATCGGTGGTGGACAGCAGCCTGAGGAAGTCCGGCCCCTTCAGGGCGCCGACGGCGGCGCAGTCCTTGAAGCCGGCCATGACGGCCGCGAACTCCCGGCCTGTCGGATCGCCCTGCTTCAGCGCCCGATGCGGGAGCGGCGCCGCGGAAGGGGCGCCCAGCAGCATGCGGACGCAGGCGTGCGGACTGATCAACCCGGCGGCGGCGAAGGCGCTCACCCGGCCCATCCATCGCGCCGTGGCGGCAGGGCGCCGGCTGTCGACGGCCCAGGTCTTGTGACGCAGGGCGTCGGGACAGGTCAATGCCAACGCGGAGCCGACGTTCGCCTCCGACCACTTCGCGGCGCCCCGGACCAGCAGTCCCGAGCGCTTGGTCTTGATCCGCGACAAGGCATGCAGATAGGGGGCGGCCGCCGGGTTGTCGGGCCGCAGGTCGCAGTCGCCCATCGCGCCGAGCAGCCGGGTGAGGTGGGTGGCGGGATCGATCTCGCGCCGGTCGGCGGCCTGCCGCAGGTCGGCGATCAGGCGTTCCAGCGTGACGGCGTCGCCGACGCGCAGCGCCGCTCGCAGTTCGGTGTCGGCCCGCGCGTCGGCGCCGTCGAGTGGGTCGAGCTGGTCGAGGTCCTCGACCATGTCGTAGCCGGGCTCGACGGGAACGGGCGAGGGGGTGGGGGAAACAGGGAAGACCGGCGGCATGGGCATCTCGGCAAGTGACTGAAGCCAGTCAGTTGACGAGCTCGTCCGCCGCGGTTCGCGACGTGGCGCAAGGTCGACGCGGGAACAAAAAAGCCCGACCCATCGTCGACGGGTCGGGCAAGAGCGCTGCGGACGCCGCCTGGACGCCCCGGACTGCGTGGGACGTGGTGCTGCGGCGTGGGCACGTGTGAGCGCGTGGAGCGCCGGCCATCGGGCGACCCCGGGGGGACGCGGCCTGGGCGCTTCAAGGAGCGGCGACGCTCAGGACCGGTGCGGTCCCGAGGCCGGTGAGGGCTGCCTGGGGCAGGGACGCCAGGGCGTGGTCTGCGCGGGAGGAGCGGTTCGGCGTGTCGTCATGCTTCGCATCATCGCCGTCCGGCGGCTGGACCAGCCGTGGAGAACAGGCCCGAAATCCGGCCAAACAACTGGCCGGATTTCACGGCCATTTCCCGGTGCCCGCCGCGGCGGTGCGCCGCCGGCGCGATCTGGACGTGAAAAGGCCCGGCGCGTCGGGGACGGGCCGGGCCTCGGGGGACGCGCCGCGCGGGGCGGCGACGTGCCGCCCGCGATTACTTGACGTCCATGCCGAAGGTGTTGGCGATGAAGGCCAGGATGTCGGCGCGCTCCTCGATGATCTTGGAGGTGGGCTTGCCGGCGCCGTGGCCGGCCTGCGTCTCGATGCGGATCAGCTTGGGCGCCGGGCCGGTGTCGGCGGCCTGCAGCGTCGCGGTGTACTTGAAGCTGTGGGCCGGCACGACGCGGTCGTCATGGTCGCCGGTGGTGACCAGGATCGCCGGGTAGCGCACGCCCGGGCCGCTCTTGATCGTGTGCAGCGGCGAGTAGGCGCGCAGCCACTTGAAGTCCTCCGCGTTCTCGGCGCTGCCGTAGTCCGAGGTCCACGCCCAGCCGATGGTGAACTTGTGGAAGCGCAGCATGTCCATCACGCCGACCTGCGGCACCGCGGCGCCGAACAGGTCGGGGCGCTGGTTGACGACCGCGCCGACCAGCAGACCGCCGTTGGAGCCGCCGTTGATGGCGAGCTTCGCGGGTTGGGTGTACTTGTTGGCGACCAGGTACTCGCCGGCGGCGATGAAGTCGTCGAAGACGTTCTGCTTCTTGGCCTTGGTGCCGGCCTCGTGCCAGGCGGCGCCGTACTCGCCGCCGCCGCGCAGCACGGCCAGCACGTAGACGCCGCCCATCTTCATCCAGGTCGCGGCGGTGACGCCGTAGCCGGGGGTCATCGGCACGTTGAAGCCGCCGTAGCCGTAGAGCAGCGTCGGGTTGTTGCCGTCGAGCTTCAGGCCCTTGCGGTGCGCGATGAAGATCGGCAGCTTGGTGCCGTCCTTGCTGGTGACGAAGACGCGCTTGCTCTCGAACTGGCTGGCGTCGAACGCGGTCTGCGTGCGCTTGAACAGCTCGGTCTTGCCGGTCTTGGCATCCAGGCGCCAGATCTCGCCCGGGGTGGTCAGGCTGGTGTAGCCGAAGAAGGTCTCGGGGTCGTTCCACTTGCCGCCGAAGCCGGAGGCGGTGCCGACGCCGGGCAGCTTGATGTCGCGGACGTGCTTGCCGCTGGGGGCGTGCACGCGCACCAGCGTGGAGGCGTCCTGCAGGTAGCTCAGCACCAGCTGGCCGCCGACGCCGCTGGCGGCGTTCAGGGCGTCCTGGGTCTCGGGGACGAGGGTGGTCCAGGTCTTGGGATCCTTGGCCTGCCAGTCCTTGTCCAGGTCGATGGCGATCAGGCGGCCGCGCGGCGCGTCCTTGTCGGTCTTGACGATCAGGCGCTGGCCGTCGAGCACGACGGGGCTGTACTCGGCGTCGAAGGCGGTGGTCAGCGGGATCGCCTTGGCGCCGGCGTAGCCGCCCTGGCCGTCCAGCGGCAGGACCATCAGGCCGTTCTTGCGGGCGGAGCCCTTCCAGACGTTGATCAGCGCGAGGCGGCCGTCGTCGGTGACCTCGACGTTGAAGCCCCATTCCTTCTCGGCGGGGTTCTCCAGGACCAGCGCGTCGGCGGACTGCGGCGTGCCCAGGCGGTGGTAGTAGACCTTCTGGAAGTAGTTGGCGCCGGTGAGGGCCGCGCCTTCCTTGGGCGCGTCGTAGCGCGAGTAGAAGAAGCCCTTGCCGTCCGGGGTCCAGGAGGCGTTGGAGAACTTCACCCACTCGATGGTGTCGGGCAGGTCCTTGCCGGCGTCGAGGTCGCGGACCTTCCAGGTCTGCCAGTCGGAGCCGGCGCCGGCGGTGCCGTAGGCCATCAGCTTGCCGTCGCGCGAGACCGCGCCGCCGGTGAGGGCGACGGTGCCGTCCTTGGACAGCGTGTTGGGGTCGAGCGCGACCTGCGGCGTGTCGGCCAGGCCGCGGGCGGTGTAGAGCACCGCCTGCTGCTGCAGGCCGTCGTTGCGGGTCCAGAAGTAGCGGCCGCCTTCCTTGTAGGGGACGCCGAACTTCTCGAAGTTGTAGAGGTCGGTGTAGAGCTTGCGCGCGGGCAGGCGCTGGGGCATCGCGGCGAGGAACTTGTCGGTGACGGCGTTCTCGGCCTGGACCCAGGCCTTGGTGTCGGCGGCGTTGTCGTCCTCGAGCCAGCGGTAGGGGTCGGCGACCTTGGTGCCGTGGTAGTCGTCGGTCTGGTCGACCTTGCGGGTGGCGGGGTAGGCCAGGCCCTGCGAGGCGGTGCTGGTGGCGGCGGCGGCGGTCGCGGGGACCGCGGCGGTCTGCGCGGTCGCGGCGGCGCCGGCGCCGAGCCCGACCACCAGGGCGGCGGTCAACGAAAGACGGGATTGCATGCGGTGTGCTCCTGAGAGTCGGGGAGCCGCCCCGGGGCTCGTGGCCGCCGGGGCGGTGGGCGGGGATTGTGCCGCGCGGCTCCTGGGGTGCCTTTGGTCAGTCAGGGGAAGTACCGAGGCGCCGGCTCAGTAGTCCCACCTCGCTTCCACCTGGAATGTCCGTCCCGGGTAGGGATGGAAGTTCCAGTACTGGTAGTCGTTGAGGTTGTCGATGCCGGCGGCCAGCGTCCATTGCCGGTCGACGCGCCATTGCGCGCGGGCGTCGACGGTGAAGTACTTGCTCGACGCCATGTAGGCGAGGCCGTTCACGTCGCTGTTGTCCAGCGTGCCGAACTGCTTGCCGCTGTAGCGCGCCCCCAAGCTCAGGCTCAAGTCGTCCCGCGCTTGCCACTGCGCCAGCAGCGTCGCCCGCCAGCGCGGCACCCGCGGTTGCCACTTGCCGACCGTGTCGCCCGGCACCGTCGCGTAACCGCTGTTGGCCAGGATGACCGAGTCCGCGAAGGTGACGCTCCCCGTCAGCGTGATCCGACGCGGCAGCGAGGCGGTGCCGCTCAGCTCCACGCCGCGCGTGCGCACGTGGTCGATGTTCTGCACCGTGCTCGTGGACGTGCTCACCCCCGGGTTGATCTGCGAATACAGCGCATCCCGGCTGTCCTCGTGGAACAGGGTGACGCGCAGGTTGTCGCGGCCGGCGCCGGTCCATTCGGCGCTGAGCTCGCTGGTCCAGCTGCGCTCGGGCTTGAGCGACGGGTTGTTGTTGATGAAGTTGCCGGCGGTGTCGAAGCCGCCCTGGAACAGCTCGCTGACCGTCGGGAAACGCACCGCGCGGCCGGTGCTGGCCTTGAGCACCCAGTGCTCGCCGACGCCGTAGGACAGCGCCGCCTTCGGCGACCAGGCGGTCTTCGCGCGATCGGCGTGCGGGTACGGCGTCGCGTCGGACGCCGTCTGCGTGACGCCGTCGAAGGCCTGCCAGCGTTCTCCGCGCAGGCCCAGTACCGCCGTCCAGTCCGGCGCGAAGGTCCACGCGTCCTGCGCGAAGACGGCCCGCACCCGCGTGTCGCCTTCGAAGCGCGAGGTCTGCGCGCCGGCCGCGCCCGAGCGCCAGTCGCTCAGGCCGAAGACGCGGTTGCGCAACTGGTAGCGCTCCTGCGACACGCCCGCGTCGATCGCGTGATCGCTGCCCTCGGGCGTCCAGGTGAGCTTGGCCGACAGCGTGTGCCAGCCGGTGCCGGACTGGTCCGTCAACCGGCCGCCGTCCGTCGCCTTCGCCGTCGGGGCATAGGCGCGCGAGCGGTCCGCGAGGTAGTCGTAGACGCTGCCCGACAGCTCCCAGCCGAGGCCCTCGCGCACGCGCCGCTTCAGCGACAGCGCGTGCATGCGGTGCTCCAGCTCGTCGCGGGTCTGCGGGAAGTCGCTGCCGGCCAGCGTGTAGAGCTTGCCGTCGATGGCGACCGGCTGCGTGATGCCGCCACCGGACCGGTTGTCGATGGGGCGTCCGGCCGCATCGCTCAGGAAGCTCCGCGAGCGTCCGTCCGAGCGGTTGCTCCACAACCCGAAGACGTACAGCGCGCGCAACCCCGGATCGAGGTCGTAGGCCAGCTTGACCTTGGCCTGATCCTGCACCGTGTCGTACTGCGTGCCGCTGCCGATCAGCAGCCAGGGCTGGTTGTTGCGGTTCAGCCCCGGGACCGCGCCGGTCACCGGCACGGTCCCGGCGGGCGCCGGCGCGCTGGCCGGCGACCGGTTGGCGAAGGTCTGCGGCTGTCCCTCGCTGTCGGTGCGGCCGGCGTGGATCCACCACGAGAAGGCCCCCTCGGCGCTGCCGATCGAGGCGCTGGCCTGCTTCGCGTCGTAGTTCCGCCGGCGGCCGTAGAGGTCGTTGGGCTGGTGGCTGTAGCCGACGCGCGCATGCGCCTCGAAGCGGGTCGGCATCCGGGTCTGGTAGTCCACGACCGCGCCGACCGCATTGCCGGAATACGCCGCCGAGAACGGCCCGTACATCACGTCGACGCGGGCGATCTCCTCGGGCGAGACCAGGCCCCAGCGCGGCGCGAAGGTCGCGCCGTTGCCCAGCAGGTTGGACAGCAGGATGCCGTCGGCATAGACCAGCGAGCGCGCGCTGTTGCCGGTGCCCGAGGCGCGAGTGGACAGCACCGCGTGGTTGTAGTCGCCGATGTAGCGCTTGCGCACCAGCAGGCTGGGCAGGTACTTCAGCGCGTCCTCGGCGTCGGTGGCGTTGATGTCGCGGGCGATGGCCTCGCCGCTGACGCCCTCCATCGTCGTGGGGATGCGGCTGGGCAGCGAGGTGGGGGCGGCGCCGTCGACGCGGACGATGCCCAGCGAATGGGCGCGGGAGGCGGCGTCGTCATCGGCGGCCAGGACGGGGAGGCAGGCGGCGGCGCAGGCGGACGCCAGCGCCGTCAGCGCGCCGACTCGCAGTCGACGCGCACGGGAAATGGAATGCATGGAAGGACAGCTCCAACGGAATGAAGGAGCACCGGACGTGCCGGTGCGGCGGCTTCAGACCGGCAGGGGCGGGGCCCGGGCGGGCGCGGCGCGCCAGGCATGGGCGGTGACCGGGGCGCTGTAGAAGCGCTCGGGCAGGCCGTGGCGCAACTCGGTGCGCAGCGGCAGCACTGCGGGGACGGGCGGCATCGGCAGCGCGTCCTGGTGCAGGTGGCAGAACGCGCAGTGCTGGAACAGCGCATGGTCCTGGTCGTCGACGCCGTTGTCCGACAGCCCCTCGCGCAGTTCCGCCGCGCGCGGTCCGACGACGCTGGAGCGGCAGATCTGCGTCCAGGGCGCGAGGTCGCCGTTGAGCGCCTGCGCCGCCATCGACATCGCCGGCAACAGCGCCGCCAGCAGGAAGACCAGGACGGTCATCCAGCGGGCGAGGGCGGTGGGGGCGGGCAGTCGCATGACGCCGCGGATTCTAGGCGTTGGCGTGTCGGTGCCGAGCCCCGACGCCGAGGCCGAGGCTTGGACATCGACACGTCGATAGGTCGATACGTCGACGCGTCGGCGCGGGGCTCAGGCGGCGAGCAGGTCCCGCAGCGTGCGGGCGACGACCTTGGTGGCGCGGCGCAGGTCCTCGAGCTCGACGCGCTCGTCCGAGCGCTTGGCGTGGGACTCGAGCACGGTGCGGGGACCGGCGCCGTAGATCGCGGCCGGGATGCCGTGCTCGCCGTAGAGCCGCACGTCGGTGTAGAGCGGCGTGCCGGAGGTCGGAATCGGCTCGCCGAAGACCGCCTCGCCGTGGCGCTGCAGCGCCTCCACCAGCGGCCGGTTGCCGGGCAGCGGCTTCAGCGAGCGCGCCAGCAGCAGCCGCTTCACGTCCACGGCGATCCCGGGGAACGACGCCGCGGCCCGCGCGATGGTGTCGCGGATCTCGGCCTCGACGACGACCGGGTCCTCCTCGGGAATCATCCGGCGGTCCAGCTTGAACGCGACCTTGCCCGGCACGACGTTGGTGTTGGTGCCGCCCTCGATGCGGCCGACGTTCAGGTAGGGATGCCGGATGCCCTCGACCGTCGAGGTCACCTGGCGATACGCGAGGTTGCGGGCGTACAGCGCGTTGAGCAGCACGACCGCACCCTGCAGCGCGTCGATGCCGGTGTCGGGGATGGCGGCGTGCGCCATCTTGCCGTGGACCGTCACCTCCATCTGCAGGCAGCCGTTGTGCGCGGTGACGACCTGGTAGCTGAAGCCCGCGGCGAGCAGGAAATCAGGCTTCGTCAGCCCCTGCTCCAGCAGCCAGCCCGGGCCGAGTTCGCCGCCGAATTCTTCGTCGTAGGTGAAGTGCAGCTCGATGCCGCCGCGGAGCGCCGCGCCCCGGGCCTGCAGCGCCTCCAGCGCCCGCAACGCGAAGGTGTAGGTCGCGAAGTCGCTCTTGCTGACCGCCGACGCGCGGCCGTAGAGCTTGCCGTCGACGACCTCGCCGCCGTAGGGATCGTGGGTCCAGCCCTCGCCGGGCGGGACGACGTCGCCATGCGCGTTCAGCGCGATCACCGGGCCGCCCGCGGCGGCATCGCCGAACCGACGCCGCACGATCAGGTTGGTCAGCGATTCGAGGCCGTACGCGCGCACCTGCGCTTGCGGCACCGGATGCCGTTCGGTGTCGAAGCCCATGGCGGCGAGCAGCTCGGCGGTCCGCTCGGCATGCGGCGCGTTGTTGCCGGGCGGCGTGTCGGTGGGCACGCGCACCAGCGCCTGCAGGTAGCGGACCTGTTCGTCGAAGTGGGCGTCGATCCAGGCGTCCAGGGCCGCGTGCTCCGCGCCGGCGTCATGCGCGGCGCCGACGGTGGTGTCGTTGGCGTTGGCGTTGGCGGCGGCGGCGCCGGCATCGGTGGAGGCCGCGGCGGCGGCAGGGCGGGCATCGGTGGTCATGGCGGGTCCGGAGAGGAAGTCAGAGGCCGTCGAGCAGCGCCTGGAAGGCGCGCACGCACAGCTCGGTGTCGTCGTTGCTGATCGCTTCGAGCGGGTTGTGGCTGATGCCCAGGTTCAGCCCGCGCTGGAACAGCATGGCCTGCGGCATCGCCTGGTGGAGCTTCATCGCGTCGTGGCCGGCGCCCGAGGGCATGCGGTGCACCGGCAGGCCGAGCGCGCCCACCGCCGCCTCCCAGCGCGTTTGCCAGGCCGGCGCGCTGGGCGCGGCGGCGGCGGCCTCGGTGCGCTCGAGCGTGAAGCTCAGGCCGCGGCGCTCGCAGATCTCGGCCAGCCGCTGGCGCACGTCGACGTCGAGCGCGTCGCGCGCCGCGTCGGTGGTCGCGCGCAGGTCGAGGCTGAATCGGCAGCGGCCCGGGATCACGTTGATCGAGCCGTTGGGCACCTGCAGCTGGCCGACGGTGCCGACGACCTCGGGGACCGCGCCGGCGCGTTCCTCGACGTACAGGATCAGCTCCGCCACCGCGGCGGCGGCGTCGCGGCGGCTGCCCATCGGCGTGGTGCCGGCGTGGGAGGCGAGGCCGCGCACCTCGCCGACGTAGCGCAGGCTGCCGTTGATCGAGGTGACCACGCCCAGCGGCAGGTCCAGCGCGTTGAGCACCGGGCCCTGCTCGATGTGGACCTCGACGACGCCGAGGTAACGCGCCGGATCGCGCTCGAGGGCGCGGATCGCGTCCATCGTCCCGGGCAGGCCGGCCTCGCGCATCAGCTCGCGCAGCACGACGCCGTCGGCATCGGCCTGGTCGAGCCACGCGGGATCGAAGCGCCCGACCAGCGCGCTGGAGCCGAGGAAGGTCGCCTTGTAGCGCTGGCCTTCCTCCTCGGAGAAGCCGACCACCTCCAGCCCGTGGCGCAGGCGCCGGCCCTGGCGCTTGAGCTCGCGCACGCAGGCCATCGGCACCAGGATGCCGAGCCGGCCGTCGTACTTGCCGCCATTGCGCACGGTGTCGTAGTGGCTGCCGGTCAGCAGGCGCGGCGCGTCGCGGTCCTGGCCGTGATAGACGCCGACGACGTTGCCGACGGCGTCGAGCGACACCTCGTCGAAACCGCACTCGCGCATCCAGTCGGCGAGCTGCGCGGCGGCGGCGCGGTGCGCCTCGGTCAGGTAGAGGACGGTCAACTGCCCGTGCTCGGCGAAGCCGGGATCGGAGAAGCGCGCCAGCGATTCCGCCCAGTCCCAGACCTGGTTGCCGAGCGTGGGCGTGACGCCGAACTTGTCGTTGAGCCGGATCTCCGCGATCCGGTGGATGTTGCGCAGGCACTCGGCGCGCTCGATGTCCGGATGGGCGTTCAGCCGCCGCGCGAAGGTCTCGATGATCTGCCCGCGCGAGAGGCCGTCGCCGCGCGGACCGCGCACCGCCAGGATGAAGGGCCAGCCGAAGCGCGCGTTGTAGTCGGCATTGAGCTGCTGCAGGCGCGCGAACTCCTCGGGCGTGCAGTCGGTGAGGCCGGCCTTGCCTTGCTCGTTCGTCGACTCGGCGGTCAGCGTGCGCGCGACCATCGCCTTGCCGGCGAGTTCCGGGTGGGCGCGGATCAGGCCGAGCTGCTCGTCGAGCGCGGCCTCGCGCACCACCGTCGCCATCGCGTGCTTGAGCGCGGCGAGGCTGGCGAAGCCCGCCGCCGGGCGCGCCGCGAAGGCGCGCCGCGCGATCCACGGCGAGTGTTCATAGATCCCGTCGAGCAGCGCGACGAAGCGCGTCTCGTCGGCGGCGTTGAGCAGGTCGAGGGTGAGGGCGGGAGCGGGCGTGGTCATCGGAAGCTCGTGGGGCGGAAGCTCGTGGGGGACGCTCGAAGGACTCGTCGGCGCTCAGCCCCAGACGAAGGCGGTGTCCGCATCGAACGGATGCGTGGCGCGCCAGTGACGGGCGATGTCGACGCGGCGGGCGACCCAGACGCGGTCGTGTTTCTCGACATGGTCGAGGAATCGCTGCAGCGCCCGCATCCGGCCCGGCCGGCCGAGCAGCCGGCAATGCATGCCGATGCTCATCATCTTGGGCGTCTCCGCGCCCTCGGCGTAGAGCACGTCGAAGGTGTCGCGCAGGTACTCGAAGAACTCGTCGCCGTGGCTGAAACCCTGCGGCAGCGCGAAGCGCATGTCGTTGCAGTCCAGCGTGTAGGGCACCACCAGGTGCGGCGCGAGCACGCCGTCGGTCTTGCGCACGTTGAGCCAGAACGGCAGGTCGTCGCCGTAGTAGTCGCTGTCGTACTCGAAGCCGCCGAAGTCGGCGACCAGGCGGCGCGTGTGGGGACTGTCGCGGCCGGTGTACCAGCCCGACGGGCGCTCGCCGGTCAGCCGCTGGACGATGTCCATGCCGATGTCCATGTGCTGGCGCTCGGTGGCCTCGTCGACGTTCTGGTAATGGATCCAGCGCCAGCCGTGACAGGCGATCTCATGGTTCAGCTCGACGAAGGCCCGCGTCAGCTCCGGATGCCGCTCCAGCGCCATCGACACGCCGAAGACGGTGAGCGGCAGCGCGCGTTTCTCGAATTCGCGCAGCAGGCGCCAGACGCCGGCGCGCGAGCCGTATTCGTAGATGCCTTCCATGCTCAGGTGGCGCGCGGGGTAGGCGGCCGGGTTGAACATCTCGGACAGGAACTGCTCGCTGCCGGCGTCGCCGTGCAGCACGGAGTGCTCGCCGCCTTCCTCGTAGTTGAGGACGAACTGCACGGCGATGCGCGCCTGGCCCGGCCAGCGCGCCTGCGGCGGGTGTTCGCCGTAGCCGATCAGGTCGCGGGGGTAGCCGGGGGAGACGACGGGTTTCATGGTCGTGGGGCGAGGGCGGTCGGGGTCAGAGTTGCAGGACCGACTTCAGGTCCTGCACGCGCGGGTCGAGCCGGAGGTTGGCCTCGACGTTGCCGAGGTGCGCGTCCAGCAGCTTCAGCGCCGCGCGCTTGTCGCGGGCTTCCAGCGCGTCGACGATGGCTTCGTGCTCGGCCTGGGATTCGGCGGCGGAATGGGAGCTCTGGTACATCAGCGCGATCAGCGAGCTGCGCGACAGCAGGTCGGTCAGCAGCTGGGCCAGCACCTCGTTGCCCTGCATGCGGGCGAGCACCACGTGGAAGTCCGCCAGCAACCGCGTGCGGCCGGGCACGTCGGTGCGGGCGACGGCTTCGCGTTCCTGCTTCAAATGGGTGCGCAGCTGCCGGACCTGCGCCGGCGTGATGCGCTGGCAGAGGTCGGCCAGCATCGCGGCCTCGAGCATCTTGCGCACCTCGAAGACCTGGCGCGCTTCCTCGACGCTGGGCTGCGCGACGAAGGCGCCCCGGGCCGGTTCCAGCCGCACCAGGCGGTCGCGGCTGAGCTGGTTGAGCGCCTGCCGGACCAGCGTGCGCGAGCAGTCGAAGATGTCGGCCAGCTGCTGCTCGACCAGCTTGGTGCCGGGCATCAGGCGGCGCTCCACGATCGCCTGCGTGATGGCGGTGGTGATGCGCTCGGTGACGGAGGCGCTGGCGTCGGGATCGCGGGCGTTCATGGCAGGAGCGTTTTTGTGTCCGGGAGTGTATACACTTTGCGATTTCACCCGAACCGAATCCCGATGGGCAAGCTCACCACCCACGTCCTGGACACGATGCATGGCAGCCCGGCGGCCGGCATGGCGGTGCGGCTGTACCGCCTCGAGGCCGGCGAGCCTCGCTTGCTGCAGGTGCTGACGCTCAATGCCGACGGACGCGCCGACGGGCCGCTGCTCGAAGGCGCGAGCTTCCAGCCAGGGCGCTACCGGCTGGTGTTCGAGGTGGCGGACTACTTCCGCGCCCGGCGCGTGACGCTGCCGGAGCCGGCCTTCCTGGACGAGGTGCCGCTGGATTTCGGCATCGCCGATCCGCAGGCGCATTACCACGTGCCGCTGCTGGCGAGCCCGTGGTCGTACTCCACCTACCGCGGGAGCTGAGGGCCTGGCGATGCGCGCGTGGCAGACCCTGGCGCTGAGGCTCGCGCGCGAGCCGGCCGTGCTGGTGCGCGTGGACGAGCTGCAGGGCAGCGGGCCGCGCGAGGTCGGGGCCTGGATGGCGGTGACCGCGTCGGACGTGGTCGGCACGATCGGCGGCGGGCAGCTCGAGTTCGACGCGATCGCCAAGGCCCGCGCGGCGCTGGCCGCGGGCCGGGTGCTGGAGGCGCGGCAGCGTTTCGCGCTCGGGCCCTCGCTGGGGCAGTGCTGCGGCGGGGTCGTGTGGCTGACCTTCGACTGGCTGGACGCGCAGTCGATCGCGGGATTGGCGGATCGGCTCGGCGATCAACGCGACTGGCGGCGTATCGCGCTGTTCGGCGGCGGCCACGTGGGACGCGCGATCGTGGACCTGCTGGCGAAGCTGCCGGCGCGGGTGCACTGGATCGACAGCCGCGAAGGGATGTTCCCGGAGCCGCTGCCGGACAACGTCCGCGCGGAGCAGTCGGAGCCGGTGCAGGGCGCGGTGCCGACGCTGGCGCCGGGCTCGCATGTGCTGATCATGAGCTTCAGCCATGCCGAGGACCTCGACATCCTGGCCGCCTGCCTGAAGCGGCAGCGCGAGGCGAAGGACCTCCCGTACATCGGCCTGATCGGCAGCAAGAGCAAGTGGGCGACCTTCCGACATCGCCTGGAAGCGCGGGGCTTCGGGCCCGACGAGCTCGCTCACGTGACTTGCCCGATCGGCATTCCCGGCATTCCTGGCAAGCAGCCGGAGATGGTGGCGCTGTCGGTGGTGGCGCAGGCGATGCAGGAGTTGCCGGAGGCGCGTTGATCCTGTCGCGAGGCGGCGGTGCGCGCCGGACTGTATACACTTCGCGCCTTGACGTCGCCGCGGCGCCCCGATTCTTCAGCGCGACGCTTGCCGGTTCACAGCGCCCGCAGTGGTGGTCCGGACCTTGCATTCCCTTCGTTGATGGACAGCTACCTGCTCGACTGGGCCAATCTGCTGCTGCGCTGGCTGCACGTGATCGTGGCCATCGCCTGGATCGGCGCCTCCTTCTATTTCGTCTGGCTGGACAACCACCTGGTCAAGCCGCGGGCCGAGGACCTGACCGCCAAGGGTGTCGATGGCGAGTTGTGGGCGGTGCATGGCGGCGGCTTCTACAACCCGCAGAAGTACATGGTCGCGCCGGGCAACCTGCCGCGTGACCTGCACTGGTTCTATTGGGAGAGCTACTGGACGTGGATGAGCGGCTTCGCGCTCTTCGCGCTGCTGTACCTCTTCAATGCCGACACCTACCTGATCGACAAGCGCGTGCATGACTGGAGCGCGCCGGCGGCGGTGGCGGGGGCGCTGGGGTTCCTCGCGGGCGGCTGGATCGTGTATGACCAGATCTGCCGGCGCTTCGGGCGCAAGGCCGATGGCTCGATCGGCAACGACGGCGTCGTGCTCGGCCTGATTGCGGTCGTGATCGTGGCGGCGGCGTGGGGCGCGAGCCAGCTCTTCGCGGGGCGGGCGGCCTTCCTGATCACCGGCGCGATGATCGCCACGATGATGAGCGCGAACGTGTTCTTCTGGATCATCCCGGGCCAGAAGCAGGTGATCGCCGACATGCGGGCGGGGCGGCCGGTGGATCCGGTCCATGGCCAGCGCGGCAAGCAGCGCAGCGTGCACAACACCTACTTCACGCTGCCGGTGCTGATCGCGATGCTGTCCAACCACTACGGCATGCTGTACAGCCACCCGCGCAACTGGCTGGTGCTGGTGGTGCTGATGCTGGTCGGGGCGCTGGTGCGCACCTGGTTCGTGAAGCGCCACAAGGGCTTCGACGCGTGGCCGCTGCTGGTGGCGGTGGCGATGCTGCTGGCCGGCCTGATCACGGCGCTGGCGCCGTCGCCGGCGATGGTGCCGGTGACCGCGCCGCCGGCGGCGGGGACGACAGTGGGGAGCGCGGGATCGGCCGCGCCGGCTGCTACGGCGGGCGAGGGCCCGGTGAGCGTCGAGCAGGTCCGCCAGATCGTCAACGCGCGCTGCCTGGCCTGCCACAACGCGGCGCTGGCGCCCAAGCGCATCCAGTTCCACGAGCCGCAGATGATCGAGCAGCACGCGGCCGAGATCTACCAGCAGGTGGTGGTGCAGAAGACGATGCCGCTGAACAACGCGACCGGCATCACCGACGAGGAGCGGGCGACGTTGGGGCGGTGGTTCAAGGAGCGCTAGCCGGGCGTGAGGACGCTACGATGCGCAGCCCGCGACGCGGGGAACGGCCGGGGAGGTCGTTCGAACCACTCCGACAACGAACGAGGACCCCTCGCATGAAACGAGCACTGATCCGATCCGTGGCCTTGGCCGCGCTGACGACGACCTTGCCGCTGGCCGCATGGGCCGGGAATGCCTACGGCAAGATCCTGATGACCGAATCGCAGGCGCACGGCCTGTTCCTCTACCTCGACGTCGCGTCCAGCGGCACGCCGACGTGCGGGACGGAGACCGTCGGCTCCCGCCGCTACGTCATCCGGATCACGACCCCCGAGGGCAAGGCCATGGCAGCCAACGCGTTGATGGCGTCCGCCACCGGCAGGCAGGTGCTCATCACGGGGACCGGGAGCTGCCCTGACTGGGGAGACACCGAATCGATCCAGTGGCTGCGCGTCTACCAGCAGTGAGCCAACGAGCAACCCCGCCGTCCCCGCCCTAGTTCTTGGGGATGACGCCCGACACCCCGCGCGCCAGACTCGCGCGGGGTCTGCTGTCCACGGACCCGGGAGGGTCCCATGGCTAACAGCAACGCACCGTTCCATCCCATCATCTACGTCCGCGGCTTCGCGATGACCCGCGGCGAGATCGACGAGACCAGCGCCGATCCGTTCTGCGGCTTCAACCTCGGCTCGACCACCATGCGCGCCTCGGCCAGCGACAAGAGCCGGCCCCGGAAGTTCGTCTTCGAATCGCCCGTCGTGCGTCTCGCCTCGGACTTCGGCTACGCCGATGTCTATGAGGACGGCCTCGACATCGTCGACCCCGGCTGGGAAGTCGACGCCGCCGGCAAGCCCACCGACAACGCGCTCGGCAGCCGCGCCATCGTCATCTACCGCTACTACGACCCCGCCTCCACGCTCTTCGGCACCGGCGAGACGCCCTCGATCGAGGCCTTCGCGAAGGGGCTGTCCGAGCTCGTCGCCAAGGTCCGCCAGCTCGTCGTCGCCAATCCGCGCAGCGGTGTCGACACCGCGGCCGACTTCCGCTGCCACCTGGTCGCGCACTCGATGGGCGGCCTCGTGTGCCGCGCCTTCCTGCAGAACCCGGCCCTCGACCCGCAGGGCGTCGCCGGCAGCGTCGACAAGTTCTTCACCTACGCCACGCCGCACAACGGCATCGACATGCTCGGCGTCAACGTGCCGACCTGGTTCTCGGCGATGGACATCAGCAACTTCAATCGCGGCGCGCGGATGGCCGACTACCTCGACCTGAAGGCCGCCTTCAAGCGGCATGGCGCCGTCGACCTGCTGCCCGAGGCGCGCTTCCCCTCGCAACGCGTGTTCACCATGGTCGGCACCAACCGGATGGACTACGAGGCCGGCGCCGGCCTGTCGCGCACCTTCGTCGGCAACGGCAGCGACGGCCTGGTGAAGATCGAGAACGCCACGCTGCGCGGGCTCAACGCCGACGGCAGCATCGGCGCGCCGTGCGCCAAGGCCTTCGCCTACCGCTCGCACTCGGGCTTCTACGGCATCGTCAATAGCGAGGAGGCGTTCCAGAACCTCACCCGCTTCCTCTTCGGCGACGTCCGCGTCGACGTGTGGATGGACATCGACGAGATCCGCCTGCCCCAGGACGTGCTCAAGGCCGCCGACGACGCGCCGAAACGGATCAACGCGCTGTACCAGATCGAGATGCAGGCCGCGCCGCGCGGCAAGCTCTGGTACCTGACGCGGCGCATGGCGGAGGAGGACTCCGTCGCGGTGGTCGCGCACGCGGACTGGCTCCAGCGCAAGGGGCCGTGCACCAACTACCTGTCGACGGTGTTCCTGGCCAATCGGGCCAAGGTCAACCCCAGACGGCGCTCGCTCGCCTACGGGCTGACGCTGGGCGTGCGCGTGCCCGACTACGAGATCGACCAGCGCCTGTGGCTCAACCAGCACTTCGAGGGCGGCTACCTGTTCCGCAACGCGCTGATCCTCGAGCTGGAGCCACCGCGCGCCGACGGCACGCCGTGGAAGGTGAAGTACGCGTGGCAGGACGCAGGTGTCGCCTCGGCCAGCACGGGGCTGACGCCGCAGCAGATCGCCGACCAGGCGGTGGAGGTCGCGGTCGACTTCGACAGCACCACCATCGCCCCCGATGGCTCGCGGCATCCGACCAGTCCCGGCATCAAGGGCAAGCTGCGGTTCGTGATCCGCGGATGGAACCAGGGGGCCGATGCCGGTTGACGGCGACGGACCGACCTCGACCGACCTCGACCGACCTCGACCGATGTTGATCGACGTCGACCGAGACCCGCCACGGGTCGCTGCCGCTCAGAGCAGATCGTTCATCGCCTCCGCCGGGATGATCGCGCCGGGATGGCGGATCACGCGGGCCGCGACGCGATTGCCGTGCAGCGCGGCGCTCACCGCGTCGTCGCCGCTCAGCCGGCGCGCCAGGTAGCCCCCGGCGAAGGCGTCGCCCGCCGCCGTCGTGTCGACGACGCGATCCACCGCCTGCGTCGGTGCCTCCGCCCATCGGTCCGGCGCCTGTGCCGACCGGACGAGCGTCGACGCCGCGCCGCGCTTGATCAGCAGCTCCGGCGACGGCAGCGAGCAGGCAAGGGCGAGCGCCGCCTCCAGGCTGTCGAGGCCCATCAGCGCCTGGTGATCGTCCGCCGTGACCAGCGCGATCGTGGCGAGCGAGAACGCGCGCTCGAAGGCCGCGCGCGCCCCGGCGCGGTCCGGCCACAGGCGGGGCCGGAAGTTGTTGTCGAAGATCACCTGACCGCCGCGCTCGCGCACCGCCGCCATCAGCGCGAAGAGCCGCTCGCGTCCGGGCGGCGGCAGGATGGCCAGGCTGATCCCGCTGAGGTACAGCGCGTCGAAGTCGGCGGCCTGCGCCTCGAGCGGCGTCGAGGGCTCGTCGAAGTAGGCCTTCGCCGCGGCCGTGTCGCGCCAGTAATGGAAGCTGCGTTCCCCGCCGGCGTCGAGCTCGATCATGTAGAGGCCAGGCATGCGTCCCGGGACGCGCCGCACCAGCCGGGTGTCGAGCCCCTGGGCCTGCCATCGGTCCAGCAGGCCGGTGCTCAGGCCGTCCTCGCCGAGCGCGGTCGCGTAGGCGACCTCGATGCCGGCCGCGGCGCCGCAGCGCCGCAGGTACACGGCGGTGTTGAACGTGTCCCCGCCGTGACCCAGCGTCATCGCGCCGAAGGCTTCGCCCTTGAGCTCCAGCATGCATTCGCCGATCACGGCCACGCGTCGTGTCATCGAGGTCTTTCCTGTCCGGGTCCGGGTCCGGGTTTGGGTCTGGGTCGGTCTCAGCGCATCCAGCGGCTGAGCTCGGGCATCGCGACGGTCAACTGCCCGGCCACCATCGACGAGAACACCTGCGCGCCCTTGGCGCCCAGATGCGTGCGGTCGAAGACCGGGTTCGCGGCGCCAGCGCGCTCGGGGGCGGAGGCGCCTTGCGCGGGCGCGTTGACGGGCTTGGGCGCCATGGCCAGCGTGTCGGCCTCGGTCTCGCCCATCGCCTGCACCGCGGCGTGGCTGAGCGCGTTCAGGTCGATCACCGGGATCCCGCGTTCGGCGCCGACGCGCAGCGTCGCCTCGGCCCAGGGGCGCAGCGCGTTGTCGAGCGTCCCCTGGGCATCGAAGCCGCGGCGCGTCAGCGGCGTGAGCATCACCAGGCGCGCGCCGGTGGGCGCGACGTCGTCGATGTAGCGGGCGAGGTTGGCGGGGAACTCGGTCCGCAGGTCGGTCGAGCGGCCCGGCTTGCCGGGCTGGTCGTTGTGGCCGAACTGCATCAGCACGAGGTCGAGCCGCCCGGGTTGGCGGTCGCGCAACAGGGCCATGACCTGGTCCCAGAGGCCCTCGGCGCGGAAGCTCTTCGTGCTGCGTCCGCCCTTGGCGAGGTTGAGGCAGGACACCTCGGGCTTGAAGCGCGCGCACAGGGCGTCGCCGTAGCCGCTCTTCGTGGCCGTCGTCGAGTCGCCGACGAGGATCACTCGCAGCGCCGCGGCGGGCGGCGAAACCGGCGCGACTTGTGCGTGGGCGGTGGCGGCCGCGAGGACGAGTGCTGCGAAGGCTGTTCTCATCAGGAAGTCTCCGTGGCGGGCGACGACCCTCACCCCAACCCTCTCCCGCACTGCGGGAGAGGGCGGGGGGTGAGGGTTCTCCCGCTCAGAACTTATAGCTCGCTCCCAGCAGGTATTCGCGACCGGTGACGTGATACACGACCGGGCTGTTCCTGGCCCTGGAGATGAACTGGTCGTTGACCTCGTTGGTCAGGTTGACCCCTTCGAGCGTGATCGTGAGCCGGTCGTTGACCTTGTACGAGATCGACGCGTCCACGTTGAGCGTGGCGTTCTTCCCTTCGACGTCGTTGTTGTTCTGCCCCGGCACCCGCGTCAGGAAGGACGAGCGCTTGGACGCCGAGACCCGCGCGCTGAAGGTGTCGTCGTCGTAGTACAGCGTCGCGTTCCACGACTTCGGCGACATGTTGAGCAGGTCGTCGGTGATGGTGGAGTCGCTGGTGGGCGAGACCAGGTAGGTGATCTTGGACTTCACGTAGGTGTAGTTGAGCACCGTGCCGAAGTTGCGGGCCCAGCCTGACAGGAAGGTGAACGGCTGCTGGTAGTTCAGCTCGATGCCGCGCAGCTTCCCCCCGGGCGTGTTGATCGGCGTGGTGAGCTGGAAGACTTCCTCGCCGGTGAAGTTGGACGGCAGCAGCGACAGCGGCAGCCCCGTCTGGTTGAACGGCGCGTTGGTGCGCAGGCTCTGGATGTAGGTGTCGATGTTCTTCTGGAACACGCCCACGCCGATGAAGGCGTTGCGGCCGAAGTACCACTCCAGGCTGCCGTCGAAGGTCTTGGCGCGGAACGGCTTCAGGTAGGGGTTGCCGGTGGTGATCGACAGCGTGCCGGTGGTGCTGATGGTGCCGCCCGGGTTCAGGTTGCCCAGCTGCGGCCGCGCCATCACCCGGGCCGCGGCGAAGCGCGCGATCAGGTCCTTGGTCAGGTTGGCCGACACGTTCAGCGCCGGCAGCCAGTCCTTGTACTTCTGCCCGATGACGACCTCGGTGCCGCCGCCGGTGGCCAGGTAGCCGGTCGCGTCCTGCTCGGTGACGACGTAGCGCACCCCGACGTTGCCCTGCACCCGCATGCCGGCCAGGCGCGTCTCGAAGTCGGCCTGGACGAAGCCGCCGCGGTCGCGCTCCACGACCGCGCGGTTGTTGCCGCGCGCGTTGCCGTTGGTGGTCGAGGACAGCGTGAAGTCGCCGGGGCCGCCCGCCGGGCCGCTCTTGAGACAGTTGCAGTAGATGTCGTAGGCCGACGCGATCGCGTTGAGGTCGGGGATCACCCACGAGGTCGCCGTCCCCTGCGGCAGGCTCAGCCCGCGGCCGAAGCCGGTCAGCATCTTCGTCAGCACGCCGGCGCCGGCCGCCGGCGAGAAGATCGTGTCGTTCTGGTTGACGCGCCGGAACTCGTAGGTGTCGAACGCGTATTTCTTGTAGTCGTAGCCCGCCTTCAGCGTCAGCGTGTCGGGCAGGACCTCCCAGGCCAGGTCCAGGTGCGCCACGTCGTTGCGGTTGTTGGCGCCTTGCGGACGGATGCGGATCTCGCTGGTGGTCGTGTTGGCCACCGTCGTCGGCTGCGTGCCGGTCGTCACCTGCGGCACGCCGACGACCTGCAGCGCGCCGTTCTGCGCGGTCGGATCGAACGGGTACTTGATCACCGGCAGCCGGTCGTTGCCGCGGAAGTCCAGCGTGTAGCCGTTGACGTTGAGCGCGTCCAGCGTGACCGTCGTCTGCACCGGGTTGCGGAACTTGGAGTCCGCGCGGCCGACCTTCGCATTGAGCTTGAGGTGCTCGGTGAGGTCCTGCTCCAGCGTCAGGCTGGGCTGGCGGAAGGTGGTCGACAGCTCGTCGTAGCGCGACTCGGCGCGGATGTCGACGCCGTTGAACACGCCGTACTGCAGCGCGCCGTTGGGCGCGTACTGCGCCTCCACCACGCTGGTCTGCGGCTTGCCGCCCTGGCTGGCGGTGCGGCTGAAGGAGATGGCCTCGAGGAAGTCCTCGCGCCGCGTCGCGTCGAGCTTCGAGTACAGCATGTCGAAGGTCAGCAGCGTGCGCTCGCTGGGGCGGAACTGGATCGAGCCCGTCAGGCCGAGCCGGTCCTGGTCATGCGTGAGCCGGCCGTAGCGCGGCAGCCGCGGGTGGAAGTTGTCGGCGCTGGCGGCGGCGCTGTAGGCCGCGGTCGCGCCGGCGGAAGCCGGCAGGCGCGGCACGTTCTGCGCGGCCGGGCCGCACATCGTCGCGGTCGTGGCCGGGTTGGCCGGCGTCGTGCCCTGCGGCGAGCACCAGCCGCCCGAGGACGGCCCGTTGTCCCAGCGCACCGTCGAGAAGCCTTCCTCGTTCAGCCGGCGCTTCGAGTAGGCGCCCGAGACCAGCACGCCCAGCGTCTTGTCCAGGAAGACATCGCTCACCAGGAAGGCCATGCGCGGGTCGGTCTCGCGCGACAGGTCGTTGTAGCGGCCCTTCACCGAGCCGGTGATGACGCGCTTGTTGAAGTCGAACGGCCGCGCGGCCTGCAGGTCGACGGTCGCGCCGAGCGAGCCCTCGTCCACCTCGGCCGAGCTGCTCTTGCGCACGGTGATCGTGTTGAACAGCTCCGAGGCAAAGACGTTGAAGTCGAAGCCGCGCGAGCGGTTCGCGCCGCCGGAGCTGTCGGTGCCGCCGGTCGTGGCCAGCGCCTCGATGCCGTTGATCCGCACCCGCGTGAAGTCCGCGCCCAGGCCGCGCACGGTGATGTTGCGGCCCTCGCCGGCGTCGCGGTCGATGACCACGCCGGGCACGCGCTGCAGCGATTCGGCCAGGTTGGTGTCGGGGAACTTGGCGATGTCCTCGGCCTTGATGACGTCGACGATGCCCTTGTCCTGGCGCTTGGCGTTGAGCGCGCTCTCCAGCGACGCGCGGATGCCGGTCACCACGACGGTGTCGAGCGACTTGTCGGCCGCCTTGTCGGCGGCCGATGCGGCGGGGGCTGGCGCGGCGGCGGCCTGGTCCTGGCTCCAGGCGGGCAGCGACAGCGTGGCCGTGCCCAGCAGGCAGGCGGCGAGGCGGGTCAGGCGGGGCGCCGGCGCGGCGCCGTGGCGCGGGCGGTCGGACGCGGACGTCCCGAAGCGAGTCCCATGACGGTGGGGCATGACGTTGTCTCCAAGGGCTGGGGCGGCCGCGGGCGCGGGATCGTGGCCCGTCGCTCTCGCGGCATGGGGTCGCAGGCGCGCGCAGGGCGCCGGCAGGGGAGGGAGCGGAAGCGCTGCAGTGCGACGCCGCCTCGGTACTGCTGGACAACTGCGATCCGCGCGGACGCGGACCCTGGGGATTCAGTTCAGAGGTAGTCCTCGCGCCGCGGCGAGAACTGGTCCAGCAGCGTGCTGCCGGCCTCCAGCGCCACGACGCCATGCGGCGTCAGCCGCGGCGCGACGAAGGCGTCGCCCGCGCGCAGCACCCGCTTCACGCCGCCGACGTCGCACGCGAACGAGCCGCTGATCACCATCGCGATCTGGTCGTGGGCGTCGTGCGCGTGGGGCGTCCCGATGGCGCCCTGGTCGAACTGCACCAGCACCGACATCAGCTCCGGCGTGTGGCCGACGATCTTGCGGCGGATGCCGTCGCCGAGCTCGGTCCACGGCGTCGCGTCGTTCAGGAAATACGGGTTCATCGAGGCGGTCTCCTGGGCAACCCGAGGGCTTTTCCCCCGTCGTTGCGAGCAACTATAGCGACGTCGCGAAAAATTGAAACAGCGGTTCACTAGATGGAAACCATAGTTCCGGGAAAGTCCGCAGGCCCGTACGCTGCGATCCCATCGGAGCTCGCCAGGGCGCCAGGACAGCCAGGAGACGACATGGAAATCCGCCAACCCATCCACAGCGAGCACGCCCGCACGCTGGACACCGACGGCCTGCGCCGGCAGTTCCTCGTCGAGGACCTGTTCCAGCCCGACCAGGCGACGCTGACCTACAGCCAGATCGACCGGATCATCGTCGGCGGCATCATGCCGGTGACCCGACCGGTGACCTTCTCGGCCGAGCTGGGCAAGCACACCGGCACGGACTACTTCCTGCAGCGCCGTGAGCTGGGGCTGATCAACATCGGCGGCGCGGCGCGCGTCTTCGTCGACGACACGCAGTACGAGGTCGGCCCGCGCGAGGCGCTCTACATCGGGCAGGGCGCCAAGATCGTCGAGTTCAAGAGCGTCGACGCGGCCCGGCCTGCCAAGCTGTACTTCAACTGCGCGCCGGCGCACACCGCCTATCCGACGCGCAAGGTCACGCTGGCCGAGGCCTCGCCGGAGACGCTGGGCTCGCCCGAGACCAGCAACCGCCGCACGATCCACAAGTTCCTGGTGCCCGACGTGCTGCCGACCTGCCAGCTGCTGATGGGCATGACGCAGCTCGAGCCGGGCAGCCTGTGGAACACCATGCCCTGCCACCAGCACGACCGCCGCATGGAGGTCTATTTCTACTTCGACATGAAGGACGACGCGGTCGTCTTCCACATGCTGGGCGAGCCGACGCAGACCCGCCACCTGGTGGTGCGCAACGAGCAGGCGGTCATCAGCCCGAGCTGGTCCATCCATTCCGGCGTGGGCACGCAGGCCTACACCTTCATCTGGGGCATGGTCGGCGAGAACCAGGTGTTCAAGGACATGGACCACGTGCCGATGACGACGCTGCGCTGAGGCGCGGACGGCTGCTCGCCCGGGCGCGCCGCGCCGGGGCCCTCAAGGGAACGAACGACATGATCCTGGACAACTTCCAACTCGACGGCCGCGTGGCCATCGTCTCGGGCTGCAACACCGGCCTGGGGCAGGGCATGGCGGTGGCGCTGGCGCAGGCCGGCGCGCACGTCGTCGGCGTCAACGTCTCCGATCCGGCCGAGACCCGGGCCGAGGTCGAGCGGCTGGGCCGGCGCTTCCTGGACCTGCGCGCCAACCTGGGCGACATCAGCTGCATCGAGGGCCTGGTCGCCGAGGCCAAGTCCCTGACCGGTCGCGTCGACATCCTGGTCAACAACGCCGGCATCATCCGCCGCGAGGATGCGATCCGCTTCAGCGAGAAGGACTGGGACGACGTGGTCGACCTCAACCTGAAGACGGTCTTCTTCTTCTCGCAGGCGGTGGCGCGGCAGTACCTGGCGCAGGGCGGCGGCGGCAAGATCATCAACGTCGCGTCGATGCTGTCCTTCCAGGGCGGCGTGCGGGTGCCGTCGTACACGGCCAGCAAGAGCGGCGTCATGGGCATCACCCGGCTGATGGCCAACGAATGGGCCGCGCACGGCATCAATGTCAACGCGATCGCGCCGGGCTACATGGCCACCAACAACACCGCGGCGCTGCGCCAGGACGAGCACCGCAACGCCGCGATCCTGGACCGCATCCCGGCCGGCCGCTGGGGCAGCCCGGACGACCTGGCCGGCCCGGTGGTGTTCCTCGCGTCCAAGGCCTCGGACTACGTCAACGGCTACACCGTCGCCGTCGACGGCGGCTGGCTCGCGCGCTGACATGTACGAGAACAAGCGCCTGGGTTTCCTCTTCGTCCTGCCCTTCGTGCTGGGCGTGCTGCTGTTCAAGCTCTTCCCCTTCGTGATGAGCTTCGCGCTGAGCTTCACCCAGTACGACCTGATCGACCCGCCGCAGTTCGTCGGGCTGCGCAACTACGAGGAGCTGGCGACCGCGGATCCGCTGTTCCGCCAGTCGCTGGGCGTGACGCTGCTCTTCGCGCTGCTGGCGGTGCCGCTGCGGGTCGGCTTCGCGCTGTTCATCGCGCACGTGCTCAATTTCAAGCTGCGCGGCATCAACTTCTTCCGCGCCGCGTTCTACATCCCGTCGATCCTGGGCGGGTCGATCGCGGTGGCGGTGCTGTGGCGCTTCGTCTTCGCGCGCAACGGCCTGGTCAACCTGGTGCTGATGAAGCTGGGCTTCGAGCCGATCGCCTGGCTGGCCGACGAGCATTACTCGATGTGGACCATCGTGCTGCTGTTCACGTGGCAGTTCGGCTCGGCGATGGTGATCTTCCTGGCGGCGCTGCAGAACGTGTCGATCTCGCTGTACGAGGCGGCGGAGTGCGACGGCGCCAGCAAGGCCCAGCAGTTCTGGCGGATCACCGTGCCGCTGATCACGCCGGTGATCTTCTTCAACGTGATCATGCAGATGGTCCACGCGTTCCAGGAGTTCAACGGCCCCTACATGATCACCGAGGGCGGCCCGCTGCACTCGACCTACGTGCTGGCGCTCTACATCTACGACCAGAGCTTCCGCTTCTTCAACCTGGGCTACGGCGCGGCGCTGTCGTGGGTGCTGTTCGCGCTGGTCGGCGGCCTGGCGGCGCTGTCCTTCTGGAGCTCGAAGTACTGGGTCTTCTACTCGGGCGAGAAGGAGACGCGGCGATGAGCCGTCCGTGGCGCTACCTCGCGCTGGCGGCAGTCGCCATCGTGATGCTCTACCCGCTGTTGTGGCTGGTCGGCGCCTCCTTCAAGGGCAACGCCGAGATCTTCAGCTCGGCGGGTTTCTGGCCGGAACGCTTCGACTTCGGCGCCTATGCCAAGGGGTGGAAGACCAGCACCGAGTACACCTTCGCGACCTATTTCCTGAACAGTTTCCTGATCACGATTCCGCGCATCGTGGTGACGGTGATCTCGTGCGTGCTGGTGGCCTACGCGTTCGCGCGATTCGAGTTCTGGGGTCGCAAGCTGCTGTTCAGCGTGATGGTGGCCACGATGATGCTGCCGCTGATCGTGCTGCGGCTGCCGCAGTACCTGGTGTTCCGCGAGATCGGATGGTTGGATTCGTACCTGCCGCTGATCGTGCCGTCGGCGTTCGCGACGGACACCTTCTTCGTCTTCATGCTGGTGCAGTTCCTGCGCGGCATCCCGCGCGACATGGAGGAAGCGGCGCAGATCGATGGCTGCAACGCCTTGCAGCTGCTGTGGCACATCATCGTGCCGCTGCTCAAGCCAGCGATCGTCTCGGTCGTCGTCTTCCAGTTCATCTGGACGATGAATGATTTCATGGGCCCGCTGATCTACCTGGCCTCGGTCGAGAAGTACCCGGTGTCCCTCGCATTGAAGATGAGCATCGGTGCCACCGAGGAAGTCGAGTGGGCCAACGTCATCGCGATTTCGGTCGTGGCGCTGATCCCTTCGATTGCTGTCTTCTTTGCCGCGCAGCGGCATTTCATCGAAGGCGCGACCTCATCCGGGGTGAAGGGATGAGGGTGGGGCGTCGGTGTCACGCGTCGGAACGCGAGCTGGGCCCCTCACACGGAAGTATTAGGAGGAGCCCGCGGAGCGGGCGGGGGACATGGAGTGGGAGGGGCCCAGATTGCGTTCCGACCCTGCTCCGACGAATGAAGTACGACAGCTGGAGACAAGCACCGTGGCAAGAGTGAGCCTGAGCAAGGTCGAGAAGGTGTATCCCAACGGCTTCAAGGCTGTGCACGGGGTGGACCTGGAGGTGCGGGACGGCGAGTTCATGGTTTTCGTGGGCCCGTCGGGTTGTGCGAAGTCGACGTTGCTGCGGATGATCGCGGGCTTGGAGAGCATCACGGGCGGCGAGTTGCGCATCGGCGATCGCACGGTCAATGGCCTGCCGCCGAAGCAACGCGGCATCGCGATGGTGTTCCAGAACTACGCGCTGTATCCCCACATGAAGGTCTACGACAACCTGGCGTTCGGTCTGAAGCTGGCCGGGACGCCGAAGGCGGAGCTGGACCAGCGCGTGCGGCATGCCGCGTCGCTGCTGGAGATGGAGCATTTGCTGGATCGGTATCCGAAGCAGCTTTCCGGCGGCCAGGCGCAACGCGTGGCGGTGGGTCGTGCGATCGTCAAGAAGCCGGACGTATTCCTGTTCGACGAACCGCTCTCCAATCTGGATGCGAAGTTGCGCGCCGCGATGCGGGTGCGGCTGACGGAGCTGCACCGCACGCTGCGGGACGGTCGCCAGCCGGCGACGACGATCTACGTCACCCACGACCAGGTCGAGGCGATGACGATGGGCGAGCGCATCTGCGTGCTCAAGGACGGGGTGATCCAGCAGGTCGACACGCCGACGGCGCTGTACGACCGTCCGGCGAATGCGTTCGTCGCGGGGTTCATCGGATCGCCGGAGATGAACCTGCTCGCGGCCCGGTTGGAGGCGACCGACGCGGGCCTGGCGGTCGAGGTCGGCGGCGCGCGACTGATGCTGCCGGCCGACAAGGCGGCGGGCCTGGCCGCGCTGCCGCGGCCCACCGACGGTGCGGTGACCTTCGGCCTGCGGCCGGAGCACATCGGCCTGTCGCCGCGCGCGCAGGGCGACAGCGTCGCGGTCGATGCGCGGCTGCGCTTCACCGAGCACATGGGTTCGGAGGTCTACCTGCACGCGGAGCTTGGCGGATTGCCGATGACCGCGCGCATCCCGGCGGAGCAGGCCGTGGTGCTGGCGGGCCTCGCGCGTGGCGACAGGCTGACGCTGCACCTGCAGATGACGGCTTGCCATCTCTTCGACGCGACGACCGGCGTGAACCTGCTGCCGTCGGTTGCTTCAGGGACGTCCTCGACCTTGTCGCCAGCGACGGCCGTGCACTCAGGAACCTACGCATGAGCCTGCCGCGACGACAGCTGCTCGGCATCGCCGCGGGTACGGCCGCGGTGGCCGCGACCGCCGGCGTGACGGCGGCGCTGACCCTGCCTGGGATCCTGCGCGCGCAGGACAAGCTCCCCACGCTGCGCTTCGCCTGGTGGGGCGGCGCCGGCCGCCACGAGGCGACGCTCAAGGCGCTGGCGCTCTTCGAGCGCCGCCACGGCGTGCGGGTGAAGGCCGAGTACATGGGCTTCAACGGCTACCTGGAACGGCTGACCACGCAGATCGCCGGCGGCTCCGAGCCCGACGTCATGCAGATCAACTGGGCCTGGCTGGCGATGTTCAGCAAGCGCGGCAACGGCTTCGCGGACCTGCACCGCCACGCGGCACGCCTGGACCTGTCGCAGTTCGACCGCGAGGACCTGGCCTACGGCGACGTCGACGGCAAGCTCAACGCGCTGCCGGTGTCGTTCAGCGCGCGGGTGATGCTCTGGAACCAGGCGGCCTTCGAGCGCGCCGGCCTGGCGCTGCCGCGCACCTGGGACGAGCTCTTCGCCAGCGGGCCGGCGTTCCGGCGGGTCCTCGGCGAGGACGCCTATCCGCTCGACGGCGAGCTCTACGACATGATGCTGCTCGCCCAGGCCTGGGTGCAGCAACGCCACGGCACCGCCTACGTCGATCCGTCGCAGCCGCGCGTGGCGATGAGCGAGGCCGCGGCGCTGGACTGGGTGCGGGTCTACAAGCGGCTGGTCGGCGAGCATGTCGCCACGCCGCTGCCGCTGCGGGCCAGCCTGGGCGGCGCGGAGAAACCGACCGAGCAGCAGCCCGACTGGGTCGTCGGGCGCTGGGCCGGCAACTACACCTGGGACTCGGTGATCGCGCTGCGCGCGTCGACGCTGGACGCGCGGCAGAAGCTGGTGCTCGGCGAGTTTCCGACGCTGCCGGACGCGCTCGACAGCGGCATGTTCGGCCGGCCCACGGTGATGTACGCGGTGAGCCGGCATGCCGAGAAGAACGGCCGCGCCGAGATGGCGGCGAAGCTCGTCAACTTCCTGCTCACCGACCCGGAGGCCGCCGCGCTGCTGGGCCGCACGCGCGGGCTGCCGTCGGCGCGCGGGCCCTTCGAGCAGCTGAAGGCGGCGGGCACGCTGCCCCCGCTGGAGGTCGCCGCGCACGACCAGATCCGCGCGCGGCGCGTATCGGGCCGGCTGCGGCGGCCGGCGCCGCTGTTCGAGCATGCGCGGCTGCACAAGTTCATGCGCGAGGTCTTCGAGACCGTCGCCTACGGCAAGACCGGCGACGCCGACGCGGCGCGACGGCTCGTCACCGAGGGCCAGGCCCTGCTGCAACGGATCAAGTGAAAGCGATCACAGCGACCATGAAAGCCAACGAACGCCAGCTCCGCTTCGTCACCCGCGAGGATCCCGACACCGGCGCGCGCGTCACGCGCCTGACGCCGCCGGAGGTGACCTGCCATCGCAATTACTTCTATCAGAAGTGTTTCACCAACGACGGCGCGACGCTGATCTTCGGCGCGGAGTTCGGGCCCGGCACGAGCTGGAACTACCACCTGCTGGACCTGCGCACGCAGGTCGCGACCCAGCTCACCGACCAGCCGGGCGAGAACACCTTCGGCGGCTTCCTCAGCCCCGATGATCGTCACCTGTACTTCGTCCGCGCGGAGCGGCAATTGATCCGGCTGTCGATGCGCGACCTGGGCGAGGAGGTGGTCTACACCGTGCCCGAGGGCTGGGTCGGCTACGGCACCTGGGTGGCGAATTCGGCCTGCACGAAGATGGTCGGCATCGAGATCGCGGCGAGCGACTGGTTCCCGCTCAGCGACTGGCAGAAGTTCCACCAGATGTTCCATGCGAAGCCGCGCTGCCGGCTGATCCGCATCGACCTGGCGACCGGCGCGCGCGAGGTGATCCTGGAGCAGCAGGGCTGGCTCGGCCATCCGCAGTACCGGCCGGGCGACGACCACACGGTGGCTTATTGCCATGAGGGACCGCACGACCTGGTCGACGCGCGGATGTGGTTCGTCGACGAGGACGGCCGCAACGTGCGCTGCGGGCGCCGGCACGATGTCGGCGAGAGCTGCACCCACGAGTTCTGGGTGCCGGACGGCTCCGCGATGATCTATGTGTCCTACCTGAAGGGGCAGCGCGACCGCTGGATCTGCGCGCTGGATCCGGTGACGCTGGCGTCGCGGCGGCTGGCGCGGATGCCGCCGTGCTCGCACCTGATGAGCAACCACGACGGCACGCTGCTGATCGGCGATGGCTGCGACTCGCCGGCCGATGTCGCCGACACCGGCAGCCACCAGATCGCCACCGATCCGTTCCTGCACCTGTTCGACCTGAAGGCCGGCACCGAGCGGCGTGTCGCCCGGCACGACAGCTCGTGGCGGGTCCACAAGGGCAACCGGCAGGTCACTCATCCGCATCCGTCGTTCACGCCCGATGAGACGCAGGTGCTGTTCAGCGCCGACGCCGAGGGCGAACCGGCGCTGTACCTGGCGGACCTGTGATGCGAGGCCGGCGTGTCGTGGTCACGGCCCTGGTCGCGGGACTGGCGGCCGGCATGAGCGTGATGGCGACGCCGATGCCGACGCCGACGCCGACGACAGCGATCCCGACGCCTGGGGACGCGGTGGCAGCGGGGCGCGTGCTGGCATCCGCGCGGCCGCAACTCGACGAGGCCGCGGCGGCGACCGCGACGGTGGCGACTTACCTCGGCGACTGGCAGCCGGCGCCGCTCGATCCGTCTCGCTGGACGCCGACCTTCGTCGTCGCGGCGGACGGCAGCGGGACGCACCGGACGGTGCAGGCGGCGATCGACGCGTTGCCCGCCGCAAGAGCCGGCGCGCAGGCCGGCGCGCTCCCACGCACCTACGTGCTCATCAAGCCGGGCACCTACCGCGGCCCGCTGTGCGCGCAAGGCAAGGCGCCGTTCACGCTGTACGGCCCCGGCGACCCCTCGGCGGTCGTGCTGGTCGACGGCCGCTACAACGCGCTGCCGAAGGCGCCCGACGCGCCGGCGCAACCCTGTCTTCCGGCGTTGGGCAGCGACATCGTCGGCACGGCCGGCAGCGCCAGCGTCGCGATCCTGGGCGACGACGTGCAGCTCGCGCGGCTGACGATCGCCAACGACGCGATGGATGGCGTGCGCGGCGGCGCCGGGTATCCGCCGGGCGTGTCGGAAAGCGGCGGCGCGCAGGCCGTCGCGCTGATGACGGCCGGCGACCGGATCCAGCTCGAGGACGTCCGCCTACTCGGCCACCAGGACACCTTCTACGCCGAGCAGCGCCACGGCACGCGCGCCCGCGTGCTGGTCCGGCGGTCGGAGATCCGCGGCGATGTCGACTTCATCTTCGGCGCCGCGACGCTGGTCATCGACGACAGCCTGATCGTCAGCCGCGCCGGTCGCCGCGCGGCGGGGCAGGGCGGTCACGTGCTCGCGCCGAGCACGCCGGCGCTGCGTTCGGACGGCTTCCTGGTGATCAACAGCCGGCTGCTGGCCGAGCCCGGCGTCGCGCCGGGCAGCATCAGCCTCGGCCGCGCCTGGGACCACGGCGTGAAGGCCGGCGCCTGGCGCCGCGCGCACGAGGCGCCCAACGGCCAGGCGCTCATCCGCGACAGCCTGCTCGGGCCGCACCTGGCGCCCTGGGCCGCCTCGACCTCGCGGCGGCCGTTCAGCGCCAGCGGCGAGGACGCGAATCGCCTGGCCGAGTACCGCAACCTCGCCTTGCCCGCGGCCGCTTTCGACGCGGTGGCGCCGGGCGACGGCTGGGCGTCGATGAACGGCGGCACCGTCGGCGGCGCGAAGGCGGCGCCCGCGGCGATCCGCCTCGTGCGCACCCGGGCGGAGCTCGATGCCGCGCTCGCGCTCGGCGACACGCCCAAGCTGATCGCGCTGGCCGCGCGCATCGACCTCGCGGCCGACGCGTCCGGACGCCGGCTCGGCGTTGACGACTTCCGCGATCCCGCCTTCGACCTCGACGCCTTCGTCCGCCAGTACGACCCCGCGACCTGGGGCCGGGACGCGCCGCGGGGGCCGCTGGAGGACGCGCGCCGGCGCTCCGCGAAGCGCCAGGCGGCGCGGGTCGTGGTGCCGGTGCCGTCCCACACGACGATCGTCGGCATCGCGCCCGACGCCGGCTTCGACGGCGGCTCGCTGATGCTCGAGCGGGTCTCCCAGGTGATCCTGCGCAACCTGCGCTTCTCCGACGCCTACGACTTCTTCCCCGCCTGGGACCCGCGCGACAACGGCCACGGCGAGTGGAACTCCGAGTACGACACCGTCTCGCTGCGAGAAGCCACGCAGGTGTGGATCGACCACTGCGCCTTCGACGACGGCGAGCGCCCCGATCCGCGCGAGCCGGTCCTGCTCGGCCAGCGGATGCAGCGGCACGACGGCCTGCTCGACATCACGCGGCGCTCCGACTTCGTGACGGTGTCCTGGAACGTCTTCCGCCGGCACGACAAGACGATGCTGATCGGCGGCGGCGACGGCCATCGCGACGACCGCGGGCACCTGCGCGTGACGCTGCATCACAACCTGTGGGAGCAGCTGAAGGAACGCACGCCACGCGTGCGCTACGGCCAGGTGCATGTCGCCAACAACCTCTACGTCGCCGCGCCGGACGGGGACTATCCCTATGGCTACTCGATCGGCGTCGGCATCGAATCGCGGCTGCTGCTCGAGGGCAACGCCTGGGAGGCCGCGCCGGGCATCGCGCCGGAGCGCCTGGCGCGCTGGCTCCAGGGCGACCGGATCGAGGATCGCGGCTCGCGGATCAACGGCGCGGCGGTCGATCTCGCGGGCATGCTCCGTGCCGGGAATCCGGGCCGGACGATCGCGGGCGAGGCCGGCTGGACGCCGCCGTACCGGCTGGCCATCGAGCCCGCCGACGAGGCGGCCGCCCGGGTCCGCGCGGGCGCGGGCGCGGGACGGCTGTGGTGAAATCCCTTCTTTCCAAGAACACCTTGCGCATGGATGACGATCTGAACGACGGCAGGCAGCAGCCCGAATCGGTGGCGGCTGTCCTCAAGGTCTTTGCCATCCTGCAGGCCCTGTCGGAACGCAGCGACACCGGCATCTCCGAGTTGTCGGTCCGCCTGGCGATGCCCAAGGCGACGGTCTACCGCTTCCTGCAGACGATGAAGACGCTGGGCTACGTCCGCCAGGAAACCGACAGCGAGCGCTACGGGCTGGCGATGAAGGTCTTCGAGATCGGCGCCAAGGCGCTGCAGTACCCGGACCTGGTCGACCTGTCCAAGCACCACATGCAGATGCTGGCCGACGCCACCGGCGAGACGGTACACCTGGGCACGCTGATCGACAGCGAGATCATCTACGTCCACAAGGTCGATTCGAAGCACATGCTGGGCATGTACTCGCGCATCGGCCGCCGCGCGCCGCTGCACTGCACGGCGATCGGCAAGGTGCTGATGGCCTGGGAGCATCCGGACCGGCGCGCGCGGGTGCTGGCGGGCGCCGAGTTCCAGCGCTTCCGCGACAAGACGATCACCGACGCGACGGCGTTCCAGGCCGAGCTCGACCGGGTGCGGGCACAGGGCTTTGGCGAGGACCGCGAGGAGTTCGACGATCACATCCGCTGCCTGGGCGTGCCGATCTTCGACCGCCTCGGCCAGCCGATCGCCGGCATGAGCGTCAGCTTCCCGACCTTCCGCTACGACGAAGCCAAGGCGCCCGAGGTCGTGGCGATGCTGCAGGGCGCCAGCCGCGACATCTCGGCGCGGCTGGGCTGCGCCAAGTTCCCGCTGGACCAGGCCTGAGCCGCCGCCGCTTGCGCCTCCGGGACAATCCGCTGTCCCCCGCCGGCCCTTCCGACACCGCTGCATCGGCGCGACACCGCGAAAACGCGGTTGTCGTGCCGGCCTATGTTGTCGTACAACTTAACCCGTGATGACCGCTTCCCTGACCCGTTCTCGCCCGAAATCGCTGGCCCTCGGACTTGTCCGGGCGCTGGAGGACCGGATTCGCGCGGGCGCGCTGGCCGCGGGCGACAAGCTGCCGACCGAGGCGGCGATCATGGCCGAGTTCGAGGTCAGCCGGACGGTGGTGCGGGAGGCGATCTCCAAGCTGCAGGCGGCCGGGCTGGTGGAGACGCGGCACGGCATCGGCACCTTCGTGCTGGGGCTGGGGGAGGGCGGTCCGTTCCGGATCGGCGCAGAGCAGATGGCCACCTTGAACGACGTGGTCGCGGTGCTGGAGCTGCGCATCGGCATCGAGACCGAGGCGGCGGCGCTGGCCGCGCAGCGGCGCACGGAGGCGCACCTGCAGCACATGCGGGTGGCGCTGGCGGCGTTCGCGGAGGCGGCGGAGGCCGGGCGTGACGCGGTGACGCCGGACTTCCAGTTCCACCTGGAGATCGCCCGCGCCACGGGCAACCCGCACTTCGAGCAGCTGATGGCGACGCTGGGCGCGCCGAGCATCCCGCGGGCGCGCCTGGCGAGCCTGCGCGCCGCCGGCGACGAGGACCCGCTGGCGCAGCGGGACTACCTATTGCGGGTGAACGCGGAGCACGAGTCCATCCTCACCGCGATCGAGGCCCGCGACAGCGAGGCGGCACGGGCGGCGATGCGCACCCACCTGGCCAACAGCCGCGAACGGCGCCGCCGCGCGGCGATGGCGTTGCAGGAAAAGCGCTGATCCCACCAGCGCGCGGCGTCAGGCGTCGACCGTCGCCTCGCCCGAGTCCTGCTCGACCTCCTCGACCTTGAACCGCCAGCCCTTGCGGCTCGACGTGGCCACGATCCTTTGATGGACCAGGCGCTCGACGGTCATGATCTGGTCGAAGGCGGCCTTCAGCGATTCGTCTCCGGAAGCGTGCTTGAGATACAGAAGTCGCTGAAGCGTGTCGTTGGACTTGGGCACTCGGCCCCGGCGCTCCCACAAGCTGATGTTCTGTTCACTGACACCCTGGAGCTTGGCCATGGCGGCTTGCGACAGATGCATGTGCGACCGGAGGTAGCGGAACTCCTTGCCGGTCAGCCGCGCCGGCTTGCGCACCAGGTGCGCGGCGATGGCGTCGAGCAGCTCATCCAGCGCGGCGAAGGAGACGGCTGGTCCATACGCCGTGTCCTTGTACGCAAAGCCGTTCTGCAGCCAGACGTTGTCGAGCCCGCATTCGGTGAAGTGGTACAGCGTCATTTCTTCTCCTATGCAATCACGGTGACAACGATCAACTCCGGGTCGCCGTCGTCCAACCCCACGCAGACCGCCAAGTCGCGAGCGCCGCCGTACCACTGCATCCGGCAGACGATGTGTCCCGTCTGAAGGTCTTCCTCCGGAGGCAGGCCGATCCGGCCTTTTCGAAGACATTCCAGCGCATCGTCCAGGGAGACCCGTCGCTGGCGCATACGCTGCATGGCGTGATTCGTCCAATGGATCCGTGTGGAATGCGCGGCGGTCAAGCGGATGTGTCGCTCCAGCTGTGGGATGGAAAACTTCTTGAACGTCACGTCAGTCGCGCCTCCGCGCCCGTTGCTCCCCGTAATTTTTATGGGTTGCATCGTAGGCCCGGCCGGAAGGGCGGCGCGAAATCGGTGTCGCGAAAAACCCATAGTTTTTATGGGTTGCTCCCTCACTGCAATGGGTGATCCTCCGCGTTTTCCCTGATCGCCCAGCGGGCCGACACGCCTTGTCATCCATTTCAGTCAACTTGTATGATGACTGACAACAAGCCGCCAACGCGTCCCGGACCCGCGCCGTGAGACGCACCCAGAGCGGTTTCACGGTTCCTTCCGGAGACAACCCATGACCGTTCTGACCCGCCGCCTGGCCGTCAAGGCCGGTGCCGCCCTCGGCGCCGCCGTCCTCTCCCTGTGCTCGGCCGGCCTGGCCCACGCCAGCACCTTCCCCGACCGCCCGGTGACGATCGTCGTCCCGTTCCCCGCCGGCGGCTCGACCGACATGCTGGCCCGCGCCATGGGCGCCGAACTCCAGAAGAAGTGGGGCCAGACCGTCATCGTCGACAACCGCCCCGGCGCCACCGGCACCCTCGGCACCGCCCAGGTCAAGCGCGCCGCGCCCGACGGCTACACGCTGCTCGTGTCCTCGCTCGGCCCCTTCGTCATCGCGCCCCACCTGATCAAGGCCGTCCAGTACGACGCCCTCAAGGACATCGACCTGCTCACCGTCGCCATCCAGGCGCCCAACGTGCTGGTCGTGCCCGCCGCCTCGCCGCTCAAGAGCGTCAAGGACGTCGTCGACACGCTCAAGAAGGACCCCGGCAAGATGAGCTTCGCCTCGTCCGGCAACGGCTCCTCCGACCACCTCACCGCCGAGCTGTTCTGGCTGCAGACCGGCACCAACGGCCTGCACGTGCCCTACAAGGGCGGCGCCCCCGCCATCAGCGACCTGCTGGGCGCGCAGGTCGACGCCTCGTTCCAGAACGTCAACGCGGTGCTGCCGCACATCCTGGGCGGCAAGCTGCGCGCGCTGGCCGTCACCGGCGACAAGCGCTCGGCCGTGCTGCCCAACGTGCCCACGCTGTCCGAGTCCGGCATCAAGGGCGCCGACGTCTATTCCTGGCAGGGCGTCGCCGCGCCCCGCGGCCTGCCGGCCGCCGTGCGCGCCCAGCTGCAGAAGGACATCGCCGCCGCGCTGCACGAGCCCGCGGTGAAGCAGAAGTTCAGCGACATCGGCATCGAGACCGTCGCCAACACGCCCGACCAGGCGCAGGCCTTCCAGAAGACCGAGTTCGCGCGCTGGAAGCAGGTCATCGAGACCCGCAAGATCACCGCCGATTGAGCAGGAGCCTTTCGTGAGCAGTCCCCTCGTCACCTCCGCCCGCGCGATCCCCGTCGCGGGCCAGGACGGCATGCTGATGAACCTGAGCGGCGCCCACGCGCCGTTCTTCACCCGCAACCTGCTGATCCTCGAAGACAACGCCGGCCACGTCGGCATCGCCGAGATCCCCGGCGGCGAGTCCATCCGCAAGACCCTCGAGGAAGCCGGCGCGCTGCTGATCGGTCAGCCGGTGGCCAAGTGGAACGCGCTGCTGGCCCAGATCCGCGAGCGCTTCAAGTCGCTGGACAGCGGCGGCCGCGGCCTGCAGACCTTCGACCTGCGGACCACGATCCACGTGCTCACCGCCGTCGAATGCGCGCTGCTGGACCTGCTGGGCCAGCACCTGGAAGTCCCGGTCTGCGAGCTGCTCGGCGAAGGCAGGCAGCGCGACAGCGTCGCGATGCTGGGCTACCTGTTCTTTGTCGGCGACCGCGCGAAGACCGGCCTGGCCTACAAGACGCCGGCCGACGAGGCCGACAGCGACCAGCCGTCCGACGCCTGGCTCAAGGTCCGCCACCATGTCGCGATGACGCCGGAGACCATCGTCGAGCAGGCCGTCGCCGCGCAGGCGCGCTACGGCTTCAAGGACTTCAAGCTCAAGGGCGGCGTGCTGCGCGGCGAGGAGGAGGTCGAGGCGATCAAGGCCTTGAAGGCCCGCTTCCCCGAGGCCCGCATCACGCTCGATCCCAACGGCGGCTGGCTGCTGAAGGACGCGATCCGGCTGCTGCGCGACCTCGGCGGCGTGCTCGCCTATGCCGAGGACCCCTGCGGCGCCGAGGACGGCTTCTCCGGCCGCGAGGTGATGGCCGAGTTCCGGCGCGCCACCGGCCTGCCGACGGCGACCAACATGGTGGCCACCGACTGGCGCCAGTTCACCCACGCGCTGAGCCTGCAATCGGTCGACATCCCGCTGGCCGATCCGCATTTCTGGACGATGTCCGGCGCGGTCCGCGTGGCGCAGACCTGCCGCGACTTCGGCCTGACCTGGGGCTCGCATTCCAACAACCACTTCGACGTGTCGCTGGCGATGTTCACCCATGCCGCGGCCGCCGCGCCGGGCCGCCTGACCGCGATCGACACGCACTGGATCTGGCAGGACGGCCAGTTCCTGACCCGGCAGCCGCTGAAGATCGTCGACGGCGAGGTGGCCGTGCCGACCGCGCCGGGCCTGGGCGTGACGCTGGACATGCAGGCCGTCGAGGCCGCCCATCGGCTCTACCTCGAGCACGGCCTGGGCGCGCGCGACGACGCGATCGCGATGCAGCACCTGATCCCGAACTGGACCTTCGATCCCAAGCGGCCCTGCATGGTCCGCTGAGGTCGCGTCCCGCCATTCCCCAACGTCCCTGAGAGACACCCGGAGAGAGACATGCAAGATCGGAAGCCTTCCCGCCTCACCCGCCGCGCGCTGATCGCCGCGGCCGCCGTCGCCGCCACGGCGGGCGTCGCGCCGAGCGCCTTCGCCGAGGCCCCCTGGCCCAGCAAGCCGCTCAAGATCATCGTCCCGTACACGCCGGGCGGCTCCTCGGACATCATCGCGCGCATCCTGTCGCCGCTGCTGTCGGAGCAGCTCAAGCAGACCGTCATCGTCGAGAACAAGCCCGGCGCCAGCGGCAACATGGGCGCCGACCAGACGGCCAAGGCGGGTGACGGCTACACGATCATGCTGTGCGACGTCAGCGCGCTGGCCATCAGCCCGTCGCTGTACACCAAGCTGCCGTTCGACCCGTCCAAGGACCTGAAGGGCGTGGCGATGCTGGCGTACTCGCCGCACATGCTGGTCGTGCATCCGTCGGTGCCGGCCAACAACCTGAAGGAACTGGTCGAGCTGTCCAAGAAGTCCAAGATCGACTTCGCCGTCACCGCGATGGGCAGCGCGCCGCACCTGGCCGGCTACCAGGTCGCCAGCCTGACCGGCGCGAAGTGGGAGTACATCCCGTACAAGGGCGGCTCGCAGGCGGTCACCGACACGATCGCCGGCCAGACGCAGGTGCTGATGAACGGCATGCTGGCCACGCTGCCCTTCGTGCAGCAGAACAAGCTCAAGGTCATCGGCGTCAGCAAGTCGACCCGCGTGCCGCTGCTGCCCAACGTGCCCACGCTGGCCGAGCAGGGCGCCACCGGCTTCGAGTCCGGCACCTGGCAGGGCATCCTGGCCCCGGCCAACATGCCCAAGGCCCACATCGACAAGCTGTCGGCCGCGCTGATCGCCATCATCCGCACGCCCGACGTCCGCGCCCGCCTGGCCGCGCAGGGCGCCGAGGTCAGCACGATGAACGCCGCCGAGATGGACACCTTCTTCAACGCCGAGCGCAAGAAGTGGGCGGGCGTGGTGAGCAAGAGCGGGCTCAAGCTCGATTGACCTTCCCCCGACGCCCGAAAAGCCCGCACCCAGGAGCCCCGTCATGCCGACGCCGACCACGCCTTACTCCGCCTTCCCCAACACGCTGCGACAGCGCCTGATCGCGGGCGAGCGGCTGATCGGCTGCTGGTGCTCGCTGGCCAGCCCGATCAGCACCGAGGTGCTGGGCCTGGCCGGCTTCGACTGGCTGCTGCTGGACGGCGAGCACTCGCCCAACGACGTCAACAGCTTCGTGCCGCAGCTGATGGCGCTCAAGGACAGCGTCAGCGCGCCGGTCGTGCGGCCGAGCACCAACCACGCCGTCGAGATCAAGCGGCTGATGGACGCGGGCTTCTCCAACCTGCTGATCCCCTTCGTCGAGTCCGCCGAGCAGGCGCGCTACGCGGTGCAGGCCACGCGTTATCCGCCGCAGGGTTTCCGCGGCGTGTCGGTCGCGCAGCGCAACAACCGCTACGGCACGGTGCCGGGCTACTTCCAGGGCATCAACGACAACGTCGCGGTGATCGTGCAGATCGAGAGTCCGGCCGGCGTGGCCGCGGTCGCCGAGATCGCGGCGGTGGACGGCATCGACGCCGTGTTCATCGGCCCGCAGGACCTGGCGGCTGGCTACGGCCAGCTCGGCAACCCCAGCCATCCGGACGTGCAGGCCGCGATGGCGGCGATCTTCGAGGCGTGCAAGGCCGCCGGGAAGCCGGTCGGCATCCTCGCGCCGGTCGAGGCCGACGCGCGCCGCTACCTCGACATGGGCGCGACCTTCGTCGCCGTCGGCAGCGACCTGGGCGTGTTCCGCTCGGCCACGCAGGCGCTGCGCGACAAGTACAGAGATTGAAAGACAGGAGTTCCTGACATGAGCATCAAGATCGGCTTCATCGGCCTGGGCATCATGGGCGCGCCGATGGCGGTCCGCCTCGCGCAGGGCGGACACGCGCTGTTCGTCCACACCCGCAGCCAGGTCCGCGAGGACGTGACCGCCGCCGGCGCCACCGTCTGCGCCAGCGCCGCGGAGGTCGCCCGCCAGGCCGACGTGATCTTCACGATGGTGCCGGACACGCCCGACGTCGAGCGCGTGCTGTTCGGCGCGGACGGCGTCGCCGCCGCCTTCGCCGAGGGCCGGGGCGCGGGCAAGACGGTGGTGGACATGAGCTCCATCTCGCCGATGGCGACCAAGGACTTCGCGGCGCGGATCGAGGCGCTCGGCGCCGAGTGGCTGGACGCGCCGGTCTCCGGCGGCGAGGTCGGCGCGAAGGCCGGCACGCTGTCGATCATGGTGGGCGGCCGGGCGGCCACCTTCGAGCGCATCCAGCCGCTGTTCCAGCTGATGGGCAAGAACATCACCCTGGTGGGCGGCGCGGGCGCCGGCCAGACGACCAAGGTCGCCAACCAGATCATCGTGGCGCTGAACATCGCCGCCGTCGGCGAGGCACTGGTCTTCGCCGCCAAGGCCGGCGCCGATCCGGCCAAGGTGCGCGAGGCGCTGATGGGCGGCTTCGCCGCCAGCCGCATCCTCGAGGTCCATGGCGAGCGGATGATCAAGCGCACCTTCAACCCGGGCTTCCGCATCGCGCTGCACCAGAAGGACCTGAACCTCGCGCTGCAGAGCGCCAAGGCGATGGGCCTGGCGCTGCCCAACACCGCGGGCACCGCGCAGCTGATGCAGGCGGCCGCGGCGCAGGGCTGGGACCAGCTGGACCACTCGGCGCTGGTCAAGGCGCTGGAGCTGATGGGCAACCACGAGCTGGGCGCGGCGAACGCCTGAGGTCGCGAAGGCCCGATCCCTGACCGCCCGCGCCGGGGGGTCCCGTGCGCGGGCGCCCCGGGCGCGGCCCGGCCGCCCCACAATCGCCTGCCATGAGCCAGCCCCACGATCACGCCCCGGCGGCCGCGGATGCCGCGTCCCTCCTCGACGACCCCCGCGCGCTGCTGACGCATCTCTACCGCGTCGCGGTGGACCGGGCGCTGCCGGGAAAGATCCTCGCCGGCCACCTGCCGCCGGTCCCGCGCGGCCGCACGCTGGTGATCGGCGCGGGCAAGGGCGGCGGGTCGATGGCGCAGGCGCTGGAGGCGGCCTGGCCGGGGAACGCGCCGCTGACGGGGCTGGTGATCACGCGCTACGGGCACATGCCGCCGGGCTACGTGCCCCGGCGCCTGGAGATCGTCGAGGCCGCGCACCCGGTGCCCGACGCCGCCGGCGAGCGCGCCGCGGCCCGGATGCTGCAGCTGGTGCGCGACTTCAACCCCACGGCCGACGACCAGGTGATCTGCCTGATCTCCGGCGGCGGCTCGGCGTTGATGCCGTTGCCGGCGCCGGGGCTGACGCTGGCCGACAAGCAGGCGGTGAACCGCGCGCTGCTGGCCAGCGGCGCCAACATCGGCGAGATGAACTGCGTGCGCAAGCACCTCAGCGCGATCAAGGGCGGCCGGCTGGCCGCGGCCTGCGCGCCGGCGAAGGTGCTGACGCTGATGATCTCCGACGTCCCCGGCGACGACCCGCAGGTGATCGCCTCCGGCCCGACCGTGCCCGACGCGACGACCTGCGCCGACGCGCTGGCGATCTGCCGCCGCTACCGGATCGCGCTGCCGCAGGTGGCGGTCGACGCGCTCGGGCGCGGCGAGTGGGAGACGCCCAAGCCCGGCGACGCCTGCTTCGACGGCCATGAACAGCGCATCATCGCGGCGCCGCGCCAGAGCCTGCTGGCCGCGGCCGATGCGGCGCGCGCGCTCGGCCTCGTCGCCCACGTGCTGTCCGACGAGATCGAGGGCGAGTCCCGCGAGGTCGGCCGGGTGCACGCGGCGCTGGCCCGCTCGGTGGCGCGCCACGGCGAGCCCTTCGCCCGGCCCTGCCTGATCCTGTCCGCCGGCGAGACGACGGTGACGCTGGTGCCGCAGCCCGGCCGCGGCGGCCGCGCCGGGGAATTCGTGCTCGGCTGCGCGATCGCGCTCGACGGGGAGGACGGCATCTGGGGCCTGGCCGCGGACACCGACGGCATCGACGGCGTCGAGGACAACGCCGGCGCCTTCCTCAGCCCCAGCACGCTGCGGCGCGCCCGCGCGCTGGGCCTGAAGCCGGCCGAGATGCTCGCCGCCAACAACGGCTACGCGCTGTTCGAGGCGCTCGGCGACCTGCTGGTCACCGGGCCGACGCAGACCAACGTCAACGACTTCCGCGCGCTGCTGATCCGCTGATTGCGGCTGCAACCCGCGCGCGCCTGCCTTGGCTGACACGAGGCTGTCGGCCCTCCCTCCATCGAGCGATGGGGCGGAAAGAGTGAAGGGATGTTGACCAGCCTCAAGGCAATTTCCGGCGAGTGCCGCGACAGTCCGGCTTCCCCGATTTCCGAGACTGCCGTGAGCGCCCCCTTGACGTCCGATCCCGCCGAAGCCGCCTGCGGCGTTCCCGTGCATGCCGCCCCCGGGGCGGCTTTCCCCGCGCCCGCGGGCGCCCTGGTCCCCGGTCCCGCCCATCCCGTGCCCTGGCGCGCGCTGCTGGGCGACGTGCTGCTGGACGCCGACAGCTGGGCCGCGCTGGGCAGCATGACGCGGCTGCGGCGCTGGAAGGCGGGCGAGCTGGCGATGCACCGCGGCGACGCGGCGGTGTCGATGCTGGCGCTGTGCGAGGGCAGGCTGGTCGCGCGCGCGCCGCTGACCGGCCCGGCCTGGCTGGACCTGCACACCGCCTGGCTGGAGGGGCGCCACGAGGAGGACGCGCGGGTCGTGTCGGCGTCGGCGCTGGTGATGGAGTGGCCGATGCCGGTGGCGCTGCTGTGGCTGCGCACCCAGCCGCTGGTGCTGGAGGCGCTGGTGCGGGCGGTGTCGGCGGGGCTGGGCGACGCGCGGGCGGCGATCACCGCGCTGACGACCAAGGACGCGACCGGCCGGGTGGCCGCGTGGCTGCTGGCGCAGGCCGGCGGCGCGGCCGAGGTGCGGCTGGCCGAGCGCAAGCGCGACGTGGCGGCGCGGCTGTCGATCACGCCGGAGACGCTGTCCCGGACGCTGCGGCAACTGGCCGATCGCGACATCCTGACGGTCCAGGGCTACCGGATCGGCCTGCGGGACCGGGTGGCGCTGCTGGCGCTGGCGCGCTGCCGCTGAGCGTCATAGACTCGCCTCCACTGCCGCCCAACAGGCACAAGGAGGCACGCCGTGACGATCGCCCGCATGACCCCGGTGACCCCTGTCAGCTCCAGCGCGGAGCGATTCTTCGGAGGGCATGCCAGCCTTCCCGTGATGCCCGAGGTCGGGCGCAAGCTGCTGCGCAGCCTCGATGACGACGGGGTCTCGCTCGGCCAGATCGCCGAGCTGATCGGCAAGGACTCCACGCTGGCGGCCAAGGTGCTGCGGCTGGCCAACTCGGCGCGCTACAGCCCGTCGCACTCGATCGGCACGCTGCAGGACGCGGCGATGGCGCTGGGGCTGGAGACGCTGCGCAACCTGGCGATGGCGGCCAGCATCTCGGCCAGCTTCCCCGAGGTGAAGGGCCTGGACCGCCAGCGCTTCTGGCGCCACAGCGTGCGCACGGCCGGCTACGCGCGGCTGCTGGCCACGCTGCTGCGCGGCGACACGGACACCGCCTACCTCGCCGGGCTGATGCTGCGCACCGGGCAGCTGATGATGGCGATGTCCGAGGCGGCGCAGGTCGCCGACGTCGAGGCCCACGCGGCGGAGCCGGGCAGCCGGTTCTCGCTGGAGATGCACCGCTTCGGCTGCACCCACGCCGACGTGACGGCGGCGCTGGCCGAGCACTGGCACTTCCCGGCCGACCTGGTCGAGGCCTTCAAGGACGCCAACGCGCCGCTGGAGGTGCGGCCGTTCTCGATGCTCGCGGCGATCCTGCACCTGGCCGAGGTCATCGCCGACGCCTGCGACGCGGGCCTCGACCGGATCGAGGCCCTGACGCTGGCGGTGCCCGAGCTGGTCGAGCACGTGCGCCTGGACCTCGAGTTCCTGCGCGTGCGGCTGGACGGCTGCGGCGATCCGGGGCAGGACGTCGAGCTGATGCTCAAGTAAGGGCGGCCGCTCAGGCCGGCTGCGTCGCCAGCCAGTCCCGGAAGGACACCTGGCCCAGCCACGGCGTGACGCCCGTCGTGGGCACCAGCGTCGTGTCGTCCAGCCTGGCGCCGAAGTACAGCGCGGCGGGATCGCCCTGCACGCGGCGCGGATCCTTCCTGGCGTCGATCCACAACGCGACCAGTTCGTCGATCCGGAACCGTTCGGGGCCGGCGATCTCGCGCGTCCCGTTGAGCGGCTGGCCCAGGGCCGCGTCGGCCATGGCGTCGGCGACGTCGTCGGAGGCGATCGGCTGGATCGGCGCCGTCGGGAGACGGATCAGGCCGCCCTCGGTCGACGACTGCGCGATGCCGCCGCAGAACTCGAAGAACTGCGTCGCGTGCACGATGGTGAAGGGCAGGCCGGACGCCCGGATCAGGTCTTCCTGCGCCTGCTTGGCGCGGAAGTAGCCGCTGGCCAGCAGCCGGTCGGTGCCCACCACCGACAGCGCGACGTGGTGGCGGACGCCAGCCCGGGCCTCGGCGGCCAGCAGGTTGCGGCCGGAGGTGGTGAAGAGGTCCATGACGGCCTGGTCCTCGAAGGACGGCGAGTTGGCGACGTCGACGACGACGCTGGCGCCGGCGAGCGCGGCGTCGAGGCCGGCGCCGGTGAGCGTGTCGATGCCGGTCGAGGGCGATCCGACGACGACCTCATGGCCGGCGGCTTGCAGGCGGGCGACGAGCTTGGAACCGATCAGGCCGGTTCCACCGATGACGACGACTTTCATTGCTGACTCCTGGGGGTTGGCCGGCGCGGGGAATCGGCGCCGACACCGGTAAGACGGGATGGCGGGAGCGGTTGTGACATCCGCCTGTCGGAAGGCCGGTGAGGTAAGGTCGCCGGCTTCCAGACACTACGCAAGGTAGGAGACGGCATGACGACGTTCAAGGGAAGCTGCCACTGCGGACGCGTGGCCTATGAGGTGGACGGGGAGATCGACGGCGCGATGGCGTGCAACTGCTCGATCTGCCAGCGCAAGGGCTCGCTGCTGTGGTTCGTGCCGAAGGCACAGTTCCGGCTGCTGACCGACGAGGCGGCGGCGAAGGTCTACGAGTTCAACCGCCACATGATCAAGCACCGCTTCTGCCCGGAATGCGGCATCCATCCCTATGCCGACGGGACCGATCCGAAGGGCAACGCGATGGCGGCGATCAACGTCCGCTGTCTCGAGGGCATCGACCTGGAGAGCATCCCGGTGACCCATTTCAACGGCAGGGACATGTGATCCACACCGACGCCAACACCGACGCCAATACCGAGGCCCAACTCGCAGACGTCCAGGCGGTGCTGACGCGCCACCTGGGCGCGGACCTCGTCGCCGTGCACCTCTACGGCTCGGCGATGGCGGGCGGCCTCAAGCCGCAGAGCGACCTGGACCTGATGGTCACGGTGGCCGCGCCGATGACGGACGCGACCCGGGAGGCGCTGATGCGGGAGCTGCTGGCGCACTCGGCGCCGCCGCTGAACTCGGATGAACGCCGTCCCCTGGAGGTGACCGTCGTCGCGCGGGACGAGGTGGTGCCGTGGCGCCATCCCGCGCGGCGCGAGATGCAGTTCGGCGAATGGCTGCGCGAGGACATCGAGGCCGGGCGATTCGAGCCCGGGATGACCGACCCCGACCTCGCGATCCTGATCACGAAGCTGCGGCAACACAGCGCCTGCCTGCACGGGCCCGAGGCCGCGGTCCTCTTCGAGCCAGTGCCGCCGGCCGACTTCCGGCGCGCCTTGCTCGACACGATCGCGCAATGGAACGAGCCCGCCGACTGGGAAGGCGACGAGCAGACGGTGGTGCTGGCGCTGGCGCGCATCTGGTACAGCGTGTGCACCGGCGGGATCGCGTCCAAGGACGCGGCGGCGGCGTGGGCGATCGACCGCCTGCCGCCGAACCACGCGGCCGTCATGGCGCGCGCGGCCGCCGCGTATGTCGACGGCCGGCCGGACGACCTGGCACGGGATCCGGGGCCGCTCGCCGCGGCCATCCACTTCTGCAAGACGGAGATCCAGCGCGCGGCCGGGTGACCGCGGCGCTGGTGATGCACCCATGGCGTTTTTCGATTTCTTTCGCGGCGGCAAGCCCGACGGTTCACAGGACAAGGCGGATGTCGCCACGGAGCCTGGCAACCTGATCTCCATCGGCCATTTCAAGAACGAGACGGACAAGCCGATGCTCATCTTCCTGGAGATGCTGTGCCAGGAGATCTGGATGTCTCCCGGTCACGAGATCGAGCTGCTCGTCGAGGCGGAGCCAGACTTGCTTCCAGTGCAGATCTCCGTCGTCGAGAACGGCCTGGTGATCTATCCACTTCGCGTCTTCGACCCGAAGTGGATGGTCCGATTCAACGGCAAGCTCATTCCCGCCGGCTGGCCGACCCGCTTGTCGGATCACGAATGAGGGGACGGGTAGGCGACGCAGCCCTCACAGCTTCGTTACCCGCACCCAGTTCAGATTCCACCCACCGGCCTGCGCGTAGACGCCGAGGTTGTACGTCCCCGCGTTCACCGTCACGGTGTGGGACACCGTCGTCCAGTTCTGCCAGCCGCCGGTGGCCGGGATCGCCACCTGGCCGAGCTGGATGCTGCCGCCGTTCAGGTCCAGCGACAGCCGCGACCCGCTCGGGCTCGCCACGCGGTACTCGACGCGGTAGCTGCCGCTCGTCGGGAAGTTGACGTTGCCGTAGACCATCCAGTCGCCGGCGTCGATCCAGCCGACGTTGCGGCCGCCTTCGCTGCAGGCCTCGGTCTGCACGCCGTTCTGGTTGCTGTAGTTCTCGGCCTCGATCAGTTGCCCGGACGGCGGCGGCGTGGTGCCGCCGATCTCCGCGCGGATCGCGCCGAGCAGGCTGTTGGCGCCGGCCGCGTCCTGCGACAGCTCCCAGATCATCACGCCCGAGCCCTGCTGCAGCGCCAGCCGCGTCTTGGCCTTGATCGTCGGGATGCCGTTGTAGGTGATGTAGCCGCAGCTCGCGCACAGCGTGCCGATCAGGTCCTTCTGCGCGGCCGCCGCGCCGAACTGGTTGACGATGTCGTTGAACCCGTAGTCCGACGCGTAGCCGTTGAAACCGTAGCCGTAGAACGGCACGCCCAGCACCAGCTTGTCCTTGGACAGCCCGCGCGCCTGCCAGGTCGCGACATTGCTTTGCGCCAGCGACAGCGGCGAATGCTCGGTGCCGACCTGCCCCCAGCTCGGCCCGACCGCGTCGTAGGCCATGATCGTCACGAAGTCGAAATGCGGCAGCGAGGACACGGGGATCATCCCGCCCTCATAGGTCGCCGTCGCCGCGGTGACCAGCTTGCCGGGCAACGCGCCGCGCAGGCCCTGGATGAACGGCGTGTAGTTGCCCGCCTGGTCGATCGCGGTCAGCAGCGCGCCCTCGAGGTCGACATCGACCCCATCCAACCCGAAGGTGTTCACGAACTGCGCCAGGCCGTTGATCGTCGCCGCGCGGCTGCCGGGCTGCAGCAGCCCCTGCCAGTTGCCCGAGCAGCCCGGGATCACACCGCCCGCGACCGACACCAGCACCTTCACGCCGGCCGCATGCGCCTTCTGCACGACGTAGCCGATGTCGGCGCCGCTGGCCGATTCCATGCAGGTCGGATTGCCGCCGCTGAGGAAGCTGCCGCTGGCCGACGGATTCGCGAAGGCGAGGTTCAGGTGGGTGAGCTTGCTCAAGTCGGTCCGGTCGGCGACCGCGCGCAGGCCCTTGTACGACGGGATGTAGCCGACGACCTTGGTCTGCGCGAGCGCGCCGCCAGCGACGCCGCACAGGGCCAGCGCGGCGATCAGGGCAGGGCGGGTGAACGGGATGGGCAATGACATGACAGGCTCCCTTGAAGTGCGGACCCGGCCGGGACATCCGGCCGATCGGTGGGGGTCCGCGGCGATTCTGTGGGTTTCTTGAAACCGCTTTCAAGCATCTCCCCTGAATCGGCGACAGCGGTTTCGTATCCAGTGCAACCGGGCGTTGCAAGCGGTTGCGCCGTTTGTCTGTCTTGTGAAGCGCCGAAGGCGCAAAGCCGCGTTCGCGTGCTTACGAATCGGCGCCGCCGGTTGCAGGCCGTGCGAGGAGCGCTCCGAATAATCCGCCGCCTCCCCAAGCACCCCACACCCGAACTTCCAAGGAAGGACTCTCCATGTCGATCACCACGAGGCGCCCGGGCGGCGCCCCTCGTCTGCATCCGCTCGCCCTGTCGCTGGCGCTGGCCGGCGTGCTCGCCGGTTGCGGCGGCGGCGACGCCAACGATCCCGCGGTCGCGGCGGGCCGCCAGACCGGCGCCACCGGCGCGGTCTCCGGCACCGCGGCCGCCGCGGCGACGCAGGTCTGCTTCTACGAGCACGTGAACTACGGCGGCGCCAGCACCTGCCTGAGCGCGAGCTCCGCCTGGATCGGCAACGCCTGGAACGACCGCGTGTCGTCGGTCCGGGTGCCGGCCGGCTTCAAGGTGCAGCTCTTCGCCGACATCAACTACGGCGGCCGCTCGATCACGCTGAGCGCGGACAACGCCAACCTGGTCGGCGCCGGCTTCAACGACGCCACCTCGTCGCTGAAGATCACGACGCCGCCGGCCGCCGCGAAGGTGACGCTGGCCTCGGTGCAGTTCGCGCAGTCCATGCTGTACGGCAGCAGCGACAGCCAGCTGGTGCTGGTGGCCAACAAGCCGACGCTGCTGAAGGTCAACGTGACCGCCCCGGCCGGCACCGCCGCGCCGACGGCCACCGTGCGCATCGACAACACGCTGGACGGCAGCAGCCGCGACCTGGTGCTGAGCGCGCCGCGCCGCGGCCTGCCCACGACGGTGTCGGAGACGCAGTCCTTCGACGACGCCTACAGCGTCAGCGTGCCGGCGGAGTTGGTCAAGAGCGGCCTGAAGGTGACGGTCAACGTCGCCGGCGCCGCGGCGCAGAGCTTCACGCCGCGCGTGGGCGGCGGCGTGGCGATGCGCTTCGTGCCGATCCCGGTGAAGATCGCCGGCACCACCGGCCAGTTGCCGGTCGACCAGAGCGCGCACCTGCGCGCGCTGTTCCCGGTGTCGTCGGTGACGCTGCGCTCGCACCCGACCTTCGTGTCGGCCAAGGTGACCTCGCTGCCGGCCACCGACGCGCAATGGAGCGACGCGTTCGGCAAGATCCTGGGCGAGCTCAACGACCTGCACCGCATCGAGGGCGCCGGTCGCCAGGACTACTACTTCGGCTTCATCCCCAAGCGCACCTGGGGCCTGGCGGGCCTGGGCTACGTGCCGGGCACCTCGGCCGTCGGCTTCGACATGCCGAGCAATCCGGACACCGTGCGCGACGTCGTGGCGCACGAGCTGGGCCACAACTTCTCGCTGCCGCACGCGGCCTGCGGCGGCGCCGGCTCGCCGGATCCGAAGTACCCGTACCCCGATGCCAACCTGGGCAAGCCGGGCCGCTACATCTGGAGCTACCTGTCGGACACCAACACGTTCTACGACCCGCGTCCGACCGACCGCCACGACATCATGAGCTACTGCGGCGGCACGGTGTTCTCCGACTACAACTACCGCCTGATGCAGACCTTCCTGACGCCGGGCGACGCCGCGGCCGCGCAGGTCAAGGGCGCCGCGGCCTCGTCGGACGGCGATGCCAAGGTGTCGCCGCAGGACGTGCTGCTGGTCAGCGGCAGCATCCGCGGCAAGCAAGTCGAGATCAACCCGGTCAAGACGCTGGTGGCCAAGCCCGACGCGGCCGGCGGCCCGTACGTGCTGCGCGTGCAGACGGTGACGGGCGACGTCAAGGAGGTCGCGTTCACCGCGCAGGCGCTGGACCATGACGGCGAGCTGCTGCACTTCAGCGTGCTGGTGCCCAAGCTGGACAACATCGCCAGCATCAGCGTGCTGCGCGACGGCGCGACGCTGGGCCAGGCACAGGCGCGGGTGAGCAACGCGCGCCAGAAGGCCCTGGCCAGCGGCGCGAGCCGCGCGCTGGTGCGCCTGAGCGAGGCCGGCGGCAAGGCGGTGCTGCGCTGGGACGCGGAGGCGACGCCGTTCCTGAGCGTGACCTGGACCGACGGCACGCGGCGCCTGAACCTGGCGCAAGACCTGCAGGGCGGCGAGGCGACGCTGGACACGCATGAGCTGCCGGCCGGCGGCCGCTTCGAGTTCATCGTGTCGGATGGCCTGAACGCGCAGCGGATCGAACTGGCGCGCTGAGCGTCACCGTGCGCCCTCGCGGGCGCATGACCTTCGGGGAATCGGGCGGGAACGTCCGGTTCCCCGTTGTCGTTCATGGGGCGCGCGGCGGGCGACTTTCCCCGATCGGTGTCATCGCAAAGCCGGCGATGCCTGGCCACCGGCGTGTCACTGACGCGGCTCGGCATCGATGCCGGCCCCGCAACAACGATCGTCCCGCATGCGCCTCTTCACGACACGCCGTCGGCATCTCCTCCGTCGCCCTCCGGTGGCGACGTCGTTCCTCCTACTCGCGGCGTTCGCGGCCACCGACGCGGCGGCGGGCTCGGAACCCTGCTTCTTCGCGCACCCGCATTACGAAGACCTCGCCCTGTGCGGGAGGCACAGCAACCCTTGGGTCGGCCCCAGGTGGAACGACGCGATCTCCTCGGTCCGCGTTCCGGCGGGCCTCGTCGTCGAGCTGTTCGAACACGCCAACCATCGCGGTCGCTCGGTCCAGCTGACCGAGAACGTCAGGAAGCTCGTTGACATCGGCTTCAACGACATCACGTCCTCGTACCTCGTCTACACGAGACCGAACCTGATGATGGCGTCCGTGCAGTTCGCGCAGACCATGCTGTACGACAGCGCCGACGGCGACCTGGAGCTGGTGGCCGACAAGGCGGTGCTGCTGAAGGTCAATGTGACGACGGCGGACCGGGACGGCTCCCATCGGGCCGCGAGCGTGCGCATCGACAACACCATCGACGGCGGCAGCCGGGAACTGGCACTGAGCAAGCCGCTGTATGACCTGCTGCCCATGACGGTGTCGGAGACGCAGACCCTCCTTGACGCCTACAGCGTCACCATCCCGGCGGAGCTGGTGAAGCCGGGCCTGAGGGTGACGGTCACCATCGCCGGCCTCCCCGCGCGGAGCTTCACGCCGCGGGTGGGCGTCGCCGGGCCGATGCGGCTCGTGCCCATCCCGGTGCGTCTCGGCGGCGCGACGGGCCGGACGCCGGCGGACATGGCGGCGTTGACCGCGCGTCTGCAGGCGCTGTTTCCGGTGTCGACGGTGACGTCGACATCGCGTCCGGTCTTCGTGTCGGGCAAGGTGAAGACGCTGCCGACCGACGGAACGGCATGGAGGCGCGCCTTCGACCAGGTCCTGGTCGAGATGGAAGAGCTGCGACACATCGAGGGCGCGACGAGCCAGGATCACTACGTCGGCTTCCTTCCCAAGGAAAGCAACCGCGGTGACACGGGCGTCGCCTTCTGGCCGGGGAACGCCGCGGTCATCGCGGACCGGCCGGACCATCCGGACGCGGTGCGCGACACGGTCGTGCACGAACTGGGTCACAACTTCTCGCTGGACCACGCCCCGTGCGGCGGCGCCGGCTCGCTGAATGCCGACTACCCGTATCCCAATGCCAACCTGGGAAAGCCGGGGCGACATGTCTGGAGCTACCTGTCGGACACGAAGCGCTTCCACGACCCACGCCCGACCGATCGCCACGATGTCATGAGCTATTGCGACGGAACGGTGTTCTCGGACTATCACTACCGCAAGATGCAGCGCCACGTGACGGGCGGGCGCGGCGGCGTGGCGGCCGGCGCGTCGGCATCCACCGCGGCCGGGATGACGGCAAGCGTCGAGAAGGCCGCGCGGGAGGTGCTGCTGATCAGCGGGCTCCTGCGGGACGGCCAGGTCGAGTTCAGTCCGGTGAAGGCGCTGTTCGCCAAGCCGGACGCGTCGGCCGGCCCGTACCTGCTGCGCGTGCAGACGACGAGCGGCGAGATCCGGGATGTCGCGTTCACCGCCCGGTCGCTGGGGCATCGCGACGACGTGCGGCACTTCAGCGCGATCGTGCCCAGGGCCGATGCCATCGCCAGCATCAGCGTCCTTCGTGACGGCGTGATGCTGCGGCAGGTGCCGACGCCGTCCCGGGCGAACGGCGGGCGCACCAGGCGCGCCGTGCCCGCCGGAGGGACCTCCGGCGTGGCGGGCGCGCAGGTCCGGATGACGGAAGCCGCCGGCGAGGCGTCGGTGCGATGGCACGCGCAGGCCGCGCCGTTCCTGACCGTGACCTGGACCGACGGCACGCGACGCCTGAACCTGGCGCAGGACCTGGAAGGCGGCGAGGCGACGCTGGACACGCAGGCGCTGCCGGCCGGCGGCCGCTTCGAGTTCATCGTGTCGGACGGCCTGAACGCGCGGCGGGTCGAGCTGGCGCGCTGAGCCCGACCCGCGGGATGCCCATCGCGGCATCCACCCGATATCGATATGCGCGAATCCAACTTCGCGCCGCGCGGACGCCTGTCTACGCTGCGAGCCACTCGTCATAACAGGTGGCTCCGGGATGCACGTTCCCTCTTCCTCCGCTGAACTCATCGCGCTGCCCAGCGCGCCGCTGCACGCGCGGATCAAGGAGATCCTGCGCGGCCGGATCCTCGACGGCAGCTACCCGCCGCTGTCGCAGCTCCCGTCCGAGAGCGAACTCGGCGTGGCCTTCGGCGTCAGCCGCATCACGCTGCGCCAGGCGCTGGCCGCGCTGCAGCGCGAGGGGCTGATCTACACGCTGCAGGGCAAGGGCAGCTTCGTCTCGCGGCCCAAGGCCTTCCAGAACGTCAGCAGCCTGATGGGCTTCGCCGAATCGATGTCGGCGATGGGCTACGAGGTGCTCAACCAGCTGCAGGGCCTGCGCTTCCTCGACGCCGATCGCGAGGTCGCCGCCCGCCTGAACCTGGCCGAGGGAGCCCCGGTCGCCGAGATCCGCCGCGTGCGGCTGCTCAACCGCGAGCCGGTGTCGCTGGAGATCACCTACGTGCCGGCGGCGATCGGCAAGCGGCTGGCGCAGGCCGACCTCGTCACCCGCGACATCTTCCTGATCCTCGAGAACGAATGCGGCCTGCCGTTGGGCCATGCCGACCTGAAGATCGACGCGACCCTGGCCGACGCCGAGCTGGCCGCGACGCTGGGCATCGGCGAGGGCGCGCCGGTGCTGCGCATCGAGCGGCTCACGCACGACGCAAGCGGCACGCCGATCGACTTCGAATACCTCCACTTCCGCGCCGACGCCTTCCAGTACCGGCTGCGCGTGGACCGTCACCGCCAGGAGCGCTGAGATGCAGACCTTCGAGCATGAATACGACGTGGTCGTCGTCGGCGGCGGCACCGCCGGACCGATGGCCGCGGTCAAGGCCAAGCAGGCCGATCCGTCGCTGCGCGTGCTGCTGCTGGACAAGGCCAACGTCAAGCGCAGCGGCGCGATCTCGATGGGCATGGACGGCCTGAACAACGCCATCATCCCCGGCCACGCGACGCCCGAGCAGTACGTGCGCGAGATCACGCTGGCCAACGACGGCATCGTCAACCAGAAGACGGTGATGGCCTATGCCCGCGACAGCTTCGCGATGATCGAGGAGCTCGACCGCTGGGGCGTGCGCTTCGAGAAGGACGAGACCGGCGACTACGCCGTCAAGAAGGTGCACCACATGGGCAGCTACGTGCTGCCGATGCCGGAAGGGCACGACATCAAGAAGGTGCTGTACCGGCAGCTCAAGCGCACCCGGGTCGAGGTCACCAACCGGCTGGTCGCGACCCGGCTGCTCACCGCCGCCGACGGCCGCGTCTGCGGCGTGATGGGCTTCGATTGCCGCACCGCCGACTTCCACGTCATCCGCGCCAAGGCCGTGGTGCTGAGCTGCGGCGCGGCGGGCCGGCTGGGGCTGCCGGCCTCGGGCTACCTGTTCGGGACCTACGAGAACCCGACCAACGCAGGCGACGGCTACGCGATGGCGTACCACGCGGGGGCAGAGCTCTCGGGGCTGGAGTGCTTCCAGATCAACCCGCTGATCAAGGACTACAACGGCCCCGCCTGCGCCTACGTCACCGGCCCCTTCGGCGGCTACACGACCAACGCCGAGGGCCAGCGCTTCATCGAGTGCGACTACTGGAGCGGCCAGATGATGTGGGAGTTCTATCAGGAGCTGCAGGGCGGCAAGGGCCCGGTGTTCCTCAAGCTCGACCACCTGGCCGAGGAGACGATCGCCGCCATCGAGACCATCCTGCACACCAACGAGCGGCCCAGCCGGGGCCGCTTCCACGCCGGGCGCGGCACCGACTACCGCGAGCGCATGGTCGAGATGCACATCTCCGAGATCGGCCTGTGCAGCGGACACTCGGCCTCCGGCGTCTGGGTGGACGAGCACGCGCGCACGACGGTGCCGGGCCTGCATGCGGCCGGCGACATGGCCTGCGTGCCGCACAACTACATGCTGGGCGCCTTCGTCTACGGCAAGCTGGCCGGCGAGAGCAGCGCGCGCTTCAGCGCCGGGCACGACTTCGCCGCGGTCGACGCGGGCCAGGTCGAGGACGAGCGCCGCCGCGTCTGGGCGCCGCTGCTGCGCGAGGACGGCCTGCCGCCCAACCAGGTCGAATACAAGCTGCGCCGCATGGTCAACGACTACCTGCAGCCGCCGAAGGTGACCCGCAAGATGGCGATCGGCCTGGAGCGCTTCGAGGCGATCCGCGAGGACCTGTCGCGCCTGAAGGCGCGCGAGCCGCACGAGCTGATGCGGGCGCTGGAGGTGCACGCGATCCGCGACTGCGCGGAGATGGCGGCGCGGGCCTCGCTGTACCGCACCGAGAGCCGCTGGGGCCTGTACCACGCGCGCGTCGACTTCCCCGAGCGCGACGACGCGAACTGGTTCTGCCACGCGCAGCTGAAGAAAGACGAACGCGGCGAGATGGTCAGCTTCAAGCGCGCCATCGAGCCCTACATCGTCCCCATCGCCGATGCCGAGCGCCACGCGTACCGGCACCTGCGCATCGCCACTCCCGCCGAGGCCCTTCCCGCATGACTGCCATCGCTCCCCTGGCGTTCCATCCGAGCGCCGTTCCCGTCACCGTGGACGCCGACAAGTGCATCGCCGACAAGGGCTGCACCGTCTGCGTGGACGTGTGCCCGCTCGACGTCCTGGCCATCGACCTGGTCAAGGGCGCGGCCTACATGAAGTTCGACGAGTGCTGGTACTGCATGCCCTGCGAGAAGGACTGCCCGACCGGCGCGGTGCGCGTCGACATCCCCTACCTGCTGCGTTGACCCTGGAGAGCCCGTGAACCCCATCCGATCCCTGAGCGCCGCCGTGCTGGCGGTCATCCTCGCCGGCGTCACCGCCGGCGCGTCGGCCGAGACCATCCGCGTGGCCATCGGCACGCAGGACACGACGATCAACTGCGCCACCGGCGGTTTGCTGATCCGCGAGCTGAAGCTGCTGGAGAAGTACCTGCCGCGCGACGGCCGGTACAAGGACGTCAGCTACGACATCCAGTGGAAGAACTTCACCTCCGGCGCGCCGCTGACCAACGAGATGGTCGCGGACAAGCTGGACATCGGCTCGATGGCCGACTTCCCCGGTTCCAACAACGGCGCGGCCTTCCTGAAGGCGGGCAAGCGCAGCGTGTTCATCACCGTGCTGTCGGGCAGCACGCTGGGCAGCGGCAACGGCATCGTGGTGCCGCGCGACTCCAAGGTCACGCTGCTGTCGGAGCTCAAGGGGCACACGATCTCGGTGCCGTTCGCGTCCACGGCGCACGGCATGCTGCTGCGCGCGGTGGCGGCCCAGGGCTGGGATCCACAGAAGGACGTGACCATCATCACGCAGGCCCCCGAGGTCGCCGGGCCCGCGCTGCAGGCCGGCAAGATCGAGGCGCACGCGGACTTCGTGCCCTTCGTCGAGCTGTTCGAGCATCGCGGCGTCGCGCGCAAGATCTACGACGGCGCGCAGGCCCAGACGCCGACGTACCACGGCTCGCTGGTGAACGCGGCCTACGCGGAGCGGTATCCGGAGGTGGTCGTCGCCTTCCTGCGCGCGGCCATCGAGGCCGATCGGCTCATCGCCGCCGAGCCCGAGAAGTACAGCGAGCTGATCGAGAAGGTCACCGGCATCGACGCGGCGGTGAACTACCTCTATCACGGGCCGCAGGGGCTGCAGACGCGAGACTTCACCTGGAAGCCGGAGTACCGGCAGGCGCTGAAGACCTCGATCGAGACGCTCAAGCTGATGGGGCGAGATTCGCCGCTCAATGCCGAGACCTTCGTCGACGACCGCTACCTCCGCGCCGCGTTCAAGCAGGCGGGGCTGAACTACGAGCAGCGGCTGGCCAACAAGGACAAGCTGCCGTTGAAGGCGGTCGACGCGACGACCGGGAAGCCGATCGTGGACCTGCAGCGCGTGGCCGGCATCTGGGTGCAGGGCGAGCCCAAGGTGCGCCACTACGCGAGCATCGAAGGCGCGCTGGCCGACCTGCGCCGGATCGAGGCCGGCGGCGGCAAGGCGCGCGCGGTGTACGTGCATGACCTGATCCAGCGCATCAAGCTGCTGGCGCCGACCAGCTGGTACGCGATCGACGGGAAGGGGCAGTTGAGCGCCTTCCTGCAGAAGGACACGGCCGCGGCCTACGCGTCGGCCAACCGCGGCCGCGTGCTGGACTTCGCCGGCGCGAAGGCGGCCGTGAAGCCGGCGTCCTGAGCGGCGGATGCGATGAGCGCGCTCCCCACCGCCATCCCCGTCGGTACGGCGTCGACTTCGGCATCGGCATCGGCATCGGCGTCCGCATCGGCGTCTCCTCCGGATCACCGCGGGCGCCGGCCGGTGCCAATCGGCGGCTTGGCGCTACGCGTCGGCTCGATCGTGGTGTGCGTCGTGTTGTGGCACCTGGCCGCGACCGCGCGGTGGAACCTCGGTGTCATCACCTTCGCCAACGTGCCGCCACCCGCCGAGGTGCTGGAGGCGGCATGGCAGCTGCTGCGTTCGCCCAAGCTCGTGGCGCATCTGACGAGCAGCCTGCTGCGAGTCGGCCTGGGCTTCGGCGCGGCGGCGTTGGTGGGCATCGGGCTCGGGCTGCTGGTCGGGCGTTCGCGCTGGGCGCGGGATGCGTTGCTGCCGCCGCTGGAGGTGCTGCGGCCGATCCCCGCGGTGGCGTGGATCCCGCTGGCGATCCTGATGTTCCCGTCGTCGGAGGGCAGCATGGTGTTCATCACCTTCACCGGCGCGGTGTTCCCGATCCTGCTGAACACGATCCACGGCGCCGAGGCGGTCGACGCGCGGCTCGTGGCCTCGGCGCGCAGCCTGGGCACGCGGCGCGCGCGGTTGTTCCTCGAGGTGATCGCGCCGGGCGCGGCGCCCAGCATCGTCACCGGGCTGTCGATCGGCATGGGGACCTGCTGGTTCTGCCTGGTGACCGCGGAAATGATCGCCGGCCAGTACGGCATCGGCTACTTCACCTGGGAGTCGTACACGGTGCAGAACTACCCGAACATCGTCGTCGGCATGCTGTTGATTGGGGCGCTTGGCATGGGCAGCAGCGCGTTGATCCAGTGGGCCGGGAGGCATTGGATGCCGTGGTACCGGCCGCAGCGAGGCGCGCAATGACGGCGCCGTTGCTGTCGGAGCGAGCGGCGCCGCCGCAGGCGCGATCGCTTCAAGCGCCGTTGCCGTCGCCGCCACAAGCGCCGCCTCGGCCGAGGCCGTCGAGCGGCCATGTCGCGGTCGACCGCGTCAGCATCGAGGTGGGGCAGGGCGCCGCGCGCTTCGAGGTCCTGCACGACGTGTCGATCGACGTCGCGCCCGGGGAGTTCATCTGCCTGCTGGGACCGTCGGGCTGCGGCAAGTCGACGCTGCTGGGCGCGCTCGCGGGGCACCTGCGGATCGCGCGTGGCGAGCTGCGCGTGGACGGTGCGTCCATCGTCGGGCCCGATCCCGCGCGTGGGCTGGTGTTCCAGCAGCACACGCTGTTTCCGTGGAAGACGGTGCTCGGCAACGTCGCCTACGGCTTGAAGATGAAGGGCGTCGACCGCGCGACGCGCGAGCGCGAAGCTCGCGAGTTGCTCGACCTCGTCGACCTGTCCGGCTTCGAGCACCGCTACCCGCGCGAGCTGTCCGGCGGCATGCAGCAGCGCGTCGAGATCGCACGCGTGCTGATCAACCGGCCGCGCGTGCTGCTGATGGACGAACCCTTCGGCGCGCTGGACGCGTTGACGCGGTCGCGGATGCAGGAACTGCTGCTGTCGCTGTGGTCGCGGTTGTCGCCGACGGTGGTCTTCGTCACCCACGACATCGACGAAGCGCTGTTCCTGGCCGATCGCGTGCTGGTGATGAGCGCGCGGCCGGGGCGCATCGTCGAGGCGCTGCACGTGCCGTTCGAGCGCCCGCGCCGCGCGGAGCACCTCACCGATCCTGCGTTCGTCGCGCTCAAGCGGCGCTGCCTCGCGCTGCTGCGGCACGACACGGACGGGCCGCCGCTGGAGCGACTCACGCCGCTGGGCGCGCCGCCAACGCCGTCGCAATGGCGATTCGCCGTTTGAGGTCGTCCGACTGCCCGATCCCATCGACCCCTCGATCCATCGACCTGATGGGCGCCATCGATTCGGTTGCTTCCATTGGTCCCCAGGCCCCCCTTTGATGCCCATGACCTTCCTTTCATCCGATACCGATCCCCGCGTCGACGACCTGCGCCAGCGCCTGTCGAGCCCTGACGCAGGCGTGCGGCGTGTCGCCTTGCTCGACTTCACCGACGTGGAGGACGAGGCCCTGCTGCCCGCGTTGGTGGCGGTGTTGCGCCGCGATCCGCAAGCGACGCTCCGGGCCGAGGCCGCCCGCGTGCTGGCGGGCTGGAACGACGGCGACGTGGTCGACGCGCTGGCCGATGCGCTCCGCGACGAGGCGGAGGTGCGCGAGGCAGCGGCGCAGTCACTGGCCGAGCTGAAGGATCCGGTGGCGGGCGCGCGGCTCGTGTCCCGCGCGGATGACGCGGATGCGTTCGTGTCGGCGGCCGCGCTGCGCGCGCTCAAGGAGCTGCGCGTCCCGGCGGCGGCGGTGCCCGCGACGATGGCGCTCGCGCATGCCGACGTGGCGGTGCGCCGCGAGGCGGTGGGCGTGTTGGGTTGGTTGAAGCATTCGCCGTCGCTGCCTGCGCTCGCGGGCCTGGCCACGGAAGACGCGGATGCCGAGGTGCGCCGCGTGGCCGCTGGCGCGCTTGGCTTGGCGTCGCCGGGCGAAGCGGCATCGGTGTTGTCCGCGCTGTGCGCGGCGCTTCGCGACTCCGCGTGGCAGGTCCGCGAAGAGGCGGCGACGACGCTGGGCAAGCTGGGGCAGGGCGAGGCTTGCGAGGCGCTGAGGCAGGCGATGGCCGATGAGTACTGGCAAGTCCAGCTGCGCGCGGCGCGGTCGCTCGGCCGGCTGCGCGACGTGCAGGCGCTGCCGGTGCTCATCGAGGCGCTGACGGCGCGCGCCGGCAACCTGCGCAAGGAGGCCGCGATCGCGCTGGGCGAGATCGGCGATGCGAAGGCGCTGCCAGCGCTGGAGGCCGCGGACGCCGATCCGGATCCGGAGGTGCGCAAGGCCGCGAGGCTGGCGCGCCAGCGGTTGTCATGAGCGCCGGAGTTCAGAGCGCATCGGAGGCGCCCGAGGGCATCGAGGTCGCCGGTAGCGAGCTCCGGCTGCGATGGTCAGACGGCGAGCTGACGCTCAGCGCTACCTCGCTGCGCGCGGCGTGCCGTTGCGCCCACTGCGTCGCCGCCTCGCGTCGGGGCGAGGCGTCAGTGGTCGATCCAGGAATTCGGCTCATCGAGGCCGACCTGGTAGGGCATTACGCGTTGCGGCTCGGGTTCAGCGACGGCCACGCGAGGGGCATCTATCCCTGGTCCATGCTGCGCGATCTGGCGCGCGCGCCGGCGCCAGCCGGCTGAGCGATCGACGCCGATCCGTCACCCGCCGATCCGGGCCACGGCCGCCTGGATCTCGTCCCAGCGCTTGCGCAACGCGGCCTGATCCAGCGGTTCCGGCGTGATCTTGAACAGGAACGCCTGCTGCGACACCGAGCCAAACATGCGTTCCTCGGGGAAGCGGTTCAGGTCCGAGACGCAGGCGTTGTAGTCGAGGCACTGGAAGTTCTCCTGCGCGACGCGGTCACAGTCGCCGCGTTGATTGCAGGCACGCAGTTGCACCGCGAGCTGCAGCAGCGCGCGGTCGATGATCGCGGGCAGCTCGGTCGCGGGCTGCAAGCCGAACGGCGCCATGGCCGGGATGTCCAGCATCGTCCGCATGTGGTCCAGCAGCTCGATCGACTTCGTCTCGATCACCTGCTGGAGGAGCCGCTCGCGTCGCGCGGCATCGCGCATCAGGCCCCGGCCCGCATGCAGATCGGCGGCGAGCTCGCCAAAGCCGCCGTCGTCCTTGATGCCATAGAGCGGGCGGAACCTCAGCTCGCCGAAGCCTTCGCAGGCCTGGGCGGTGCGCTTGAAGGCCTGCTTCATGGTGTCGGTCACCTGGTCCTTGTGGAGATGCACGGCGGTCCGGAACTCGAGATCCAGGCGCGAGCAGCGCTGCCGCGCCTGCTCGACGGCCACCGCGTCGATCAGCGCGCCGCTGATCGCGGCCTGATGCGCGGCGACGCGGATGTTGGTCTGGCGAGCCTGGGCGAAGGCGCGGTCCCAGCGGAGCGCGGGGCTGAGGCTGGCGTTGGTCGCGGGTGCCGGGGCGGGCGTGGACGCTGCGTCCGATGACGGTAAGGCGGCGGGTCGTCCCGCGGGGAAGTTCCGCGATGCAGCGGTGTCAGACACCGCGCTTGTCGCTGCGTCACTCGCGGAGGACGCTTCATGCCCGCTGAAGAAGACCAGCACTGCGGCCAATGCGCCGAGAACGGCGCCCGCCGCGGCCAGCCACCACGTTGTCCATCTCACGACGTCCTCCCCAGGACCTTGTTTGGAGGCGTGACGATACAGGGTTGGGCGCCACACCGCCGGGGCGACGCGAGAGGGAAAGTCCGCGCCGGGTATCGGCGCTCGAGGCACTAGCATCGCCGCCGGGAGGAGGCGCCAGATGAAATGGCTGAAGGTCGTTCAGGTGCTGTTGTTCGCGGCCAGCGGCGCCTATGTCTTCCTGCCCGTCGTGCACGACAACTTTCCGTCTCTCTTCTTCATCCTGCTGCCGCTGATCCTCGTGATCGGGCCAGTGTCGGCCCGCGCGGCATTGAGGGAACGTAAGCGCAAGGACGAGGCGCCGGAGCGCTCGGGCGCCGAGGAGCGGTAGGCATGGCGCTGTGCACCTTCATCGCGGGCTACCGAGGTTCCAACGAATGCCGTTCTCAATGATTCGTTGCGTTGCAAGCGTGCCGCTGGTCGCGGCGACCACCTGCGCGCTGGCAGACGGAGTGAGCCGGCCCGACGAAAGGATCGTGATTCAGCGCACTTCGGACGCGGCGATCATCGGGTTCGAGTGGATCGACCCGATCGGGGATCGACTGACTTTGATTCGGGCGGGGTCACGCTTGTGTGCAGTTCGCTTCTCCGATCCGGTGACCCTGAATGATTCCTCCCGCCCTTCGACGTTCTCCAGCGGCGATCCCACTCGAAAGGTCGACGTCGAGATCTCGGAAGCCGACTGGCCTGTGGACGGCAAGGCGCCCATTTGGAGGAGAAGAACCGTCACCTTGTCGATGGGCGCCATGGTCGGCCTCGGGCATTGGTCCGTGCTGAAAGGGAAGTCCACGATCAAATGTGGCGCGACGCTCTTCGGCTGGATGTACCCCAGAGGGCTCGGCGTCCTGGATGGTCGAGCAGAGGTGTCGCCTACGGCTTGGCAATCCATCGGGGATGTCAATCTGCAGGACAAGAAGATGGCTTGGCACCTCCTGGACTCATCCGGCAATCGCGGCTGGATCGCGGTTCCTCTCGAAGCGCTGCCGGGCGCGAAGACCATGGGTCGCGCAGCCGCAACCGGCGTGAGCATCGGCGTCAAGGTATTTCCCAACTTCGCCAAGCCGGAGTGAAAACCCGCGAAACGTAGGTGCCGCTTGAAGCTCGTCCAAGTCACACGCAAGCATCCGCTCGATGCCGTCATCTGCGATCTCCTCGCGGAGCATCCGGCTTTCGTCGTTGCTTCGGAGAGGCGATGCCGAGCTCAGGCGATGCGGTCCAAGCCGGCCAGGGTGATCAAGGCGGCGGAGAAGAAGTTGGGAGAACAGAATTGACGTCATCTTCAGACGAAGGGAATGGCTTGTGACCGATCACCCAATCAAGCGACTGTTGACCGTCGTCGGCTGGATCTCCCTGGCGATGGGGGTGTGCGTGGTCGGCTACGTTGTTCGTGTGCTCATGACAGGGGAAGTGGTCCTCGCTTCCCGATCGACGTCCGACACAGTGGTGTCGATGTCGAGCGGCTGGCCCTTTTGGGTCGGCGTGGCGATCTATGCCGTCGGGGCCGTGACCTTCGTCTGGATCGCCCTGGCGCTCTTGCGGCCGAAGAAGGCCTAGCTCGCCGTATTCATGCTCCTGTCGACGCCCATTCCACTCGCTGAAGTAGCTGACAGGATGAAAAGGAGGCCTTCAATCGAAGGCGCAACACCATGAAATGGATCAAGTGGCTGCAGGTCCTGCTGGCCGTCAGCACGGCCGTCTACATCTTCGTGCCCACCCTCTTCGACATCTTTCCGGCTGGCTTCATCGTCGTTGTCGTTTGCCTCATCGTGACGGGTCCCATTTCAGCGCGCGCTTCTCTCAAGGCGATGAAGCGGACCCCAGCACCGCCTCCATCGTCTCCGGCATCGCCGGCGCTCGCGGCACCGGGCGATAGCGACGTCCCGCACGCAGCGCCGGCCTCATCGGCTCGGCCCGACCGGGCCGACGCCTAGAAGCTGAGCTTCAGGCCGATCTCCAGCTTGCGCTGGTTGAACTTGCCGAGCTGCGTCCGTCCGCTGCCGAACGATTCGAACTCCAGCGGCACGGACAGCGCATCGCTGAGCCTGGCCTCGACGCCAATGCCCCACATCGGACGGACCAGGCGATCACGGACCGACTGCCCCAGCGAGTCGCGGTACCGGAAGCGGTTCACCGCGAGACCGGCCTTGCCGAACACCGAGAACGTGTCGTCCAGATCCACCGAGTAGCGCCCCGCGATCGAGAAGACGTCGGACGAGATCCGCGCCGTGTCGCGCGGGCCGGACGTCAGGCCCGTGAATCGCCAGCTGCCGAAGGCGCCGTAGCCCGCCTCCAGCGACCAGGCGGGGGTAAATCGCAAGCCGCCGTACAGGCGCACGGCCGTGGGGTTGTTGTTGTTCTTGATCGTGCTCGAGGGCCCGTTGCTCAGGCGTGCCTCGCCGGGCGTGGCCCACGAGAAACCAACGTAGGGATCGGCTGCAAACGCCGCCGAGGCGATCCAGGCCAGCGGGATCGTCGCGAGAAGTCGGAGCGGAAACGTCTTCACTGCTGCTTTCAGAAGGCTGTCGACATTGACGGCGCCATTCTGAAAACGCGGACCTTAAGGAATGCCCAAGACCGAGGCCGGCACGTGCAGCTCGAAGCGCGCGCCGCGGCCATCGGCGCCGGCCTCCAGCGTGACGCGGCCGCCCAGGCGTGCGGCGGCCTGCCGCACGATCGCCAGCCCCAGGCCGGATCCCGGCTGGTCATGGTGGCGTCCGCGCCAGAAGCGGTCGAACACCTGCGCCCGATGTTCCACCGCGATGCCGGGCCCGTCGTCGGCGACGCTGAGCCGCAGACCGTGCCGCGGGTCGGTCGACAAGGCGACCTCGATGCGGCCACCCGCGGGCACGTAGCGCAACGCGTTGTCCAGCAGGTTCTGCAGGATCGATGCCATCGCCACGCGATCCAGGCGCGCCAGCACCCGGTCCGGTGCGTCCAGCGAGAGGGACAGCCCGCGTTGCCGGGCGTCCGCGTTGCGCTCCGCCAGCAGTCGCGCGCTGAACGCGGCGACGTCGACGATCTCCACGACGGGCGCGGCGCGCGGATCGAGCGACGCAAGGTCCAGCAATTGCTGCGACAGACGCGCGCTCCGCGCGACGGCGTCGAGCATCGCCGTCGACGCCTCGTCGCGCGCCGCCTCGTCCCGCGCGTGCACCAGCACGTGCGCCTGCGCGGCGATCACGGCCAGCGGCGTCCGCAGTTCGTGGGCGGCGTCATGGACGAAGGACTGTTCGCGCTCGACCCGCTCGCGCAGGCGCCGCAGCAAGGTGTCGAAGGCCTGACCCAGCGGGCGCAGCTCGGCATACCGCAGGTCCATGTCCAGCGGAGCCAGCGTCGCCTCCGTGTCGAGGCCCTCGATGCGGCGCGTGAAGCGGCGCAGCGGCGTCAGGCCCGTCCGCACGGCCACCCACAGCGGGAGGACCATCAGCGGCAGGGCCAGCAGCAGTTGCTTGGACAGCTCCCAGCCGGCGAAACCCAGCAGCCGGGCGTTGTCGATGGCCGGCTCGGCCACCCGCAGCGACCAGCGCGGACCGTCCGCGCGCCAGGTCCAGTGACGCCGCCCGGCCAGGACCTGCTCGCCGACACCCACGCGCGCGATGGGCTCGGCGTGCGCGGAGGCGTAGAGCAATGTCCCCGAGCGGTCGTAGAGCTGCAGCAGCACGTCGCCGACGAGGAGGTCGGCGTCGGCGTGCTGCCGCTGCCACTCGCGCTGTGCATGGAGATGGCGCGCATGGCCGGCGATCAGCCGGGCCGCCTGCGCCGCATCGTCGATTTCATCGAGTCCCGCGGCCAGCTGGCGGCCGAGTTGGCGGACGCCGGGGTCGGCGGCGAGCTGCTGGCGGACATCGATCTGGTCCTGCACCAGCACCAGCGCGGCCAGCAGCGCGACCGCCACCAGCAGCGCGCCGATCAGGCGCCGGGTCAGCGTCGGACCCAGCCAGCGGCCGAACCGGTCGCGCAACGACCGGCGCGCGGACCGCCGGGTCATGCGCACTCCAGCCAATAACCGACGCCGCGCACGGTGCCGATGCGCGCGGCGCCGATCTTGCGGCGCAGGTTGGCCAGGTGCACTTCCAGCGTGCCGAAGTCCAGCGGCTCGCCCAGCGGCGACAGGCGTTGCGCCAGCGCGTGCTTGGCGACCACGCCGCCGCGTTCGCGCGCGAGCTCGATCAACAGCTGGAACTCCCGCGGTGAGAGCGACAACTCCGCGCCATCGAGCAGCACGCGTCGACGGGCGGACTCGATCGTCAGCGCGCCCAGGCGCCAGCAGTCGTCGGCCTGCCGGGCGCCGCGACGAACCACGGCCCGCAGCCGGGCGATCAGTTCCGGGATCTCGAAGGGCTTGACCACGTAGTCGTCGGCGCCGCCGTCGAAACCAGCCAGGCGGTCCTGCAAGGCCGCGCGCGCGGTGATCACGATCACCGGCACCGTGCAGCCCTGGCGTCGCCAGCGCGTCAGCAGGCGATGGCCGTCACCGTCCGGCAGCGCCAGATCGAGCAGGACGGCATCCTGCGCGTCCGGATCGAGCTGGACCGGCGCATCGGCCGCGCGGCGCAGCCACTCGCTGTTGTGGCCTTCGATCCGAAGCGCGGCCTGCAAGGCGCGACCGAGATTGAGGTCGTCCTCGACGAGAAGGATGTGCATGCGGCGTGGCGGCGGAGTCACTGAGGTGGCGCGCATTCTGGCGCAAGGCCGCCGGCGGGCCGGTCGTTCAGTCGATCCGCGACGCCTTGGCCGTCTCCACTGCCTCCACCGCCTCCAACACCGCCTCCGGCGTCGCCGGCACCCGCAGCGGCGGATCGCAACGCGCCGGCCCGCACGCGGCCACCGCATCCTTGATCGCCAGCAGCACCGAGAACGGCAGCAGCAACGGCGGTTCCCCGACCGCCTTCGAGCGATGGATGCTGTCCTTCGCGTTCGGCGCGTCGAACAGCGCCACGCGGAAGTCCCGCGGCATGTCGTTCGCCGTCGGGATCTTGTACGTGCTCGGCGCATGCGTCAGCAGCACGCCCGACTGCGGATGCCACACCAGCTCCTCGCTGGTCAGCCAGCCCTGGCCCTGCACGAACGCGCCTTCCACCTGCCCGATGTCCAGCGCCGGATTCAGCGACTGCCCCACGTCATGCAACACGTCCGCGCGCAGCACCCGCGACTCGCCGGTCAGCGTGTCCACCAGCACCTCGGCCACCGCCGCCCCGAAGGCGTAATAGAAGAACGGGTTGCCCTGCAGCTTCGCGCGGTCCCAATGCAGCCCCGGCGTCGCGTAGAAGCCGTCGCTCCACAGCTGGATCCGCTCCAGGTAAGCCTTCGCGACCAGCTCCTTGAACCCGATCGCCCGCGCGCCCGCCGGGCCCGTGCCCCGCACCTCGCCGCCGTCGAAGACGAGTGCTTCCTCGTCGCAGCCCAGCAGCCGCGCCGCCAGCGGCATCAGCCGCCGCTTGATCTTGCGCGCCGCGTCCTGCGCCGCCTTGCCGTTCAGGTCCGAGCCCGTGGACGCCGCCGTCGCCGACGTGTTGGCCACCTTGCTGGTGTCGGTCGCGCTCGCGCGCACCTGACTGGCCGGCACGCCCAGCTCATGCGCCACCACCTGCGCGACCTTGGTGTTGAGCCCCTGGCCCATCTCGGTCCCGCCGTGGTTCACCAGCACCGAGCCGTCGGTGTAGACATGCACCAGCGCGCCCGCCTGGTTCAGGTGGACGACGTTGAACGAGATGCCGAACTTCACCGGCGTCAGCGCCAGGCCGCGCTTGAGCACCGGGTTCGCCGCGTTGAACGCCGCGATCTCCGCGCGCCGCGCGTGATAGTCCGAGGTCTCGATCAGCCGGTCCGTCAGCGGCTGGATCTGGTTGTCCTCGACGTGCTGCCCATAGGGCGTCACGTCCTGCCCGTCGCGATAGAAGTTGCGCTGCCGCACCCGTAGCGGATCCAGCCCCAGCCGACGCGCGACGCCGTCCAGGATCATCTCGATGGCCAGCGCGCCCTGCGGTCCGCCGAAGCCGCGGAAGGCCGTGTTGCTCTGCGTGTTGGTCTTCGCGCCGTAGCCATGCATCGAGACATTCGGCAGCCAGTACGCGTTGTCGAAGTGGCACAGCGCGCGCGCCATCACCGGCGCCGACAGGTCGGCGCTGTGGCCGCAGTTGGAGACGAGGTCGATCTCCGCGCCCAGGATCCGCCCCTCGTCATCGAAGCCGACCGACCAGCGGTAGTCGAAGCCGTGACGCCGGCCGGTGATCAGGAAGTCGTCGTCGCGGTCGACCCGCAGCTTGACCGGGCGGCGGAGCTTGCCGGCCGCGATCGCCGCGATGCACGCGAACAGCGCCGATTGCGATTCCTTGCCGCCGAAACCGCCGCCCATGCGCCGGCACTGCACCACCACTTGATGCGCCTGCCAGCCCATCGCATGCGCGACCAGCTGCTGCATCTCCGATGGATGCTGCGTCGAGCAGTGCACCAGCAGCGCCTGGTTCTCCTGCGGCAGCGCGTAGCTGATCTGGCCTTCCAGGTAGAACTGCTCCTGGCCGCCGACGGCCCATTCGCCGTCGAGCCGGTGCGGCGCCGCGGCCAGCGCCGCCGCCGCGTCGCCGCGCGCCAGGTGCATCGGCGGGACGACGTACTGCCCGATCGCATGCGCCTCGCGCGCGGTCAGCACCGCCGGCAACGGCGCGGCGACGATCGCCTGCTTCGCCATCGCGGCCGCGCGTCGCGCCAGCTCGCGATCGGTGGCGATCACCGCGTAGACGGGCTGGCCGACATAGCGCAGCTCGCCGTCGGCCAGGATCGGATCGTCATGGACCAGCGGGCCGCAGTTGTTGTCGCCGGGAATATCCGCCGCGGTCAGCACCGCGACCACGCCCGGCTGGCGCCGCAGCAGCGCGACGTCGACCGACATCAGCGTGCCATGCGCCAGCGGCGACAGCCCCAGCGCCGCATGCAGCGTGCCTTGCGCCTCGGCGATGTCGTCGGTGTAGAGCGCCTCGCCGCTGACGTGCAGGTGCGCGGCCTCGTGCGCGCGGCTGACGCCGACCTGCGGCTGCAGCGCGACCTCGGCCGTCACGCCGATCGGGAGATCCGCCGGCTTGTTCATGCGACGCTCCGCTGCAGGTTGACGGCCTGCCACACGCTGGCCGATTCGGCCGCGATCGGCGCGTTCGCGCGTGTCTCCAGCCAGAAGCGCCGGATCAGGTTCGCCGCCGCGCGCTCGCGGTACGACGCGCTGGCGCGCAGGTCGGTCATCGGGGAGAAGTCCTCGCGCAGCGCCTCGGCCGCGGCGAGCGACGCCGCCTCGTCCCAGGCACGGCCCGCGACGGCTGCTTCGGCCTTCGCCGCGCGCTTGACGATCGCGGCCATGCCGCCGAACGCGAATCGCGCGTCGCGCACCACGCCGTCCTCCAGCCGCAGGCTCAGCACCGCGCAGACGGCGGAGATGTCGCTGTCGTAGCGCTTGGCCAGCTTGTAGCCGCGCAGCCGCGTGCCGGCGGGGAGGGCGGGCACCTCGAGCGATTCGACGAACTCGCCAGCCTCCAGCGCGTTCTTCATGTAGTCCAGGTAGAAGTCCTCGAGCGGCATCGCCCGCCGCGTGGCGCCGCGGCGCAGCACGATGCGCGCGCCGAGCGCGATCAGCGCCGGCGCGCCGTCGCCGATCGGCGAGCCGTTGGCGATGTTGCCGCCCAGCGTCCCGGCATGCCGCACCGGCGGCGAGGCGAAACGCAGCCACAGCTCGCGCAGCGCCGGCACGCGCGCGGTCAGCGCGGCCCAGGCGTCCTCCAGCGACACCGCCGCGCCGATGCGCAGCAGGCCGTCCGGCGCCTGCTCGACGCGGCGCAGGTCGTCGACACGGCCGGTGAGGATCACATCGCCCAGTTCGCGCTGCTGCTTGTTGACCCACAGGCCGACATCGGTCGCGCCGGCGACGAGCCGCGCCTGCGGCATCGCCTCGCGCAGGGCGGCCAGCTCGTCGGCCGAGCGCGGGGCGAAGACGCGCTGCATCGCGCCCGAACGCGACGGCGCCTCGTAGTGGAGCGACGGATCGTCCCGCAGCGCGCGCAGCGCCTCGACGATCGGCGCGCGGTCCAGCGTGCGGACCGGCGCGTCGAACATGCGCTCGCCGGCGTCCAGGATTGGCCGGTAGCCGGTGCAGCGGCACAGGTTGCCGGACAGGTCGTCGGCCAGTTCCTGGCGCGCGGGGCGGGTGCCGGCGGCCTGGTGGCGCTCGTAGATCGCCTGCATCGTCATCGCGAAGCCCGGCGTGCAGAACCCGCATTGCGAGCCATGACAGTCGACCAGCGCCTGCTGCACCGGGTTCAGGTCGGCGCTGCCGCCGAGGTCCTCCACCGTCAGCAGCGCCTTGCCGTCGAGCATCGGCAGCAGCTGGATGCAGGCGTTGACGTTGCGCAGCTCGACCGCGTCGCCCTGCGCGTCCAGCTCGCCGACCAGCACCGTGCAGGCGCCGCAGTCCCCTTCGGCGCAGCCTTCCTTGGTGCCGGCGCAGCGGGCGTGCTCGCGCAGGTACTGGAGCACCGTGGTCGTCGGCGGCAGCCCGGCGACGGCGGTCAACTGGCCCTGGTGGACGAAACGGATCGGACGGGGAGCGGTCATGGCGGCGCGGAACGGAAGCGGGCGGGCAAGCAAGCAGCGAGCACGGCTGGCAGGCGGATGCAATCACCCCGAACGGTACTCTCGTGATCTCGACATGGATATACGATTGGCCATATAGCCTCTATATGTCATTGACGATGTCGGAAGAGCTGAACTTCGACAAGATCGACCTCCTTCTGGTGCGGGTCCTGCATACCTTGATTTCCGAGCGCAGTGTGTCCAGGGCCGCGATGCGGCTCGGCAGCACGCAGCCCGCCTTGAGCGCGCAGCTGCGGCGCTTGCGCACCCTGACGGGCGATCCGCTGCTGGTGCGCAGCGGCGCCGGCATGACCCCGACCGCCACCGCGCTCGAGCTGCTCGCCCCCGCCGAGCGCCTGCTGCGCGAGGCCGACGAGCTCTTCGGCGCGCGGCTGCGCAAGTCGGGCTTCGATCCCGCGAGTGCCGAGCTGCGGCTGCGCGTCGCGGCCAGCGACTACCTCGACCCGCTGTTCCTGCCGATGCTGGTGGCCCACCTGCAGCGCGCCGCGCCCGGCGTGCAGCTGGACCTGCAGCCGCTGAACGCCGATTTCGACTACCGCGCCTCGCTCGCGCGCGGCGAGGTGGACCTGGTCATCGGCAACTGGCTCGAGCCGCCCGGCGAGCTCCACATGGGCCGGCTGCTGGTGGACGAGGTCGTCTGCCTGGTGAGCCAGGACCACCCGGCCGCGCGGATGGCGCCGCGCGCCTGGACGCAGGAGCGCTACCTCGACTGCCAGCACCTGGCGCCGATGCCGCTGAGCCGCGGCCAGCCCGGCGTGATCGAGCAGCACCTGAGCTCGCTCGGCCTGGAGCGCCGCATCGCGGTGCGCTGCGCCCATTTCGGCCAGCTGCCGCAGATGGTGGCGCGCAGCTTGCTGGTGCTGACCACCGGGCGGCTGTTCTGCAACCGCTACCTGGACGAGCTGCCGGTGACCGTGCTGCGCTGCCCGGTCGCCTTCCCGCCGATGACGTATTACCAGCTGTGGCACGACGTCAGCCACAACAGCGCGCCGTTGCGCTGGCTGCGCGAGCAGGTGCGGGAAGTCGCCCGCGAGCTCGTGGCGTAAGGTTGCTTCCGCTTTCTCCGCTTTCTCCGCTTTCTCCGCTTTTCCGATTCCTGCTTCCACCGATGACGACCGACCGATCCGCCGCTCCGGCGCGCCTGGCCCTGAAGGGCGACCTGCTGGACTTCACCGCCACGCCGCACTGGGCGCGCGTGGACGACCCCGCCGTGCGCTTTCGTCCCGATCACTGGCTGCTGATCGAGGACGGCCGCATCGTCGGCGCGCAGGCCGAGGATCCGGGCGAGGGCTGGGTGCGCGAGGACCACTCGGGCCGGCTGATCCTGCCGGGCTTCGTCGACACGCATGTGCACAGCCCGCAGCTGGACGTGATCGCGTCCTACGGCACCGAGCTGCTGGACTGGCTCAACACCTACACCTTCCCGGCCGAGCAGCGCTACATGGACCCCGAGGTCGCGCGCTTCGGCGCGGACCGTTTCCTGGACGCGCTGCTGGCGCACGGCACGACCTCGGCGGTGGTCTACCCGACGGTGCACAAGGTCTCGGCCGACGCGCTGTTCGACGCCGCCGCCGCGCGCGGCATGCGGCTGATCACCGGCAAGGTGCTGATGGACCGCAACGCGCCCGAGGCGCTGCGCGACGATGTCGTCCAGGCCGAGCGCGATTGCCTCGACCTGATCGCGAAGCATCACAACCGGGCGCGCCTGGCCTACGCGGTGACGGTCCGCTTCGCGCCGACCAGCACGCCCGCGCAGCTCGCGATGGCCGGCGCGCTGTGCCGCGCCGATGCCAGCCTCTACATGCAGACCCACGTGGCGGAGAACCGCGGCGAGGTCGAGTGGGTCGCCAAGCTTTTCCCGGAGGCGCGCAGCTACCTCGATGTCTACGACCGCGTCGGCCTGCTGCATCCGCGCGCGGTGCTGGCGCACGGCATCTGGCTGGACGACGAGGATCGCCGCGTGCTGACCCGCACCGGCGCGCACATCGCGCATTGCCCGTCGTCCAACCTGTTCCTGGGCAGCGGGCTGTTCGATTGGCCGCGCGCGATCGAGGCCGGCGTGCGCGTCAGCGCGGCCAGCGACGTGGGCGGCGGTACCTCGCTGTCGGCGCAGCGCACGCTGGCGGACGGCTACAAGGTGCAGGCGCTGCAGGGCCAGCGGCTGACCGCCTGGGCGGGGTTGCACGCGGCCACGCGCGGGGCGGCGGAGGCCCTGGGTTTGTCGGAGGAACTGGGCCACTTCGGCGTGGCTACACTGGCCGACGTCTGCATCTGGGACTGGGCCGCCGGGCCGGTCGCCGAGGCCCGCATGGCCCTCACCCGCGACCCGCACGAACGCGCCTTCGCCTGGATGACGCTGTCGGACGATCGCAACCTGGTGGCCAGTTACGTCGCGGGCGAGCCGCGCTACCGGAGATCCTGAGGACCCTGCCATCCCCATGACGCCGCCACGCCTGGAACTTCGCCGCATCAGCAAGCAATACCCAGGCGTGAAGGCCAACGACGCGGTCTCGCTGTCGGTGGCCGCGGGCGAGATCCATGCGGTGCTGGGCGAGAACGGCGCCGGCAAGTCCACGCTGATGAAGATCATCGCCGGCGCGGTCGCGGCCGACGCCGGCGAGCTGCTGTGGGACGGGCAGCCGCGGGCCATCCGCTCGCCGTCCCAGGCCCGGGCGCTGGGCATCAGCATGGTCTACCAGCACTTCTCGCTTTTCGACGCGCTGACCGCGGCGCAGAACATCTGGCTCGGGCTGGACAAGGCGCTGTCGCTGGACGAGGTGCGCGAGCGCGTCGCGCGGCTCTCGGCCGAGTACGGCCTGCCGCTGGACCCGGAACGCCCGGTGCACGCGCTGTCCGTCGGCGAACGCCAGCGCGTGGAGATCCTGCGCGCGCTGATGACGGCGCCGCGGCTGCTGATCCTGGACGAGCCGACCTCGGTGCTGACGCCGCAGGCGGTCGAGGCGCTGTTCGGCACGCTGCGCCAGCTCGCCGCGCAAGGCTGCGCGATCCTCTACATCAGCCACAAGCTCGACGAGATCCGCGCGCTGTGCCAGCGCTGCACGGTGCTGCGCGCGGGCCGCGTGACCGGCGAGGTCGATCCGCGGCAAGAGACGAACGCCAGCCTGTCGCGGCTGATGATCGGCGCGGAGCCGCCGGCGCTCGCCACCCGCGCCGCGCGGCCGCTGGCACCGGCCCGGTTGCGGGTGAGCGGCCTGCGCCTGGCGCCTGAGACGCCGCATGGCACGGCGCTGGACGACGTCTCGCTCGAGTTGCGCCAGGGCGAGATCCTCGGCCTGGCCGGCGTGTCGGGCAACGGGCAGCAGGAGCTGCTGCGCGTGCTGTCCGGCGAGGACCGCCGCGCGCCGCGCGGCGTGATCACGTGGATCGGCGATGCCGGGGCGAGATCGACCTCGGGCCGGCTCGCGGGCGACGCGGATCGCGTCGGCCATGCCGGGGACGCGGGGGACGCGGGGGAGGCGGGTCGTGGGGCGGGTGCCCCGGTGGACCTCGGCCCGCTCGGCCCCGCGAAGCGCCGCGCGCTCGGCCTGCATCACGTGCCGGAGGAGCGGCTGGGCCGCGGCGCGGTGCCGTCGATGTCGCTGGCGCAGAACACGCTGTTGACCCGGCGCGAGCCGGTCGGCCGCTTCGGCCACGTGTCGTCGGCGAAGGCCGCGGCGCTCGCGCGGCACCTGATCGAGCGCTTCGGCGTCCGCGCGGCCGGGCCACAGGCGGCGGCGCGCAGCCTCTCCGGCGGCAATCTCCAGAAATTCATCATGGGCCGCGAGATCGACGCGGCGCCGAAGGCGCTGATCGTCGCGCAGCCGACCTGGGGCGTGGACGTCGGGGCCGCGGCGCAGATCCGGGCCGAGCTGCTCGCGCTGCGCGACGCCGGCTGCGCGCTGCTGGTGCTGAGCGAGGAGCTGGACGAGCTCTTCGCGCTGAGCGACCGCCTGATGGTGATGGCGCGGGGCCGGCTCTCGCCGGCGATCCCGGTGGCCGAGGCGACGGTCCAGCGCATCGGCCTGTGGATGAGCGGCCTGTGGGAGGACGACCATGCTGCGGCTTGAACCGCGCCCTCAACCGTCGGCGGCGATGTCGCTGGCCTCGCCGCTGCTGGCGCTCGCGCTGACGACGCTGATCGGCGTCGCGATCTTCGTGGCGCTGGGCAAGGATCCGGTGCAGGGGCTGCGCATGTTCTTCTGGGAGCCGCTGCGCAACGGCTACGCGCTCGGCGAGCTCGGCCTGAAGGCGACGCCGCTGGTGCTGATCGCGCTCGGCCTGGCGGTGGCCTTCCGGGCCAACGTCTGGAACATCGGCGCCGAGGGCCAGTTCGTCGCCGGCGCGCTGGCCGCCGGCTGGGTCGCGATGCAGGCCGACGCCGGCAGCGCCAAGCTGATCGTCGTGCCGATCCTGCTGGCCGGCGTGCTGGGCGGCATGGCCTGGGCGTCGATCGCGGCGTTCCTGCGCGACCGCTTCCATGCCAACGAGATCCTGGTCAGCCTGATGCTGGTCTACATCGCCGAGCTGTTGTTGCAGTACCTGGTCTACGGCCCGTGGAAGGACCCGGCCGGCTACAACTTCCCGCAGACCATCACCTTCCTGCCGGCGACGCAGCTGCCCAAGCTGTTCCCCGGCACGCGGCTGCACATCGGCGTGTGGGTCGCGCTGGCCGCGGTGCTGGGCGTCTGGTGGCTGCTGTTCCGCTCGATGGCCGGTTTCGCGCTGCAGGCCGGCGGCATCGCGCCGATGGCGGCGCGTTATGCCGGCTTTTCGTCGCGCGGCGCGCTGTGGGGCGCGATGGCGCTGTCCGGCGGACTGGCCGGCCTGGCCGGCGCGCTCGAGACCGCCGGCCCGCTCGGCCAGCTCACGCCCTACGTGCCGGTGGGCTACGGCTTCGCGGCGATCATCGTCGCCTTCGTCGGCCGGCTGCATCCGGTGGGCATCGTGCTCTCCGGGATCCTGATGAGCCTGTTCTACATCGGCGGCGAGCTGGCCCAGTCGCGGCTCGGGTTGCCCAAGGCGATCACCGGCGTGTTCCAGGGGCTGCTGCTGTTCAGCCTGCTGGCCTGCGACACGCTGATCCACTACCGCGTCCGGCGCGTGGCCGGCCTCGCCGGCACCGCCGGCCCCGCCCGCGAGGAGGCCCGCTGATGGACGCCTGGGCGCTGCTGATCGCCGCGACGCTGAACGCGGGCACGCTGGTCGCGCTCGCCGCGCTGGGCCTGCTGATCAACGAACGCGCGGGCGTCGTGAACCTCGGCGCCGAAGGGATGATGCTGGTCGCCGCGATCGCCGGCTTCGCCGCGGCGGTGCACAGCGGCAGCGACGTCGTCGGTTTCCTCGCCGGCATCGGCGCGGGCGCGCTGATGGCGCTGGCCTTCGGGCTGCTGGCGGTTTATCTCAACACCAACCAGTACGCGACCGGCCTGGCGCTGAGCCTGTTCGGCGCGGGTTTCTCGGCCTTCGTCGGGCAGGGCTACGTGCAGGCCAAGCTCGGACCGCGGCCGTCGTTCGCGGTGCCGGTCCTGGCCGACATCCCCTTCATCGGCCCGGCCCTGTTCCGGCAGCACCCGCTGGTCTACGGCGCGATCGCGCTGGCCGCGCTGCTGGCCTGGGCGCTGGCGCGCACGCGCGCGGGGCTGGTGCTGCGCGCGGTCGGCGAGTCGCCCGAATCGGCCCATGCGCTCGGTTATCCGGTGCGGCGCATCCGGCTGGGCGCGGTGGTGACCGGCGGCGCGCTGTGCGGGCTGGCGGGGGCCTACTGCTCGGTGATCTACACGCCGCTGTGGGTGGAAGGGATGATCGCCGGCAAGGGCTGGATCGCGCTGGCGCTGACCAGCTTCGCCACCTGGCGCCCGGGCCGCGTGCTGCTCGGGGCCTACCTGTTCGGCGGCGTCACGATGCTGCAGTTCCACTTGCAAGGCCAGGGCGTGCAGGTCGCCAGCCAGTTCCTGAGCATGCTGCCCTACCTGGCCACCATCGTCGTGCTGGTGCTGATCTCGCGCGACGAAGGCTTCATCCGCGCCAACATGCCGGCGTCGCTGGGGCGGCCGTTCCACCCCGGTGGCTAGCCGTCCCGGCCGCGCCCGATCCGGTCCGAGTCCTTTCGCCTTCCTGGAGAGTCCATGAGCCCGAGTCCGCTGCTTCGCCGTTCCCTGCTGATCGCCGCCTCCGCGGCCGCCGCGCTGGCGCTGGCCGCCTGCGGCAGGAAGGACGACGCGCCCGCCGGCGCCGCGTCCGCGCCGCAGGCCACCGGCGCGTCGGGCGGCGCGACCGCACCGCTGCATGTCGCCTTCGCCTACGTCGGCCCCGTCGGCGACGGCGGGTGGACCTTCGCCCACGACAACGCGCGCAAGAAGCTGGAGCAGGAATTCGGCGGCCGCATCAAGACCAGCTTCGTCGAGAAGGTGCCGGAGGCGGCCGATGCCGAGCGGGTCTTCCGCGACCTGGTCCAGCAGGGCAACACGCTGGTCTTCGGCACGACCTTCGGCTACATGGAGCCGCTGATGAAGGTCGCCGCGGACAGCCCGCAGGTGAAGTTCGAGCACGCGACCGGCTACAAGCAGGCCGCCAACCTGCGCACCTACGACGCGCGCACCTACGAGGGCGCGTACATGGCCGGCGTGGTCGCCGGCGCGATGACCAAGACCAACACGCTGGGCGTCGTCGGCTCGATCCCGATCCCCGAGGTGATCCGCAACATCAACAGCTTCACGCTGGGCGCGCAGAGCAGCAACCCGAAGGCGACGGTGAAGGTGGTGTGGGTCAACGAGTGGTTCAACCCGCCCCAGGAGACCAACGCGGCGCAGACGCTGATCAACGCCGGCGCCGACGTGTTGATGCAGAACACCGATTCCAGCGCGGTGCTGCAGACCGCGGAGAAGAACGGCAAGTACGCGTTCGGCTGGGACTCCGACATGAGCGCCTACGGGCCCAAGGCGCACCTGGGATCGGCGGTGATCGACTGGTCGCCGTACTACATCGCCACGGTCAAGGCGGCGCTGGACGGCAGCTGGTCCGCCGGCCCGGGCAAGCACAGCTGGTGGGGCGTCAAGGAAGGCGCGATCGACCTGGTCGCGCTGAATGCCGCCGTGCCCGCCGAGGTGAAGGCGCGGCTCGACCAGGTGAGGGCGGGTCTCAAGGACGGCAGCTTCGTGATCTGGAAGGGACCGATCGCCGGCCAGGACGGCCGGGAGGTCCTGGCCAAGGACGCGATCGCCGACGACAAGTTCCTGCAGAACATCAAGTTCTACGTGAAGGGCGTCGAGGGGCAACTGCCCTCCGGCAAGTAAACCGGTTCAACCAGGGAGGACAAGCACATGGGTTCGATGAAGTTGCGCGCCACGGTCGGCGCGTCGTGCCTCGCGATCGCGGCGGCAATCGCCGCCACGCCGGCGCAGGCCGCGAAGGCGTCGGAGAAGCCGGCGCAGCAGGCGCCGAAGACGCAGAAGACGCTGAAGGCGGCGGCGAAGCCGGAGGCCGCGCGCCGCGCCGCCAAGCCCTACACGATCGAGCAGTTCATGGCCACGACCTCGGTCAGCGGCGCCTCGTTCTCGCAGGACGAGCGCCGCATCCTGTTCAGCAGCAATGCGACCGGCATCTTCAACGTCTACAGCATCTCGGTCGACGGGGGCGAGCCCGTCGCGCTGACCGCGTCCAAGACCGACAGCCATTACGCCGTCGGCTACTTCCGCAACGACGACCGCGTGCTGTTCACCCGCGACCAGGGCGGCAACGAGAACAACCACCTGATCGTGCGCGAGCTCGACGGCAGCGAGCGCGACCTCACGCCCGGCGACAAGGTCAAGGCCGGCTTCAGCGGCTGGAGCCGCGACGGCGACAGCTTCTTCGTCACCACCAACGAGCGCGACCCGCGCTACATCGACGTCTACCGCTTCGACGCCAAGACCTACGCGCGCACGCTGGTCTACCAGAACAACGACGGCAACGCGGTGTTCGGCGTCAGCGGCGACGGGCGCTGGGTGGCGCTGGGCAAGACCAACACGACGGCCGATTCGGATGTCTACCTCTACGACACGCAGTCCAAGGAGACCAAGCACCTGACGCCGCATGAAGGCGTGGCGACGTTCAGCGCGACGGGCTTCGATCCGGAATCGAAGACGCTGCTGATCCTGTCCAACGAAGGCGCCGAGTTCACGCGGCTGGTGGCCTACGACCTGGCGTCGGGCCGCACCCGCGACCTTGAGAAGGCGGACTGGGACATCGTCTACAGCAGCTACTCGCGCGACGGCCGCTACCGCGTGACCGGCGTCAACAACGACGCCAGCCTGGAGCTGCGCATCGTGCAGGCCGCCGACGGCACGCCGGTGACGCTGCCCAAGCTGCCGGGCGGCGAGCTGCGCGGGGTCACGTTCTCGAAGAGCAGCCAGCGCATGGCCTTCTACCTGAACGGCGACCGCTCGCCGAGCAACCTCTACGTCTACGACTTCGGGACGAAGCAGGCGCGGCAGCTCACGCGCAGCCTGTCGCCGGAGATCGATCCCGAGGAGCTCGTCGAGGCGCGCATCGTGCGCTTCCGCTCGTTCGACGGCATGGTGATCCCGTCGGTCTACTACGAGCCCAAGGAGGCGTCGCCGACGAACAAGGTGCCCGCAGTGGTGCTGGTGCACGGCGGGCCGGGCGGGCAGACGACGCGGGGTTACTCCGCGATGATCCAGTACCTGGTCAACCACGGCTACGCGGTGCTGGGGATCAACAACCGCGGCAGCTCGGGCTACGGCAAGACCTTCTTCACCGCCGACGACGGCAAGCACGGCCGCGAGCCGCTGTGGGACTGCGTCGAGGCCAAGACCTACCTCGCCGGCACCGGCGTGATCGATCCCGAGCGCATCGCCATCGCCGGCGGCAGCTACGGCGGCTACATGACGCTGGCGGCGCTGGCCTTCCGGCCCGAGGCCTTCAAGGTCGGCATCGACATCTTCGGCGTGTCCAACTGGCTGCGCACGCTCGAGTCGATCCCGCCGTACTGGGAAAGCTTCCGCAAGGCGCTGTACCTGGAGATCGGCGATCCGGTGAAGGACAAGGACTTCCTGGTCGCGACCTCGCCGCTGTTCCACGCCAAGGAGATCCGCAAGCCGCTGCTGGTGATCCAGGGCAAGAACGACCCGCGCGTCATCAAGCCCGAGAGCGACGAGATCGTCGAGGCCGTGAAGAAGAACGGCGTGCCGGTCGAGTACGTCGTCTTCGACGACGAAGGCCACGGCTTCTCCAAGAAGAAGAACCAGATCGAGGCCAACCAGCGGATGCTGGCTTTCCTGGACAAATACCTGAAGCCTGGAATCAAGAACTGAATCCGTGTGAAGTTGCACGGTTTACAGCCTGTTGCCCCGGCCCGCGTGCGCTAGCGCAGCATGCACCCCCAGAAGCCCGGCCACGCGCCGGGCTCTTTTGTCCGAAAGAGAGAAGCGCCCGGTCGAGGGCGTCAAGCGGGCCACGAGTCCGCGACGCAGATCGGGCGTTCTAGAAGATGGGGGAATCAATCATGCGGTTCGAAGGGACGTTGGACAGCTGGTACGCCGAGCGCGGCCACGGCATGGTGCGGTCCGAACAGGGCGGCGAACCACTGTTCGTGCACGTGTCGGCCTTTCCGATGGACGGCCAGGTGCCGCAGGAAGGCGAGCGCATCAGCTTCGAGGTTGTGTCCAGAAGTGACGGCAGCAAACAGGCCGTGCGGCTGCACCGCCTCCAATCCCACAAGCTGCCCTCGCAGCTGCGCCCGTCGCGCGTGGGCTCCCGCCCGCCGCGGCCCATCGCCCGCCGGCGTACCTCGCCGCTGACCTGGATGGTGCTGGTGCTGCTCGCCCTGGGCGTCGGCGCCACCGTCTGGTCCCCCGCCAGCCATGCGCTCGGCACCAAGACGCAAACCCAGCGCCACTGACAAGTTGACTCCTTGGAGCTGGCACCTGCAGCTCCGTCGCCCTCGCGGAGGCGCTCTACGCTCCGCTTTTCGCAGGCTGCCCTTCGCGGGGCAGCCTTTTTTGCTTTTCGTCGGGACCCTGCACTGCGCACGTCATCGAAAGCCGGGCAGGGGCCTCCTCATACTTGTCGCATGCTCCAAAAATCGTCGGCCCCTGCCCGCCTTCCGATGACTCGGAATCAGGTCTGCGGCGAGCGCGGGCTCACACCTTCAGTTCGAGGCGGAGCGTCCACACGGTGAAGCTGCGGCCGGTGCTCTCGCCAGTCACGATGCGGCCCGGCGTCGTCGTGATACTGCCGTTGCCATAGGTCAGCGGGACCAGGTTGCTCGCGGCCAGACGCACCGCCACCATCGGCGAGAAAGTCCACATCGCCGAGACGTCGATCACCCGCTTCTTGTCGATCTCGTTGAGCACCTGCGCACTCTGCTGCAACAGCGTCGACGGCGTGTAGTTCAAGGACGCGCCCAGCGTCAGCGGGACCGAGCGCAACCGGTAGTCCGCGCCCAGGTTGGCCGTGTAGCGCGGCTGCTGGTCCAACTTGTTGTCCGGGCCCGGAATGCCATCCACCGCCGAATGGAACAGCGACAGATTGCTGCGCACATTGATCGGCAGCGCGCTCTCGAGGTACTCGTCCAGGCGGAACTTGGCCTCGAGCTCGACCCCGTAAGTCTTTGCGTTGCCGATGTTGCGCGGTCGCACGACGTAGCGCTGCACCGGCGCGTACGGCACCGTCTCGAGCACCGCCTGGCTGCGGATCAGGTCGGTGATGCGGCGATAGAAGAAATTCGCGCTCAGCAGGCCGCCCTTCGAAAGGTATTTCTCGTAACCGATCTCGACACCCGTCGCCATCTCCGGCTTGAGGTCGGGGTTGCCGAGACGGTCGGGCGACTCGAGGCGGTTCTCGCCGCAAGGGATGTCCGGCGGCTTGCAGTTGTAGCGGCTGCTGATGCTCAGCCGGCCGACGACGTCGTTCAGGTTGGGCGACTTGTAGCTGCGGGTGAGGCTGGCCCGGATCTGCTCGCGGCTCTTCTCGTCGAGCTTGTAGACCGCGTGCAGCAGCGGCGTGACGACGCTGGAACTGTTGTCGACCGGCCCCTGGTTGTTGGTGCTCTTGGTCTGGATGCCCTCCCAGCGCAGCCCGGCGTAGAAGCCCCATTGCTTGCCGACGCTCCACTCGTCCTGCGCGTAGGCGGCGAAGCGGCGCGTGGAGGCGGTGACGTTGTCGCCGAAGTCCGCCAGGAAGGCGCAGTTGGACCAGGCGGCATCGGTGCCGTAGAGCTGCTGGCAACTGCGCGTCTGCTTGCGTTCGGTGCCTTCCCCCTCGACGCCGGCGACGAGGCTGTGCTCGTTGTCCATCTGGTGCGTGAGCTTGGTGTTGAAGCTCCACTGCGTGTCGCGGCTCTTGGTCGTGTCGTCCTGGCGGCGGAAGAAGGTCTCGTCGGTGCGGCGGGAGTCGTCCTCCTCGCGGTGCGCGACGCTGGTCATCGTCATGCGGCCCGCGCCGAGCCGCGTCTCCATGCGGGTCTGCTCGCCGAGGCGCTTGTTCCACTGGACGTTGAGCCGCGCCATGGTGGCGCGGCTGGTGCCGTCGGTCTGGACGCCGTCGTAGTCGAGGCGGTCGATGTCGGTGGGCGGCAGGTCGGGCGTCTGCGACTGCGCGAAGACGCTGCTGCTCTTGCCGCGATTGGCCATCAGGAAGGGCTGGATCGCGATGGTGTCGCCGCCGTCCAGGCGCAGCTGCAGCCGGCCGGTGAGGTTCAGCGACTTGCGCTCGTCGCGCGACTGGCCGAGGTTGGTCAGCAGCGTCTGGCGCTGCAGCGCGCCGGCGCCATCGAAGGTCTGCGTGAGCGAGTGCGAGTCCACGTCGTCGACGCGCTTGTGCTGCATCGCATTGACGGTGAGGTTGTAGGCGCCGCCGTTGTCGTCGAGCTTGTCGTTGCGGGTCCAGCTCAGGTGCGGGGTGACGTGGTCGCGCTCGAAGGCGGTGGCCAGGCGCACCTCGTTGAGGCGGCGCTGCAGCGCCTCGCGCAGGACGACGTTGATGGTGCCGGCGATGGCGCGGGCGCCGTATTCGGCGGTGGGGGCGCGCATGACCTCGATGCGTTCGATCTGCTCGGGCGGGAGCTCGTCGAGCGAGAAGCCCGGCGGCATGCGCTCGCCGTTGACCAGGATCTGGGTGTAGCCGCCGCCCATGCCGCGCATGCGGACCTCGCCGCCGCGGCCCGGGCGGCCGCCGGTGGTGACGCCGGGCAGGCGCTTGAGGACCTCGCCGATGGTGGAGTCGCCGTAACGCTCGATCTCATCGCGGCCGATGATGATCTTGGAGGCGGTGGAGGCCCGGCGCTGGTCGTCGTCGCGCGAGGTGCCCTGGACCTCGACGCGGTCGAGCTGCGTGGGGGCGTCGGCGTTGTCCTTGCTGGCCGGTGGCGGCGCGGGACGCGCGCGCTGGGGGGCCGGTGCGGGGGCAGGCGCCTTGGCCGGCGGCGCGGCGGGCGGGGACGGCGGCGCGGTCTGCGACCAGGCGGGTGTGCTCAGGCCGAGCAACAGGGCGACCGAGAGCGGTGTCAGGGCGGGGCGGCGGAGGCTTGTCATCGATGAAGCAATGGCGGGACAAGCGCGGCCGATCTGGCGATGGCTGGACGGAAGCGCGGAGAACTTGGAAGCGGGAGCGGCGCCGATCGACGGGGATCAGCGGCGAAACGGGCGGAAGCATCGCACGCTGTACGTTTCGTTTCTAAGCCCGGGAAGGACTTTCAAGCTTCTTTACCTGGGGTGATGGGCGGGCGCGACGAATCTTCGGGGAAACCCGAATGAACGTGGCCACCACCCGCGACGTCTTCCAGCACCTTAAGTGAGATTTGCCTCGAATGGGTGGAAGACGTATGAGTCATGTGCTGACCCATGCGATTGGCCAAACGCTTGACGATCTGCACAGTTTCGAGGTCGGGCGCTGCTGTCGCTTTCCCCCGACTTATTCATTTTCCAGAAACGCAGACTCGTGGAGGGGTGTGTGACCCTAGGTGATGACTGGAATTCAACCGAGTTCCTGGAAGGCTATTACGAGCGCAGGCCATGGCTGGCGCGAGGGGCCTGCGCCGTTCGATATGGCTGGGAGCAAGTCAATCGTGGGCTTTTCGGCTGGGACCCATCGGACGGCAGGCTTCGTCTATTCAACGGAGAGTTCTTGCCCGTCGACGTATTCGTTGAATTGGTCGAAGAGTTGGGATCCCGAAGATTTCGAATCATGAAGGATAGGCTTCGCGAGCACATGGCCAACGGCGCAACCCTCGTGATGAATAGGCTCGAGCTGAAATGTCCCGATATTGCGGAGATCAACTTCCGGGTTGCCTCATTCTTGAGCGAACAGACGGTGTCGAACGGCTACGCCTGCTTCGGCGGGACAGGGGCGTTCGGTCGTCATTGGGACACGCATGATGTATTCGCTGTGCAGTTGATTGGGCAGAAACTCTGGCGGGTATTTGAGCCGACGCTAGAGCTCCCTTTGCCGGAGCAGCGCAGCAAGGAGAGGAAGGATGAATGTCCGACGCAGCACGCACTTGAGGTACTACTGAAGCCGGGGGACGTTCTGTACGTCCCAAGAGGCTGGTGGCACGCAACTGAAACACCGCCTGGTGAGGAGTCCTTCCATATCGCTGTGGGTGTTCATCCCCCTCGGGTGAAGGACTATGCGAGCTGGCTATGCGAGCACGTGATGGGAGATCACTTGGCGAGCCGACGTTCGTTGCAATGGCAAGACCGCGAGGCGGATTGCAAAGCTAATGAGTTCTTGGCTGCTTTCAGCGAGGAAGTTTCTCAACCTGCCAATCTAAGGCGCTTTCAGGAGTTTCGTGCCGATAGCGTCAGGCAAGAGACCGCATTTCTTATTGAGAAATGGAATAGTGACTTGGGTGCGCCGCTGCAAGAGGTGCTCGAAATCAACTCACCATTTCGTCAGGATCCGACGTCGTCTCCTGTGATCGCCAATGGAGTCAAGCTGGCAATGGATGAGCGGGCTCGTCACTCCCTGTCTGCAACGTTGAAGGGCAGGCAATCTGTCCTTGATTCGGAAGGGCGGCGATTTATCAATGAGCTATCGCTAAGAGATATCTTGCGGCCAAAAAGGATGGGTTCATGAAAAGTTCGATGGCCTGTTTTTTGTTGGGTGGCGGTGCCTGTTTTGGCTTCGTCGTTTATTGTTTTCGAGATGATTTGTCTCAAGCGGGGATTCTTCAGAATATTCCCGTTCTTGGGATTCTTGGTCTTGCTGGTGTTTATTTCTTCTGGAGGTTTCTTAGGGTAAATGCAAGAAATATCGACGAGATCGCAAGCGGTCGGCGGCCATTCGATGCCTTAATGCGGCTGGTATTCGGTCGCGTGTTCAAGTTTCCAAGGAGCAAGTAATGCGAGAACTGCAAGTCAGTGAATACGAATTTGTGTTTGGCGGCGCCGATATGTCGCCGGGTGACCTGATGGGTTGGGCATCGGGAATAGGGGGTGGGATTGGCCTGAGTCGAGGCGCGACTCTTGGCCTCGGCGCGCTAGAGGCTGTCGGACTGGCCGGGGTAGGCGCCGCCACCGCCGGAGGTCTGATGGCGGCGGGAATCGGGGGCTGGAAGTTGGGGCAAGCACTGAACGACCACACCCCCGTTCAACGGTGGATCGCCCAGGGTCTCGAGTGGCTCGATAAGACCGTCGATGGCGATGAATAGCGCCAAAGCCGCTTGGGGGCTCGCTCTTTGCTTGTGCTTCGTCGAACTGTCGACGCTGTTTCTAGGCGGCTACGTCGCGCTTGGCATTCTTGTGGATGGACAAGTCCAAGCAAACGAGAAGCTACTTGGCGTCAGCGTTGCCTATGGCCTTGTCATGGCGATGCTCTGTGGTGGCCGATCGATACCACGTTCCTGCCGCCGACCCTGAAATGAAAGAAGCCACCCGTCGGGGTGGCTTCTTCCTGAAGAGGGTATCCGTGACGCTGGTGACGGGTTCCAGCTTTCTGCCCTATGTCGCAGCCGGTTGTTGTCTCGGATGCCTTGCATTCTGCCGGCCCCATGTGACGGCCAGTTGACGAAAAGCCTGGCGACTCCGGCTCAGTTCCAGCCTTGGGCGATTGCCGCGCCGCCGGACCGCCGCCCGTTCATGGATTGGCCTTGGCCCAGGCCACCAGCGCCTGCAGCTCATCGAACATCGGCATCGTCGGATTGAAGTCGAAGGCGCCCATCTCGACCATCTGCACCGCGCGCGAGCACGCCGCCTCGCGATCCGGCCGGTCCAGCATGTTCTGCACGGTCGTCGCACCGTTGCGCTGCACCGCGGCGGAGAACTCGCGCATGACCGCCTCCTTGCGGGCGTTGCCGCCCTCGGCTTCGGCCTCGGTCAGGCGCTTGTCGAAGTAGTGGACCGAGGCGTCCGCGAAGGACTGGTTGCGCTGCTTCCACGCGGCGACGAACGCCTGCGGCGTGTCGCTGCGCTTGAGCAACGCCAGGCACTCCCGGCCGATGCGGCCGATGACGAAGTTCGCCGTGCCGATCGCCCCCATCGCCGCATCCCGGCTCTCGGTGCCGACGCCACCTGGCTTGTAGGTCGTCGCCGCCACGGCCGCAGACCCCGGCGGCACCACCTTGCATTGCGTCAGCAACTCGCGCGTGCGCAGGTTGAGTTCGCCGTTCGCCTGCGTCCCCCGGATCAGCCCGCTTTGCAGATAGGTCCGGACCGCCGGCACCGTCGCGGCCTGGTCCAGCTGGCGCTTGTCCTCGGCCGTCCATTCCGGCATCGGCTCCGGCAGCGGCTGTTTCATCGTGACGTAGGTCTGCAGCTCGAGGCGCAGCGTGAACTTGCGGCCGATCGGCGTGCGCAGGAAGGCGTCGATCTGCGCCTGGTCCTCGATGCTCAAGCGGTCCGCGAACTTGCGCATCACCGCGTGGTACGAGTCCGCCGGCAACGCCTGCATGCAGGCCTTCGCCGCCGGGTCGATCTTGCCGCGCATCATCGGCTCGACCATCGTCTGGATGGTCCGCAGCGCCACCGCGCCGTTGTCCTCGACCAGCGGCGCCTCGGCGAATGCCGGCGCGCCGCAGAGCGTTCCCATGAGCAGCGCCAGGCTGCCGAGCTTGCGATGAATGTGCATCGCGCGATTATTCGTGAAGGCCGGGCTGGCGCCGCATCGCGCTTACCCGTCGGTTACGCCGCGCCCAGGCGGCGCGTGGACTCCCTCACGATCAGCTGGGGCGCCGGCGGCAGCACCGCCGAACCGCCGGTGCGCAGCAGGTCCAGCATCGCGGACGCGGCGCGCCGGCCGAGCTCCGCGATGTGGACATCGACCGTCGTGCGGGGCGGACTGGCGTGGGCGGTGTTCAGCAGGTCGTCGTAGCCGACGAGCGAGATGTCCTCGGGCACGCGGAAGCCTCGGCCATGGAGCACCCGCGCGGCGCCCGACGCCATCTGGTCGTTGGCCGCGAAGACCGCGGTGAAGCGCGACCCGGCCTCGAGCATCCGCGTCATCGCCCGCGCGCCGCCGTCCTCGACATAGTCGCCGCCGGCGATCAGCGCCTCGTCCACCTCGAGCCCGGCGTCCGCCAGCGCGAGGCGATACCCGCGCTCGCGCTCGCTCGAATCGGCGTGCGTCGCATCGCCGCCGATGAAGGCGATGCGCGTGTGGCCGCGCTCGATCAGATGGCGCGTCGCGGCCCGGGCGCCTTCGACGTCGTCCGTCTTCAGCGCATGCAGGCCCGGCGCGCGCAACGCCCGTCCGGTGACCACGACCGGCAGCTCCCGCGCCAGCTCGACGAGGAACTCGTCCGTCAGCCCGCCGGTCAACACGATGATCCCGTCCACCCGCCGCGACCGCAGCGAGGCGACGCAGCGCCGTTCCTCCTCCGGATTCCAGTGGCCGCTGGCGACCACCAGCCCGTAGCCGGCGGGCGTCAGCACTTCCTCGATGCCGCGCAGCAGCAGCGCGTAGTACGGGCTCTCGAAGACCTGCGCCAGCAGCCCGACGTTGAAGGTCCGGCCGTCCGCGAGCGCCCGGGCGATCGTGTTGGGCACGAAGCCCAGCGCGTCGATCGCTCGCCGGACCCGTTCGGACTTCTCCGCGCTGACTTGCGCGCTGCCGCTGAGCACGCGGGACACGGTGCTGGGCGAGACGCCGCTGGCCGCGGCCACCATGCCCAGGGTGACGTCGCTCGAGGTCGACAGGAGGGGCTTCTTTCTCTTCATGGGGAAAGCGCTTTCAAGGTCGCGTGATCCTACTCCCGCGCGGGCGGGGAGAATGCACCGGGTCCGCCGATTGCTCTGGCGGCTCCAAACTGCCCTCGATGTCCACCATGCCGGATCGCCTCAAGGTGCTGGTCGCCGACGACCAGCCCGATTCCCTGGAGCTGCTGCGCGAGCTGCTCACCGTCTACAACTTCGAGCTCCGGGTCGCGCCGACCGGGCTGGAAGCGATCCGGATCGGCCTGAAGTGGGAGCCCGACCTGCTGATCACCGACATCGCGATGCCCGACGCCGACGGACGCCACGTCGCGGGGCGGCTCAAGCTGAGCCTGCCGGCGCTGGTCGCGATCGCGGTGAGCGGCACGCCGCTGAACACCGACTTCGCGTCCGACGACGACCTGGTCTTCGACGACTACTTCGTCAAGCCGATCGACTTCGGCCGGCTGCACGCGGTGCTGACGCGGCATGGCGCCAAGACGGCCGAAGGCGCCGTCGCGCCGGCGCCGTCGGCCGCGCCGCCCGCCTCCCGCGGCGGGTGACGCGCGCCGGGCGGCGCTCGTATCATGGCCCGCACCGTTGTTGTCACCCGGGAGGAGTCACGATGCGTCGCCTGTTCACATTCCCGTCCGCCGCGCTGGGCGCGGCCGTCCTGCTGGGCGCGTTGGCCGTCGGGCCGGTCCAGGCCGCCGGCTGGGTGGCCGCGCTGAAGAACACGCCGGCCGAGGCCTTCGACGCCGAGGACCTCCAGATGTTCCTGAACGCCGCCGGCCAGGCGTTGAACGCCGAGGGCACGCCCGAGGTGATCACCTGGAGCAACCCGGCCACCGGCGCCGGCGGCCGCTTCCAGGAACTGCGCCGCAGCGCGGGCGCCGATGGCCGCACCTGCAAGCGGATGCGCGTCTGGGTGTCGTCGAAGAAGCGCGCGGAGACCGCCTCGGTCTGGAACGCCTGCAAGTCGACCGAGGGCCGCTGGGAGCTGAGCGCGGCGAAATGAGGTCGCGTCCGACCGAGGGCCGCCTGCGATGAGGCGGCTGCTGCACCTGACCAGCCGCCATCGCGCGCCGTCGACGAACCGGGCGCTGGGACTGCTGCTCGCGTTCAACGCCGGGGCGGTGAACGCGGGCGGCTTCCTGGTGCTGCAGCGCTATACCTCGCACATGACCGGCTTCGCGTCGCAGCTCGCGGACGGCGCGGTGCTGGGGCAGGGCACGCTGGTGCTGAACGCGCTGGGCGCGATCCTGGCGTTCCTGTGCGGCGCGGCGGTCTGCGCGATGCTGGTGAACTGGGCGCGCCAGCACGGACTGCGCAGTGTCTACGCGCTGCCGCTGATGCTGGAGGCGGCGCTGCTGTTCCCGTTCGGGCTGATGGGCGCGATCACGCTGACCTGGCACACGCCGTTCGCGGTCCCGCTGACGGTGCTGCTGCTGGCCTTCATCATGGGCCTGCAGAACGCGGTCGGGTCGAAGACCTCGGGCGGCAGCATCCGCACGACCCACATGACGGGCAACATCACCGACCTCGGGATGGAGCTGGGCAAGCTGCTGTACTGGAATCGCCGGTCAGGCGCGCCGCGGCCCGCCGTGCGGCATGACCGCCAACGCGCGCTGCGCGCCGGCGGGCTGCTGGCGGCGTTCGTGCTCGGCGGCGTCGCGGGCGCGCTCGGGTTCAAGCACCTGGGCTTCGTCTGCGTGGTGCCGCTGGCGGCGGTGCTGTTCGTGCTGGCGCTGCCGCCGGTGTCGAAGGACTGGGGACGCTGGCGGGCCGCGTGGGCCCGGCCGCGATGAGCGCCGGGCCCCGAGGCGATGCGCCTGAGCGGGTCGCGCCGGAGGCGGCCGGGATGAGTCCGGGAGACGCTGCCGGCGCGCCTCAGCGCGCGGCGCCGCGCTGCAGCCGGCGCTGTGCCTCGCGGTCCTCGACCTCGCGTTGACGCGCGATGCGGTCGCCCTCGTTGGCGTTGGCGGCGCTGTGCATCGCCTCGGCGCGGCGTCGCGCGTCGGCGCCGCCGGTCAGGCTGCTCTGCGCGTCGACGGCCTGCTTGCTGACGTTCCAGTCCGCGGCCGAGTAGTTGCCCTGGCCCTTCTGGCATTGCCGCGCGCGGCGGATCTCGTCCTGGACGAAGCGCTTGGCCTCCGGGCTCAGCGAGATCGAGCTCGCCTTGGTCTCCATGCCGGCGATGTCGCGGTCGCTCGGGCAGACGTTGCTGGAAGCCGCCGGCGCGTTGGGAGCGGCCGGCGCGCCGTTGGGCGGGGTCGCGGCCTGCTGGTCCGCGGCCGCCTTGGCGCGCTCGGCGGCGGCGCGGTCGGCCGAGGTGTCGATCACGTTGCCCTGCAGCGCGCTGGATTTCAGCGGTTCGCCCTTGGTGGGGCAGGGCTGGTCCGAGTAGTGGGTCTTGCCGTCGACGACGCATTTCCAGACTTGGGCGTGCGCGGCGGTGAAGCCCGTCGCGCCGGCGACGAGCAGGCAGGCGAGGGCGGCTTGGCGGATCGCAGGCATGTGTGTTCTCCCTGAAAGCCCATCGAACGCGCTGACTTTCGCATGTGTTGACCGCGTGAACGCTTTCGCGGGGACAGGGCGGCACGCGATCGCCGCTGCTCGCCCACGGGCGGGGTCAGTAGAACTCGAGCGTCACCGGGATCGCGTCCGCGTAGACGCCGGGCGGCGTGGTGACCTGGCGGGACGGGATGCGGCCGAACATCGTGTATTCCAGGCCGGGGGACAGCCCGAGCAGGTCGAGGTCGACGTTCCCCGCGATCGTCACCGTGCCTTGCGTGCCGTCGCCCAGCGGCACGGTGAAGGTCGGATCGGCGTACAGGCCGTACTGGAGCCGGTTGGCACCGGAGGCCATCAACCGGGACGCCACCGTGCCGTTGCCCGGGCCGAGGTAGACGGTGAGCGGGATCGCCAGGCCGACGACGCCGCCGCACTTCACCAGGACCTTGGCGGTGCTGACGACGTCGGCATGGGCGAGCGGGTTGTAGGTGCCGAACTGCAGCGAGGTCGTCGTGACCGTGCAGGTGCACAGCAAGGTGCACAGCGCGAAGGCGGACGGACTCGCGATCAGGCCCGCGGCGGCCACGCACCATGACAGCTTTCTCACTCGACACCTCGCTCTTCCGGGGGATGGGTCCCGGGAGCGGCAAGGCCGATGCCGGGTCAAGTCCCATTCGAGCGCTTCACCGTTCGGGCTGTGGCTGGATCCGAAGGAAACGGGGAGGATGCGAAGCTCCCAAGGCGCGGCAAGGCAGGTGTCATGCGTTCGACTTCCTTTGGCGCGGCGATGGCCGCATGGATCGCAGTGGCGCTCGCCACGAACGCGCTGGCGGCGGGGGATGCCCGCTCGATCGCGACCGACCCCGCGGCGATGAAGCAACTGGTCGAGGCGGTCAGCCTGGACGTGATGTCGGAAGCCGCGCTGGGCACCTGCCAGGACCTCGGCGTCGGCGCGGCCGCCCAGATGCGCGAGGGCTGGGTCGCGTGGCGGGGCCGTCACCAGATCGCGCCGTTGCGGGTCGTACTGACTCGCGTGATGCAGCGCCGCAGCAGCGATCCACCGTGGGAAACCATCACCGAGTCCACGCGCAAGCGGCTGCTGAGCGAGCCCTCGCCCGAGCAGGCTTGCGCCGAACTGGCGCGCGCCTGGCAAGGGCCCGGGATGGACATCGGCGCCAAGTACCCGCAGGCCGGCGCCGTGGCGCGCGCGTTGGTGCAGGCCAACCTCGTGATGCCGACGACACCGCTGCCCGTGGCCGTGGAGCCGGCGCGGGGCCAGGTCCTGCTGCCCAGCCAGGTGATCGCGCTCACGACGCAGCGCGGCAACTGGCTGGTGATCTCCGAGGAGGCCGCGCGGCGAAAGCTCGGCACGGTGTACGTGCGAGGGCTCGTGGCGCGTGACCTGCGCCGGCCGGAGCAGTTCTTCCTCGTCCAGGAGCAGGGCGACCGGCGCGGTGAGCAGGTCATCTTCCTGAAGTTCAACGCCGAGCCCTGGGTGGGACGCGAGGTGGTGCTGCGCGGCGTGGTCACGTCGCTGAGCCGCCTGTCGATGGACCTGGCCGACGCGGCGCTGGTCAACGATGCGTCGGGGCTGACGGTGTCACCGCTGGCCCAGGCGCCGCTGGCGCGCCGGGAGGTGATGCTGCAGCGTGTCTCGACCGCGCCCGGCAAGGGGCTCGGCGACAAGGACCTGGCGGCGGTGGTGGTCCATGGCCATGCCAACAACAACTTCGGCACTCGCTGGGAGGAGGACGTGCGTTTCCTGCTGCGCGATGGCAGCGTCTACCGCCGCACCGAGATGCCGCCGGATGAACTGGACGTCTCGGCGTCGCGCCGGCTGGAGCCGCAGCAGTGGGGGCGGTGGCGCAGCGCGGGCAAGGGCTACGAGATGCAGGCGCAGGACGACGATGGCCGGCCCGCCGGCGAATGGGCCTCGGAGCAACACCAGGCGGTGCGCCCCTGGCCCAAGGACACGCGGCTGGAAGGCAGCTTCACGCGCAGCGCGTTCACCGGGAGCATGGTGACCGGCGGCACGTCGTCGACGCGCGGGATCCGCTTCACCAAGGACGGCCGCTTCGAGCGCAGCTTCAGCGCCCTGTCGAGCACCGGAAGCCTGCAGGCGATCACGGGCACGGTGATCGCGGGGTCGTCGCATGGCGATGGGAAGGGCAGCAGCCGCACCGGCGGCGGCACAGTGGGCACGGGGCTCGGCACGGTGGGCGCGACCAGCGGCACGCGCACCGCCGATGACGGCGCCAGCCGCAGAGGCCGTTATCAGCTCGAGGGCTATGTGATCTCGCTTGAGTACGACGACGGGCACAAGGAGCGGCTGCTCAGCTTCCCGGTGGATGGGGACGCGAAGAGCGTCTACATCGGGAGCGGGAGCTACGACCGCGAGAAGTGAAGTCCGCGGCGTGAGCCCGCGAGCGTCGCGGCCAAAGAAAAAGCCTCACCCGCGATGGCGAATGAGGCGTTGACGGTCCTTCCGCCTGGACAGGACCGGATGCCGGTGTGGCTCAGGCGTGCTTGCGACGCGAGGCGGCGATGCCGAGCAGTCCCAAGCCGACCAGCGCCAGCGACAGCGGCTCGGGCACGTCGTTCACCAGCAGGTTGTTGGCGCGCTCGATCGCGGGGCCAGTCGTGAAGCCGACCTGGAAGCCGAGGCCGTCGACGTGGAAGTTCGCGAGGTTGAAATCGCCGACCAGGTTGTAGTGCAGGGCGATCACGTCGCCGATGACCCAGCCGCTGGCCGAGCTGGTCCACACGCTTTCGCCGAAGGTGCCGGTCAGGTCGTAGATGGACGAGACGGGCTGCTTGGTGGCGCCGCTGACGGTGACCGACGAGGCGCTGTCATTGAAGTTGTTGATCCAGTCCAGGCTCGGATCCGAGACGTGGCCGAAGCCGAACTGGTGCTGGAAACCGCTGCCCAGCTTGGTGACCGTTCCGACGATGTCGAACGAGATGTTGGTCGACGTCGCCGACAGGTTTTGCAGCACGACATCCGCCTGCGCCGCCAGCGAAGCGCCGGCCAGGACGAGTCCGGCGACGACCTTTTGAAGCTTGCTCATTTCCCTTGCTCCCCGTTGTGAGATTCCGGGACGGCATTCGCATGAAGCGTGCCAGCGCGAAAGATGGGTTGCGCGACAGGGAGTTGCGGCGATCCGGTCGGCGTCCGACGCGTACGGTGTAAGAAGCGGCGACAACGAGACAACAACGCGCCGACAACGCGGCGATAGCGGCCCGCGCGGCCATGGCCCGCTTGAAGGGAGGCCCAGAGGACAAAGAAAAAGCCCCACTCGCTTGCACGAATGGGGCTTCAATTTGGCTCCTCGACCTGGGCTCGAACCAGGGACCTACGGATTAACAGTCCGGCGCTCTACCGACTGAGCTATCGAGGAAAAGTCTGCTCAGATCCAATCGATCTGAATTCTTGGGCCAGCACCTTCGGTAGGGCACTGGCTAAAAAAGAACGAAGGTCCGAAGACCTTCGTTATCTGATCTTGGCTCCCCGACCTGGGCTCGAACCAGGGACCTACGGATTAACAGTCCGGCGCTCTACCGACTGAGCTATCGGGGATCAGAGCCTAAGAGTATACACAGAAAAACCAGTGCCTCACAAGACCCACTCCACCGAGGCCCGCCATGTGCGATTGGCGAGCGGGTAGAGGTACACATGGTTGTACTGGTAAGGCGACTCGCGCCACGCGCGGCGGTCGGTCACGTTGTCGATCCCGACACGCCAGATCAGCAGCTGCCGGCCGATGCCCTGCTCGTACCGCGCGCCCAGGTCCAGCCGCGTCCAGCTCGGAATCGACAGCGAGTTGTCAGGCAGCACCATGCGCTTGCCCTCGTAGACCACGCCCGCCTGCAGCTCCAGGCCTGGCAGCCACAAGGCCTGGCGCGCCTGCAGCTTCAGCACCGTCTCCGGCACGTTGGTCGGCTTCAGGCCATTGAGCGTCGCGTCGCTGCTGCCCTCGCGGCGCGCATGCAGCTTCATCGCGCTGGCCATCAGGCCGCCGCCGGTCCACTTCAGGTCCGCCTGCGCCTCGAGGCCGCGATGGTTCTGCTCGCCGTCGATGCGGCTGTCCAGCCGGTCCTCGCCGCCCACCACCAGCGCCACGTCGCGCGTGGCCGGCTTGCTGATGTCGAAGTAGTTGATCGACCAGTCCACCGTGCGGCTGCCCGACTTCAGGCCGATCTCCCATTGCTTGCTGCGGATCGCCGGCAGCGCGCGGCCGCCGTTCAGGTAGATCGGCAGGTTGGGCGTGACCGAGGACTCGATGCCCTGGCCCCAGCTCGCATAGGCCAGCAGCTGCGGATCGATCGCATAGCTCAGGCCGAGCCACGGCGTGGTGAACGACTGGTCGTACGACGTGGGCGTGCCGATCTGGCCGGCCTCGGGACCGACCGCGACGCTGTCGCGATGCAGCCGCGTGTGGCGCAGGCCGAGCCAGCCTTGCCAGCGCGCGTTGAACTGCACCGCGTCGCGCAGGTAGAGCTCGGTGCTGCGTTCGGTGCGATTCGTGTTGGTGCCGGTGAGCGTCGGATCGGCGACCGTCGGCGACGTGCCCCAGATGTTGCCGGTGCCGGCCCAGTTGTAGGCCTGGCCCTGGAAGCGGCTCTTGAAGCGCGAGAACAGCACGCCGGTGCTCAGCTCGTGCGTCAGGCCGGCGACGGTCAGCTTGCCTTGCGCCGACAGGTCGAGCGCGTCGCTGTTGCGGTGCTCGTTCTCGCTGCGGAAGTCGTACTGGTCGAAGGTGCCGTCGGGGCAGTAGGTGCTCGCGTAATAGGTTCCGTCGGCGGCGGTGCAGCCGAAGGGGTAGGCGAGGCGGTCATCGGTGGTCAGGCGCTGGATCGCGGCATGAGCCTGCAGCTTCCAGTCGGCGTTGAGCCGATGCTGCACGCGCAGCGAGGCGGTGCGGCCCTCGAAGACGACCGGCTGGCTCCACGACTGGTTGTTCAGGTTGGTGCGCGGGTCGATGGCCTTCGCGTCCGGGAGCCGGTCGCCGAGCAGACTGAAGCCCGGCTGGCTGGGCTGGCTGCGGCGGCTGAGCTCGACCTCGGCCTCGACCAGCGTGTCGCGGGTGACGCGCCAGTCGCCCGCGACGGCCATCATCCAGCGGTTGCCGTCGGCGTCGCGCAGTTGGGGACGCATCTTGGCGGCCTCGACGTTGACGCGCAGGCCGAAGGCCTTGTCGTTGCCGTGGCCGTCGCCGAAGCGGTGGCTCCAGTCCATCGCGGAGTCGACGGTGCCGCGCTCGCCGACGCCCAGCCGCACGCTGGTGAGCTCGACGGTCGGCCGCTTGATGACCAGGTTGACCAGGCCGCCCGGGGCGCTGGTGCCGGCCTGGATGCCGCTGGTGCCCTTGAGCACTTCCAGGCTGCTCTTGTTGGAGAGCGGGAGGTAGGTCTCGGCGTTGATCGGCAGGCCGTCGCGGCGGAAGTTGAAGCGGTTGTCGAGGTCGTAGCCGCGGATCTTCAGGTAGGAGACGTAGCCGGCGGAGTTGTAGGAGTCGCCCACGCTCGCGTCGAGCAGCGTCAGCCCGGCCAGGCTGAGCAGGCCGCGGTCGGTGAGTTGCTCGGCGGTGACGACGCTGGCCTGCAGCGGCAGCTTGGCCACGGGCGTGTCGCCGAAGCCGCCGACGGTGACGGCGGCTTCCGAGTTGCCCTTGACGACGACGCTGGGGAGTTCGGGGCCGGTGGTGGACTGGGCGGCGGCCAGCAGCGGGAGGCCGCCGGCGACGAGCGCGGCCGCGGCGATCGCGAGGCGATGCGGCGGGAAGGGAGTCAGAGGGGACGAAGTTGCCATCGATGTGCCGAAGCCAGAAGGACGATGGCAGGTCGGCAAACCGGACACGCCGATGAGAAGGCGGCGTGCGAGGACACGAGGTGTCGAAGGCATGCTTCCCTGCGCGAGGATTACCTCGGGCCGCGGTGGTCGCCGCGGCCTGACGGCCGGAGCCGTCGATCAGGTTCAAAGGGACTTTCTCAGCCGGTCCGGGAGGACCAGCACCCCTAGCGAGGCTCGCCGGACAGGCCGGCGAGCGGGTGGGATTCTAGTTCCGTCCGGAAAGCCGCTGGCCACAAGGCCCTGCGATGCCATCGGCGGACCAGTCCCCCTCAATGCGCCGACGACTTCGACAGCAGATTGATCACCAGCACCCCGGCCAGGATCAAACCGATGCCGACCAGCGCCGGCAGGTCGAGCTTCTGGTCGAAGAGGAACAACCCCAACACCGAGATCAGCACGATGCCGACGCCCGACCAGATCGCATAGGCGATACCCGTCGGGATGGATCCGAGCGTCTGGGACAGGCAGTAGAACGCCGCGCCGTAGCCCAGCACCGTGAGCGCGCCCGGCACGAGGCGGGTGAAGCCTTCGGAGTACTTGAGGCAGGTGGTCGCGAAGACTTCGCAGACGATGGCGATGGCCAGGTAGAGGTAAGGCTTGCTCATCCGCGGATTCTGATGCGGCGCGCTGGCGGGGTCATGTCCCGCGTCGCCGCTGGAACCTGAAGAACTTGCCTGCCGGTGGCGCCAATCCCTGTTCGAGCTCCCTCCGCGATCGCGGTAGAGTGCCGCATTCGCCGCGGAGGTCCGGCCATCGAAGCCGATGAGCGACCCGCGGCGATGACCGAATCACATTGAACGCTGAGGAGTTTTCGACATGCCCAAGGGTGAACAACGCAACGACAAGGCCAAGATGAAGCCGAAGAAGGACAGCGGCAACTCGAAGGAGTCGTCCTTCGTCTCCGACCGGCCCGTCGCCCCGACGACTTCCGTGATGCCGAAGGGCAAGCTGAAGAACAAGCCGGGCTGAGCCCCGCGCGCCGCGAGGCGCCCGACGATCGACGGCCCCTGGCCCGATCGTCGACGCTGAAATGAAGAAGCCCGCTGCCGAAAGCCAGCGGGCTTCGTGCTTCCGGGCGAGGTCGAGCCCGAAGGGCACTGTCTTGTACCGGCGCAAGCGCCATGTTTCCGTGTCCATCGACCTCCAGCGCCGTCCCCCACCCCGGCCGATAATTCCGGCCGCCATGGACGATCCCCGAGCTCCCCTGTCGTTGCGCTTCGGTCCGTTCGCCTTCGATGAGGCGAATGCGCGGCTCATGCTCGACGGCCGGGCGCTCGCGCTGGCGCCCAAGGCGTTCGGGGTGCTCGCCGAGCTGCTGCGGCATGCCGGGCAGCTCGTCACCAAGGACGCGCTCCTAGACAGCGTCTGGGGCCATCGCCACGTCAGCGAATCCGTCCTCAAGACCACCATCAGCGAACTCCGCGCCGTCCTCGGCGACGACGCCAAGAGTCCCCGTTGGGTCGAGACCGCCTCGCGTCGAGGCTATCGCTTCATCGGTCCGATCGACGGCCAGGCGGCTTCGGCGGCGGTCGGTGCCGCGCCGACCGCCGCGTGGGCCTCCGTTGTCGCGCCGCGCGCTGCGGAACCCGAAGCCGCGACCGCGGCGACCAGGGCCCCGCCGGCTTTCCTGCCCGCCGCCGACGACGGCCTGATCGGCCGCCAGACCGAGCTCGACCGCCTGCGCGGCGCCTGGTCGCGCGCCGCCGGCGGCCAGCGGCAGCTGTGCTGCGTCGCCGGCGAGGCCGGCATCGGCAAGACCGCCCTCATCGATGCCTTCGTCGCGTCGCTCGGCGACGCCGCGACCGCGCACGGCCAGTGCATCGAGCAGGTCGGCGAGGGCGAGCCCTATCTCCCGGTGCTGGATGCGCTCGCCGGCCTGGCGCGCAGCGACGCCACGCTCGTCGCGCAACTGCGCCGCGTCGCGCCCACCTGGCTGCTGCAGCTCCCCTGGCTGATCGACCGCGACGAGCAGGAACGCCTGCAGGCCGGCCTCGCCAGCTCGACCCAGGACCGCATGCTCCGCGAGTTCTCCGAGCTCGTCGAACAGCTCACCGCCGCGCGGCCGCTGCTGCTGATCACCGAGGACCTGCACTGGTGCGACGAAGCCACCGTGCGGCTCATCGACCACGTCGCCCGCCGCCGCCCGCCGGCGCGGCTGATGTGGCTCGCGACCTACCGCACGCCGGAGCTCGTCGCCAACGACCACCCGCTCAACGGCCTGCGTCACGAGTTGCGCGCCCGTCGCCTGTGCGAGGAACTGCTGCTCGATCCGTTCAGCGAGACCGAGCTCGCCGCCTACCTCGCGCGCCATCGCCCGGGCCTGGTGGCCGACGAGGCCCATGTCCGCCGCCTCCATCGCCAGACCGACGGCCTGCCGCTGTTCGTCGCCAACGCGGTCGACGAACTCTCCTCCTCGACGGGCGCCGCGGCCGGCGAGGCGCCCTCCGACGACTGGGCGGTGCCGGACTCGCTGGCCGGCGTCATCGAGCGCCAGCGCGCGCGCCTGGCGCCGGAGGCCGTGACCCTCCTCGAAGCGGCCGCCGTCTGCGGCGTGGAGTTCGAATGCTCCGTCGTCGCCGGCATGCTCGGCCACGACGCGGCCGCCGTCGCGGCGGATTGCGAGGAGCTGGCGCGGCGTCAGGCCTGGCTGGCCCCCTCGACGCTGGAGACCCTCGCCGACGGCTCGCTGGAGGCGCGATTCACCTTCCGCCACGCGCTGTACCGGCAGGCGCTTTACCAGCGCATCGCGCCGTCCGCCCGCGTGGGACTGCACCGCCGCGCGGCCGCCGCGCTCGGCCAGCTCCGCGCCGACCGGATCGAGACGATCGCCGCGGCGCTCGCGCTGCACCATGAGCGCGGACTGGACGCGCTCGCCGCCATGGGCGCCTACGCCGCCGCCGGCGAACGCGCGCTCGGCCGCTTCGCGCCGCGCGAGGCGCTGTTGCTCGTGACGCGCGGGCTGGCGTTGCTGGAGCGCTGTCCGGACGGCGAGGCGCGCTGCGAGGCCGAGCTCGCGTTGCAGCAGCTGCGCGGCGCGGCGCTCGCGCAGTCCACCGGCGTGACGACGCCGGGAGGCCGCGCGGCCTACCTCCGCTGCGCCGAGCTGTGCGAGCTGCTCCCGCCGACCCAGCCGCGCGCCTGGGTGATGACGGGGCTGGTCTGGATGTTCACCGCCTCCGGCGAGTACCAACAGGCCGAGGCGATCGCGCTGCGGCTGTGCGCCGCGGCCGACGCCTTCGACGACGACCTGCTGCGCGCCGCCGGCGCCGTGTCGCTGGCCGTGACGCTGCTGCAGCGCGGGCGGATTCAGGAGGTGATGCCGCTCGTGCGCCGGGCCCGCGCGCTGACCGAGGCGCTCGGCCATCCGCGCCTGCCGCCGATGGTGCTGCATGACCCGTCCTCGCTGGCGCTCGGCGTCGGCGCCGTTTCGCATGCCTACGCGGGCGAGGTCGACATCGCCCGGTCCTGGGCCGAGGCGGGCACCGCGCGCGCCACCCAGATCGGCCTGCCGGTGATGCGTGGGTTCGCGGCGCGCTGCGCCAACCTCGTCGACGTGCGCTTCGAGCGCGCGGAGGCGGTGCTCGCGCGGACGCAGCGGATGCGCGAGCTGGTGCGGGAGCATCAGCTGGGCCAGGGCGAAGGCCCGAGCCGCGCGATGCTGGGCTGGGCCCGCGCCCGGACCGGCGACGCGACCGGCCTGCGCGAGGTCGAGGAGGGCTGCGCCGCCCATGCGGCGACCGGCGCCTGGTTCGAGGCCTCGGGCCTGCGGTGGATGGCGGCGGACGCGGCGTTGGCCGTCGGCGACCTCGCGGAGGCCCGGCGTCACCTCGACGACGGCTTCGCGATGGCGGAGCGGTTCGGCGAGACGCTGCACCTGCCCGACCTGTGGACCGCCCGCGCCGCGCTGGCCGCGCGCGAGGGCGATTCCGCCGGCGCGCGCGAGGCCGCCGGGACCGCCGCGCGGCTGGCGCGGGAGCAGGGCGCGCTGACGGCGGAACTGGTCGCCCGCCTGGCGCTATGCGAGTTGCCGGGAGCCTCGCCCGCGGACGTCGACGCCCTGCGAGCGCTGCGCGCCCGCTGGCATGACACGACGCCCTGGCCGGCCCTCGCGCGCGTTGACGCGTTGCTCTCCGCCGACGCCTGACGCCGGCTTCCGTGGACCGGACGGATCCGGCGCCGACCGCGATCCCGACCGTTTCCCGACCGTTCCCGAACGACTTCCCGGATCCTCGTCCCTACGCTTCAGTCCATGGCCGATGCGCCCTCCGCGCCGGCCGCCACGACTGGAGAAAAGACGATGTCCCCCTGCCCACGCCGCTTCGCCCGCCTCGCGCTGGTCTCGGCCGTCGCGCTCGCCCTGGCCGCTTGCGCGGCGCTGCCCGACACCGGCCCGCTGGCCACCCCGCGCCCCGTCGACGGCTACGCCGCGACCCGGGCCCTCGAGGCCGCCCGCGCCGACTGGCCGGCCGACGCCTGGTGGCGCGCCTACGGCGACGCGCAGCTCGACCAGCTGGTCGACGAGGCGCTCGCCGGCTCGCCCTCGATCGCGACCGCCCAGGCCCGCCTGGCTCGGGCCGAATCGGTGGTGCAGACCTCGCGCGCCGCCACCCGCCCGCAGCTCAAGGCCAATGCCTCGATCACCGGGCAGAAGCAGAGCTACGAGTACCTGACGCCGCGCGCCGTGACGCCCGACGGCTGGAAGGACTACGGCCGCGCGACGCTGGACTTCTCCTGGGACCTCGACTTCTGGGGCCGCAACCGCGCCGCGCTCGCCGCCGCGCTCTCCGACGCCGAGGCCGCCCGCGCCGACGCCGCGCAGGCACGGCTGATGCTCGCCGCGTCGATCGCCTCGGGGTATGCCGAGTTCGCCCGCCTGTGGGCGCTGCAGGACACCGCCGAGGCCGCGCTCGCCGTGCGCGCCAAGACGGTCGACCTGTTCCGGATGCGCCGCGAGAACGGCCTGGAGACGCTCGGCAGCGTGCGCCAGGTCGAGGCCCGCGCCGCGATGGCCGAAGCCGATTTGCTGTCGGCCCGCGAGCAGCTGCAATTGCAGCGGCATCGGCTGGCGGCGCTGGCCGGCGCCGGTCCCGACCGTGGCCTGGCGCTGGCCCGGCCGCAGCTGGACATCGCCCGCGACTTCGGCCTGCCGGAGCAGCTCCCCGCCCAGCTGCTCGGCCGCCGGCCCGACATCGTCGCCGCCCGGCTGCGCGTCGAGGCGGCGCTCGGCCGGGTCGACTCGGCCACGGCCGCCTTCTATCCGGACGTCAACCTGACCGCCTTCGCCGGCATGCAGTCGCTGGGCCTGTCCAAGCTGACCGATGGCGGCGCCTTCACCGGCAGCATCGGCCCGGCGATCTCGCTGCCGATCTTCGACGGCGGCCGGCTGCGCGGCCAGTTGCGCGGCGCGCGCGCCGACGCCGATGCCGCCGTCGCCAGCTATGACCAGGCGGTCGTGCAGGCGCTGCAGGAGGTCGCCGACATCGCGGCGAGCGAGCGCGCCCTCGGCGGCGAGCTGACCAGCACCGATGCCGGCGTCGACGCCGCGCGCGAAGCCTGGCAGATCCAGCAGCGCCGCTACGCCGGCGGCCTGTCCACCTACCTCGAGGTGCTGACGGCCGAGGACGCCTGGCTCGCCAACCGCCGCACCCAGACCGATCTGCGCTCGCGCGCCTTCACCCTCGACGTCGCATTGAAGCGCGCATTGGGCGGTGGCTACGGCGCCGCGCCGCGTTCCTGATTCCGCCCCGACCGACCCGACAAGAACCCCGAGAGAAAGCGAGTTCCCCATGTCCGAAGCCACCCTGCCGCGCGCCGCGGCCACGCCGTCCGCGAAGTCCGCCCTGCATCCCGCCGATCCGGCGCATGACCTGCCGGCGCCAGCCCCGGCGCGTCCCGAGGCGCGCAAGAAGCTGTTCACGGTGCTGGCGCTGACCGTCGTCGCCGCGGCGGCCGGCGTCTTCGTCTACGAACACTTCTTCGCCTCGCACTACGTCACGACCGAGAACGCCTACACCGCCGCCGAGACCGCGCAGGTCACGCCCTTCGTCGGCGGCATCGTCCGCGAGGTGAAGGTCTCCGACACCCAGGCCGTGCGCCGCGGCGACGTGCTGGTCGTGCTCGACGACACCGACGCCCGCCTCGCGCTGGAACAGGCCGAGGCGGAGCTCGGCCGCGCGCAGCGGCGCGTGCGCGGCTACGTCGCCAACGACGCCAGCCTGGCCGCGCAGATCGCCGCGCGCGACTCCGACCGCAGCCGCGCCGACGCGCAACTCGCCTCGGCCGCCTCGGACCTCGAGCGCGCCAAGGTCGACCTGCAGCGCCGCGAGGCGCTGGCCGACTCCGGCTCCGTCTCCGCCGACGAGGTCACCCGCGCCCGCAACGCCTTCCAGACCGCCAGCGCCGCGCTGGCCGCCGCCAAGGCCGCCGCCGCCCAGAGCAGCGCCAACCGCGTCGCCGCCGTCGGCCAGCGCGAGGCCAACGCCACGCTGATCGCCGGCACCACCGAGGCCGCCAACCCCGAGGTCGCCCTGGCCCGCGCCAAGCGCGACCAGGCTCGCGTGAACCTGGAGCGCATGGTCGTGCGCGCCCCGGTGGACGGCGTCGTCGCCAAGCGCGCCGTGCAGCTGGGCCAGCAGGTCGCCGCCGGCGCGCCGCTGCTGGCCATCGTCCCGCTCGGCCAGGTCCACGTCGACGCCAACTTCAAGGAAGGCCAGCTCGACAAGGTCCGCATCGGCCAGCCGGTCGAGGTCGAGTCCGACCTCTACGGCCGCGCCGTCGTCTACCACGGCACCGTCCAGGGCCTGTCCGGCGGCACCGGCTCCGCCTTCGCCGCGATCCCGGCGCAGAACGCGACCGGCAACTGGATCAAGGTCGTGCAGCGCGTGCCGGTGCGCATCGCGCTGGACCCCAAGGAACTCGCCGCGCGCCCGCTCCAGGTCGGCCTGTCGATGACCGCCACCGTCGATACCCGCGCCGACAGCCGCGCCAAAGCCCGCGCCGACGGGGAGGCTCGTGCCGACAACAACGCCGACGACAACGCCGACAAGAGCGCCGACAAGAGCGCCGACAAGAGCGCCGATATCCGGGCCACGGGCGCCGGCCAGTGACCCGCCGACAAGGAACCTCGCCATGAACGCCGCCGTCCCCGACGACCAGCGCCCGCTCGAAGGCGGGCAGCTGTGGCTCGCCGCGATCGTGCTCGCCGCCGCGAACTTCATCGCGGTGCTGGACATGACGATCGCCAACGTCTCCGTCCCCGACATCGCCGGCAGCCTGGGCATCAGCTCGAGCCAGGGCACCTGGGTCATCACCTCCTACGCGGTGGCCGAGGCCTGCATCGTGCCGCTGACCGGCTGGATCGCCGGCCGCTTCGGCGCGGTCCGCGTCTTCGCCACCGCGATGGTGCTCTTCGGCCTGTGCTCGATGCTGTGCGGCCTCTCGCCGACGCTCGGCATGCTGGTCACCGGCCGCGTGCTGCAGGGCCTGTCCGGCGGCTCGCTGATGCCGCTGTCGCAGACGTTGCTGCTGCGCATCTTCCCCAAGGAGAAGGCCGGCGGCGCGATGGCGCTGTGGGCGATGACGACGCTGGTCGCGCCCATCCTCGGCCCGATCCTCGGCGGCTGGCTCTGCGACGCCTTCGCCTGGCCGCTGATCTTCTTCATCAACGTGCCGATCGCGCTGATCGTCGCGCCGGTGGCCTGGCGCATGCTGCGCCGCTACGAGACGCCGCTGGAGCGCAAGCCGATCGACCGCGTCGGGCTGGTGCTGCTGATCGTCTTCGTCGGCGCGCTGCAGCTGATGCTGGACCTGGGCAAGGAGAAGGACTGGTTCGAATCCACCGAGATCATCGCGCTGGCCGTCGTCGCCGCCGTCGGTTTCGTCGCCTTCCTGATCTGGGAGCTCACCGAGCCGTATCCGATCGTCGACCTGCGGGTGTTCCGGCACCGGGGCTTCGCCGTCGGCGTGCTGACGATCGCGCTGGGCTTCGGCGCGATGTTCGGCGCCAACGTGCTGACGCCGCTCTGGCTGCAGAGCTACATGGGCTACACGTCGACCTGGGCGGGCCTGGCCACGGCCTGGTCCGGCGTGCTCGCGGTCGCCGCCGCGCCGATCGCCGGCAAGCTCGCCGGCAAGATCGATCCGCGGCCGCTGGTGTTCTTCGGCCTGGCCTGGCTGGGCGCCGTCATGGTGCTGCGCACGGTGGGCACCACGCAGATGGGCTACTGGCAGGTCTCGATCCCGCTGCTGCTGATGGGCGTGGGCATGCCCTTCTTCTTCGTGCCGCTGACGGCGCTGTCGCTGGGCAGCGTGGAGCCCCAGGAGACCGCCTCCGCCGCCGGCCTGCAGAACTTCGTGCGCACGCTGTCGGGCGCGGTCGCGACCTCGCTGGTCACCACCAGCTGGGAGAACCGCACCACCGCGATCCACGCCGACCTGGTCGGCGACCTGGACCGCTCGGGCGAGGTGATGCGCTCGCTGACCGGCCTGGGCCTGGCGCCGGACGCCCGCAACGGGATGCTCGACAGCCTGCTGACCGGCCAGAGCGTGATGCTGGCGACCAACCAGATCCTGTGGATCGTGGCGGCGCTGTTCCTGGTCTCCGCCTTCGCGATCTGGCTCGCGCCGCGGCCCACGCGCACGGTGGAGATGAGCGAGGCCGGTCACTGAGCGCGCGGGGACGCGATGACCCTCGACCCCGATGTCCCGCATCCCGCCCGCCGGCAGTACGTGCTCAAGCTCGACCGCGACGCCGCGCCGGGGCAGGGCGCCGTCAGCGGGCGGCTCGAGAACCTGGCCACCGGCCGGGCCTTCGAGTTCCGCGACGTGGCCTCGCTGCTCCAGGGCCTGGCCAGCGAGCTCGAGGAGCAGCAAGAAAGCCCGCCGGCGTGAGCCTGGCGGGCTTTTGTCCTTGGGTCGCGAGGTTCAGTCGAAGACCGGCGTCTCCACGCCCAGCACCTTGTGCAGCTTCGGGCTGGTGGTCGTGTACTGCAGGTGGACGCGCTTCTCGGGGTTGATGATCGGCATCGCGCCGAACGCGGCCAGCGCGGCCTCGTGGAAGCCCGACAGGATCAGCTTCTTCTTGCCCGGGTAGGTGTTGATGTCACCCACCGCGAAGATGCCGGGCACGCTGGTCTGGAACTTCTCGGTGTCGACCTGGATCTGCTTCTTCTCCAGCGCCAGGCCCCATTCGGCGATCGGGCCGAGCTTGGGCGACAGGCCGAAGAACACCAGCACCTGGTCCGCCGGCACGACGCGCGTGACGCCGTCGCCGCCGGTGATCTTCAGGCCCTTGAGCGCGTCCTCGCCCTCGTCCACGTCCGCCACCTGGCCGACCATGAACTGCATCTCGTAGGCCTCGCACAGCTCCTTCATCTTGGCCACCGAGGCCGGCGCGGCGCGGAAGCCGTCGCGGCGGTGCACCAGGATCACGCTCTCGGCCTTGTGCGGGTTGCCGTCGGCATTGCCGGCGCAGAAGTTCAGCGCCCAGTCCAGCGCCGAGTCGCCGCCGCCGATGATCACCAGGTTCTTGCCGGCGAACTGCGCCGGGTTGCGCACCCGGTAATGGACCTGCGAGCCCTCGTACTTGTCGATGCCCTCGACCTTCAGCGTGCGCGGCTGGAACGAGCCCACGCCGCCGGCGATGAAGATGGTCTTGGTCAGGAACTGCGTGCCCTTGCTCGTGGCGACGAAGAAGCGGCCGTCCTCCTGCTTCTCGACGGTCGTGACCTCCTGGCCCAGATGGAAGGTCGCGCCGAAGGGCTCGATCTGCTTCATCAGGTTGTCGGTCAGTTCCTTGCCGGTCACCACCGGCAGCGCCGGGATGTCGTAGATCGGCTTGTCGGGATAGAGCTCGATGCACTGGCCGCCGGGATAGGCCAGCGAGTCGATGATGTGGGCCTTGATCTCGAGCAGGCCCAGTTCGAACACCTGGAACAGGCCCACCGGGCCGGCGCCGACGATGACGGCATCGGTTTCGATCACGCCCGCGTGCGGGGCCGAGGTCGCTTCAGTCACTTGCGTTTCCATTCTTTTTCGAGAGGAGGGGAAGATCGGTCAGCGCACCAGCTGGTCGATCTTGCCCGTCTTGTCCTTCCACTCGTCGGCGTCGGGCAGGGGCGTCTTGCGCTTGGTGATGCTGGGCCACTTCTTGGCCAGGTCCGCGTTCAGCTTGATCATGATCTGCTGGTCGCCGGGCACGTCTTCCTCCGGCACGATCGCGTTCACCGGGCACTCCGGAATGCAGACCGCGCAGTCGATGCATTCATCGGGATCGATGGCCAGGAAGTTCGGGCCCTCGCGGAAGCAGTCGACGGGGCAGACATCGACGCAGTCGGTGTATTTGCAGCGAATGCAGGCTTCGGTGACGACGTGGGTCATAGCGGCTCTTCTAGTGGCGGGGCCGGCTCGGGGCCCTGGAAAATCAGCGATCCCCGGGCGATCCCCTGACGACGGGACCGGTCGGCGCTGACGGAAAACGGGAGATTTTAATCGTTCGGGCTTTGCGCCCGGGCTGACGGCCCCTTGGCGCCAAGGTCTTGGGCCGAGGCCTCGGTCGCGTATTCGCCCACCGCGTCCCCGGCGCCCTGGGCGCCCGCCGCGTCGGTGAGGCCGGCCGCGGCCAGGCCTCGCGCCGGCGTCGACCCGGTCGGCGCGGCGCCGGCGCCCACGATCACGACCGTCGGCCGCCCCCGGTGCAGCATCGACGCGGCGCCCAGCGAGGCGACGTCATGCTCGCTGGCCAGCGCGTCCGCGCAGCCGGCCCGCGACACGACGCTCACCGGCGTGCCGGCGTCCCAGCCGGCGGCGACCAGCCGGCGCGACAGCGCGGCCAGCTGCTGCCCGGCCATGTAGAACACCTCGGTGTCGGCCGACTTGCCGGCCTGGAGCTCGCCTTCGCGCGTCATCGCGGTGGTCAGCGCGACGCTGCGGCCCGCGCCGCGGCGCGTCAGCGGCCGGCCGGTCTGCGCCGCCGCGGCGATCGCGGCGGTCACGCCGGGCACGACCTCGTAGGCGATGCCGGCCTCGGCCAGCGCCTGCAGTTCCTCTTCCAGCCGGCCGAAGATGCTGGCGTCGCCGCCCTTGAGCCGCACGACGACCGCATGCGCCCGCGCCTCGCGGACCAGCGCCGCGTTGATCGCCGTCTGCTTGGTCGAGTGGCAGAAGCCGCGCTTGCCCACGTCGATCCAGGTGGCCCGCGGCGCCATCTCGCGCAGCGCCGGATCGGTCAGCGCGTCGTACAGCACGACGTCCGCCGCGGCGAGCGCGCGCGCGCCGCGCAGCGTGATCAGGTCGGCGGCGCCGGGTCCGGCGCTGACGAAGAGGACGCGTCCCATGGCGGTCTCCGGGCTCCGGCTCAGCGCACCAGCAGCGCGCCGCTGGTGCGGTTGCTGGTGGGGTCGACGACGATCAGCGCGCCGCCGACGCGGTTGTCCGCGTAGGGCTGCAGCGGCAGCTCGGCCTGCAGCTCGACGGTGACATGGCCGATCTCGTTGACGGACAGCTCATGCGCCTCGGTCTCGGCCAGCGTCTGGATGTCGACGCGGTGATCGATCGCGGCGATGCGGGCCTGGACCCAGCGGTTGCCGTGACGCACCCAGTACTTGCGGCCGATGACGGCCGGTTCGGTGTCCAGCCAGGCCAGCGTGGCCTCGAACGCGCGGCGCGGCGTGGCCGCGCCCGGCGCGACGACCCAGTCGCCGCGCGACACGTCGATCTGGCGGTCCAACAGCAGGCCGGCCGATTCGCCGGCCACGCTCGCGGCCACCGCCTCGCCGGCGCGGCGCAGCTCGGCCACGATCGCGGTCTGGCCGTTGGGCAGGACCTGCACCTCGTCGCCGACCTGCACCTGGCCCTGCGCGATCCGTCCCCACAGCACGCGCGGGTTGTTGCCGGTGCCGTCGCCGTCCTTGGCCACGTACTGGATCGGCAGCGCCAGCGGCGCCTCGACGGTTTCCTGCACGGTGGGCAGCGACTCCAGCACCTGCAGCAGCGACGGGCCGTCGTACCAGTCCGCCTCGAGCGGCTGGGTCACGTTGTCGCCGCGCAGCGCGGACACCGGCACCACCGCGGTGACGCGGATGCCGGCGGCCTGGGCGAACTTCTCCAGCGCGGCCGAGACCTTGCGGAAGGCGTCGCCGGGATTCGCCGCCGCGTCGATCTTGTTGATCGCGAAGACGATGCTCGGCACGCGCAGCAGGTGCGCCAGCAGGCTGTGGCGGCGCGTCTGCGGCAGCAGCGGCACGTCCTCGACCGACAGGTCCAGCTTGGTCACGTCCACCAGCACGACCGCGGCGTCGCTGCCGGCGGCGGCGGTGACCATGTTGCGGGTGTACTGCTCATGGCCGGGGGCGTCGGCGATGATGAACTTGCGCTGCTTGGTCGCGAAGTAGCGGTAGGCCACGTCGATGGTGATGCCCTGCTCGCGCTCGGCCTCCAGGCCGTCGGTCAGCAGGCTCAGGTCGATCGGCTGGCCCGCGGCGCGCTTGGCCAGCGTGTCGAGCTGGTCCGCCAGGATCGCGCGGCTGTCGAAGAGCAGGCGCCCGATCAGCGTGCTCTTGCCGTCGTCGACGCTGCCGGCGGTCAGGAAGCGCAGCGCGCGGTGCGTCGTGTCGACGTCGGATTGATGGATCTTGTTCACGGTGCTGGCGGGGCTCGGAGTGCTCGCGGTGCTCGGGGCGTTCAGGACGGCGCTCATCAGAAATAACCTTCCTTCTTGCGGCGCTCCATCGAGGCGTCGGAGGTGCGGTCGTCCATGCGGGTCGCGCCGCGCTCGGAGACCGTGACCGTCAGCGTCTCGGCCACGATGTCCGCAGCGTTGGCGGCCGGGCTCTCCACCGGGCAGGTGCAGGTCATGTCGCCGACGGTGCGGAAGCGCACCTGCGCCGTCTCGACGGTCTCGCCCGCTTCCGGCGGGGTCACCTCGGTCAGCGGCACCAGCAGGCCCTTGCGGCGGATGACCTGGCGGTCATGCGCGAAGTACAGCGACGGCAGCGGGATGTTCTCGCGGGCGATGTAGAGCCACACGTCCAGCTCGGTCCAGTTGCTGATCGGGAAGGCGCGGAAATGCTCGCCCGGGCGGATGCGGGTGTTGAACAGGTTCCACAGCTCGGGCCGCTGCTCCTTGGGCTGCCACTGACCGAAGCTGTCGCGGTGGCTGAAGATGCGTTCCTTGGCGCGCGCCTTCTCCTCGTCGCGGCGGGCGCCGCCGATGAGCACGTCGAAGCGGTGCTCCTCGATCGTCTCCAGCAGCGTCACCGTCTGGTGGCCGTTGCGCGACTCCAGCGGATGCGACAGGCGGATCGTGCCCTTCCTGATCGAGTCCTCCAGGTGGCCGACGACCAGGCGCTCGCCCATTTCCTCGACGCGGCGGTCGCGGAACTCGATCACCTCGGGGAAATTGTGGCCGGTGTCGACGTGCACCAGCGGGAAGGGCAGTTTGCCGCTGAAGTCGTTGCCGGCGATTCGGCGCTTGAAGGCCTTCTCGGCCAGGCGCAGCACGACGCACGAGTCCTTGCCGCCGGAGAACAGCAGGGCGGGGCGCTCGAAGGCGGCGGCGACCTCGCGCAGGATGAAGATGGCCTCTTCCTCGAGGTGGTCGAGGTGGCGGTGGTCCGCCAGCGGCAGCAGTTGTTCGAGGTTCACGGGGGCGTTCATGCCGGAGCTCCGGAGGTCTCTGGGGATTCGGGGGTGTGGGTCGCGTGGAGACCGCATTCCTTCGAGCTATCTTCCCACCACCACCGGCCGGCGCGGAAATCCTCGCCGACGGCGATCGCGCGGGTGCAGGGGGCGCAGCCGATGCTGGGCATGAACTGGTCATGCAGCGGGTTGTAGGGCACGTCGTGCTGCTGGACGTAGTGCCAGACGTCGGCCCAGGTCCATTCGGCCAGCGGATTGACCTTGACGCGGCCCGGGCCGTCGGCGGTCGTCTCCGTCTCGCGGAAGGGCACCTCGGCGCGGTTGGCGCTCTGCTCGCGGCGCAGGCCGGTGATCCAGGCGGTGCGGCCTTGCAGCATGCGCGCCAGCGGCTCGAGCTTGCGCACGCCGCAGCAGGCCTTGCGCAGCTCGACGCTGCGGAACATCGGCTCCTCGCCGTTGGCGCGGACGAAGTGGACGACCTGCTCGGCCACCGGCGCGAAGACCTCGACCGCCAGGCCGTAGCGCTCCTGGATGCGGGGGATCAGCGCCAGCGTCTCGCCGTGCAGCTTGCCGGTGTCCAGCGTCGCCAGCGCGATCGGCAGGCCGTGGCGGGCGATCAGGTCGGTGATGACCATGTCCTCCACGCCCAGCGAGGTCGACTGCAGCGCGCCCGGGCCGAAGTCGGCCGCGGCCTGCCGCAGCACCTCGACCGTGCGCGCCAGGCGCTCGTCGAAGCCCGCGGTCTTGCGCGCGTAGAGGCCGATCGCCGAGCCGGCGCCGCCCGCGCCGGGCAGGGCCGAGACCGCGTCCGGGCCGGCGATCGGCGTGACGTCCAGCGACGACACCTCGCCGCTCATCTCAGGCCTCCGCCTTGCGGGCGAACAGCGGGCGCGTCTCGTTGACGTCCGCCTGGTAATGGCCGGGGAAGAAGCCCAGCGCGCGCTCGGCCGCTGCCTGGTTCTGGTCGCCGCGCAGCTGGACCGCGTCGACGCCGCAGCGCTGCAGCAGCGGGAGCATGTCGACCAGCACCTCGCCGATCGCGCGGACCTCGCCGGCGAAGCGCAGCCGCGAGCGCAGCACGTGCGCCTGGCTGTAGGCGCGGCCGTCGACCCACTTCGGGAACTGCAGCACCACCAGCGCCAGGCGCGGCAGGTCGGCCTTGAGCTCCATCACGTCGAGGTCGTTGGGCAGGATCACGCCGGTGGCCAGGCCGTCGGGCCAGGTGTCGCGCACGGCATGCCACTGCTCGAGCGTCAGCAGCTTGTGGTCGGCGGCGGCCGGATGCGGTTGCGGGCCGTCCTCGCCGGCGCAGGTGTGCCAGGGGTCTTGGGCCTTGGAGACGAACTTCATGATGACGGCGCTCAGTGTTGGACAGCGGTGGAGCGGCGGATCGCGTTGGTCGCCTGCTTGAAGGCGTCCAGCCCGATGCGGCGGACCGTCTGGAGGAAACGCTCGCCGGCCTCGCGCTCGCGGCGGTAGGTGGCGATCACGGCCTCGACCGCGTCGGCGGCCTCGTCGGCGGCGAAGGACGGGCCGATCACCTTGCCCGGCACCGCGGTGCCCGACAGCGTCGAGCCGTCCGAGCCGCCCAACGTGATCTGGTACCACTCGCTGCCGTCCTTGTCGACGCCGAGCACGCCGATGTGGCCGCTGTGGTGGTGGCCGCAGCTGTTGATGCAGCCGCTGATGTGCAGGTCGATGTCGCCGATGTCCCAGAGCTCGTCCAGGTCCTGGAAGCGCTCGGTGATCTCGGTCGCCACCGGGATCGAGCGCGCGTTGGCCAGCGCGCAGAAGTCGCCGCCGGGGCAGACGATCATGTCGGTCAGCAGGCCGATGTTCGGGGTCGCGAAACCGTGTTCCTTCGCGGCCTCGAACAGCGCGGGCAGGTCGCTCTCGCGGACCCAGGGCAGCAGCAGGTTCTGGTCGTGGGACACGCGCAGCTCGCCGTGGCTGTAGCGGTCGGACAGCGCGGCGGCGGCGTCCATCTGCGCGTCGGTGATGTCGCCCGGCGGCAGGCCGACGCGCTTGAGCGACAGCGTCACCGAGCGGTAGCCGCCGACGCGGTGCGCGTGGACGTTGCGCTCGAGCCAGCGGCGGTAGGCCGGGGACGCGCCTTCGAGGATGTCGATCGAGGCGGCCGGCGCGACGCCGGCCGGCTCGACGAAGCTCGCGGCGACGCGCGCCAGCTCGGCCTCGGGGATGCGCTGCTCATGGCTGCCGGCGTCGTCGCTCAGGATCGCCTGGTACTCGGCGTTGACGGCGTCGAAGAAGGCCTGGCCCTCGGCCTTCACCAGGATCTTGATGCGCGCCTTGTACATGTTGTCGCGGCGGCCGAAGCGGTTGTACGTGCGCACGATCGCCTCGAGGTACAGCAGGATGTCCTGCCACGGCACGAAGGCGTGGATCTCCTGGCCGACGATCGGCGTGCGGCCCATGCCGCCGCCGACGAAGACCTGGAAACCGACCTGGCCGGCGTCGTCCTGGCGCAGCTGCAGGCCGATGTCGTGCCAGGCGATGGCGGCGCGGTCTTCCTTCGCGCCGGAGATCGCGATCTTGAACTTGCGCGGCAGGAAGGCGAATTCCGGATGCAGCGTCGACCACTGGCGCAGCACCTCGGCATAGGGGCGCGGGTCGATCAGCTCGTCGGCGGCCACGCCGGCGGTGACGTCGCTGGTGATGTTGCGGATGCAGTTGCCGCTGGTCTGGATGCCGTGCATGTCGACATCGGCCAGCAGGTCCATCACGTCGGCCGACTGCGGCAGCGGGATCCAGTTGAACTGCAGGTTCTGGCGCGTGGTGAAGTGGCCGTAGCCGCGGTCGTGCTCGCGGGCGATGCGGGCCAGCTGGCGCAGTTGCGTCGACGACAGCACGCCGTAGGGCACGGCGATGCGCAGCATCGGCGCGTGGCGCTGGATGTACCAGCCGTTCTGCAGGCGCAGCGCGCGGAAGTCGTCGTCTGGGAGCTGGCCGGCCAGGTGGCGTTCGAGCTGGTCGCGGAATTGCGCGGCGCGGGCGTGGACGAACTGGCGGTCGAAATCGGTGTAGGCGTACATGGCGTCAGCGGGTCCGGCGGGGTTTCATGAAGGGCCCGCCGCGTCATCTGACACCGCGGCTGGCGCCCTGGGCTGGCCGGGAGTCTGGACTCTATGAACGCTTTATATATATGAGAACTACAAATTCGTAGATTGCTTATGGGTGAATAAGCATATGAGCGGGGTTGCAAAGCGCCTCATCCCGCCCGCTTTCGCCCCTCAGCCGGTGGCCAGCCGACGCAGCGCCGCGATCTGATCGGCGATGCGGGGCGGCAACGGCTCAATCCCGTCGAGGATCGCCCGGATCAACGCCGCGTTCGCCGCGGGCTCGCAGGCGGGGGAGAGCGGCCAGTCCAGGTCCTCGTTGCTTGCCGGGTTGAGATCGAGCGCTTGCCCGTTCGCGAAGCCTTGCAGGTGGGCCTTGCGGCGCAGGTGCAGGTAGGCCTCGCCCTCGCTGGCGCGCATCAGCAACGCGCTGCCGCCGTCGGCGCTGAGCGCCGGAAGCGCCTCGCCCATGCTGTCGACGTACTCGGGATGGGTGACCGCGACCACGCGCACGCTGCGGCCGGGCAGCGGATCGAGCAGCTTGGCCACGCTGTGGCTGCTGTTGCGCAGGCCCAGGCGAGGGCGCAGCGCCATCATGGCGTCCAGGCCGGGGTGGATCGCGGCGGTCGGCAGGATGGCCAGGCGATCGGCGGCCAGCCGCCGGCCCGCTTCGGCGACGTCCGCCGCCACCGGCAACCCGAGCGCCTCGAACAGTTCGAAGGGGCTGATGCGGCTGTCGAAGTCGTGCCGGCCATGGATCAGCACCGGGATGCCGTCGCGCGCCAGCAGCATCGCCACCAGCGGCATCAGGTTGGCCTGCTTGCGGGCGCCGTTGAAGGTCGGCAGCACGACGGTCCGGGGACCCGCCGGGGCTTCGACGCGGGCCGCGCCGGCCTGCATCGCCTCGACGAAGCCGAGCAGCTCCTCGAGGCTTTCGCCCTTGATGCGCATCGCGATGAGGATCGCGCCGCGCTCCAGGTCCGGCACCGTGCCGTCGAGCAACTGGCCGAACAACTCGCGGGCTTGGTCGCGCGTCAGGTCGCGGGCGCCTCGGGCGCCGCGGCCGATTTCCTTGAGGAGAGGGGCATAAAGCATGAGGCGCGCATCTTACGAGCGCGCCTCATGGGGTGGGTGCCGTCCGGGGCTCGTCAGCGGAGCCTCCCGATCACGGCGCGGGTCGCCGCGACCTCAGGCGGCGACGGCCGCCGGGCGGGCTTCCGCGGCCGCCGGCGCGGTCGGCAGGCCGAGCTCGCCGAACAGGTCCTTCGGATCGGCCATGTCCGGCACCAGCGCCAGCTGACGGCCCAGTCCCAGCGCCTGGGCGCGGTCGCCCAGCCAGCGCAGCGTCGCGAAGTCCTCCAGCGCGAAGCCGACCGAGTCGAACACGGTGACCTCCTCGGCCGAGCGGCGCGCCGGGGCCTCGCCGCGCAGCACGCGCCAGAACTCGGTGACCGGGAAATCGGCCGGCATCTGCTGCACGTCGCCCTCGATGCGCGACTGCGGCTCGTACTCGACGAACACGCTGGCGCGCTCCAGCACGCCGCGGTGCAGCTCGGTCTTGCCCGGGCAGTCGCCGCCGACGCCGTTGATGTGCATGCCGGGCTCGACCATCTCCGGCGTCAGGATCGTCGCGTTGCGCTTGTCGGCGGTGACGGTGGTGACGATGTCGGCGCCGCGCACCGCCTCGGCGGTGTCGCGGGCGCGGACCAGCGTCAGGCCGTCGATGCGCGACAGGTGGCGGACCAGCTTGTCGGTCGCGGCCGGGTCGACGTCGAACAGGCGGATCTCGGTGATGCCGAGCAGGTAATGGAAGGCCAGCGCCTGGAACTCGGCCTGCGCGCCGTTGCCGATCAGCGCCATCGAGCGCGATCCCTGGCGGGCCAGCGAACGCGCCGCCAGCGCCGAGGTGGCCGCGGTGCGCAGCGCCGTGCTGAGCGTCAGTTCCGACAGCAGCGTCGGCGTGCCGGTGGCGACATCCGCGAGCACGCCGAAAGCCATGACGGTGGGCAGGCCCACGCGGTGGTTTTTGGGGTGACCGTTGACGTACTTGAAGCTGAACTGCGAGGTGTCGGAGATCGGCATCAGCTCGATCACGCCGTCCTCGGAGTGGTTGGCGGTGCGGGCGCTCTTGTCGAATTCGCTCCACCGGACGTAGTCGTCGGCGATGTAGCGGGCGAGGGTCTCGAACGTGGTGGCCAGGCCGTCGTGGCGGACGACGCGGGCGACGTCGAGGGTGAGCAGGAGGGTCGTCATCGGCGATCTCATCGCAGTGGGAATGCCTCCATTCTTCGGATCCGCCTGTCAGCAGGAAGCCAAAGAACTGATCAATAATCGAAGACGCCTGTGCATTTCGTCAGAGTCGATTGACGTTTTGACGTGAAATCCGGGTTAACCCTGGGCGCTGTGCGCGCGATGCGCCATCGTGGTGCATCCAGCGAACAGCGTGGACGGAGCCCCATGGACACCCTCGACCATCAACTGATCGCGCTGCTGCGCCAGGACGCGCGGGCCAGCATCGCCACGCTGGCGCACAAGCTCAAGGTGTCGCGCGGGACGGTGACCAACCGGCTCACCCGGCTGGAGGACAGCGGACAGATCGTCGGCTACACGGTCAAGCTGCGCGCGGACGTGGCCCAGCCGCACATCGCCGCGTGGATGAGCATCGCCGTGGAGGGCAACCGCACCCGCGAAGTCGTCGGCATCCTGCTGGGCGAGCCCGGCGTGGCGGGCCTGTTCGACACGAATGGACGCTGGGACCTGCTGGCCGAGTTGCGCGCCGACAACCTCCAGGAGCTGGCGGAGATCCTGGAGCGGGTGCGCCTGATCAAGGGCATCGGCGCGACCGAGACCAGCATCCACCTGCAGACCTACAAGCTGGGATGACGGGCATGAGCCCGCGGGCGCCAGAGAGGCAGCCGAGGGGCGCCGCGATCGACGTGTGATCAGCGCGGGATCAGGGCGGGGGCGCCGACGCGGCGGGGCCGGGGTCGTCGTCCGGCTCCGGGGCGTCCGGCACGAGTTGGAAGCGGTCGTCGATCAACTCGATCCGCGTGCGCTGCACCACCGGCCGCGGCGACGGGCAGTCGCCCTCGTTGAAGCGCAGCACGATCTCCACGCGCGGCCCGCGGCCCGGACTCAGCACGCTGACGCCCGAGGTCTGCGGCGCCGCGCCCGCGCCGCAGGCCAGCGGGCCGGGCTTGTCGTCGAAGCCGAGCTCGGCCGCGAGCTGCACCTCGCCGCCGCGTTCCAGCAGCAGCCGCTCGCCGCGCGATTCGCGGCCGCGGTCGATGTCGTGCCGGCGGCTGCGCAGCGCCCAGCGCTGGTCGTCGAGCTGCAGCAGCTGCAGGTCCTCGTCGCCCGAGCCCGGCGCGCCCGGCATCAGCAGCAGTCCCTTGGCGCGCAGCTGCCAGCGGCCCTGCGCGTCGGCGGCCAGCACCGCCGCGCCGAGCGCCGGCACGCACGCGGCGCAGCGGAACTGCTCGCGCGGCCCCGGCGTGAGTTGGTAGACCAGCATCAGCTTGTCGACGTCGCGTTCCACGTAGCGGGCGCGGAAGACCTCGCGCACCTCGGCGCGCAGCGTCGGCGAGCGGCCGCCGAAGAAGGCGGCGACCTTCGCGTCGCGCCAGGCGTTGCCGCCGTAGACCATCTTCATCGCGACGTCCGGCTTGGGCGGCGAGTCGATGGCGATGGGCACCTGGGCCTGCGCGGCGGCGGCGGCCAGCGGCGCGAGTGCGCGCAGGAGCCGCGCGGCGCGGCGGGCGAGGGCAGGGGGAGGCGGCACGAGGGTCTCGTCGGTCGGGCGAAGGCGCCATCATCGCCGAGCCGCTACATTCCCCGCCCATGAGCCGTCCCTCGACCGATGCCCCGGTGATCCGCAGCCTGCTGGAGACCGACCTCTACAAGTTCACGATGTGGCAGGCGATGCTGCATCGCCATCCGCAGGCGCAGGCCGAGTACCGCTTCGCCTGCCGCAACACGCCGCAGTACCCGCTCGCGGAGCTGGTGCCGGACCTGGAGCGCGAGATCGACCACCTGTGCGGGCTGAGCTTGCGCGCCGACGAGCTCGACTACCTGCGCGGCCTGCGCTTCATGCGGCCCGACTTCATCGACCTGCTGCGCATCTTCCGGTTCCAGCGCGACTTCATCTCGGTGCGCGCCGACGGCGAGCGGCTCGAGATCGTCGTGCGCGGGCCGCAGGTGCACGTGATGGGGTTCGAGATCTTCGTGCTGGCGATGGTCAACGAGCTGTACTTCCGGCGCTTCGACCACGGCGCCGCGATCGAGGAGGGCCGCCGCCGGCTGGCGCGCAAGATCGAGACGATCCGCGCCTTCGAGCGCGACGAGGCGCCGCGCCGCCACCCGTTCCTGTTCTTCGACTTCGGCCTGCGCCGGCGCTTCTCCGGCGCCTGGCACGAGGAGGTGTTGCGCACGTTGCGCGACGAGCTGCCGCAGACCTTCCGCGGCACGTCCAACGTGCTGCTGGCCAAGGAGCTGGGCCTGATCCCGATCGGCACGATGGCGCACGAGTACCTGCAGGCCTACCAGGCCACCGGCGTGCGGCTGCGCGACCACCAGAAGGCCGCGCTCGAGGACTGGGTGCAGGAGTACCGCGGCGACCTGGGCATCGCGCTGACCGACGTGATCGGCATGGACGCGTTCCTGGCCGACTTCGACCTGTACTTCGCCAAGCTGTTCGACGGGCTGCGCCACGACTCGGGCGATCCCGTCGAATGGGGCGAGAAGGCGCTGGCGCACTACGACAAGCTGCGCATCGACGCCAACACCAAGCGCCTGGTCTTCTCCGACGCGCTGGACATGCCCAAGGCGCTGTCGCTGTACCGGCACTTCGCGGACCGGGTGCAGCTCGGCTTCGGCATCGGCACGCAGCTCAGCAACGACGTCGGGCTGCCGACGCTGAACATCGTCATCAAGCTGACCCACGTCAACGGGCAGCCGGTGGCCAAGCTGTCCGACAGCCCCGGCAAGACGATGTGCGAGGACCAGACCTTCCTGGCCTACCTGCGGCAGGTGTTCAACGTGCCGACGCCGACCTAGCGCGGTCCCCTTCAGTCCCGGTGCGCCGTGATCCGATGGACGATCGGCCCGGCCAGCAGCGGCGTCGGCTTGCCCTCGACCCAATCCTGGTGTCCCGCGCCGTAGAACGGCGACATCGGATGGCCGCTCTGCCCGCCGGGCATCGACAGCCTGCCGTGTTCCTCGCGCCCGGGCGACACCACCAGCCGCTCCGACTGCCCGAACGCCGGGCCCGCCACGTGCGGCAGGTTGCTGTCGCCCGACTGCGGCACCGACGGCATGTCCAGCCAGCGCGACAGCAGCGGGATCGCCTTGGCCAGCGGATGCTGGATGCGGCTGGCGTTCTGCGCGCCCCAGGTCGCGGCGCCGAGGTTGCCGTCCGGCGCGATCTCCCGGGCCGCGCCGTCCAGCTGCGCCAGCAGCAGCGCGTTCCAGTCCGCGAAGGCGCCCGGCAGCAGGTGGGCGGGCCGCTCGTCGACAGCGCGCGCGGCGCTGTACTCGAACTGCCCGCGCCATCGGATGTGGCGCTTCGGATCGAGCTGCCGTTCGCCCAGCGCCGGCAGCGTCCAGGCGTCCCACAGCGTGTCCAGCACCCGCAGCCGCGCCTGGCGCACCAGCCGGTAGGCGGCGGAATCGGCATCGGCGCGGCCGTTCCAGTTCTCCAGCAGCTGGACGAAGGCCTTGTGCGTCGGGTGCGTGGCCGCGTCGGTGCGCGCGGCCGCGAGCAGCCGCGCCGCCCAGGTCTTGAGGAATCGCGCCTCGTCGTCCGCGTGGATCGCGCCGATCGAGGCCTCGTCGTGCTTGTCGCGCTCGGACAGCCGGTCGCGGATCTGGCGCGCGCGGGCGCCGAGGTCGAAGCCGCCGTCGCCGATCAGCTCGCCCGGCGTGCCGTCGAGCTGCCGGTTGTTGGCGGTCCACAGCTGGCCCCGGGCCGGCGACAGCACCTGCGGCGCGCGGTCCGGGTCGAGCCAGTCGCGCCGCATCGCCGACGGCGCGACGAAGCGGCCGTAGGCCTCGGGCAGGCCCGGCTGCGCCCACAACCGGCCGGCGATCGTCCAGCCGATCTGGCCGTCGCGGTCGGCCGCCAGCAGGTTCTGGTGCGGCATGCCGGCGCGCTGCGCCAGCGACAGCGCCTCGCTGACGTGCTTGACGCCCAGCATCCGGTCCAGCTCGAGGTTGTAGGCCGCGCCCTGGTGGCCGATCCAGTGCAGCGCGAAGCGGCGCTGGCCGTCGACCGTCACCACCGGCGCGCCGCCGATCTCGCGCACCTCCATCGTCACCGCCGGCCGGCCCTGGACCTCCAGCGTCTCGGTGCGGGTCTCGAGCTTCGCGTCGGCCGGCACCTCGACCCAGTCGAACCACTGGCCGTAGGCGTTGGTGAAGCCCCAGGCCACCGTGCCGTTGGAGCCGGCCACCAGCGCGGGCAGCCCCGGCAGCGTCACGCCGGCGGCGCGCACGCCGCTCGCTCCGGCGCCGATCTGGAGCTGCGCGCGGTACCAGATGCTGGGCACGCCCAGGCCCAGGTGCATGTCGTCGGCCAGGATCGCGCCGCCGTGCGTGGTGCGCGAACCCGCCACCGCCCAGTTGTTGCTGCCGATCACCGGCGGCTCGTCGTCGCCGTCGCTGTCGTCGTCCTCGGTCGCGGTCAGCATCGCGGCGGACGGCGCGCCGGAGCGCGTGACCGCGCTCGCCGGGCCGCTCGCACCGGTCGCGCCGGTCGCTCCGGCGGGGGTGCTGGCGCCATCGAGCGGCGCCTCCACCTTGCGGCGCACGTCCAGTTGCGCCGGCGTCGGGATCGCCGGCGGCGGCAGCTCGCTGCCGTCCAGCGCCGCGTCCCAGCGCCCGCCGCGCGGATACAGCCAGTCGAAGACGGCGTCGCCGGCGCGCTCGCGCAGCAGCGCGCGCTCGAAGCCGACCTCCACGCTGCCGGACTGCAGCATGAAGTACATCTCCGCGATCACCAGCAGCGAGTCGACCGGCGTCCAGTCCTGCGGCCGCGCGCGCAGCAGCAGGTACTGCCAAGGCCGCATCGGCAGCGCGTGCAGCCCGGCGTTGACGCCCTCGGCGTAGGCCAGCAGCAGCAGCCGGTCCTCGCCGGAGAGCTGCTCGAAGCGGTCGGTCAGCCGCGCGCGCAAGCGGTGCACGCGCCGCGTCCGGTCACGGTCCAGCGCCTTTTCCCCGAACAGCGCCGACAGCTCGCCGGCGGCCGAGCGCCGCGTCAGGTCCATCTCGAAGAAGCGTTCCTGCGCATGCGCGTAGCCCAGGCCCCGGGCGACATCCAGCCGCGTGCGGCCCTCGACCACCAGCGTGCCCCGCTCGTCGCGGCCCAGGCTCACCGGCGCGCTCAGGCCGGGGATCTCGGCGTCGCCGTCGAGCTGCGGCAGGCTCGCGCGCACGGACGCCCAGGCCGCGATCGCCGCGGCGATCAGCAGGATGGGCAGCCCGATCAGGCCGCGGACGGTCCAGCGCCGCAGCGCGCTCGTTCGACTCATGTGCACTCCAGTTGGGCGCGCGATTGTGCGTGCGGCCTGCAACAGGCCTGCTACAGCGTTTCCCTAGAATCGCGCGCCATGTCCCGAGACGACCGCGACCCTACCGCATCCCCTGTCCCTCAGCCTGCCGTCATGCCGCCGACCCACCCGTCCCGCCGCCGCTGGCTGGGCGCCGCCGGCGCGCTCGGCCTGACGCTGCTGGGCGCCTGCTCGACGCCGACGACGACCTCGTCGCCGCCACCGGTCGTCGCGACGCCCGATCCCGGGCTGCCCACGCCGGTGACGCCCAAGCCCGTGCCCAAGCCGCCGCGCGTGGGCCTGGCGCTGGGCGGCGGCGCGGCCCGCGGCTTCGCCCACATCGGCGTGATCCAGGTGCTGGAGGAACAGGGCATCAAGGTCGACCTGGTGTGCGGCACCTCGGCCGGCAGCCTGGTCGGGGCGCTGTACGCGGCGGGCCGCAGCGGCAAGGAGCTGCAGGCGGTGGCCGAGCAGATGGACGAGGGCGCGATCACCGACTGGACCTTCCCGATGCGCGGCCTGATCCGCGGCGAGGCGCTGGCCCGCTACGTCCGCCAGATGACCGGCAACCGCGGCCTGGAGCAGTTGCCGCTGCCGCTGGGCATCGTGGCGACCGACCTGGGCGACGGGTCGCCGATCCTGTTCCGCCAGGGCGACGTGGGCACCGCGGTGCGCGCGTCCAGCGCGGTGCCGGCGGTGTTCCAGCCGGTCAAGATCGGCAACCGCGAGTACGTCGACGGCGGCCTGGTCGCGCCGGTGCCGGTGCGCTTCGCGCGCCAGATGGGCGCGGACCTCGTCATCGCCGTCGACATCGGCGAGCCGCCCGATCCCAAGATCCCGGGCGACGCGATGCGCATGCTGATGCAGACCTTCTCGATCATGGGCAAGTCGATCAACCAGTACGAGCTGCAGGGCGCCGACGTGGTGCTGCGGCCCAAGCTGGACGGCTTCAGCGGCGCGGACTTCACGACGCGCCGCCGCGCGATCGCGCTGGGGCGCGACGTGGCGACGGCGATGCTGCCGGAGATCCGTCGCAAGATCGCGGCGAAGACGCGCTGAGCGCGGCGGCCGGTCAGCGCGTCCCGGGACGCGGCCGCTGGCGCGTCACCAGGATGTCGTGCAGGACCGGCAGCCGCGCGGGCAGCAGGTCCGACGCGTCCAGCGTCCGCCGGCGGCCCTCCGCCGGCCAGAACGAGGTGACGATGTTCAGCGCCATCGCCGGGCTCTCGGGCCAGCGGACGCGCTCGTGCAGCGGCAGCAGCCGCCCTTCCTGGTCCAGGTCCAGCCGCGACAGCGTGTCGTGGTGCCAGCCGCTGTCCTGGAAGAAGCGCACGCGGCCCGGATCGTCGATGCGCAGGGCCAGCATGCCCCGGCCCTGCCTGTCCAGGACCGGCATGCGGCTTCCGCCGCTCTGGCCGTCGTCGTCGATCACCACCTGGCGCTTGCCGCCGGTCATCTCGACGCTGGCCGTCCGGACCTTGCCGCCCTGGCGCAAGTCGTAGAACGGAAGGCGGTTGCCGCTCTCCGGTTGCCACGACAGGAGCTTGCCGGACGCTTCCAGGTGGACGCCGGAGCGGTCAGGGTGAGGCATCTTGAAACGGACGATCCAGGTCGGTTGCTCGTGCGCCTGCCAGCCCGGCAGCGTCACCTGATACCGCTGGGTCAGCACCCTGCGGTCCTTGCTGACCCACAGCGGGCCGCCTGCCGGCGCCTTGATCCTGCGCACCAGTTCCGGCGACGCGCACCAATGGCCGGGCTGGTGGTAGCCGGTCATGCCGGCGCGCCGGCTCAGCGGGGCCCCGCAGACGACCGGCCGCAGCACCTTGGGCGCGAGGGGGCCGTGTTCGCCCGGCGCCAGGCAGGTGGTGGCGTCGAGGGACTTGCACATCACGTCGCCGCGGGGATTGGTGGCCAGGATCACCGGATAGCCCAAGGGCCGGTAGTTCGTCCATTTCGCGAACAGGTTGGCGTACGCGTCGTTGCACCAGTGGTCCAGCCGCTCGTAACCCGTCCGGCGGTCGTCGTCGGGCTGGTCGCAACGGACGGGACGGGCCAGGGCGGGGTCCGGCATGTTCAGGCTGCAGCGCTCGCCGTCCTCGCTGTAGCACTGGACCTCGCCGGTCTCGTCCAGCCGGAAGTGCAGGTTGTTCCAAGGCGTCCACGGGCCCGGGACGGGCGCCGGCGCGCTCGCCGCCGGGGACGGTTGCGGCACCGGCTCGGGCCGCCGGTGCGGCAAGTGCTTCTTGTGCGATTCGACGGCGGCGTCGATCGACGCGAGCTCGTCTTCGGCGGCCGCCAAACCGCTGGCGGCGCCCAGCGACAGCGCCGCCAGGAGGTGGCGCGTGAAAACAGGGGATGGGAAGGGCAAGGTCGGACCTCCAGGGACAAGGAGGCCGATCAGTGGCCGAAGCCGGCGGGCCGACATGGCCAATGCGAAGGTCTGGCGGTTCGGTGGCCCAGAGGTCCGGAGGCCCGGACGAGGAGGCCTCGCCGCTACAGCCGTTCGCCGCGCGCGCTCGCCTCGATCAGCTTGTCCAGCCGGGCGAGCTGCGTCTCGGGTTTCTTCGCGCTGAGGATGTGCCAGATGACGGTGCGGCGGTAACCGTCGGGCTGCGCCTGGAAGAAGGCCCAGGCGTCGCCGTTGCGCATGAAGATCACCTCGTGCGCCGGCGACAGCTCGACCAGCTCCTTGGGCTGCTCGAACGCATAGACGCGGGACTTCTCTTCCTGCCGGCGCTCGAACGCGGCCAGGCCGGCCGCGGTCATCCGGCCTTCCCGGATCAGCGCTTCGGCGCGGCCGATGTTGACCGCGCTCCAGATCGACACCGCCTTGCGCGGCGTGAACCGGATCTTGTAGCGCTTGTCGTCGATGCGGGTGCGCACGCCGTCGATCCAGCCGTGGCACAGCGCCTCGTCGACCGACTCGGGCCAGGCCAGGCTGGGCTCGCCGGTGGCGCGCTTGTGGAAACCGACCACGACCTCGGTGGCCGTGGCGGCGTGTTCATCGAGCCAGGCGCGGAAGGCCGCGGCGTCGACGAAGAAGATCGGGGTGCGGGTGGCCATGGGGCGCGAGTATGCCCCGCGGCCCTCACGCCACCTTGAAGACCGAGACCACCTCGGCCAGGCGCTGCGCCTGCTCGCGCAGCGAGCCCGAGGCGGCGGTCGATTCCTCCACCAGCGCGGCGTTTTGCTGCGTCATCTGGTCCAGGTGCGCGACCGCCTGGTTGACTTGCCCGATGCCGTCGCGCTGCTCGGTCGCGGCCGCGGCGATCTCGCCCATCAGGTCGGTGACGCGGCGCACGCCGTGCACGATCTCGTCCATCGTGCGGCCGGCCTCGGCCACGTCGGAGGTGCCGGCCTCGACCGTCTCGACCGAGCGGGTGATCAGCGTCTTGATCTCCTTGGCCGCCTCGGCGCTGCGCTGCGCCAGCGTGCGGACCTCCGAGGCCACGACTGCGAAGCCCTTGCCGTGCTCGCCGGCGCGGGCCGCTTCCACGGCCGCGTTCAGCGCCAGGATGTTGGTCTGGAAGGCGATGCCGTCGATCGTGCCGATGATGTCGGCGATGCGGGTCGAGGAGGCGCTGATCTCCTGCATCCGCGTCACCACCTGCGCCACCACGCGGCCGCCGCGGCTGGCCGTCTCGGCGGCGCTGCCGGCCAGCTGGTTGGCCTGGCGGGCCGTGTCGGCGGACTGGCCGACCGCGCCGGTCAGCTGTTCCATGCTGGAGGCGGTCTCCTCCAGGTTGGAGGCGGTCTGCTCGGTGCGGGCCGACAGGTCCTGGTTGCCGACGGCGATCTGCGACGAGGCGCTGGAGACCGACTCCACGCCGTCGCGCACCTGGGCCACCACCGACTGCAGCTGGCCGACCATGCGCAGCAGCGCGGTCTGCAGCTGGGCGACCTCGTCGCGGCCGCGCACGCGCAGCGTGCGGGTCAGGTCGCCGGCGGCGACCGCCTCGGCCAGCACGACCGAGTCGGCCAGCGGGCGGGTGATCCTGCGGGTGATCAGCAGGCCGAGCCCGGCGCCGATCGCCACCGCCAGCAGCGTCATGCCGCCGACCAGCCAGCGGCTGCGGGCATAGATCTCGTCGCCGAGCCGGTCGGCCGCGGCGGCGCCCTGGGCATTGAGCTCGACCAGGTCCTCCAGCGCCTTGCCCAGCGCCTCGTAGCGGGGCAGGCCGTCGACGGCCAGCATGCGCTTGGCGGTCTCCTCGTCGCCGCCGCGCGCGGCCTCGACCATCCGGGTGCTGTGCGCGAGGTACTCCGCCCACAGCGCGCGGATCTGGCGCAGCTTCTCGCCCTCGGCCGGCGAGGACGCCAGCTTCTCGTAGGCGTTCAGGCGCTGCTCGATCGACTGGCGGGCCTGCTCGACCTTGTCCGCGTCACTGGCGCGCGAATTGCCCTCGGAAAGGAAGAGCCGGTACTCCCGGGTGCGGAAGCGGGTGACGTCCTGGTTGATCGCCTGGGCGGCGCGGGCCGACGGCAACCAGTTCTCGGCCATGTCGGAGGCGGTGTCGTTGACACGGCTCAACTGGAAGGTGGCCACCACGCCCAGCAGCGCGGTGATCAGGAGGACGCAACAAAAGGCCAGGCTGAGCTTGGCGCCGACGGACAGACGATCGAGCATGACGGACTCTCGGGTGGGGGAAGGACCCGCCAGGCGCGGGCATGCCGTTTGCAGTCATTTTCGTACGCGTACGCGTCCAGCAAACGTCCTTCACAACCAGGGTTCGTGAGGATTTAACGTGACTCCCGGTATGAGATAACGTACGCCGACAATAACCAATTGAGACAGGAACGCCGTGCGAAACACCGATCAGGACTCCGACCGCGAGCGGCCCCGGCTGCGCCGCGGGCCCGCCGAGATGGCGGCGCTCAAGCGCGAGATGCTGGAGCGCGCACGCAAGATCTACCGCGACGAGGGCGTCGAGGCGCTCAGCATGCGGCGCCTGGCGCAGGAGCTGGGCATCTCGACGATGGCGATCTACAGCTACTTCGAGAGCAAGAAGGCGTTGCTGGACGGCCTGTGGATCGAGGTGTTCGAGTCGCTGACCGACGAACTGCTGGACGCGTCCAAGGGCCAGCGCGGGCCGCGCAAGGTGCTGGAGGCCCACACCCGCTGTCTGCTGGACTTCTGGGAGCGCCATCCGGAGCAGTTCCGCATGATCTACATGTCGCTGACGCAGACCGGCACGCTCGAGGAGATCGGCCAGTCGCAGCAGCCGGTCTACAACCGGCTGCTCGGGCTGATGCGCGAGCGGGTCGCGGCCTGCGCGCCGGACGGCATCGATCCCGACGAGCCGGCCATCCGGTCGCTGTGCGACCAGATGTCGGTGCGCACGATGGGCTACCTGATGATGGTGATCGGGCTGCCGCGTTATCCGCTGTTCGACCGCGAGGCGCTGCGCGAGCACACGGTGCAGGGCGTGTTGCGCGACGTCGCGGACGAGTTCGGCCGTGCCTCGGGTGCCGGCGCGCCGCTGGCGTCGGCGACGCAGAACGGCGTCCCGCCGGCCCAGCCCAGCCCGTCGTCCAACGGTTGAATGGGCCTGGCGCGGCCAGGCGCCGGTCCCAGGTCGATCGCCCGCCGGTCGTCACTCGCGCCGGTCACTCGCCGGTCGTCGCGCGCCCGCGTCCCGGGCATCCGTGCGAAGGGCGTCAGCCCGCGGGCACCGCGCAGGTGCTGGTGGTGCCACGGGACGGGGCACCCGAACGCGCGGGCAAAAGCGCGGCTAAAGGCGCGGCTAAAGGCGCGAGCAAAAGCACGGGCAAAAAAAAGCCCAGCGGGCGCTGGGCTTGAAGGGCACTTGGGAAGCCAGGCTTCCGTGGGTACCGAGGAGACAACCGTTGTGGCAACTGTCGTTCGCTCAGGCCGCGGTGCGCTTCGTGGCGGTGCGGGTGGCGTTCTGGGTTGCCTTCACCGCCGTGCTGGTCACGGCGTTGAAATTCGATTCAGCGATCTCGGAGGCCTGCTTGGCGGCCTTGTGCAGGCTTTCGTAAGCGTTGTTGGCCGCGGCGACCGCCGACTTCACCAGAGCAACAGCATTTTCCGTGCCAGCCGGAGCGTTCTTGGTCGCGTTGTCGACGACGGCGCCGAACTTCTGCTGCGCGTCGGCGACTTGGGCCTCGGCCAGGCGGACGAATTCGGAGGAGGTCGAGGACGCGATGTCGTACAGGTGGCGGCTGTAGGCGACGGCCTTCTCGGCGGTCGGTTGCAGCAGCGAGGCCTGCAGGGCCCACAGTTCCTGCGGATCCTTGACCGCGATGGCCTGCTGGGCGGTTTCGGCGACTTCGCCGAGCGCGGTCTTGGCGACCTGCAGGTTCAGCTCGACCAGCTTTTCATAGCCTTCGAACGCCTTGGCGGTCAGGCCGAAGAAAGAGGCTTGCAGGTTCTTTTGTTGGTCGAGCACTTGGTCAGCGGTCAGCATGCGAGATCTCCTTGAGAAATGAGGTCAGCCAGGGAATACGCGGCAGGCTGAGCGCCGTCGCCGCACCTTTGTTGCAGTGCAGCATGAAGGCAGTATAGGACCGTCGCGGGCGATTGCAAGCACTTTTTGTGCAATGCAGCAAAAGTGCTGGAAACGGTGCCGGAAGCGCGGGAAACCGGGCCGGCGGCATGATCCGCACCATGCTCGCGTTCCATTACGACCATTTGACCCTGGCCCTGCCTCCGGGGCACCGCTTCCCGCAGTCCAAGTACCAGATGCTGCGCGAACGCGTCGAGCGCGAGCCCGGCCGGCTGCGGCTGCGCGTGGCCGAGGCGGCGACGCCCGAGGCGCTGGCGCTGGTCCACACGCCGGATTACATCGACGCGGTGCTGCACGGCACGCTGAGCGCCGCCGCGCAGCGCGAGATCGGCTTCCCCTGGGCGCCGGGGCTGCCGCGGCGCTCGCTGTGCTCGGTCGGCGCGACCGTCGCCGCGGCGCGGGCCGCGCTGGAAGAGGGCGTGGCCGCCAGCCTGGCGGGCGGCACGCACCACGCCTGCGCGGACAAGGGCAGCGGCTTCTGCGTCTTCAACGACGTGGCGGTGGCCGCGCGGCTGATGCAGGCCGAATGGCATCGCCGCCATCCCGGCGGCCCCGGGCTGCGCGTGCTGGTGGTGGACCTGGACGTCCACCAGGGCAACGGGACGGCCAGCATCTTCCGGGACGACGACAGCGTGTTCACGCTCTCGCTGCATGGAGAAAAGAACTTCCCGTTCCGCAAGGAAGCCAGCGACCTCGACGTCGGCCTGCCCGACGCCTGCGGCGACGCGGTCTACCTGGACGCGCTCGAGGGCGCGCTGGCCGAGGTGTGGACCCGGATGGCGGACCGGCCGCCGGGGCTGGCGTTCTACCTCGCGGGCGCCGATCCGCACGAGGGCGATCGCCTCGGCCGCCTCAAGCTCAGCGCCGACGCGCTGCTGCGGCGCGACCGGCGGGTGCTGGACGCGCTGCTCGAGCGGCGCATCCCGGTGGCGCTGAGCATGGCCGGCGGCTACGGCGAGGACCTGGCCGTCACCGTCGACATCCAACGGCAGACGCTGAGCGCGGCGGCCGAGGCCTGGGCGCGCTGGCAGGCGGCCGGCGCCCAGTAGCCCGCGCGACACCGGACCGCGCGCGGCGATGGAAGAATCGCCGCCATGACCGCCGATCGCTCTCCCTCCACGGCCCCCGCCCCGGACGCCCGCCCGGCGCCCGAGCCCCGCGCCGCCTTCGCCCGCTTCGTCCCGGTCCCGACCCGCTGGATGGACAACGACGTCTACGGCCACCTGAACAACGTCGTCTACTACTCGCTGTTCGACACCGCCGTGAACCGCTACCTGATCGAGCAGGGCGCGCTCGACCTCCACCAGGGCGAGGTCATCGGCCTGGTCGTCGAGACCCACTGCAACTTCTTCTCCTCGCTGGCCTTCCCGCAGGCGGTCGAGGCCGGCCTGCGGGTCGCGTCGCGGGGCCGATCCAGCGTGCGCTACGAGATCGGCCTGTTCGCCGAGGGCGAGGCGCTGTGCGCCGCGCGCGGCCACTTCGTGCATGTCTACGTGGACCGGGAGAGCCGCCGTCCCGTCGCCGCGCTGCCCGAGTCCTACCAGCGGGCCCTTGCCGCCCTGGAGCTGCCATGACCTTCCCCGATCCGTTCGTCCCGCCCACGCCCGAGCAGACCGCCGCCGTCGACGCGGCCATCGTCACGCGCCATTCGATGCGCGCCTTCCTGCCGACGCCGGTGCCGCGCGCGCTGATCGAGGAACTGCTCGCCGTCGCCGCGCGGGCGCCCTCGGGCACCAACACGCAGCCGTGGCAGGTCCACGTGCTCACCGGCGCGGCCAAGGAGCGGCTCGTCTCGCGCATCCAGTCGGTCTACGACGATCCCGAGGAGCTCGCCACCCACGCCGAGGAGTACGCCTACTACCCCCGCGAATGGGTCTCGCCCTACATCGACCGCCGCCGCAAGGTCGGCTGGGACCTGTACGGGCTGCTGGGCATCACCAAGGGCGACAAGCTGCGCATGCACGAGCAGCACGGCCGCAACTACCGCTTCTTCGACGCGCCTGTCGGGCTGATGTTCACCATCGACCGCGTCATGCAGCAGGGCAGCTGGCTGGACTACGGCATGTTCCTGCAGACGCTGATGATCGCGGCGCGCGGCCACGGCCTGCACACGTGCCCGCAGGCGGCGTTCACGCAGTTCCACCGCGTCATCGCCGAGGAGCTCGGCCTGGACGCGCGCCAGCAGGTGGTGTGCGGCATGTCGCTGGGCTACGCGGATCCGGCGGCGGTCGAGAACACGCTGGTCACCGAGCGCGACGCGGTCGCCGCCTTCACCCGTTTCCACGAGTGAGCTGATCCGCGCCCGGCCCGCGGCGCCCGCGCCACGGCCTGGGCGATCCGCGGCTGCGCCGGGGCCGCCGGCGGACGCGAGGGCGGCGGCGCTGCATACAGTTGGCGATCCCCCGGTTAGGAGATCCGTCCATGAGCAAGCCCCGCGTCCTGGTGGCCCGCAAGACCTTCGGCGACATCGTCGACCGGCTGCGCCCGCACTTCGAGGTCGAAGCCAACGACAACGACCTCGGCTGGTCCCAGGACGAGCTGATCCGGCGGCTGCAGGGCAAGGCCGGCGTGTACATCGCCGGCGGCGACAGGATCGACGCCCGGTTGCTCGACGCCTGCCCGGACCTGAAGGCCGTGTGCACGATGGCGGTCGGCTACAACAACATCGACGTGGCGGCCTGCACCGCGCGCGGCGTCGTCGTGACCAACGCGCCGGACGTGCTGACCGAGACGACCGCGGACTTCGGCTTCGCGCTGATGATGGCCACCGCGCGGCGCATCACCGAGAGCGAACACTTCCTGCGCCGCGGCGAGTGGCAGCAGTGGTCGGTGACGATGTTCGCCGGCGCCGACGTGCACGGCGCGACGCTGGGCGTGCTCGGCATGGGCCGCATCGGCGCGGCCATCGCGCGGCGCGGGCACCTGGGCTTCGGCATGCCGGTGCTGTATCACAACCGCTCGCGGCTGCCGGCCGACCAGGAAGGGCCGCTGGGCGCGACCTGGGTCGAGAAGGACGAGCTGCTGCGGCGCGCCGACCACCTCGTGATCGTGGTGCCGTACAGCGCGTCCTCGCACCACCTGATCGGGCAGCGCGAGCTGCGCCTGATGAAGAAGACCGCGACGCTGACCAACATCGCGCGCGGCGGCGTCGTCGACGACGCGGCGCTGGCCGCCGAGCTCAAGGCCGGCACGATCGCGGCCGCGGGCCTGGACGTGTTCGAAGGCGAGCCGACGGTGCACCCGGACCTGCTGGCCTGCGAGAACGTCGTGCTCACGCCGCACATCGCCAGCGCGACGATCGCCACGCGGCGCGCGATGAGCGACCTCGCGGTCGACAACCTGATCGCCGCGCTCACCGGCGGCGTGCCGCCCACGGCGTTGAATCCCGAGGTGCTCAAGCGCTGAGAGAATCGGCGGATGACCTTTCCCGACCTGCTGCTGCTCGCCCTCTCCGGGCTGATCCTGATCCTGCTCATCGTGGTGTTCGTGACGCTGCGGCGGCAGGCCGGCGGGGACCCGGCGGCGGCGCTGGCGCCGCTGATGCAGCAGTCGGGCGAACGGATCGAGCGCCTGGAGCGCGCGTTGCGCGACGAGATGGGCCGCGGCAACGCCGGCCTGCGCCAGGAGACGCTGACCACGCTGACCCAGTTCCAGCAGGCGCTGCTGACCCAGGGCGGCGACACGGCGCGCTCGCAGAACGAGCAGATCGACGCGTTCCGCGTGCAGCTCGCGCAGCTGCAGCAGGCGTTGGGCCAGCAGGCCGCCACCGCGCGCGAGGCGCAGGACGCCGCCTCCGCCCGCACCAACACGCTGCTGACCGAACAGCTGCAGGCGCTCGCCCAGCGCAACGAGGCCGGCCTGGCCGAGACCCGCCGCACCGTCGAGGCGCGGCTGCAGTCCATCCAGCAGGACAACGAGAAGAAGCTCGAGCAGATGCGGGCCACCGTCGACGAGAAGCTGCACGCGACGCTGGAGCAGCGCCTGGGCGAGAGCTTCAAGCAGGTCGCCGAGCGGCTCGAGCAGGTCTACCGCGGCCTGGGCGAGATGCAGACGCTGGCGCGCGACGTCGGTTCGCTGAACCGGGTGCTGACCAACGTGAAGACGCGGGGCATCTTCGGCGAGGTGCAGCTCGCGGCGCTGCTGGAGCAGGTCTTCACGCCGGAGCAGTACGCGGCCAACGTCGAGACCGTGCCCAACACCGGCGCGCGCGTCGAGTTCGCGCTGAAGCTGCCCGGTCAGCGCGACGACGGCAAGCCGATCTGGCTGCCGATCGACGCCAAGTTCCCGCGCGAGGACTACGAGCGCCTGATCGAGGCGCAGGAACGCGCCGACGCGCCCGCGGCCGAACTCGCCGCCCGCGCGATCGAGACCCGGTTGCGGCTGGAGGCCAGGAGCATCCGCGAGAAGTACCTGGGCCCGCCGCACACGACCGACTTCGCGCTGCTGTTCCTGCCCACCGAGGGCCTGTACGCGGAGGCGCTGCGCCGCCCCGGCCTGACCGAGGCGCTGCAGCGCGAGCACAAGGTGATGCTGGTCGGCCCGACGACGCTGCTGGCCACGCTGTCCAGCCTGCAGATGGGCTTCCGCACGCTGGCGCTGGAGAAGCGCTCGGCCGAGGTCTGGGAAGTGCTGTCCGCGGTGAAGACCGAGTTCGGCAAGTTCGGCGACGTGCTGGCCAAGACGAAGAAGAAGCTCGAGGAAGCCAGCAACACGATCGACGCCGCCGAGGTGCGCACCCGCGCGATGACGCGCCGCCTGAAGACGGTCGAGGCGCTGCCCGAGGACCAGATGTCGCGCGTGCTGCAGCTCGGTGCCGCGGACGCGGCGGCCGATGAGGAAGGCACCAACGGATGAACGACGACGCGCCAGCGCCGCGCGGCGGCTACACCGGCCTGAGCGCCGGTTTCGCCGCGGTGATCGCGTCGTTGGTGGCGGTGCATGCCTGCATGGCGACCACGCGCGTGGCCGCGACGCTGTGGGTGCTGCATGAGGGTTACGGCGGCGGCTACGTCGGCGTGCTGCTGAGCCTGTTCGCGGTCGCGCCGCTGGGGCTGTCGATGTGGGCCGGCCGGTTGGCTGACCGGCACGGTTTCCACCGGCCGGTGGGCATCGGCGTGACGATGGCCTTCGCTGGCGCGGTGCTCGCGCTGGTCGCGCAGCTGCTGGGCTGGCTTTGGCTGCTCGCGCTGGGCTGCCTGCTGTGCGGCGGCGCGGTGGCCGTCTCGGCCGTCGCGATCCAGCGCGAGGCCGGGCTGATGGCGGTCGATCCGGCGCAGCTCAAGCGGGTGTTCAGCTGGGTCGCGCTCGGGCCGGCGTTGTCCAACGCGCTCGCGCCCGTCATCACCGGCATCGTCATCGACACCGCCGGCTTCACCGCCGCGCTGGTGCTGTCGACGCTGTTGCCGCTGGCGGCCTGGGCGGTCGCGCTGCGCGTGCCGCGGCGGCCGACCGATCACGTCGCGTCGTTGGCCAAGCCGCGGCCGGCCTGGGACCTGCTGCGCGATCCGGGGCTGCGCAACCTGCTGATCGTGAACGTCGCGATGTCGTCGTGCTGGGATGCCCACAGTTTCGTGGTGCCGGTGGTCGGCCATGCGAAGGGGCTGTCGGCGTCGAGCATCGGGCTGGTGCTGGGCAGCTTCGCCGCGGCGGCGACGGTGGTGCGCCTGGCCATCGTGCGCTGGGCCCATCGGCTCGACGAGGTCAAGGCGCTGCGCGCGGCGATGACGGTGGCGACGCTGACGCTGCTGGTCTACGCGTGGCTGCCGGGCACGCTGGGGCTGATGCTGGGATCGGCGGTGCTGGGACTGGCGCTCGGCGCGGTGCAGCCGATGGTGCTGGCGACGATGCACCAGGTCACGCCGCCGGACCGCCACGGCCAGGCGCTGGGGCTGCGCATGCTGGCGTCCAACGGCGCGACGGTGGCGATGCCGCTGGGCTTCGGCGTGCTGGCCGCGGCCAGCGTCGCGGCGGCGCCGCTGTGGCTCATGGCCTCGGTGCTGATCGGCGCGCAGTTCGCCGCCCGCCGCCTTGGCGCGCCAACGCCCACGCGCTGACGCTGCTCTTGCCCCTCTCCCGCGCTGCGGGACAACCTCGACTCATTCCCCAGGCGCCACGGCCACCTGACGCCGCGCTTCCTTGTGCTTCATCGCGACGTATTCCTCCAGCGACTGCTCATGCAGTTGCCGCGGATACCGCTCCGTCGCCGCGAACCAGTCGCGCAGCCGCTTGTCCAGGCGCTGGTCCGCCGGTGCCGGCAGCGTGTCGAGGTAGGACTCGATCGCCAGGAAGTAGCGCATCGTGTTGCGCTCGGCGATGCCCTGGATGCCGCCGACAAAACGCGGCTTGCCGTCCTCCCCCTTGCCGACGACGGTGAAGCCGACCTTGTCGCGCCCCGAGGTCGCCAGGTAGGCGGTGGTCGCGACCCGCGCGGCCAGGTTGTTGACGTAGGCATAACGCAGCCGCACGAAGCTGCGCCGCGCATCCAGCGGCACCGCCTCCAGCGTCAGCCGGTAGTTGCTGGTGCCCATCGGGCCCTTGCCCGCGCTCATCTCGACGAGCAGGTACTGCGGCTGCGCCGCGATCACCTGGAAGCGGAAGTCCAGCGCGTAGGCGTCCTCGACCGGCTGATCGAACTTGCGGCCCACCGCCATGTGCAGCTGCGCGCCCGGCGCGGCATCGTCCTCGACGACGCAGCGCTTGACGTTGGCCGGCAGCGTCAGCAACTCGCACCAGGCGTCGGCGCGCTGCAGCGCGCCGGACAGGGCGCCGAAGCCGTGCTGGACGACGGCGTGCATCTCGCCGGTCGGGTGCTCGGTGTCGTCGACCGAACTCAACACGATCGGGCGCTGGAACGGGCTGCTCGACAGCTGCGGCGCGAGTTGGTCGTACTGGGCGCGCAGGCCGGCGCCTTGCTGGGCGGAGACCTCGGTGGCGATCAGCAGCAGCGCGAGCAGCACGGCCGCGTGAGACAGCCAGAACAGCACGCCGTGATGGACGGCGTGCTTCCGGTGGACGTGGGGGATCGAACGCATGGCGAACTCCGTGCCGCTACCCGTGGGCCTTGATTCACCTTAAGTCCGCGGGACCGCCGGATCTGTCGGACAAGACCGCGTCCGGGCGTGCGGCGAGGCTGGCGCTAGGGACGGTCGCGCTCCCGCACTCGCGGTGTTGGGCGGGCTGACGCCATCGCCTAGGATGATCGCCAGCCCGGCGCCCCGGGCCAGGAGCCGAACAATATGTTGGGAACGCGCCGGACACCGACGCGGCGCCGTGGCGCGCCGCCCCGCCGCCAGGCTGCTCGCGTGGCGGAACTGGATATCGGGGGCAGGGTCCCCGCGCGGCGCGTGCCGGCCGTCCCTCGCGGGGGCCGCTCGCTGGTCGCTCTGGCCGCCACGAGCCTGGCTCGCTCGGCCCTTTCGTTGGCCGCCGCGACCCTGCTGATCGCGTCGCCGGTTGCCGTGTTGGCCCAGGAAGACCCCACGCCGGTCGCGGCCGCCGAGGATGGCGACATCGGCGAGGCCTACGGCCTGTCCGCCGACGACGCCCGACGCCTGCTCGCCGAGCCGCTGCCCGATTCCCCCGACGCGCGCTACGCGCTGCTCAAGCGCCAATGGCTGGCGGCGCGCCGGCTCGAGGACCGCGGCCGCCAGATCGAGGTCGCCAAGGCGCTGGTGCCGCTCGGCCGCGGCCGTCCGGACGGCGAGGGCTGGATCCGGCTCTACCTGACCACCGAATTCACCTGGGGCAGCTCCGGCGCCGCGCTCGCCGCCTGCGAGCCGCTGCTGGCCGACAAGCAGCTGAGCCCGGCGGCGCGCGCCGGCGTCGCGCTGCGCCAGACCTACTTCCTGGCCAATGCCGGGCAGGACCGCCAGGTGATGTTGCGCGCCTGGAGCCGCGCCGACGCGCTCGCCGCCGAGGCGCTCAAGCAGCAGCCCTCGCTGCCGCTGACGATCGACCGGCTGCAGGTGCGGGCCGAGACCGAACGGCTCACCGGCGACGGCCCGGCGGCCATCGCCACGCTGCGCCAGGCGGTGGCGCGGTCGCGCGAGCTGGTGGCCGGCGGCCTCGCGCAGCGCGTCGGCGAGGAGCAGTTGAGGCAATGGCAGGGCTGGCTCGACGGCTCTCAGGGCATGCTGATCTACGCGCTGGTCGGCCAGGGCCGCACCCGCGAGGCGGCCGACATCGCGCAGGACAACCTCGCGCTGTGGCGCGCCGGGCAGCTCGACGACGGCCAGGGCGCGCGCTGGAACTACCGCGCGGCGACGGCGCTCAACGCGTCGCAGCAGTACGAGGAGGCGCTGGCCGCGGCGCGGCAGTCGGAGGCGATGCTGGCCCGGGCCAACGCGTCGGCGGCGAGCCAGACGCGCTGGCTGGCGCGCCAGGAGATCCTGCGCGCGCTGCTCGGCCTGAAGCGCTGGACCGAGGCCGACCAGGCCTACCGCCAGTTCCTGGAGGAACTGGGCGGTGACGGCGTCGCGCGCACGCGGGCGCAGGACAACCGGCTCGCCGCGCTGCTCGCGGCCAAGAGCGGCCGGCTGGACGAGGCGCTGGAGACGGCCGAGCGCACGCTGCGCTACCGCACCCGGATCTACGGCCAGGACCATCCGCAGACCCGCGAGAGCGCCGGCGTGCGTGCGGTCGTGCGGCTGCTGCGCGGCGACGCCGGCGGCGCGATGAGCGACTACGAGCAGCTGTTCGCCGCCACGCTGGATCGCAGCGACGGCTGGGTGGACCTGGACGCGCGGGGTTTCCGCGGCTTCGTGCTGGGGTTGGCGTTCGACGAATTCCTGGCGCACGCGGCGCGGCGCGCGCTGGCGGGCGAGGCGCTGCCGCCGGCGGTCGTCGACCGGGCGCTGCAGATCGCCGACCGGCGCAAGCTCGGCAGCACGCAGCGGGCGCTGGCCGACAGCACCGCGCGGTTGCTGGCGGCGACGCCGGCGCTGCGTGCGCTGCTCGACGAGGAACAGACGCTGCGCAAGGCGGCCTCGGGCCAGTACGGGCAGGTGGCCGCGCTGATCGCGGACGAGGACAAGCTGCGCAAGGAGCTGTCGACCGAGGCCTTCAAGGCGCTGCCCAAGGAGCAGCGCAAGCCGCGCGAGGACGCGTTGAAGGCGCTGCGGCAGCAACTGCAGGCGCGCCAGGGCGAGGCGGCGACCGCGCGCGAGGCGCTCGCGGCGCAGCGGCAACGGCTGGCGTCGGCCTATCCGGCCTATGCCGACCTGATCACGCCGGCGACGCCGGGGGCGGTGGCGCTCAGCGGCCGGCTGCGGCCCGGCGAGGGGCTGCTGGTCGTGCAGGCGCTGGAGGACCAGACGCTGGTCTGGCTGCTGCGCGCCGATGCGCCGGCGCAGTTCCGCGCGATGCCGGCGGGCGCGGCGGCGCTGGCGGCGCGCGTGACGGCGTTGCGGCAACGGGTGGACCTCAGCACGATGCCGGCGGGCCGCGAGACGCCGCTGGCGCAGGCACTGCCCGAGCTGCATGCGCTGTACCGCGAGTTGCTGGCGCCGTTGAACCGGCAGGGGCTGAACACGCTGATCGTCGCCGGGGACGGGCCGTTGGCCGGGCTGCCGCTGGCGGCGTTGGTCACCGAGCCGCCGGTGGCTGGCCGGCCGGTCGCCTGGCTGCTGCGGCAGCAGGCGGTGGTGCAGCTGCCGTCCGGCGCGTCGCTGCAGGCGCTGCGCCGCGCGGCCGCGCCCGCGCAAGCGCCCAAGGCGCTGCTGGGCTTCGGCGATCCGGCGTTCGACCGCGCCGGAGGCACGGCGACGGCGACGGCGGCGTCGACGTCGGCGAAGACTGCGAGGCATCTGCTCGCGCCGACGCCGACGCGCGGTTCGGGGCGCTACGACGCGCAACTCGGTTTCCGCTATGCCGACATCCCGCCGCTGCCCGAGACCCGCGCGGAGCTGCTGACGATCGCGCGCGCGCTCGGCGCGGACCCGGCGGTCGACCTGCGGCTCGGCGCCGCGGCGACGCGCAGCGCGGTGCTGGCGACGCCGCTGGCGGACCGCCGCGTGCTTGCCTTCGCGACCCACGGGCTGATGCCGGGCGAGTTGCCCGGGATCTCCAAGCCGGCGCTGGCCATGGCGGCCGAGGCCGACGAGGGCGCCTCGCCGCTGCTGGAACTCGACGACGTGCTGACGCTGCGGATGAACGCGCAATGGGTGCTGCTGTCGGCCTGCAACACGGCCGCCGGCGAGCAGGGCGGGGCGGCGATGTCCGGGCTGGTGCGCGGCTTCTTCTTCGCCGGCGCGCGGTCGGTGCTGGCCACGCACTGGGCGGTGGAATCGGCGTCCGCGGCCGCGCTGACCGGAGCGACACTGGCGCCCGCCGACACACGCGCCGCCGGCCTGCGCCGGGCCCAGCTCGCGATGGCCGACGGCCAGGACGGGCAGGGCCGCTGGACGCACCCGTACTACTGGGCGGCCTACGCGCTGTTCGGCGACCCGGCGCAGTGAAGATGCCCACGACGACACAGATGCCGATGCCGATGATGCGGATGACGCGGATGAACCAAGCAATGAACGAGCGCATGACGATGAAGCGAGGGATGCACATGACGATGACGACGACCGCGTTGGCGGCCCTGCTGGCGGCCGTGCCGCTGGCCGCGCGGGCGCAGGCTTGCGAGGTGGCCGCGCTGGCCGGCGAGGCCGCGCGCGTGGTCGCGGGCCAGGCTCAGCCGCTGAAGGTCGGCGAGGCGGTGGGCGAGGGCGTCCAGCTGCGCACCGGCGCCAACGGCCGCGTCCGGCTGCGTTGTCCGGATGGCTCCAGCCTGGTCGTCGGCGATCGCAGCCAGCTGACGCTGACGAAGCTGAACCTCGGCGCCGGCGGCGCCGGCTACGGCGCGCGCGACGTGTCGCTGCTGCTCGAACGCGGGCTGCTCGGACAGAAGGTCGCGCCCTCGGCCGCGGGCAAGTGGGAGGTGCGCACGCCGTCGGCGGTGACGGCGGTGCGCGGCACCGAGTTCCTGGTCGAGGTCGGCGACAACGAGCAGACCTCGGTCCACGTGCAGTCGGGCCAGGTGGCGGTGCTGCCGGGACCGCGCGCCGCGGGACGCACGCGCGGCCTGGGCGCGCAACTGCCGGTCGTCGTGGAGCGGGCCGGCGGCACCGACTGCGACGTCTCGCAAGGCTGCACCGCCTCGACGCCCTGGCCGGCCGAGCGCGTGCGCTCGGCGATGGACCGGCTGGCGGGGGTCTGATGGCGGCGGACGACCGGCGCCAGCGCGCCACGCCCACGCGCCCGCCACGACGCGGCGATGGACGGCTCGCGCGTGGCGGCGACCTTGCGCCGCGGGCACCGGCTCGACCCGCCGCCCAGCGCGGTGGCTGGCGCTGGCCGTCGCGCTGGGCCTGGGCGCAGGTGATCGTCGCGTTGCTGGTGACGGCGGCGGTGGCCGGCCTGTGGTTCTCGCGTTTCCAGGCCGGGCCGCTGGCGCGCCTGGACGGGCTGGTGCAGGACGCGCAGGCGCAGTGGCGCGGCCGGCTCGCCCCGGGCACGACCTATCCGATCCTGCTGGTGCGCTTCGACGACGCCAGCGCCGCGCGCTTCGGCGGCATGGCGCCGGGCCGCCCGCTGCTGGCCGAGGCGATCGCGCGCGCGCAGGCCGCGAAGCCGCGGCTGATCGCCGTCGACATGCTGCTGCTGGATGCGAAACCGGACAGCGATCCCGCGCTCGCCGCCGCGATGCGCGGCGGCGCGCCGGTGCTGCTGCCGTTCGCGCTGCCGCCGGCGACCGGCGTCTTGCCGCCGCCCACCGGGGGCGCGAGTGCCGGCACTCTCGCTGGCGCTGGCGCTGGCGCGGGTGCTGGTGCTGGTGCTGGTGCTGGTGCTGGTGCGCCGCCGCTCGCGGCCAGCGCGCCGGCCGCCTTGCTCGCGCAGGCCTTCATGCGGTCGGAAGGCACGCCACGCAGCGCGCTGGTGCCCGAACGCGCCGACGCGCCGCCCGAGCCGCTGCTGTCCGCCGCCCGGTCGCTCGGCCATGTGCAGGCGGATCGCGAGGTCGACGGCGCGCTGCGCCACGACCTGCCCGCGCTGCCGCTGGACGGCGAGGTCTATCCCTCGCTGGCGCTGCGCATCGCCGGCGACGCGATGCGCCAGCCCTGGTCCGAGGCCAGCGTGCGCTGGAGCCGCGACGTCCGCTGGGGCTCGCTGCGCGTGCCGCTGGACCTGCTGTCGCGCCAGGGCGTCAACTACTACGGCCCGGCCGGCACCTTCGCCTCGGTGTCGCTGGCCGACCTCGTCGACGGCAAGGTGCCCGAGGACGCGCTCCATAACCGCATCGTGCTGCTGGGCGTGTCGGCGCTCGGCGCCGGCGACCATTTCCCGAGTCCCTTCGACGCCGGCCTGCCCGGCATGGAACGGCTGGCCACGGTCGTCGACAACGTGCTGACCGCGCGCACGCTGACGCGCCCGTCCTGGGCCTCGCTGGCCGAGCTGTCGGCGCTGCTCCTGCTGCCGCTGCTGTGCGCGCTGCTGCTGGCGCGCGGCGCGCTGTGGCGCGGGCTGCTGGTCGTCGCGCTGCTGGTGGGCGGCGGCCTGTACGCCGCGCAATGGGCCTTCGAAACGCAATACCTGGTGCTCTCGCTGGCCTATCCGCTGCTGGCGGTCGCCGCCGCCAGCCTGGGCGCGTTGACCCTGCGCGCGCTGGCGGACCAGTCCCGCCGCCGCGACGCGCTGCGCCGGCTGACGATCAGCGAGGAGCGTTACGCGCTCGCCGCGCAGGGCGCCAACGACGGGCTCTGGGACTGGGATGTCGTCGCCGACCGGCTGGACGTCTCCTCGCGCTGGCGCGCGCTGATGGGCGACGCCGACGGCACGCGCGCCGAGGGCGACGCAGGCATCGGCCGTTTCACGCGCCCGCTGGACGAAGCGGCGGCCGGCCTGTTCCGGGCCGAGCTCGACGCGCATCTGCAAGGCCGGAGCCACCAGTTCCACCACGTGCTGCATTTCGGGCAGGGCGGCCAGGCGCGCGCGCTGCTGGCCCGGGGCGTCGCGGTGCGCCGCGAGGGCAAGCCGGTCCGGATGGCGGGCTCGCTCACCGACATCAGCGAGAACGAACGGCTGCAGGCGCAGGTCGCGCACGACGCGCTGCATGACCGGCTGACCGGGTTGCCCAATCGCTCGCTGTTCATGGCGCTGGTCGCGCAGCGGCTGGCCACGCCGGTGCCCGGCGTGCCGGTCGGCCTGGTGCTGGTGGGCCTGGACGACTTCCGCGCCTTCAACGAGAGCCACGGCCTGCCGGCCGGCGATGCCGTGCTGGTCGAATGCGCCACGCGGCTGGCCGGCGGCACCGGCCGCGCGGCGCGCTCGGGCCGCGTCGTCGCGCGGCTGGGCGCGGACCAGTTCGCGATCCTCTTCGACGCCCGCATCGAGGCCGGCGCCCTGGTCGACCGCGTGCCCGAATGGGCGCTGGCGCGGGTCGAGGATCCTTTCCTGTTCGAGACCGTCGACGCGGGCCGCGCGACCTCGGCCTCGACTTCGACTTCGACTTCGACGGCGGCGTCGTCGCCCGGCGTTGGTCCCGTTGGGCCCGGAACGGCCGCGGCTGCTCCGGCCGATGGAACAACCGCGGACGCGGCCTCAGGCGGACCTTCCCGGCCCTCCCGCACCGGCGCGCACCGCCTCACGGCCAGCGCGGGCTGGGCCTACACGGGGCAGGGCAACTTCAGTCCGGACGACCTGCTGGCCGCCGCCGAGAGCGCGCTGGCCCGGGCGAAGGCGGCGGGCACCGGCCAGGTCGCCCTGTTCGATCCGGCGCGGCAACTGGTCGAGCAATCGCGGCGCTGGGTGAAGGAGAACATCGCGCGCGGCCTGGAGGCCGGCGAGTTCCAGCTCCACTACCAGCCCTTCGTGAGGTTGTCGGACCGCGCGCTGCTCGGTTTCGAGGCGCTGATCCGCTGGAAGCATCCGACGCGCGGCATGGTGATGCCGGGCGACTTCATCCCGGTGGCGGAGGAGAGCGGCCAGATCGTCGAGATCGGCCGGTGGACGCTGATCGAGGCGGCGCTGCAGCTGCGCCGCTGGCGCGACATCGGCTTCAAGGGCGAGATCGCGGTCAACGTCTCGGGCGTGCAGCTCGAACGCGACGTCGAGCTGCTGAACGACGCGCGCGAGACGCTCAAGGCGCTGGGCGACGTGCCGGCGGCGCAGTTGAAGCTGGAGGTCACCGAGAGCATGGCGATGGCCAATCCGCAGCGCAGCGCCGAGGTGCTGCAGGAGCTGGCGCGGCTGGGTTTCAAGCTGTCGATCGACGATTTCGGGACGGGGTACTCATCGCTGGCCTACCTGCACCGGTTCCCGTTCGACACGCTGAAGATCGACCGCAGCTTCGTGATGCGGCTGGGGGCGGGCCGCGAGGCGCGGGAGATCGTGCGCACGATCGTCGGCCTGGCCGACGCGCTGGGCAAGCAGACGCTGGCCGAGGGCGTCGAGGACGAGGCCCAGGCCGTGCTGCTGGAGGAACTGGGCGTGCAGGTGGCGCAAGGCTGGCTGTTCGCCAAGGCCCTGCCGGCGGACGAGGCGAAACGCCTCATCCAGACGGTGCCGTGGAAGAAGCCGCCGGCCTCCATGAGCCCGTGAGGATCCGGACCGTCGCCATTCACTCCGTCCCGACGATGGCCTTGATCGCGAAGCCGACCGCGGGCGTCCTCATCAGGTCGACGAGTTCGTCGCGCAGCGCTTCGGCGTCGCCGCACATGACGTGGCGATCGTCCCAGATCAAGGTGCAGGGAAAGCCGTGCGGAGAGGCGCGCCACCTGGCGATCTGGCGACGGGCCGGCGGATCGCCGCTTGTCTTGAAGACGGCCAGCGCGGTCGGCATGTCGTCGCCGGACAAGGCGATCGATCGCGAGACCTTGTCGTCATGGAAGGGCATGCTCGTGAGCGCGATTCGCGCCCGGCCCCGGGTCGACGCGTCGACCGCCGCATTGAGCTCGACAAAGACCGCGTCGATCTCGGTACGCGCCCGCGCGGCCATGTCGGCGGCCTGGAGCCCGATCTCGAGCGCCTCTTGAAAGTCATTCATTCCCGGTACTCCTGAAGATTCGTCCCAAGATGGGCAGATGGTCGAAGGGGCAGTTCCGCCCGCGCAGCATGGGCATGAGTTCGACGTCCGCCACGACGCGGGTCTCTGCTTCGGAGAGGCGCCACCCGCATCGGCCGGTCAGCAGGGAGGCGCTGACCATCATCTGGTCGAAGGTGCGCCAGCGCGTGACATCGCCCTGGCCGTGGAAGTAGCTGCCCTTGTCGCTGACGCGCTGGCCAGGATCGAGCGGCTCGAAGGACGTCATGTGACGCCAGAAGGGGTTGTAGAGCAGATGGACATGCTGCTCGACGAACTCGCGATCTCGCGAGGACAGCAGGCAGTCGCTCAGCGCGGGATCGAAGGGCTCGTCGTTGAAGTCCCCCATGAGGATCAACGGCGCGCCGGGCGACTCATGGAGCTCGTCGGCCACCGCCGCCCGCAAGGTCTGCCCCAGCATGGATCGCAATGGCGACTGTGCGGCGACATGGATCCTGCTGGGCCAATGCGACGCGTAGAGACTGAGCGCGGTGGCATCGGGCAGGCGCAGCGAGAAACGCTGAGCGGCCCGGAAGGTCCTTGACCCGTGATGAAGCAGTACCGGCGACGACTCGGCCAGGGGTAGGGCACGGCGATGAAGAACGGCGGTGTCGAAGCGGCTGGCTCCGGCGGGACGTTGTGCCGGCAGGACCGAGAAGGCATCGAGCCGATCGAGCAATTGCTGCTCGATCGCGGCGATGTCCCGCTCGGAGACCTCGCACAGGACGATGACATCGGCCTGGGCCTCGATCAGGCGGCGAATCACGTTCGCGGCCGTCGAGAGTTCAGGCGTCGTCGCGCGGTCCCCCTTGCGCGTCGGCGACAACGCGGCGTTCCACCAGGCCAGGGTCAGTTGCATCGACTGTCTCGTCCTTCACCATCCAGCGGTCGATGCTAGCCACCGGATGGTCAGGACGATTCAAGTGCAGCCGATTTGGTACTGGCCCGGATCAGTGGATTTCGAGGTCTTGCTGACTCAAGCCATGCCCTGGTGCCGCAACAACGCGTCGATCGTCGGCTCGCGGCCGCGGAAGGCCTTGAAGTTGTCCATCGCGTCGCGGACGCTGCCCATCGACAGGATCTCGTCCAGGTAGCGGCGGCCGGTGGCGGGATTGAACACGCCTTCCTCCTCGAAGGCGCTCCAGCAATCGGCCGACAGCACCTCCGCCCACTTGTAGCTGTAGTACCCCGCCGCGTAGCCGCCCGCGAAGATGTGCGAGAAGCTGTGCTGGAAGCGGTTGAACGCCGGCGGCTTCAGCACCGAGACCTCGTCCCGCACCTCGTCCAGCACGTCCTGCACCCGCGCCTCCGCGCCCGGCTCCGCATGCAGCCGCATGTCGAAGAGCGCGAACTCGATCTGGCGCAGCGTCTGCAGCCCGGCCTGGAAGTTCTTCGCCGCCAGCATCTTGTCGAACAGCGCGCGCGGCAGCGGCGCGCCGGTGTCCACGTGCGCCGACAACTGCTGGATCACCTCCCACTCCCAGCAGAAGTTCTCCATGAACTGGCTCGGCAGCTCGACCGCGTCCCACTCAACGCCGGAGATGCCCGACACGCCCAGCTCCGCCACCCGCGTCAGCAGGTGGTGCAGGCCGTGGCCGCATTCATGGAACAGCGTGGTGACGTCGTCATGCGTCAGCAGCGCCGGCTTGCCATCGGCGCCTTGCGGGAAGTTGCACACCAGGTGCGCCACCGGGATCTGCTCGGTGCCGCTGCCGGCCAGGTCCGGCCGCGCCCAGCGGCTGCGCACCTCGTCCATCCACGCGCCGGGCCGCTTGCCGTTGCGCGCGTACAGGTCCAGGTAGACCTGTCCGATCAGCTGGCCGTCGCGGCGCAGCTCGCAGAACTGCACCGACTCGTGCCACACCGACGCCTTCGCCGGCACCAGCTGGACGCCGAACAGCCGGTCGACGATGCGGAACAGCCCATCCAGCACCCGCGGCAGCGTCAGGTACTGCCGCACTTCCTGGTCGGAGAACGCGTAGCGCGCCTCCTTGAGCTTCTCCGAGACGAAGGCCGTGTCCCAGGCCTGCAGGTCGTCCAGCCGCAGCGCGGCCTTGGCGAAGTCGCGCAGCTCGTCGAGGTCGCGTTGCGCGTACGGACGGGCGCGGGCGGACAGGTCGCGCAGGAACTCCAGCACCTGCGCCGGCGACGTCGCCATCTTCGGCACCAGCGAGGCCTCGGCGAAGTTCGCGAAGCCCAGCAGCTTCGCCTCCTCCTGGCGCAGCATCAGCAGTTCCTGCATCAGCGGCCCGTTGTCCCAGTCCGGCTTGTCGCCGAGCTCGCTGGCCCGCGTCACGTAGGCGCGGTACAGCCGCTCGCGCAGCGCGCGGTCCTCGGCGTACTGCATGACCGGCATGTAGACCGGGAAGTGCAGCGTCAGCTTGTGCGCGTCGGGATCGGTGTTGCCGTCCTTCTCGGCCGCGGCGCGCGCGTTGGCGACGACGTCGGCCGGCACGCCCTTGAGCTCCGCCGCCGTGGCGATGCAGGACCAGCCGTCGGTCGCGTCCATCACGTGTTCGGAGAAGGCCTGGCCGAGCTCGGCGCCGCGCTCCTGGATCTTGGCGAAGCGCGCCTTGGCCTCGCCCTCGAGTTCGGCGCCCGACAGCACGAAATCGCGGATCGCGTGCTTGAGCAGCTGGGCGCGCTCCGGCGTCAGGCCGGGCTGGGCGGCGATCGCCTTGTACTTGGCGTAGAGCGCCTCGTTGGCGCCCAGCGCCGTGTAGAACTCGGTCACCGCCGGCAGCATCGCGTTGTAGGCCTCGCGCAGCGCCGGCGTGTTGGCCACCGCGTTCAGGTGGCCGACGGCGCCCCACGCGGTGCTCAGGCGTTCGATGGGGACGTTGGCGGTGCGCGACAGCGCGTCGTAGTCGACCGGCGAATCCGGCGCGGTGACCCGGTCCAGCGCCTGCTGGGCCTGGGCCAGCAGCTCGGCGATGGCGGGCTGGATGTGGGAGGGATCGATCGCGGCGAAGTCGGGCAGCGGCGCGGTCGACAGCAGCGGGTTCGCGGCGGGCGCGGCGGCGGTGGAATCGGTCATGCAGGCCTCGTGAGTCTGACGAAATGCCGGGACAGTGTCTCAGCCTTTCGCGCGCGGATGCGCGGGAGATCTCTATCGTGGGGATGCGCCCCGGGCTATCAAGCCCGGAGCTTCCCCGTACGGGGCGCGGATTGTCCGGCGATGGCCGGCAGGGTCAGAAGGTTTCCCAGTCGCCGTCGTCCGCCGCGGCGGGGGCCGGGCGGGGGGCGGGGGCCGTCGCCGGCGCGGTCGTGACCGGCTTGGGGACCGGCGGCTTGACGACGCCATGCGCCGCGCCGTTCGAACCCGGCCGCACCGCGGTCATCGGAGCCCGCGCGGCCGCGGGCCGGGACGCCGCCGGCTTGGCGGCGGACGGCGTGGAGGCCGTCGATCCAGCGGCCGACGTCGACGCCGTGGC
>NZ_JAOCCU010000001.1 GCF_029840635.1 Mitsuaria sp. GD03876 | reverse complement strand
CCGCGCCGGTCACCGCCGCCAGCCTGATCCAGTCCGGCGCCGCGCCGGCGGCGGCCAACCTGCCGCCCAGCGCCACGCGGCATCGCATCAACACCTCGCTGACCTTCGACACGCTGGTCCCCGGCCGCGCCAACCAGATGGCGCGCACCGCGGCGCTGCACGTCGCGGGCGCCCCGGGCCAGATGTACAACCCGCTGTTCATCTACGGCGGCGTCGGCCTGGGCAAGACCCACCTGATCCACGCGGTCGGCAACGCGCTGCTGAAGGACCGTCCGGACGCCCGCGTGCTGTACCTGCATGCCGAGCAGTTCATCTCGGACGTGGTCAAGAACTACCAGCGCAAGACCTTCGACGAGCTCAAGGCCAAGTACCACTCGCTGGACCTGCTGCTGATCGACGACGTGCAGTTCTTCGCCGGCAAGGACCGGACGCAGGAAGAGTTCTTCAATGCGTTCGAGGCGCTGCTGGCCAAGCGGGCGCACATCATCATGACCTCGGACACCTATCCGAAGGGCCTGGTGGACATCGACGAGCGCCTGACCAGCCGCTTCGACGCCGGCCTGACGGTGGCGATCGAGCCGCCGGAGCTGGAGATGCGGGTCGCGATCCTGATCAAGAAGGCGGAGGCCGAGAACGCGCCGATGCCCGAGGACGTGGCCTTCTTCATCGCCAAGAACGTCCGGGCCAACGTCCGGGAGCTCGAAGGCGCGCTGCGCAAGGTGCTGGCGTACAGCCGGTTCTCGCACAAGGAAATCAACATCCAGCTGGCGCGCGAGGCGCTCAAGGACCTGCTGTCGATCCAGAACCGGCAGATCTCGGTCGAGAACATCCAGAAGACCGTGGCCGACTTCTACAAGATCAAGGTCGCGGACATGTATTCGAAGAAGCGGCCGGCGAGCATCGCGCGGCCGCGCCAGATCGCGATGTACCTGGCCAAGGAACTGACGCAGAAGAGCCTGCCGGAGATCGGCGAGCTGTTCGGCGGCCGGGACCATACGACGGTGCTGCACGCGGTGCGCAAGATCGGCGGCGAGCGCCAGAAGAACACCGAGTTGAACCAGCAGTTGCATGTGCTGGAGCAAACGCTGAAGGGATGAGGAAAAAGGCCTTCGCGCTGAGCGAAAATGCCGCGTTCGCCCGAACAGCCAACAGTGGAGAGAGGTTGACATGATCGTGTTGAAAGACAGCCAGGACAAAGTGCTTGCCGCGTTGCAGGCGGTGTCCGGCATCGTGGAGCGACGCCACACCCTGCCCATCCTGGCCAACGTGCTGGTGCGCAAGCAGGGCAAGCAGGTGGAGCTGACCACGAGCGACCTGGAGATCCAGGTCCGCACCACGGTCGAGTTCGACGGCGACGACGGCGATTTCTCCACGACGATCGGCGCGCGCAAGCTGATCGACATCCTGCGCTCGATGCCGTCGGACCAGACGGTGAGCCTGACGTCCAACCAGAGCAAGATGACGCTGCAGGGCGGCAAGAGCCGCTTCACGCTGCAGACGCTGCCGGCGGACGATTTCCCGCTGGTGCAGGAAGCCGCCGACTTCGGGCCCGTGTTCAGCGTGCCGCAGAAGACGCTCAAGGGCCTGATCAACCAGGTGCACTTCGCGATGGCGGTGCACGACATCCGCTACTACCTCAACGGCATCCTGTTCGTCGCCGAAGGCAAGATGCTGACGCTGGTGGCCACCGACGGCCACCGCCTGGCGCTGGCGCAGGCCGAGACCGACACCGAGATGCCCAAGCAGGAGGTGATCCTCCCGCGCAAGACGGTGCTGGAGCTGATGCGGCTGCTCAAGGACGGCGGCAAGGGCGAGGACGAAAGCGCGCCGATCGAGATGCGCTTCGCCGGCAACCAGGCCAAGTTCGGCTTCAGCGGGATGGAGTTCGTGACCAAGCTGGTCGAGGGCAAGTTCCCCGACTACAACCGCGTCATCCCCAAGAACCACCGCTTCCACGTGATCCTGGGCCGCCAGCCGTTGCTGGCCGCGCTGCAGCGCGCGGCGATCCTGACCAGCGAGAAGTTCAAGGCGGTGCGCCTGTCCTTCGAGCCGGGCCTGCTGTCGATCGCCTCGAGCAACGCCGAGCAGGAGGAAGCCAAGGAAGAGTTGGAGATCGACTACGGCGGCGACCAGATCGAGACCGGCTTCAACGTCACCTACCTGATGGACGTGCTGTCCAACATGTCGCAGGACATGGTGCGCGTCGATCTCAACGACAGTTCCTCGAGCGCGCTGCTCAGCATCCCTGAACAGACCGGCTTCAAGTACGTCGTCATGCCCATGCGTATCTGACGCCACGAGAGATGAACAAGCGGGCCTCGGCCCGCTTCAGCGCTTTTGAAGGTGCGCGATGCCGACCCGGCAGCCGCGGCCAGCAGTGAGAAGAGAGAGTTTTTCGATGACCGATCCTCAGCAGAATCCCGACCAGCAGCCGCAGCAGCAGAACGACGGCGCGGGGTACGGCGAGTCCAGCATCCAGATCCTGGAAGGCCTGGAGGCGGTGCGCAAGCGCCCCGGCATGTACATCGGCGACACCTCGGACGGCACTGGCCTGCACCACCTGGTGTTCGAGGTCGTGGACAACTCGATCGACGAGGCGCTGGCCGGCTACTGCGACGACATCGTCATCACGATCCACACGGACAACTCGATCTCGGTGATCGACAACGGCCGGGGCATCCCGACCGGCGTGAAGATGGACGACAAGCACGAGCCCAAGCGCTCGGCGGCCGAGATCGCGCTGACGGAGCTGCACGCGGGCGGCAAGTTCAACCAGAACAGCTACAAGGTCTCGGGCGGCCTGCACGGCGTGGGCGTGTCCTGCGTGAACGCGCTGTCCAAGACGCTGCGCCTGACGATCCGGCGCGAGGGCAAGGTCCATCAGCTCGAGTTCAAGAAGGGCGTGCCGCAGGACCGCCTGATCGAGCTGCGCGACGGCTTCGAGACCAGCCCGATGAAGATCGTCGGCGAGACCGACAAGCGCGGCACCGAGGTGCACTTCCTGCCGGACACGGAGATCTTCACGCAGAACTCCGAGTTCCATTACGACATCCTGGCCAAGCGGCTGCGCGAGCTCTCGTTCCTGAACAACGGCGTGAAGATCCGCCTGGTCGACGAGCGCAACAACAAGGAAGACAACTTCGCCTTCGCGGGCGGCGTGCGGGGCTTCGTCGAGTTCATCAACAAGGGCAAGACGGCGCTGCACCCGAACATCTTCCACGCGCAGGGCGACAAGATGTCGGACCAGAACACCAACGTCGGTGTCGAGGTCTCGATGCAGTGGAACGACGGCTTCAACGAGAGCGTCCTGTGCTTCACCAACAATATCCCCCAGCGGGATGGCGGCACCCATTTGACGGGTCTGCGCGCGGCGATGACGCGGGTGATCAACAAGTACATCGAGGACAACGAGCTGGCCAAGAAGGCCAAGGTCGACGTCACCGGCGACGACATGCGCGAGGGCCTGGCCTGCGTGATCAGCGTGAAGGTGCCGGAGCCCAAGTTCAGCTCGCAGACCAAGGACAAGCTGGTGTCGAGCGAGGTGCGCGGCCCGGTGGAGGACATCGTCGCGAGCAAGCTGACGGACTGGCTGCTGGAGAACCCGGTCGACGCCAAGATCGTGTGCGGCAAGATCGTCGAGGCGGCGCGGGCGCGGGAAGCGGCGCGCAAGGCGCGCGAGATGACGCGTCGCAAGGGCGTGCTGGACGGCATGGGCCTGCCGGGCAAGCTGGCGGACTGCCAGGAGAAGGATCCGGCGCTGTGCGAGATCTACATCGTGGAGGGCGACTCCGCCGGTGGCTCCGCGAAGCAGGGCCGGGACCGCAAGTTCCAGGCGATCCTGCCGCTGCGCGGCAAGATCCTGAACGTGGAGAAGGCGCGCTACGAGAAGCTGCTGACCAGCAATGAAATCATCACGCTGATCACGGCGCTGGGCACCGGCATCGGCCGTGGGGCCGGCAGCGACGACTTCAATCCGGAGAAGCTGCGTTACCACCGCATCATCATCATGACCGACGCGGACGTGGACGGTGCGCACATCCGGACGCTGCTGCTGACCTTCTTCTACCGGCAGATGCCGGAGCTGGTGGAGCGCGGCCACATCTACATCGCGCAGCCGCCGCTGTACAAGGTCAAGGTCGGCAAGCAGGAGCAGTACCTGAAGGACGGCCACGAGCTGGACGGTTTCCTGCTGAAGGTCGCGCTGAACGACGCGGAGCTGCACACGACGGGCGTGGGCGCGGGTCCGGTGCTCAAGGGCGAGGAGCTCGAGACGAAGGCGCGGCTGTACGTGGCGGCGCAGAACGTGATCGAGCGCCTGTCGGCGTGGATGGACGGCGAGGCGCTGCACCTGCTGGCGTCGGGGCTGTCGATCGGGCTGGACACGAAGGAGTCGGCGGAGATCGCGGCGCTGGCGCTGCAGACCTCGCTGCACGACGCGGTGGTGACGGCGGAGACGGATCCGCGCACGGACAAGCAGCTGCTGCGCATCAGCCGTCGCCATCACGGCAACGTGCGGTCGAGCATCATCACGGCGGACTTCGTGCACGGGGCGGACTATGAGGTCCTGTCCGAGGCCGGCGCGGCCTTCAAGGGCCTGGTGGGCGAGGAAGCCGTGATCCGCAAGGGCGAGGGCGACAAGGCCAAGGAAAGCAAGGTCGCGGACTTCCGGGGCGCGATGGCCTGGCTGATGACGCAGGCGGAGTCGAGCGTCGGTCGCCAGCGCTACAAGGGCCTGGGCGAGATGAACCCCGAGCAGCTGTGGGAAACGACGATGGACCCGACGGTCCGCCGCCTGCTGCGCGTGCAGATCGAGGACGCGATCGAGGCGGACCGCGTGTTCACGATGCTGATGGGCGACGAGGTGGAGCCGCGGCGGGAGTTCATCGAGAGCAACGCGCTGCGCGCGGCCAACATCGACGTTTAAAGAACGACAAGCCGGCGTCGTCGCCAAGTCCGTCTGGGGTGGTCACAGCGCCCCCAAATCCAAGCGCCCGGCAACCCCGGGCGTTTTTTTTCGCCACGAGCGCCCGTCTCCGCTTCTCAACAGAGCTGGATGAAGGCCACAGCAGATTCCTCAATGGCGGTCCAAAGCATGTGATCAATACATCGACTTCTCTGTTGCTTACCGCCGCAGCAATAAGGATCTGAAGGTTTTTTCGCCAGTGCATCAGCTTCGCTCCCGCCACCTCCGGTCTCCCTATCGATCGACCGACGTCCTTTCCAAGACTTCAGTGGCGTTGCTCGCATCACCCTACCAGTTCATCGGGCGCCAACGATAGACGCGGCGACGATCGATGAGGTTGGGAGGGACTAGTCTCGTCTCCGACGGATCCTTCGCGGTGGCCAGAGAAACCCTTGGGGACTAGGACGTTATTCTTCCGTTCACACCATATGTCTTGAGATCATCACTGAGCCGGATTAACCTCGGATCAAGGTGAGGCCTTGCTCATTGTCCAAGAGGCTCGCATGTTGGGCCCACATCAACGACGGGTGTGGCATACAGCCGATGCGGAACCCAACGTATATCCCTATGGATTTCGATGACGATGTTCCCAAGCATGCACCACTATCATTGCTCTCGGGCGAATCGCCCGGGAAGAGAATCGCAATACGTGACTTGTCTGAGCTCAGGTTAAATCCGGCTAGCGGCAATCACGTGTATTAACACAAACTGACCTTAAACGTCATGGCGTTCCAACCCTCCGCTCAACTAATAAATTGGCTTTGCGAACAATTTACCGCACACGAATTCGCTAAGCTAGAACAGGGCGGACATACAAGCGCGCGAATCCGTCTTCGCCACGTTTTTGTGGATCTACCCGTTTCGATCAGCGAAATCGAATCTTTGGCAAACGAGAGGATCCCGCTCCTCCATCGACTTATTTCTTCGGAAGCGGCCACACCTCCAAAACGCATGTCAGTAGAGGGGCGAGCAACAACTTTTGCTGAATACCATCCGCGCCAATATTTAAAGCATAGTACTTCTTTCAGTTGGACCTTATTGGTCGGGGGCCCCGGTCAAGGGAAGTCTACGCTATGTCAATTAGCTGCCCAACTATATCGCGCGGAGTTACTCCGTCCCTACGCATCCGTTTTGCCGCTACATCAGCAGGAAACACTTAGTTCCTTCTCCCAAGATCTGAATTGTGCGGATAACCGCTTCTCACCGGCGGAAAAGCTTTTTCCGATCCATATTTCCCTCCCAGATCTGGCAACGTGGCTGTTGAAACGAGAATCCGTGCTGTCGGAGGGCGCAAACCTTCCAAGTTTGCTCGCATTCATCTTAGACCAAGCGGCTGCTCGCTCAACTTCGTTAGCGTATTCCGATCTGACCGCGGCAATTGGGCATCTTCCCGTATTTTTGGTGCTCGATGGTTTCGACGAGGTTGGCGCCAAACGAGATCGCCAACGCATTGTCGATGCCTCTCGCGAGTTCATTCATTGGTGCTCCCTTACGCAAACTAGAATTAAAGTTGTCGCAACGACTAGGCCACAGGGGTACACCGGTGAACTGTCGCATATAGGCGTTCCTCTACTTGAATGTCGTCTATCGTCCTTAGTTAAGGAAGAAGCTCTCGACTACGCAAACAAGCTGGTCAAGGCAAAGATTTCAGGGGCGGACGCTCAGTCAGCGATGTTTAATCGCCTTCAGGATGCCGCAAACGAGCCGTCGACAGAACGGCTCATGACAACTCCATTGCAAGTCACCATCCTTGCAGCACTCGTTCAGCAACTAGGACGTGCCCCGCGGGAGCGATGGAATCTGTTCTACAGGTATTTCCTGTACACATACGATAGGGAGGTGGAACGCGGCACATATGCGTCGGCTCTACTCGCCCAACATCGTATTCATATCGAACGAATCCATTCGCGAGTTGCATTACTTCTACAGGTAGGCGCGGAACGCGACGGCGGTGGGTCGGCTCGCATGCCGAGGAAACAACTAGAGCAGGTAGTACGAGCGGTCCTTGAAGAGGACGAGATTCGTGATGACGCCATTGATGAACTACAACGGGATATTGCACTCGCCGCTGAGCAGCGGCTTGTTTTTCTTGTTGAACCCGAGCCAAATCAATTTGGTTTCGAGATCCGCTCACTTCAGGAGTTCATGGCCGCATGGGCCCTCACGTCGGGGCGCGACTCTGTAGTACTACAACGCCTTTCGAAGATCGCGCCTGCTTCGATGTTCCGAAACGTCACACATTTCGCTTCGAGTCGCTTATTCAGCGAAGGCTCGGAATTGCGTGACTTGTTCATCGAGCAAATATGTCCTTCGCTTGAAAGCGGAGGGACAGAATTGGCGCGGATTAGTCATCAGTCCGCGCTATTGGCACTGGAGACACTTGAAGAGGGCTCAGTGCAAAATCAGCCTAGGCACGCCCGAGCGCTTATGGAGCAGGCTAGTGCACTTCTTCAGGTCGCACAGCCTGATGAGATTAGTCGGATCATTAAGGTTGTAAACGCGGACACACTTCCGGTTCTCGAGCGCATAGTACGCGCTGAAGTACAAAAGCCATCTTCTGCTGGCTATTTGGCCGCTTGGGCTGTCACCTTAACTCTTTCCGACAGGGGTGATAGATGGGCAATCGATATACGAGATTCTCATTGGAATGATCAGATTCTCCATGGCGCATCGTCGCCGCGGCTGCTGAGGAGCGTACCCTTCGGAGATTGGCTATGCGCGAAGCTCGAGGAGCAAAGCATTTTGCCAAGTAGCTTCATTCATAGTACCAGCTATAGTGCCAGTGACTCGTGGGCAGGCTGGCTTACCAGAATTCGCCATAGGCGATTGACTTCCAAACGTAGAAGTCGAACAGATTTCGAGTTTCTTGTCGATCATTCGGCCGATGAACAATTGCGCCCCCCTCAGTACGAGCCTCCCTCCGCTTGGCTACCGTGGACTGAGGCGGCCAAGTTTTGGTATAGCCCGACCGCCGAACAACTTGCGCGAGCTCTTCGCGCTCTGGCAGATTGCTCTTCTGACTACTGGTGGACTGCGACCTTCAACAGTGGTTGGCCCCTATCGTCGCTTGTGAGATCGGAGATCGACGCCGCCGAAGTGGCAAAGTACGCTGTGGCGGCGGAAAAGGGAGACCTTGGCGATACCGAGCTATGGTTGGCAAGCCAGGAAAGGTGGGAGCAAGAATTCACCTTGCGAGATTTGGTGAATGCGGACGCGGTGAAACCGTGGGACAAGGACACGATTCAGACCTCGCTCCCCATTCTTGTCATGAACGCCTGGAGCATCTCCCGGCTGGGCGAGCGAACCTCGCGATCAGATCTCTACCAAGCCCTAGTTTCTGCTGCCCGATATTATGAAGAGATCCAACAGCCGGCAATTAAGACCCAACTGGCGGCCGTCTGCTGTACGGCAATAGGTCAACTACCCAAATCGATGTTGTCCGTCTTTGGGAGTCAGATACCAGAGTGGTTGATCAATGGCGCGGAAGCGACACCGATCATTCCTCGCCCGGCGTTTTTGGGGAAGCGGGACTGGTACAAGGTAGTAGAGGCCCTAGCTGAAGACAGCTTCTATTACGACCTAGAGGAAGTAAGCAACGCTCTTCGCGAGGTACCGGCGGCAAAACGGCACCTATTTAAGCGGCAGGCTGCATTATCCCTCTCCTACGCTAGTGCCGATTCGTTGGCGCCAGAGCTAATTAAATTCTGCCAAGCTCAAATAGATACGTTGGTGAGCGCTGAGCGGCCCACAACCGCAGAAGATGCAGTACTTCAGGTGTTTATGGGGAGCCTGAGATCTGAGGATTCCACGTTGGCAGTCAAGCTTGTTCTTGATCGAGGCGAGTACGAATTGACCTCATCATTCCTGAACGCCCTACGTCTGCTGCAGCTACCGAAATCTCAAATGATCTCAATGGTCACTTGGATGTATCGAGAGCAAGAGAGGAGGACGGGCCTCCCGACCCCGACGATAAATCTCATCCGTCAGATCTACCAAACTAACGCTTCCGATCTATCTAATCCGATTGTTTGGTCTGAACTTCAGTTGCCAAGACCGCACCCGGTCGGTCTGGACATTTCGTGCGGGCTCGCGCAACTACCACACCTGCCCGTCAATCTCGAGCGAATTCAGATCTCTGATGTGGGCGGGATTAGGTCTTTGGTGCTGGAGCCGAAGCCGGCCGACGAAGGAAAAGGCCAATGGATCGTAATTCTCGGCGCCAATGGGGCGGGAAAAACGACTCTTCTAAAATCCATCGCAATTGCCTTGAGAAATTCCAAGGATCCAGGAATTTGGCCTAAGAACGCATTTTCAGACGGTATTCGCCCACACATCGGGGAACTGGGAAGCGATGGAAACTCAAAAATTGAAATTGGGCTTTCTGGTGTGACGTTTGAAACTATTCTTTCCAAAAGATCAGGAGAATCGCTTAGGGTGCAGCAACAGCCTGCAATGGACCGACCCCAAGCAGTTCCTCTATTCGCATACGGTTGCCGACGAGGGTCTGCCCTCGGTGGAATTGCTCGGGATGTTGACCTCTCTCTTAACGATGGCCCTGAGATTGCCACCCTATTTGATCCATCGGCATACTTGATTCATGCCGAGACGTGGTTAATAAAGCTTGAGGGTGACGCCCAAAAAAATCCACGCAGCAGAATTATTTATGATGTGGCGACTGGTGCCCTTGCAAAGCTTCTAGAGGTGTCGCAGATCTCGGTGAGAGACCAAACCTTGATCGCTCATTTTGATTCGGGCCGATCGGTGCCTTTCAAATACTTGAGTGATGGCTATTTAGCGTCGGCTGGGTGGTTCCTTGACTTGATAGCGCGATGGTTGCAACTATTTCAAGATCACGAGCAACTTGATGCTGAATTCATGGATCGTATACGCGGCCTTGTCTTGATCGACGAAATTGATCTCCATCTCCATCCAAAATGGCAGACAGAAGTCATTGATAGAACACGAAGAATACTCCCTTCACTTTCGTTCATCGTCACAACTCATAACCCGCTAACTCTAGTCGGAGCACGTCCGGAAGAGGTTTTCATACTTCGAAACGATGAGGGAGCCTGCTCTGTTCAAACAAATCTAGATTCCCCGGCCACGTTAAGTGGAGCCCAAATCTATCAACAATATTTTGACATCGAGGACATCTTTCCTTCGAGGGTCGGCCGACAACTAAAAAGATTTGAATACCTATCCGGCTTCAATGGCCGCTCAGATTCGGAAGAACTAGAACTCAATGTCCTTATTCAAGAGCTGAAGTCTTCTGGGGCCTATCCTGATTGGGAGATTGTTGGGCGAGACACTTTAGACGGTGCCGACCAATGATAAACATCATCCGCTCCGCGGAGCCCGCTGCACTTCCTACCATACGGGCCGCAGCACTTGCAAAGTTTAATAAGCTAGGGCGGCCACCCGAATCTAAGGAGATTTTTGGTTATGACGTGGTGGGCGAACAATTATGGCGAGATCAATACCATAAGTGTTGCTACTGTGAACGGAAAATATCCCTGAGTTATAACGATGTAGAGCATTACAGACCCAAGGCAAAAGCTGACCGGCGACCTGGATGTTTGACAACCGGAGGCTATTGGTGGCTTGCGTTTACATGGGAAAATCTCCTCCTATCGTGCGCCACATGTAACCGCTCTGAAAAGCGGATCAAGTTCCCACTTGCTTCGGGAGGAATAACACTGTTAGCCGGAGAAGATCCGCCTGGATTTGAACAGGCCTTGCTACTGGATCCGAGCGGAAAGATAAATCCCATGTCACACATCATCTTTCGACGCATGAAGCTAGGAAATGCAATGACAGTATATGCGCGGCCTAGAAATGGTAGCGTGATTGGAAACGAGACAATCGTGGTATGTGGGATGAATAGAAATGAAATGCGCGAGCTACGTGAGGATCATTATCAAGAAACAGTTCACGAAAAAATTGTAGCCCTGAGAGAAGCAATAAAGGGCAATAGCGGTTCTGCTGTTGAGCAGGCGCATAAGAATGCTTGCGCATTGCTCCAAGCACGCTGTAGCTTCGTGGCTCTTTCCTTTGATTTATTAACGCAAGCAATAGACGACGCCGATCTTTCACCTTTCAATCTAGCTTGGCCACTTCTTGAAAATGTTCCTACAGCAGCGGTAATTCATTCGTGACGGAGCGGGGATAACCGAGCGGGTGATATCGCAGGTGCGCGGTTTCAGGAAATCTACCGCGTCACAGCCGTCCGTACAGTGGCCGCCTAACTTCACCTCAGTTTCTCGAGTAACACTAGTCGACCACCGCGTTGCATGGGCCGCACGTCGCCTGTAAAGCGGTCTCGCTGCTCGGCGATGCAGCGATGTTCACGGACAGCAGCTCGATGACGTACGCCACCGAGCTGGCTCTTCCGTTCAACGATGGTGTCAGCTTTGACCGGCACCGATTGGCAGACCTTGAGAAGTGCGCAGGTCTTAGTGCTTCTGGGAATCCTTCGCGGCTTCCTTCGCATCGCCATAGGTCTTCTGCACCTTGCCTTCCGCCTGGCGGGCCAGGCCCTTGGCCTGCTGCTCGGTGCTGCCCACGGCCTGGCCGACCTTCTCTTGAGCCTTGCCGGCCACGTCCTTCACCGTTCCCTTCACTTGGTCCTTGTTCATGACGATCTCCAGAAGTTGTTGATCGCAGCGACGGATGTCGCGACGCAGGACTAGGTTAGGACGACGCGCGCGGCTCGAGTGCAGGTCTAGGCAGCGATTCCTTGTCGGTCTGTTCTTACGCAGAAGTACCGAATGCGAACGCCGCCTTTAAGCGCGCTGACATGCGCTCAGCCGCGCGCTCACACGCGCTCGTACAGCGTCACCACGCACGCGCCGCCGAGGCCCAGGTTGTGCTGCAGCGCCATGCGAGCGCCCTCGACCTGCCGCTGCTCCGCGGTGCCGCGCAACTGATGGGTCAGCTCGAAGCACTGCGCCAGCCCGGTCGCGCCGAGCGGATGCCCCTTGCTGAGCAACCCACCCGACGGATTCGTGACGACCCGTCCGCCATACGTGTTGTCGCCGTTCTCGACGAAGCCTTGCGCGCCGCCAACGCCGCACAGGCCGAGCGCCTCATACGTGATCAGCTCGTTGTGCGCGAAGCAGTCATGCAGCTCGACGACATCCAGGTCCTCCGGCGCCACGCCCGCCGCCTCGTAGACCATCCGTGCCGCCTCCCGCGACATGCTGAATCCCACGACCTCGCGCATGTCGCGCGCCTCGAAGGCGACCGGGCGATCCGTGGTCATCGCCTGCGCCCGGATACGGACCGTGCGCGCCAGGCCATGTCGACGCGCGAAGTCCTCCGAGCACACGATCGCCGCCGCCGCGCCGCAGGTCGGCGGGCAGGCCATCAGCCGCGTCATCACGCCGGGCCACAGCATCGGCGCGGCCATCACGTCCTCTTCGGTCACCACCTTGCGCAGCAACGCCAGCGGGTTGTTGGCCGCATGCCGGCTCGCCTTCGCGCGGATCTTGGCGAAGGTCTCCACCGGCGTGCCGAACTCCTTCATGTGCGCCAGCCCCGCGCCGCCGAAGTACCGCAGCGCCAGCGGCAGGTCCACATCGACCAGCTCGTCGGTCGCGTCGTTGAAGGGCTGGAACGGGCTCGGGCGATCCTTGAAGACCTCGCCGATCGCGCCGGGGTTCATGTGCTCGAAGCCGAGCGCCAGCGCGCAGTCGACCGCGCCGCTCGCCACCGCCTGGCGCGCCAGGTACAGCGCCGTCGAGCCCGTGGAGCAGTTGTTGTTGACGTTGATGACCGGGATGCCGGTCATGCCGACGTCGTAGAGCGCGCGCTGCCCAGCGGTGGAATCGCCGTAGACGTAGCCGACGTAGGCCTGCTGCACGTCCGCGTAGTCCAGGCCCGCATCAGCCAGCGCGGCCCGCGTCGCATCGGCCGCCATCTGGGGATACGGCTCGTGCGCGCCCGGCTTGCAAAACGGGATCATGCCGACCCCGACCACGTGGACATCCTGGCTCATCGCTGTCTCCTGAGGTGTTCCGTCTGACTCGCCGTTCTGCGACGGCGGCCGAATGGTAGAGACAACGCGCCGCCCACGCGAGGCGCGCGGACTAGAGCCCCTCCTCCATCGACGACGCCTCCAGCTCCCGCGCCAGCCACTCGCCCAGCAGCGGCATCACGTCCGCGCAGGCGGACGACCGGCGCCAGACCAGCTGGTACGGCGCCACCGTGTCGCCCGGCAGGTCGAGGTCGACCACCGACTGCAGCGTCCCCGCGCGGAACGCGTCGGCGACCAGCACGTCCCGCGCCAGCGCGATGCCCAGCCCCCGCTCCGCGGCATCCAGCCGCAGCGACAGGCTGTTGAATCCCGCCCGCGGCGAGGCCGCCTCCGCGATCCCGGCGGCGGCGAACCAACGCGTCCACTCGTCACGATCGCCGATCAACGGCTCGCCCGACAGCGCCGCCGGTCCCAGCGGCCGCAGCCGCTGCGCGATCGCCGGCGTGGCGACCGCCAGCAGCCGGCTCGGCGCCGGCTGCAGCGGCAGCTTCGCCAACGCCGGGTCCGTCACCTCGACCGCGCGGATCGCCGCGTCGATGCCGCTGCGCTCCAGGTCGCGCACCGCCGGCGACGCGTCCACGTCGATGCTGATGTCGGGATGCTCGCGATACCAGGACGACAGCCGCGGCAGGAACCAGCGCTGCGCGAACGCCACCGGCATCGTCAGGCGCAGGACCGGCGTGGTCCGGCTCATCGTCTCCTCGGCGATGCGCGCCGCCTCGTCCACGCGGATCAGCGCGTCGCGCGCGCTGCGCAGCATGATCTCGCCGGCCGCGTTCAGCACGAGTCGACCGGCCTGTCGATCGAACAGCGGGAAGCCCAATCCGCGCTCCAGCTCGGCGATCTGCTGGCTGACCGCGCTGTGGCTCAGGTGCAGCGATTGCGCCGCCTGCCGCAGGCTGCCGCTCTCCGCGACGCACACGAACGTCGGCAGGAATTGCCACGCGATCCGTCTCATGCCTGGCACGCGCCCGTCATGGCAGCGGATGGCGCTGGGCCCGGTTCACCGCGGCCTGGATGTCGTCCTCCCACTCGGACCGGGGACGCTCGAACACCAGTTCGATCTCCAGGCCGTCCGGATCGCGCGCGTGGATGCTCCAGGTCGCGCCGCGCTCGACCAGGTCGTGCAGCGTGACGCCACGCGATTGGAGGAACCGGATCTGCTCGCGCCAGCTGGCCTCGCTCGCGTACTCGATGGCCAGGTGATCCAGCCGTTGGCCGTCCGCGACGTTGACCTCGGCCAGCTGGTACAGCGCCAGGTCGTGGTGCGTGTCCTTGCCGTCGCGATGGCCGCTGTAGAAGCGCATCGGCGGCAGGCCGTCGGCGCGCACGCGGTTCGAGGTCGCCACGTGGCGGAAGCCGATCAGCTCCGTGTAGAAGCGGTGCGAGGCCTCGATGTCGGACACCGTCAGCACCAGGTGATTGAGGCCGCGCGGGGCCTCGGCGTGCGCAGGCCGCTCAAGCGATGCGGCCGATGGGGACAGGGAAGTCGTCATGGGAGGAAGCATTTCGATTGGGGACGGCCGAGCATAGGGAGAGGCCCTCTCCGGCGTAAATCGCTCGTTTTCAACCGCGGTGTTCAGCCCTGCCGACCAGCTTCGTCCACCGCCCGATTCCCGCCCGATTCCACAACCTTCACAACCTTCGCAGTTTCACTTCACCAAGCATCGCAACTTCAGCCGTTGAATGGCCCGCCCGAGCCTGCGAACATTGTGAACCGCTATATTTCACAACCGCGATGGACTGGCAGAACGCGCCCGCGGGCGTCCCCTTGAATGAATTCGTCCGCAGCGACCTCGTCCTGCCGCGGCACGCGAACCACTACGGCACCCTCTTCGGCCCGGAAGGGCTGTCCTGGCTCGGCCAGGTCGCCTACCTCGCCGCCAGCCGCTACTGTCACGAGGACATCGTCATGGCCGCCGCCAAGGACGTCGCCTTCCTCGCGCCGGTGCCGGTCGGCTCGGTCCTGCACCTGCACGCGCGCATCGCGCGGGTCGGGCGCAGTTCGATGACGGTGGAGGTCCGCGCCCGCGTGGACGGCGCCAACGCCGACGCGCTGCGCGCCAGCTTCGAGATGGTCGCCGTCGACAAGCAGGGCCGCCCCGTGCGCATCCAGCCGCGCGACGCCTCGGCGGCGCCGGCCAGCGCCGGCTAGCCCCGCGTTCCGCCCGACCTGTTCCGCCTGTCCCTCCCGCCTTTCCGATTCCGCTTCTTTCTTTCCAGGAGACATCCCCATGAGCGACGCAACGACCGCGAACGCGGCAGCCGCCCCCGGCTTCAAGCCCAAGAAATCCGTCGCCCTGTCCGGCGTCGCCGCCGGCACCACCGCGCTGTGCACCGTCGGCCGCTCCGGCAACGACCTGCATTACCGCGGCTACGACATCCTCGACCTGGCCGAACGCTGCGAGTTCGAGGAGATCGCCCACCTGCTGGTCCACGGCAAGCTGCCCAACGCCGCCGAACTGCGCGCCTACAAGACGAAGCTGAAGTCGCTGCGCGGCCTGCCCGCGGCCGTGATGGACGCGCTCGAGACCCTGCCCGCCGCCGCCCATCCGATGGACGTGATGCGCACCGGCGTCTCCGCGCTGGGCTGCTCGCTGCCCGAGAAGGACGACCACAACCTGCCCGGCGCCCGCGACATCGCCGACAAGCTGATGGCCTCGCTCGGCTCGATGCTGCTGTACTGGTACCACTACAGCCACAACGGCCGCTCCATCGAGGTCGAGACCGACGACGACTCCATCGGCGCCCACTTCCTGCACCTGCTGCACGGCGAGCCGCCGTCGGAGAGCTGGGAACGCGCGATGCACACCTCGCTGATCCTGTACGCGGAGCACGAGTTCAACGCCTCCACCTTCACCGCCCGCGTCATCGCCGGCACGGGCTCGGACATGCACTCGGCCATCGCCGGCGCGATCGGCGCGCTGCGCGGTCCCAAGCACGGCGGCGCCAACGAGGTCGCCTTCGAGGTGCAGAAGCGCTACGAGACCCCCGACGAGGCCGAGGCCGACATCCGCCGCCGCGTCGAGGCCAAGGAAGTCGTCATCGGCTTTGGCCATCCGGTCTACACCGTCAGCGATCCCCGCAACGAGGTCATCAAGAAGGTCGCCCGCGAGCTGTCCAAGGAAGCCGGCTCGACCAAGATGTTCGACATCGCCGAGCGCCTCGAGAAGACCATGTGGGACGCCAAGAAGATGTTCCCCAACCTGGACTGGTTCAGCGCCGTCAGCTATCACATGATGGGCGTGCCCACCGCGATGTTCACCCCGCTGTTCGTGATCGCCCGCACCAGCGGCTGGGCCGCCCACGTCGTCGAGCAGCGCCAGGACAACAAGATCATCCGCCCGAGCGCCGTCTACACCGGCCCTGAAGACCAGGCCTTCGTGCCGCTGGCCCAGCGTCCCTGAACGCGCAGGCGCGGCGGCCCCCCGCGGCCGCCGCCGCCCATGAAGACCGCATGAAAGAAGTGAACGCCATGCCAGCCACGCCGCTCGCCCCGACCATCGCCTCCACCATCCCGCTCAACGACGCCTGGCGCAAGCCGCTGCCGGGCACCTCGCTGGACTGGTTCGACGCCCGCGCCGCCGTTGAGGCGCTGCGCCCGGGCGCGTGGGAGCGCATGCCCTACACCGCCCGCGTGCACGCCGAGAACCTGGTGCGCCGCTGCGATCCCGCCATGCTCGACGAGTGCCTGCTGCAGCTCGCCGACGCCAAGGCCGATCGCGACTTCCCCTGGTATCCCGCGCGCGTCGTCTGCCACGACATCCTGGGCCAGACCGCGCTCGTGGACCTGGCCGGCCTGCGCGACGCGATCGCCGACCAGGGCGGCGATCCCGCCAAGGTGAACCCGGTCGTGCCGGTGCAGCTGATCGTCGACCACTCGCTGGCCGTCGAGTGCGGCGGCTTCGATCCGCAGGCGTTCGAGAAGAACCGCGCGATCGAGGACCGGCGCAACGAGGACCGCTTCCACTTCATCGACTGGTGCCGCACGGCGTTCCGCAACGTCGACGTGATCCCGCCGGGGAACGGGATCATGCATCAGATCAACCTGGAGCGGATGTCGCCGGTGGTGCACGTGGACCGCGGCGTCGCCTACCCCGACACCTGCGTCGGCACCGACAGCCACACGCCGCACGTCGACGCGCTGGGCGTGATCGCCGTGGGCGTCGGCGGCCTGGAGGCGGAGAACGTGATGCTCGGCCGCGCCTCGTGGATGCGGCTGCCCGACATCGTCGGCGTCGAGCTCACCGGCCGCCGCCAGCCCGGCATCACCGCCACCGACCTGGTGCTGGCGCTGACCGAGTTCCTGCGCAAGGAGAAGGTCGTCGGCGCCTACCTGGAGTTCCACGGCGAAGGCGTGGCCGGCCTGACGCTGGGCGACCGCGCCACCATCTCCAACATGGCGCCCGAATACGGCGCGACCGCCGCGCTGTTCTCGATCGACGAGCAGACCCTGACCTACCTGCGCCTGACCGGCCGCGAGGAAGCGCAGGTCCAGCTGGTCGAGACCTACGCCAAGGCCGCCGGCCTGTGGGGCGGCGCCGGCGACACGCTGGCCGGCGCGGTCTATCCGCGCGTGCTGCGCTTCGACCTGGGCACGGTCGTGCGCAACATGGCCGGCCCGTCGAACCCGCACCGCCGCCTGCCGACCTCGGCGCTGACCGAGCGCGGCATCGCCGGCGCCTGGACCGAGGAACCGGGCCGCATGCCCGACGGCGCCGTGATCATCGCGGCCATCACCAGCTGCACGAACACCAGCAACCCGCGCAACGTCATCGCCGCGGCGCTGCTGGCGCGCAACGCGCGCCGCCTGGGCCTGACCCGCAAGCCGTGGGTCAAGACCTCGCTGGCGCCCGGCTCGCGCGCGGTCACGCTGTACCTGGAGGAAGCCGGCCTGCTCGGCGACCTGGAGGCGCTGGGCTTCGGCGTGGTCGCGTATGCCTGCACCTCGTGCAACGGCATGTCCGGCGCGCTGGACCCCGCCATCGACCGCGAGATCGTCGAGCGCGACCTCTATGCGACCGCCGTGCTCTCGGGCAACCGCAACTTCGACGGCCGCATCCATCCGCGCGCCAAGCAGGCCTTCCTGGCCTCGCCGCCGCTGGTGGTCGCCTACGCGATCGCGGGGACGATCCGCTTCGACATCGAGCGCGACGTGCTGGGCGTCGTCGAGGGCCGCGAGATCCGCCTGAAGGACCTCTGGCCCGAGGACGACGAGATCGACGCGCTGGTGCGCGCGAGCGTCAAGCCCGAGCAGTTCCGCCAGGTCTACGACCCGATGTTCGCGATCGTGCCGGCCACGGCCGAGGCGACGGAGCCCCTCTACGACTGGCGCGCGCAATCGACCTACATCCGCCGTCCGCCCTACTGGGAAGGCGCGCTGGCCGGCGAACGCACGCTGCGTGGCATGCGCGCGCTGGCGGTGCTGCCGGACAACATCACCACCGACCACCTGTCGCCGTCCAACGCGATCATGTTGGACTCGGCCGCCGGCGAGTACCTCGCGAAGATGGGCCTGCCGGAGGAGGACTTCAACTCCTACGCCACCCACCGCGGCGACCACCTGACCGCGCAGCGCGCGACCTTCGCGAATCCGACGCTGAAGAACGAGATGGTCCGCGACGCCGACGGCGGCGTGGTCGCCGGTTCGCTCGCGCGGCTGGAGCCCGAAGGCCAGGTGATGCGCATGTGGGAGGCGATCGAGACCTACATGGACCGCGGCCAGCCGCTGATCGTGATCGCCGGCGCCGACTACGGCCAGGGCTCGTCGCGCGACTGGGCGGCCAAGGGCGTGCGGCTGGCCGGCGTCGAGGCGATCGCGGCCGAGGGCTTCGAGCGCATCCACCGCACCAACCTGATCGGCATGGGCGTGCTGCCGCTGGAGTTCCAGCCCGGCACGACGCGGCTGACGCTGGGCCTCGACGGCTCGGAGACCTATGACGTCGTCGGCGCGCTGTCGCCGCGCGCCACGGTCACGCTGATCGTCCACCGCCGCGACGGCGAGCGCCTCGAGGTGCCGGTGCGTTGCCGCCTGGACACCGCCGAGGAGGTCGAGGTCTACCAGGCCGGCGGCGTGCTGCAGCGCTTCGCGCAGGACTTCCTGGCCGGCGAGGCCGCCTGAGCCCGCGGGCCTCGGGCATCACCTGGAAACGACGATGAGCTTTCTCCCTCAAGTGAAGATCCCCGCCACCTACCTGCGGGGCGGCACCAGCAAGGGCGTGTTCTTCCGCCTGGACGACCTGCCCGAGGCGGCGCGCGTGCCCGGCGCCGCGCGCGACCGGCTGCTGATGCGCGTGATCGGCAGCCCCGATCCCTACGGCAAGCAGATCGACGGCATGGGCGGCGCGACCTCGAGCACCAGCAAGACGGTGATCATTTCGCGCAGCACGCGGCCCGGTCATGACGTGGACTACCTGTTCGGCCAGGTCGCGATCGACACGGCGCTGGTCGACTGGTCCGGCAACTGCGGCAACCTGTCCGCGGCGGTCGGTCCGTTCGCGATCCAGGCCGGCCTGATCGACGCGGCCACGCTGCCGCGCGACGGCATCGCCACCGTGCGCATCTGGCAGGCCAACATCGGCAAGACCATCGTCGCCAAGGTGCCGATGCGCGACGGCCAGGTGCAGGAGAGCGGCGACTTCGAGCTGGACGGCGTCACCTTCCCGGCCGCGGAGGTCGAGCTGGCCTTCGTCGATCCGGGCAATGACGACGCGGACGGCGACGACGCCGGCGGCGCGCTGTTCCCGACCGGCAATGTCGTGGACGTGCTGTCGATGCCCGAGGACCTCGTGCCCGGCGGCCAGTTGCGCGCGACGCTGATCAACGCCGGCATCCCGGCGGTGTTCGTCGACGCGAAGGACCTGGGCTACTCGGGCACCGAGCTGCAGGACGCGATCAACGGCGACGCCGCGGCGCTCAAGCGCCTGGAGGCGATCCGCGCGCACGCGGCGCTGCACATGGGCCTGATCAAGACGCTGGACGAGGCGAAGACGCGGCAGCACACGCCGAAGCTGGCCTTCGTCGCGCCGCCGGCGACGTATCGCGCCTCGAGCGGCAAGACCGTCGAGGCCGGCGACATCGACGTGCTGGTGCGCGCGATGTCGATGGGCAAGCTGCACCACGCGATGATGGGCACGGCGGCCGTGGCCATCGGCACCGCGGCGGCGATCCCCGGCACGGTGGTGTGCGAGGCCGCAGGCGGCCAGCCGCTGCCGGCGGTGCGCTTCGGCCATCCGTCGGGCACCTTGCGCGTCGGCGCGGAGGCGGTCCAGGAAGGCGGCGCGTGGCGCGTGACGCAGGCGGTGATGAGCCGCAGCGCCCGCATCCTGATGGAAGGCCACGTCCGCGTGCCGGCCGAGGCGCTGTGAGCGCGGCGGGCACGCCGGACACGACGACAACCCCGATGGCCACGAAGGGCGCCATGAGCGCCCGGGTGCCATCCCAGACAAGCGAAGAGAACTGACATGACATCGACCCGCAAGACGCTGCGCGCGCTGGTGAACGAACGCCGCGGCGTGCTCGTGCCCGGCGCCTTCAACGCGCTGTCCGCCAAGGTGATCGAGGACCTCGGCTTCGAGGCGATCTACGTGACCGGCGCCGGCGTGACCAACATGTGGTTCGGGCTGCCGGACCAGGGCTTCATGGGCCTGCACGAGATCGCGGACCACACCGCGCGCATCCGCGACGCGGTCAACCTGCCGCTGATCGTCGATGCCGACACGGGCTTCGGCAACGCGCTGAACGTGCGCCACACGGTGAAGGTGCTGGAGCGCGCCGGCGCCGACTGCATCCAGCTGGAGGACCAGGTCGCGCCCAAGCGTTGCGGCCACTTCACCGGCAAGGAAGTGATCTCCACCGAGGAAGCCGTCAGCAAGATCAAGGCGGCGGTGGATGCGCGCCAGGATCCGGACTTCCTGATCATGGCCCGCACCGATGCCTGCGCGACGCAGGGCTTCGAGGCCGCGATCGAGCGCGCGCAGCGCTTCGCCGAAGCGGGCGCGGACATCCTGTTCGTCGAGGCGGTGACCAAGCCGGAGGAGATCCGGTCCTTGCCGAAGCGGCTGTCGACGCCGCAGCTGATGAACATGGTCATCGGGGGCAAGACGCCGATCACCGACGCGGACGAGCTGCAGCAGCTGGGCTATGGCGTGGTGCTGTACGCCAACGCCGCGCTGCAGAGCGCGGTGGCCGGCATGCAGAAGGCGCTGGGGCTGCTGAAGACGCAGCGCCGCATGGACGAGGACCCCAACCTGGTGATCCCGTTCGCCGAGCGCCAGCGGCTGGTCGGCAAGCCGGAGTGGGATGCGCTGGAGAAGAAGTACACCTGAGGGCTGACACGCCTCGGCCACGCGGGTCCGACCCCAACCCGCGTTGGCGCGGCGCAACGCCGCGCCCCATGACGATTCGCACGCGCGCCGCCAGGCCCCCATCATTCGCGCCCATTGCAGAAGGCGCCCACGACAGCGCCCGCATGACGGAGAAACCCCCTATGTCCTCCCTGTTCATCTCGACGATCGACTGAACACGGTTCCCGAGCCCCGGCTGAACCGTGTCTGTTCCCAGATACGGCCTCAGACCGCGCGGCATGCAAAGCCCCGCCGCCATCGAGCCGGGGCTTTTGCTTTTCGGAAACCGAATGAGTGCACAACTCCGTTCCCGCGCCCTTCAAGAGGGCCGGGTCAAGGCCCTGCGCCGCATGAAACAACCGATGACGCTGGTGCTCGAGACGAGCCCCGGCGCGCGCGACCCCGTGGCGCGCGCGCTGGCCCAGCGCGGCATGCGAGGCGCCGGCCAACACATCCAAGGCCGCGGCGCGCAGCGCCGCGCAGACCGCATGGCGCTGCAGGCGCTGCTGCGGAGGGAGGATTGGGATGAATGAGTCCCTCGACCTGCGTGAGCAGCTGGTGCGGAGAAACACGCAGCTGCAGGAGATCGCCGTCCAGCTCAAGACCGAGCTGTTCGGCATCGATCCCATCATCGACCGCGTCATCGACGCGGTGCGCGCCTGGTACGTGCTGCCCGAGCTCGTCTCGCGGCCCGTCATCGTCTGCCTCTGGGGCCTGACCGGCACCGGCAAGACCCAGCTCGTGCGCCGCCTGGCGCAACTGCTGGGCTTCTACGACCGCTTCGTGGAGGTCCAGATGGACGGCTTCTCCAATGGCGCGGGCTGGCGCGGCGCGCAGAGCATCTCGGGCATGCTCGCGCAGTCCGGCGTGCGCGAGGGCGAACCCGGCATCCTCGCGCTCGACGAGTTCCAGCGCTTCCGCACGATCGATTCGAAGCGCGGCGAGATGCGCGTCGAGCGCTACCAGGACGTCTGGGCGCTGCTCTCCGACGGCCGGCTGCCGCCGGCGCTCTCGCTGCTGGGCGACATCGAGTCGTCCATCGCCGATGCGGCCTTCGACGCGGAGCGCTCCGATGCCGACGACGCGAAGCGGCGTTTCAAGCTGCGGAGCTGGGAGGCGCAGGAGCTGCAGCGCAACCTCAAGATCGACGCGCCGCTGATGGAGATCATGGCCTGGACGCCCGAGCAGATCCAGGAGCGCCTGCGCGAGTTCCGCGAGAGCGGCCAGCAGCGTTGGGGCACCGACTACAGCCGGCTGCTCGTCTTCGTCTGCGGGAATCTCGACGAGATGTACGAGGAGCTCGCCACCAGCGTGGACGATTGCGACAGCGATGCCGACATCTTCCACGCGCTCACCGGCAAGCTCAGCGTCATCGACGTCAAGCAGGCGCTGAACCAGCGCTTCAAGCCGGAGCAAGTCGCGCGGCTGGGCAACGAGCATGTGATCTACCCGTCGCTGTCGCGCCGCGCGTACGAACAGCTGATCGCGCAAGGCTGCGAGCGCTACGCCCGCGAGACCGAGTCCCGCTGCGGCCTGCGCTTCGCGCTGGCCGACAGCGTGCGCGCGCAGATCTACGCGAACGCCGTCTTCCCGGCGCAGGGCACGCGGCCGCTGTTCTCGTCGCTGCACGCGATCCTCGGCGCGAGCCTGGCGAAGGCCGCGCTCTGGGCGATCGGGCGCGGCGCGGCCGCGGGCGACGAGGTCCGCCTCGTCGCCGACGGCCGCAGCCTGGTCGCGCACTGGCGGGACCAATCGGCCGATATCGCCGCGCCCTTCGAGCTCGATCGCCTGCGCCAGCGCACCAACGCGGACTTCCGCGCGCTGCTGGCCGTGCACGAGGCGGGTCATGGCCTGGTGCATGCGCTGCTGTTCGGGCGCGCGCCGCAGGAGATCAAGATCCACGTGGCCAGCTTCGAGGGCGGCTACAACGCCTATGCCTCGCGCAAGGTGTGGTCGCGCCAGAACCTGCTCGATTCGATCTGCACGAGCCTGGCCGGCCGCGCGGCGGAGCTGCTGGTCTTCGGCGGCGACCTGAGTTCGAGCGGCGCCTCGAGCGACCTGCGCAAGGCGACGCGGACGGCCGCGCGCATGCTGCGCTACCTGGGACACGGCGATCGCATCGCCCGCACCGACGTGTCGACCGACAGCGAGGAGCATGTCTGCACCGACGTGGAGCTCAGCAACGCGTCGATCGAAGCGCTGCTGCAGGCCGAGCATGCGCGTGCCACCGCGCTGATCGCATCGCATCGCGACGCGCTGCTGGCGGTGGTGGACGAGTTGATCGCGCACGGGCAGGTGACCCCCGCGCGCTTCGCCGCCGTGGTCGGGCTGCCGCTGGCTCAAGCGGAGGACGCGCTGGATCCGTACGCGCAACGGCTGGCGGCGTTCCGATCCGAACGCCCCGCCACGCACGCGCGCGGCGCCGATCTCCGCCGTCAGGACCTGTCGCTCGTCACCCCGTGAACCGGTAGGACACCAGCGACTCGCTGTCGCTGTCCGCCACGAGCGCCTTGCCCGCCGGCGGGAACGCGCGCTGCACGCAGTGCTCGCGCGGGCAGACGCGGCAGCCCGGGCCGATGGGCACCGCCCGCCGGCTCACCGTCTCCGGGTCCAGCGCCAGTCCATCCGCGTAGACCAGCTCGCGCGCATGCGCCAGGTCGCAACCCAGTCCGACCGCGAACAGCTTGCGCCGCGACTGGTAGCCGCCGCCGCCGTGCCGCTCGATCGTCCGCGCGATGCCGAAGAAGCGGCTGCCGTCCGGCATCTCCGCGATCTGGCGCAGGAAGCGGCCCGGCTGCGCGAAGGCCTCGTGCACGTGCCACAGCGGGCACGCGCCGCCGTGGCGCGCGAAGTGGAAGCTCGTCGCGCTCTGGCGCTTGGAGATGTTGCCCGCCTGGTCCACCCGGACGAAATAGAACGGCACGCCGCGGTTGCCATTGCGCTGCAGCGTCGACAGGCGGTGGCAGATCGTCTCCACGCTGACCTGGAAACGCTGCTGCAGCAGCTCGACGTCGTAGCGCACCTGGCGCGCGGCCTCGAGGAAGGGCACGTAGGGCAGCAGCGTCGCGCCGGCGAAGTAGTGCGCGAAGCCCTGTTTCGCCAGCGCCCGCGTCGCGTCGTCGACGAAGGCGCCGGCTCGGAGCTCGGCCTCGATGGCATCGGCCTCGGCGATCAGCGCGTACTGCGTCGCCAGCTGGAACGCCTGCTGCGCGTCGCTCAGGAAACGCGGCAGCCGCAGCACCCGGCGGCGCGCGTCGTACTGCCGCAGGAAGGCGCCCGCCGCCGCGCCGCGGCCCTCGTCCTCGTCGGCCACTTCCGTCTTGATCCCGTAGCGCTGCTGCAGCAACTCGCGCAGCGCGCGCGCCCGCTGGCCCGGCGTCAGGCCGAGCGCCTCGGCCAGCTGCTCGCCGCGCAGGTCCAACTCGTCGAGGTGGTTGTTGCGGCGGTTCAGGTGATCGCGCACCGCCTCGTGCGGCAGTGGCTCGCCGCGCGAGGACACCGGCACCACCGCCGGCTCCGGCCCCTGCTCGCCGTAGAAGCGGTCGATCATCTGCGAGTGCTCGTCCTGCAGCCGCAGGTAGCGCTGGTGCAGCGCGACGTAGGCCTCGGCCAGCTCGGGCGCCTGCTCGACGAGCCGAGCGACCTGCGTCGGCGCGAGCGCCATCGGCGTCAGCGAGCGGTCGCGCAACGCGGCGTCCAGGTCGTGCAGCAGCTGCTGGTCCTGCTCCTCCGAGAACTGCCCGATGCCGCCGCCGAAGACCTCGGCCAGCTTGATCAGCACGCTCGCCGTGACCGGCCGCTGGTTGGTCTCGATCTGCGACACGTAGCTCAGCGACAGCGCCAGCCGGCTCGCCAGCTCCGCCTGGTTCCACTGCATCTGCTCGCGCAGGCGGCGGATCCGGGGGCCGATGAACAGCTTGCGCGACGGGCCGGGGCCGGCCGCGCGAAGGGGCTCGCGGGGGTTCACAGGGTTCGCTGATTTCACAATTTTCTTGCGCAGTGATTCGCAGGAATGCCGCTTCACAAGAGGAAAGCGTGGTGCATTGCGAATGTTGTGGATAGATTCTCTGTGAAATTCAACCCAGCGTCGAGCCCGTCCCGCGACGGCGTCTCGGACCCGATCCAGGAGAGCTTTCCGATGAGCCAGAACGACCTGCCCCGCATCCCGCTGCTGATCAACGGCGAGTACGTCCAGTCCCGCGCGACCGAGTGGCGCGACGTCGTCAACCCGGCCACGCAGCAGCGCCTGGCGCGCGTGCCGATGGCCACGCCCGACGAGGTCGAGGCCGCGATCGCCGCGGCCCGCGAGGCCTTCAAGACCTGGCGCAAGGTGCCCATCGGGCAGCGCGCGCGGATCTTCCTGAAGTACCAGCAGCTGATCCGCGACAACATCAAGTCGCTGGCCGCGACGCTGACCGCCGAGCAGGGCAAGACGCTGGCGGACGCCGAGGGCGACGTGTTCCGCGGCCTGGAGGTCGTGGAGCACGCGGCCAACATCGGCTCGCTGCAGATGGGCGAGCGCGCCCACAACGTCGCCGGCGGCGTCGACACCTACACGCTGCTGCAGCCGCTGGGCGTGTGCGCCGGCATCACGCCGTTCAACTTCCCCGCGATGATCCCGCTGTGGATGTTCCCGATGGCCATCGCCTGCGGCAACACCTTCGTGCTCAAGCCGTCCGAGCAGGACCCGATGGTCACGATGCGGCTGGTGGAACTGGCGCTCGAGGCCGGCATCCCCAAGGGCGTGCTCAACGTGGTCCACGGCGGCGAGGACGTCGTCAACGCGCTGTGCGACCACGCCGACATCAAGGCGGTGTCCTTCGTCGGCTCGACCCGCGTCGGCACGCTGGTGCACGACCGCGCGACCAAGGCCGGCAAGCGCGTGCAATGCATGATGGGCGCGAAGAACCACGCCGTCGTGCTGCCCGACGCGCACAAGGAACAGACCCTCAACGCGCTGGTGGGCGCCGCCTTCGGCGCGGCCGGGCAGCGCTGCATGGCGGTGTCGGTGGCGGTGCTGGTGGGCGCCGCGCGCGACTGGCTGCCGGAGCTGGTCGAGAAGGCCAAGGGCCTGAGCGTGGGCGCCGGCGATTCCGCCACGACCGACGTCGGCCCGCTGATCTCCTGCGCGGCGCGCGACCGCGTCGAGCGCCTGATCGCCCGCGGCGTCGAGGAAGGCGTGACGCTGGCGCTGGACGGCCGGCTGCCGCCGCTCAGCGGCCAGTTGAAGGAAGGCAACTTCGTCGGCCCGACGATCTTCAGCGGCGTCAAGCCCGGCATGACCGTCTACGACCAGGAGGTCTTCGGCCCGGTGCTGTGCATCGCCGAGGCGGCCACGCTGGACGAGGCGATCGCGATGATCAACGCCAACCCCAACGGCAACGGCACCGCGCTGTTCACGCAGTCGGGCGCCGCCGCGCGCCGCTTCGAGGACGAGATCGACGTCGGCCAGGTCGGCATCAACGTGCCGATCCCGGTGCCGGTGCCGCTGTTCTCGTTCACCGGCTCGCGCGCGTCCAAGCTCGGCGACCTCGGCCCCTACGGCAAGCAGGTCGTGCTCTTCTACACGCAGACCAAGACGGTGACCGCGCGCTGGTTCGACGACGCCTCGGTCGGAGGCGTCAACACGACGATCAGCCTGAAGTGAGGCCGCGATGGACTTCGAGCTGAACGAGCAGCAGCGCGCCTTCCAGCAGGCGGCGCGCGACTTCGCTCGCGACGAGATGGCGCCGTTCGCGGCGGAGTGGGACGCGCGGGCGATCTTCCCGCGCGACACGCTGCGGCATGCCGGCGAGCTCGGCCTGTGCGGCCTGTACGCGCCCGAGTCCGCCGGCGGCCTGGGCCTGCCGCGGCTGGACGCCACCATCGTGCTCGAAGAGCTCGCGGCCGCCTGTCCGTCGACCACCGCCTTCCTCAGCATCCACAACATGGCGGCCTGGATGGTCGCGGCCTTCGCGCGGCCCGAGGTGGCCGCCGCGTGGGGTCCGGCCTTGTGCAGTGGCGCGAAGCTGGCGTCGTACTGCCTGACCGAGCCGGGCGCGGGCTCGGACGCCGCCTCGCTGCGCACGACCGCGCGGCGCGACGGCGACGCGTACGTCATCGACGGCGGCAAGGCCTTCATCTCCGGCGCCGGCGCGACCGACGCGCTGGTCGTGATGGCCCGCACCGGCGGTCCGGGCGCGGACGGCATCTCCGCCTTCCTCGTCGAGGCCGACGCGCCGGGCATCCAGTACGGCCGCAAGGAAGACAAGATGGGCTGGAACAGCCAGCCCACGCGCGCCATCGCCTTCGACGGCGTGCGGGTGCCGGCGGTCCACCGCCTTGGCGAGGAGGGCCAGGGTTTCCGGCTCGCGATGAAGGGGCTGGACGGCGGCCGCATCAACATCGCGACCTGCTCGGTCGGCGCGGCGCAGGGCGCGCTGGCCGCGGCGCAGCGCTACATGCACGAGCGCCGCCAGTTCGGCCGGCCGCTGGCGGACATGCAGGCGCTGCAGTTCAAGCTGGCCGACATGGCCACCGACCTGGTCGCGGCGCGGCAGATGGTGCGGCTGGCCGCGTCCAAGCTCGACGCCGATTCGCCCGAGGCGCAGGTGTATTGCGCGATGGCCAAGCGGCTGGCGACCGACATCGGCTTCGCGGTGTGCAACGAGGCGCTGCAGATCCACGGCGGCTACGGCTACACGCGCGAGTACCCGCTGGAGCGCTACCTGCGCGACGCGCGGGTGCACCAGATCCTCGAAGGCACCAACGAAATCATGCGGGTCATCGTCGCGCGCCGGATGCTGCAGGAGCAGGCGACCGACACGATCCGATGACCGCCTGTTCTCGTGCCCATCGCCCATCGCCCGACGCCTGACGCTCAAGTCCAAGCCCAAGCCCAAGCCCAAGCCCAAGCCCAAGCCCGATCTCACGCCCTCGCCTTCTCGAACTCCCTCTCCCGCTTGCGGGAGAGGGCAGGGGTGAGGGTCTCCCTTCAACGCACATTCATCCATCACCCATGACCCATCCCACCGACAACGGCGCCGACTACGCCGGCCTGCGCCTGGAGCGCCGCGGCCACACCGCGATCGTCACGCTGACCAACCCGCCGGCCCACACCTGGACGGCGGACAGCCTCTCGGCGCTGACGCGCCTGGTCGGCGATCTCAACCGCGATCGCGACATCTACGCACTGGTGATCACCGGCGACGGCCAGAAGTTCTTCAGCGCCGGCGCCGACCTGAAGGTCTTCGCGGACGGCGACAAGGGCGTCGCGGCCACGATGGCGCGCCGCTTCGGCGAGGCCTTCGAGGCGCTGGCCGGCTTCCGCGGCGTGAGCATCGCGGCGATCAACGGCTACGCGATGGGCGGCGGGCTGGAATGCGCGCTGGCCTGTGACCTGCGCATCGCGGAGGCGCATGCGGTGATGGCGCTGCCGGAAGCGACGGTGGGCCTGCTGCCCTGCGCCGGCGGCACGCAATGGCTGAGCTGGACCGTCGGCGAGAGCTGGGCCAAGCGCATGGTGCTGCTGGGCGAGCGCGTCGACGCGGAGACCGCGCTGCGCATCGGGCTGGCGGACGACCTCGTCGCCAAGGGCGAGGGCCTGGCCCGCGCGCTGCAGTGGGCCGAACGCGTCCAGGCCCAGAGCCCGACCAGCGTCACCGCCTGCAAGCGCCTGATCCAGGGCGCGCGGACGGCGACGCCGTGGTCGCAGCTGGTGATGGAACGCGAGGCCTTCGTCGCGCTGTTCGACACCGAGGACCAGCGCGAAGGCGTGCAGGCCTTCCTCGGCAAGCGCAGCCCGCAGTGGCGCAACGCCTGAGGATCGACCGATGACCGCTTCCCTCAAGACGCCCGCCAACACCGGCACCGGCACCGGCACCGGCACCGGCACCGGCAGCGCTGCCGGCGCCGCGGCCGCGGCCACCTCCGGATCCGACGCACCGGTGCTGTTCCGCACGATCCTGACTGCCTCTGGCCATCGCTTCGGCCACGCGACGCTGAACGCGCCGGCCAGCCTGAACGCGCTGACGCTGGAGATGGTCGATCTGCTGCACGCGCAGCTGGCCGCCTGGGAGCAGGACCCGCAGATCGCCGGCGTGGTCCTCGACGGCAACAGCGAGAAGGCCTTCTGCGCCGGCGGTGACGTCGTCGGCCTGTACCGCGCGATGCGCGCGGCCGGCGCCGGCCAGGTGCCGCGCGACGCCGCCGATTTCTTCGAGCGCGAGTACCGCCTCGACCACGCGATCCATCGCTACGCCAAGCCGCTGCTGGTCTGGGGCCACGGCATCGTGATGGGCGGCGGCATCGGCCTGATGGCGGGCGCGTCGCACCGCGTGGTCACGCCGCGCAGCAAGCTGGCGATGCCGGAGATCACGCTCGGCCTCTATCCCGACGTCGGCGGCAGCTGGTTCCTGTCCCGGCTGCCCGGCCGCGCCGGCCTCTTCCTCGCGCTGACCGGCGCGCCGCTGAACGCCGCCGACGCGCTGTGGGCCGGTCTGGCGGACCGCGCCGCGCGCGCCGAGGACCATGGCGCGCTGCTCGAGGCCGTGGCCAACGCGCGCTGGAGCGGCGACAACGCCACGGACGCCGAGGGTCTCGACGACCTGCTGCGCCGCCTGCCGGCGCCGGACCTGGCGCCGTCGCCGCTGGCCGCGCACCGCGCCCGGATCGACGCGCTGATCGGCCCGCACGACACGCTGGCGACGCTCGCGCCGCGGCTGCGCTCGCTGGCCTGCGACGAGGACCCGTGGCTCGCCGCCGCGGGCGCGACCTTCCAGAAGGGATCGCCGACCTCCGCGGCGCTCGCCATCGCGCTGCAACGCCGCCTGAAGCACGCGTCGCTCGCGGAGGTGTTCCGGATGGAGTACCAGGCCGCCGTCGGCTGCTGCGTGTTCCCGGACTTCGCCGAGGGCGTGCGCGCGCTGCTGATCGACAAGGACAAGACGCCGCGCTGGCTGGGCGCCGCGATCGAGGATGGCGACGCGCACGTGAACGAGCTGCTGGCGCCGCGCTTCAGCGGCGAGCACCCGCTGGCGGACCTGCGCTGACCCGCGCGCCGCACCGGCGGCGCTGACAGGGTCACCACGCCGGCCTCACCCCCGATCAACGATCACGGATCGCAGGGCACGCGATCCGTCGGTTCATCGATTCATCGATCACAAGGAGACGACACCATGAGCACGACGAGCACCGGCTGCGAACGCATCGCCTTCATCGGCCTGGGCCACATGGGCGGCCCGATGGCGGCCAACCTCGCGAAGGCGGGGCACGCCGTGGCCGCCTTCGACCTGAGCGAGGCGGCGCTGGCCAAGGCCCGCGAGGCCGGCGTGACGATCGCGCCGTCGGCGGCCGCCGCGGTGGAGGGCGCGTCGGTGGTGATCTCGATGCTGCCGGCGAGCCGGCACGTCGAGGCGCTGTACCTCGGCGACGACGGCCTGCTCGCGCGCATCGCCGCGGGCGCGCTGGTCATCGACTGCAGCACCATCGCGCCGGCCAGCGCCCAGCGCGTCGCCGAGGCGGCCCGCGCGCGGGGCCTGGCGATGGTGGATGCGCCGGTCTCCGGCGGCACCGCCGGCGCGGCGGCGGGCACGCTGACCTTCATCGTCGGCGGCGAGGCCGAGGCGCTCGAGCGCGCCCGGCCGGTGCTGTCGGCGATGGGGAAGAACATCTTCCACATGGGCGCGTCCGGCGCCGGCCAGGTCGCCAAGCTGTGCAACAACATGGCGCTGGGCGTGATCATGGCGGTCACCGGCGAGGCGCTAGCGCTGGGCGTCGCGCACGGGCTGGATCCGCAGGCCCTGTCGGCCATGATGGCCGTCAGCACCGGCCGCAGCTGGGCCACCGAGGTCTGCAACCCCTGGCCCGGCGTGAAGCCGGAGGCGCCCGCGTCGCGCGCGTACAGCGGCGGTTTCGGCAACGACCTGATGCTCAAGGACCTGGGCCTGGCGGTGGAGGCGGCGCTGGGCGTCGGCGCCGCGGTGCCGCTGGGCGAGCTGGCGCGCAACCTCTACGCGCTCAACAGCCGCGCCGGCCGCGGCGGGCTGGACTTCTCCAGCGTCCAGCAGCTGTTGCTCAAGCCCTGAGCGCCCTGAGCGTCGTGAGGGCCGTGAGGACAGTGAGGGCCGCCTGAGCGGCCTCGCTCACTCCGCCTTCGCCCCCGCCGCCTTGATCACCGGATCCCACTTCTTGATCTCGGCGGAGGTCTGCGCGCCCAGCACCTGCGGCTTGAGCCGGTCGGCCTGGGGCGCGACGACGCCCATCTCCTGGTAGCGCTTGACCACGTTCGGATCGGCCAGCGCGTGGCGCAGCGCCGTGTTCAGCCGCGTCAGCACCGCCGCCGGCGTTCCCTTGGGCGCGTACACGCCGTGCCACACCGCCAGCTCGAAGCCGGGCAGGCCGCTCTCGGCGAAGGTCGGCACGTCCGGCAGTTGCGGCACGCGCGCCTTGGTCGCCATCGCGTAGGCCTTCAGCGCGCCGGAGGCCACGTGCGGTCCGGTCGCCACCGGCTGGTCGCAGATCAGGTCGACGTTGCCCGCGATCACGTCCTGCAGCGCCGGGCCGGTGCCGCGGTACGGAACCATCGTCACCGTGGTCTTGGTCGTCTGCGTGAACAGCATCGCGCACAGGTGCGAGGTCGCCCCGACGCCCGCATGCGCGAAGCGCACCTCGCCGGGCTTGGCCTTCATGTGCCGGATCATGTCGGCGACGGTGGCCGGCGCGAAGTCCTTGTTGCGCACCAGGATCATCGGCACGTCCCCGGCCAGGCCGATCGGCGCCAGGTCCTTGTTGGCATCGAACGTGAGCTTCGGATACAGCGCCGGCGCCGTCGCGATGCCCATGTTGTGCAGCAGGATCGTGTAGCCGTCGGCCGCCGCGCGCGCCACCTTGCCGGTGCCGATCGTGCCGCCCGCGCCGCCGGCGTTCTCGACGATCACCTGCTGGCCCAGGTCGCGCGTCATCGCCTCGGCGATCAGACGGCCGATCACGTCGGTCGAGCCGCCCGTCGCGTAGGGGATCACCATCGTCACCGGCTTGTCCGGATAGGCGGCCAGCGCCGCCGTGGCCGTCGTCATCGACGCCGCCGCCAACGCGGCGCCCAGGACCTTCTTCACCATCTGTCGCATGTCTCTCTCCAAAGGGGTAAGGGCTGCGCGGCCCGGTCCGTCGCCGGCCGCTGCGTGTATGGGGGATGCAGGAAGGGAACCGCGGCGCGTCAGGTCGCGCCGATGCCGCCGAAGCTCATCAGCTTCAGCTCGGTGTATTCGTCCAGCCCGTGGCGGGAGCCTTCCCGCCCCAGCCCGGATTGCTTGATGCCGCCGAAGGGCACCGTCTCGCTCGAGATCGCGCCGGTGTTGATGCCGACCATCCCGGACTCGATCGCCTCCGCGACGCGGAAGCAGCGCGCGACGTCGCGCGAGTAGAAGTAGCTCGCCAGCCCGAACTCGCTGGCGTTGGCCCAGGCGATGGCCTCGGCCTCGTCGTCGAAGGGGACCAGCGGCGCCACCGGGCCGAAGGTCTCCTCGTCCAGGCAGCGCATGCCCGGCGCCACGTCCAGCAGCACCGTCGGCTGCATGAACCAGCCCGGTCCGTCGACCGCCTCGCCGCCGGTGGCCACGCGGGCGCCACGCTCGACCGCGTCCCGCACGTGCGAGAGCGCCTTGCGCCGCGCCGCCTCGTTGATCAGCGGCCCCTGCGTCACGCCGTCATCGAGCCCATGGCCGGTGCGCAGCGCGCGGACGCGCTCGGTCAGCCGCGCGGCGAAATCGTCGTAGACACCGCGCTGCACGAAGAAGCGGTTGGCGCAGACGCAAGTCTGGCCGGCGTTGCGGAACTTGGAGACGATCGCGCCCTCGACCGCGGCGTCCAGGTCCGCGTCGTCGAACACGATGAAGGGCGCGTTGCCGCCGAGCTCCAGGCCGAGCTTCTTCACCGTCGGCGCGCATTGCGCCATCAGCAACCGGCCCACCGGCGTCGAGCCGGTGAAGCTGAGCAGGCGCACCGTCGGCGACGCGGTGAGCACCGCGCCGATCTCGGCCGCGTCACCGACGACCACCTGGAACACGCCGCGCGGCACGCCGGCCTCGAGCGCCAGTTCGGCCAGGCGGGACGCGGTCAGCGGTGTCAGTTCCGACGGCTTGAGCACCATCGCGCATCCCGCCGCCAGCGCGGGAGCGACCTTGCGCGTCACCATCGCGGCCGGGAAGTTCCACGGCGTGATCGCGGCGCAGACGCCCACCGGCTCGCGGATCACCAGCTGGCGTCGGTCCGGCGAGGCCGACGGGATCGTCTCGCCGTGCAGCCGCCGCGCTTCCTCGGCGTAGAAGCGGATGTAGCTGGCCGCGTAGCCGATCTCGCCGCGCGCTTCCGCCAGCGGCTTGCCCTGCTCCGAGACCATCAGGCGCGCGAGCTGCTCGGTGTTCGCGACGACCCGCTCGAACCAGCGTTGCAGCACGTCCGCGCGGGCGTGGCCGCCGAGGCGCCGCCAGCCGGCCTGCGCCAGGCGCGCCGCCTCGACGGCGGCCAGCGCCTCCTGGGCCGACGCCTTCGGCACCTGCGCGACGCGCTCGCCGGTGGCGGGGTTGAGGACGTCGAAGGACGCGCGCATCGCCTCAGGCCTTGCCGACGAAGCGGTACAGCTCGGTGTGGTCCGCGCCGGGGCCGAGCGCCTCGGACGCCGCGGCGGTCATGCCGTGGACGTCCTGGGCCAACGCCATCGGCAGGCCCATCGCGCGGCCCAGCGACGCGGCGATGCCGACGTCCTTGGCCTGCAGCGCCAGCGAGAAGCCCGAGTTGAAGGCGCCGTTCAGCATGAACTGGTGGGCCTTGTTCTCGGTCGTGTTGTTGCGGCCGGTGGAGGCCTGGATCACGTCGACGATGGTCGCGGGATCGATGCCGAAGGCGGCGCCGACATGGATGGCCTCGGCGGTGGCGATCAGCGCGGCGGCGGAGACGTAGTTGTTCAGCGCCTTGAGCGCATGGCCGGCGCCGACCGGACCGACGTGCGAGATCGATTGGCCCATCGTCGCGAGCACCGGCTTCATCTGCTCGAACACCGCCGGGTCGCCGCCGACCATGATGGCCAGCGTGCCGGCCACGGCCTTCTTCACGCCGCCGGAGACCGGCGCGTCGATCAGCGAGACGCCGTGCTCGGCCAGCCGCTGGGCCAGCGCGCGGGTGCGGCTCGGGTCGGCGGAGCTCATCTCGATCACCGCCGCGCCGGGCTTGAGCCGCGCGGCCATCGGCGCGAGCACCGCGTCGACGATGTCGGAGTTGGGCAGCATCGTGATCAGCACGTCGCAGGCGGCGAAGTCCGCGGCGGACGCGGCGACCAGCGCGCCGGCATGGGCCTGCGAGAAGGCGGCGGTGACCTCGGGACGGGCGTCCTGCACCACCAGCGCGTGGCCGGCGGCGTGCAGCAGGTGGGCCATGGGCGTGCCCATCATGCCCAGCCCGATGAAACCGATGCGCAGCTTGGGGTCGGCGACAGCGTGGCTCATGGCGGCTCCTCAGGCGTCCATCTCTTTGAACACCTCGGCCGCGACCCGGAACGAGTCGATCGCCGCCGGCACGCCGCAGTAGATCGCCGTCTGCAGGAAGACTTCCTTGATCTCGTCGCGCGTCAGGCCGTTGTTGATCGCGCCGCGGACATGCAGCTTGAGTTCGTGCGGGCGGTTCAGCGCGGTGATCATCGCCAGGTTCAGGAACGAGCGGGTGCGACGGTCCAGGCCCGGACGGTTCCAGACATCGCCCCAGCAGTACTGCGTGACCAGCTCCTGCATGTCGATGTTGAAGTCCGTGGCGTTCTTGATCGAGGCGTCGACGTACTCGGCGCCCAGCACCTCGCGCCGGGTCGAGAGCCCCTGGTCGAACAGGGCCTGGTTCTTCGGGGCGTACGCACGGGTCATCGGAAACTCCTGGGGATGTTGGGGGGTGGAAAGACCGCCGGTCGGGGGACCGCCGTCCATGGGATTCAATGTAGTCAGATTGTCCGACAATCCGACATCGCGATTTCCTGGATTGAAAGCGGCGAGTGGGCGGTGTATGACAATCGGACGTTCTGAACATCCGTCCGCCCGGATGTCCGGACATCGCCCAGCCGCAGCTAGGATGCCGCCCCATGAGCCTGTTGAAAGTCGCCCGAGAAGAGACCTCCCTGCGCCAGCGCGCGACGCAGGCCTTGCGCACCGCGATCCTGGACGGGGTGCTGGCGCCGGGCCAGAAGCTGTCCGAGCGGGAGTTGTGCGAGAGCCTGGACGTCAGCCGTTCCTGCGTGCGGGAGTCGCTGCAGCACCTGCAGGCCGAGGGGCTGATCACGATCATTCCGCACCGCGGGCCGGAGGTGACGAGCATCTCGCGCGACGAGGTGCGCGAGATCTACGAGGTGCGCGCGGCGCTGGAGAGCCTGGCCGGCGGCGGGTTCGCGGGGAACGCGTCGGAGGCGCAGCGGGCGGCGCTGCGGGCGAAGCTGACGGAGCTGGCGCGGGCGCACGAGGCCGGCGACCGCGCGGGGATCCTGGCGCTGAAGAACCAGTTCTACGACATCCTGGTCGAGGGTTGCGGCAACGCGGTGGCGGGGCAGATGCTGCGCCAGCTCAACAACCGGGTGACGGTGCTGCGCCGCATCTCGATGGCGCAGCCGGGGCGGCTGCCCAACACGCTGCGGGAGCTCGATGCGATCGTCACGGCGATCGAGCAGCGCGACAGCGCGCTGGCCGCGCGGCTGTGCGGCGAGCATGTGAGGCAGGCGGTGGAGAACGTGTTGAGGAGCATGGTGGCGGCCGGCGAGGGGATGTGAGCGAATCGGTCATTGGTTGACGATCTCATCGGAAATAGAATGATCGTCAACCAAGGAGCACGCGATGATCCACGACCGACTCCGGCGGGCCCGCGTCCTGAAGGGGCTCAGCCTCGATGAACTGGCCCAGGCCGTCGGCGATATCACCAAGCAGGCGCTGAGCAAGTTCGAACGGGGCGACGCCGTCCCGAATTCCACGCGCCTGCTTCAGTTCGCCAAGGCCTTGGGCGTCCGGCCTGAATACTTCTTCCGTGCCGACGCGGTGACGCTCGCGCCGCTCGAGTTTCGCAAGCTGGCCCGCATGCCGAAGTACCGGCAGCAACAGGTCGGCGAGCAGATGCGGGACCACCTCGAGCGCTACATCGCGCTGGAGCGCTGCTTCGACTCGATCGATCTCCGCATTCCACCGACCGATCCCCAGGTCCTGCGCGTGTTGGCGGTCGACGACGCGGAGCGCGCGGCGCGGCAGCTGCGACAGGACTGGGGCATCGGCCGGGACGCCATCGCCAACCTGACGCAGCTGCTGGAAGAGCGCGGCATCAAGGTCGCGCTGATCGAGGCGCGAGACGACTTCGACGGCGCGTGCGCGGCGACGGAGGATGGCCAGCATGTCCTGATCGCGTTGAACACCACGCGCCCGGGCGAGCGGGTGCGGTTCACCGCGGCCCATGAGCTCGGCCATTGGGTGATGGCCCTGCCTGACGGCATGTCGGAGGCCGACAAGGAGCGATGCTGTCATCGGTTCGCCGGTGCCTTCCTATATCCGGACGAGCAAGTGCTCCTGGACTTCGGTGCCCATCGACGTTCCCGTGTGCATCCTGGCGAACTGCTGAATGCGAAACGGCGGTACGGCGTCTCCATGCAGGTCGCCCTGCGCCGCCTGAAGGACCTCGATCTGCTGAGCGAGAGCGGCTACATGTCCGCGGTGATCCAGTTCTCGAAGTCGGGGTGGCGCACCGCGGAGCCGGAGCCGCTGCTGCCCGAACAGCCGCGACGGTTCGAGTCGCTGGTGTTCTGGGGCCTGGCCGAGGGACTGTTCAGCGCGTCGCGCGCGGCGGAGTTCCTGCAGCGCCCGCTGGGGGCGTTGGAACCGGCCCTGGCACCGGCGGCGGGAGCATGAATGCCACGCGTCTATGTCAGCGACACCAACATCTGGATCGACTTCCGGAATGCTGGTCTGCTGGATGAGCTGTTTCGCCTGCCCTTCATCCTGTGCTGCACGGACTTCGTTCTCCACGAGCTTGAAGACCTCGCTCACGAGGACCTGATCCGGCGAGGCTTGACCGTCGAATCGCTCGACGGCGACGCGATCACCGAGTTGCTGCGGCTCTCCGCGGATCACAACAACAGTTCCCTGGCGGATGTGTCGTGCTACTTCCTGGCGCGGCGGACCGGCCTTCCCCTCCTCACGGGGGATGGGCGCTTGCGCAAGCAGGCGCAGAAGGACGGGATGACCGTGCATGGCGCCCTGTGGCTGCTCGACCAGTTGCTGGCGCATGGCGTCGTCGATGAAGCAGCCCTTGCCGCGGGGCTTGAACGCATGCTGACTGCCGGAGCTCGATTCCCGGCGGACGAGTGCGAACGGCGATTGAAGGCGTGGGCGGCTTGAGGATCCGGAGCAAGACGCCCGTCATTCCGCCCCGCTAACATCCGCCGCTCCAATCCAGGGAGGAAACACGATGAGCAAGATGACGCGAGGCTTGGCCGTGGTGGCACTGGCGGCGATGACGCTGCCGATGGTGGCGACCGCCGCGCCGGGCCGTTTCACCGGCGCGTTCAAGCCGGCCGGGCCGTATGTGTCCGGCGGGAACAACTACTACTTCCGCGTGCAGGGGCTGCCGGACTCGGCGGGTTGCCTGCAGAACTGGGCCTTCGTCAACGAGGCCGACTCGGGCGCGAAGGGCAAGATCGCGACGATGCTGATGGCGTACGCGCAGGGCCGCAATGTCTCGCTGTATGTCGAGGAAGACGGCGCCGGGTACTGCCGGATCGTGGAACTCGTGGTGCAGTGAGCGATGGCTCGGATCTCCGAGCGGAAATGAAAACGCCCGGCTTGACCGGGCGTTTCTGTTTTCAAGCGTCGTTGGCTAGCGCGCCTGGTCAGCGTCGTCCTGGTTGTACAGGGTGAAGACGAGGTCCTCGCCAAAGCGCGCCCTCAATTGCCGCTTCGCGTCTTCCAGGCTGGTCGCGAGCAGCGACGTTCTCTCGCCGGGCTGCGCGCCGGCCTGTTTCCAGACGATGGCCTCATACAACCGTGGCGTCGTTTGGGAGGGCGATGACATGTTGCTCATGGGCGATCCAGCAAGTCATGCAGATCACGATCCGGTGGATTCAACAGCACCCGCTCGCGCCCCTCATGGAAAAGCTCGAAGCGGCCGTTCTCCGTATCGATCGTCCGAACGCCATCGAGCACGGCCAGGAATCCGAACACCGCCGCATGAGCGGCCTGGGCCACCATCTGCTCCACACGGGCCGCATCGTCCGGCGATAGCCCGTTGAACCACGCGGACCTCGCCACGAGGTCGACATCGGGTTTTCGACCCGGCGGGCTCTTGTGAAGATCGATCGTCGATTGCACGGCGGCGTCGCGCACATGCTCTTGAATGGCCTGCACGAAGTCTTCGGTCTTCACGCCATGCCTCCTTCAGTTGTCCACCACATGCGAGTTCCTTGGAGCCGGTTCAGTCGGCTTCCATGACGTCGACCTCGGCCCAAACAGAACGCCCGCCGATCGACTTCAAATAGGTGCCGAAATCGACCCAGGGCTCGTTGCCGATCGCCTCGAGCGAAAACCAGGTTGCCTCGCATTCCGCGCAGACGAAAAGCACCGTTGAATTGATGCGGACGCGCGCCTTGTCGATCACGCCTTGTTCACACCTGGGGCAAAGCTGCTTCATCATTCCGGCCCCATTTGAACGCGGCAGGTCTCGCATGGACATGTTCAAGCCCGAATGTCGTCACGCGCCGCAATCCGCGTCAGCACATGAATCGCGATCGCGCGAGCCGCCTCCTCGGGCGGACAAGCCAATCGATCCATGCGCCCCTCGGTCCAATCCCCGTCCAGAGCAGGACCGCTTTCATTGATCTCGACCTCGGCGTCTCTGAGCACGATTGAGAAATTCGCGGCGCGCTTGACAAAGGTCCCCCAACTCTTCACGCCTGCGGGAGCGAGAACTACAGGAGCTGGAAAGCTCGCGCGCGAAGGCGTCGGTCGCTCAGGATTTCCCGCGGTCATCACGCGTCGCAAGGCGGCTTCCAGGGATGCCGCGTCGGGTGGATCGAGCGTCACGACCGGGTCGACATCGAGGTAGTAGCCCGCCGTGGTGCGTGCCGTGACGGGCAGGTAGGCGACGCCGTCGCGGACGTAAAGGTTGAAGACCTGCTTCTTCCCTTTCACGTCTTCAATCCACGATGGCGAAGAAGTCCAGCGTCTCGGTATCACCCCACACCGAACAGCTGTTGGTGCCGTAGACATTCACCGTCTTGCCTTGCGAGTAGGCGAGCAGCAAACCGGATAGCTGTGTCTTGCCTTGAGGCGTCGCGCCGTTGAGCGCGAAGCGGCGGGATTCGGTCGCGCAGGCGGGCGGGGAATTCCGGCTGCCTTCGACGTAGAAGATCACCGCGCCGTTGGGCATGAAGTTGGGGGCGGAGACGCGGCCGCTGGCGGTTCCGCCAAAACTCGAGGTCCATGAAATGGCCGCGGTCAAAGCGACAAAGGTCTTGGCAAACACGTTCATGAGCGCTTTGAGCAGTTAACCGTATTCAGGACTACGGACGATCGAGCAGATCGTGAAGATCACGGTCTGGCGGATTGAGCAGGGAACGCTCATCGCCAACGTAGAACAACTCGAAGCGGCCATTCTCGGTGTCGATCGTCCGGACACCATCCAAGACCGCCAAGAATCCAAACACGGCAGCATGAGCTGCCTGCGCCATCATTTCTTCAACGCGTGCCACGTCGTCGGCCGACAACGCGTTGAACCAATTCGACCTCGCGACCAGATCCGCTGCGGGCCGCCTTCCGGGAGGTGCCTGATGCAGACTGACCGTCGACTCAACGGCCGAATCCCTCACGAACTTTTGAATCGCTTCGACAAAAGCTTCGCTATTCATGCTGGGCTACTCCTTGGGAGGCTTGGCGAAAGACATCGGATACATCGACTTGTTCAGCTCGATCAGCTTCTGCAGCGAGCTGTTTGGCGCAGCGGTGTAATTTCTCAGATTCCTGATGTCGTTGGCGAGGAAACTGCGTCGCTCCTGTGCCGTCGCTGCCGTGAAGATGCCCTTGATATTTGGAATCTGCCCGTGCTCCCGCTCCGGCAGCGTGATGGCCGGCGCATTCTGACGGTCGTAATTGGGAATGACCTGCTGTGCCGCATGCGCTTGGCCGACATGGTGAACGTCGAGCCCGTCGCCAGGCTTCGAGCGACGCTTCAGGTCCCTGTAGACGCCGACCTCATAGGCAACGACCGGTCCACCTCGATTGGCTCCGGCGACTGCGCGCCCGGCGAGCATGCTCAGGACAGCAATACCGATGTGGGCCTGCGATTGCTTCGAGAGCGTGCCGTCCGCAAGGTCTCCCATGAGCCGCGAGTCTTCGGCATTCTGGAACTGTATTGCGCTGTTGTTGGTGAACATGTCCAGGATCGGATGGTCTCTCCGGTACTGGATGGCACTCTCTTCAAAGTCAGCGGCGGCAGCGTAGTACCACTCCTTCGTCCCCGTCTTCGGCGCGCGAGCACTCTGCTCGCCATTCGATTCCATGGCCTTGGGATAGGCAGACGGTCCGGCAGCCTGTCCACCGCCAACCGCGACCGTCGTCTGTCCATTGCCTGAAGAAGCCGCGGCGCCTTGTCCGCCGCCGAAGCTGAAGTTGATCCCGATATACGCACCGATGCTTCGGAGCATCGAATCACCACCCCCAGCAGCGCCCCACGAGAACGCGTAGCTCGCTTGGTAGCCCGTCGGATCGCTCGCATCCAGCGGCTTGTTCGAGACATACGCGTAGCGGTCGTAGCTCTGCGCGTCGAGCGGATCGGCGATCTTCGGATCCCCACTCGTGAACCGCGCCAGCAGCGGGTCGAACGCGCGGCCGTTCATGTGGATGAGGTCCAGCCCCTCCAGATGCTCGTGCAGCGTGAAGCCACGATCGGTCGCGGCGTTCATGCCGCTCGGCAGGTCACCGTTCGCGGTGGCCGTGCCGTTGGTCTGGCGCACCCGGCCCCACGGGTCGAAGCTGCGACGCTCGACCACACCGCCGCCGGCGTTCGTGACCGCCACCACGGAGCCCAGGTGGTCGTAATGGAAGTAGTTCAGCGTGACCGGCGTGCCGACCCCCACCGAGCCGGACGTGCTCACCACCTCGACGATCGGGCGGCCGTCCGCCTCCACGTAATGCTTGTACTGCGTAGCCCCGCCCTTGGTCTCGCGCTCGAAGCTCAGGCCGTTGCTCGCGTCCGGGTGCATGTACAGCGTGCGCGCGACCGGGTAGCTCCCGTTCTGCGGCTGTCCATTGCCCTGCCGGCAGTTCGAATCGAAGATCGTCTGCTGCACCCGCAGGCCTTCGCCCTGGTACAGGAACTCATGGCACTTGCGCGTCGCCCCGGCCATTCGCAGGAAGCCGGCATCCGTGTACAGGTAGTCCGCGAAGTTGCGGACCTTCATCTGCCCGATGGCGTCGTACTCGTAGTCGACGTTCGCCGCGCCGCGCACCGCGGTCACCGCGTGCGGGCGCTGGCCGTTGGGCTGCGCGTAGTAGTACGTGCCGACGTCGCTCTTGCTGACGATCCGGCCGACCGCGTCGTAGCCCACCGTGATGCGGCTGCCCGGGACCACTGTCTGGTCGACCAGCGACTTGCGGTAGTACGCCTTCAACCGGCCCAGCTCGTCGACCTCGGTCCACTCGGACAGGCCGACCGGCACGTCGAAGCTGTCATCGCGACGCACGACCTGGCCGATCTCGTCCCGCGCGTACTGCGAGAACTGGACCGCGTTGCTCGGACCCGCCGAGATGCCGCTCACCCAGCCCATGCCGGTCCCGACGTAGTCCACCTTGGTCGCGACGCCGTTGCCGTAGCTGAACGCCGTCGGCTGTCCGCCCGGCTCGCCGCCGGTCTTGCTCCACAGCACCGTGCCGCCCAGTTGCGCGCTGGACAGCGAGGTCAGGATGCCCAGCGTGTCGTGATACCCGCGCGTGACCGTGAAGCCGGTCGGGAAGGTCTGCGTCGCCACGCGGCCGGACGCGTCGTAGTCCACGCGGCCGCCGAGCGACTCCGTGCCGTTGCCGCAGGCGCTGCTGCCCAGCTTCATGAGCGTCGTGGTCGGGCGGCCCAGGCCGTCGTAGCCATGCTCGCGGCAGTAGCCGTTGTCCGAATACACCTTCGCCAGCCGGCCCAGGCCCGACGTGGCCGTGTCGTAGACGAAGGTCGTCGACAGGTCGTTGTCCTCCCGCAGGACCAGGCGGCCCAGCGCGTCGTACGTCATCTTCGACGTCTTGTTCAGCGCGTTGGTCTGCGAGATCACTTCGCCGAACGCGTTGTAGCCGTAGCTCCAGTCGCCCAGGTCGGGGTCGTTCTGGCTGGTCTTGCGGCCCAGCGCGTCGTACGCCACCGACATCACGTCGCCATAGGGCCCGAGCACGCGGCCCATGCTGCCCTGCGCGTCGTAGATGAAGCCCGAGGAGTTGCCCCGCGCGTCGGTCGTCGACACCGGCCGTCCGCGTCCATCGGAGACGCTCTTGCGCAGACGCTCCACGCCGCGCACGGTCTGCCGCGTCGTCGTCTCGCGACCGTCGTAGCTCACGTCCGTGATCGCGTTGTTGGGCGTCGTCTCGCGAGAGACCCGGCCGAGGTCGTCGGTGTCGATGTAGGTCCAGTTCCGGGACGGCGTGGCCGTCGCGAAGTACGGCTGCGACACCATCGTCACCTGGCCGCGCCGGTCGTGCAGCGTGTCCTTGTAGATCGCCGCGACCTGCCCGGTCCCGTCCAGGCCCTGCGTCTCGCTGCGGATCTCGCGATTCAGGCGGTCGACGTAGGACTTGACCACCGGCCCGATCTGCGCGCCCGCGCTGGAACGGATGGTCGCGGTGACGATCAGCACCGCCTCCTGGCTGCCCGGCGTGGTGCATCCGGCCGTGCAGGCCTCATACGTCCACTGCGTGTAGTCGGTGTAGGTGGTGGCGGTCTCGCTCGCATACCCGCGACGCTCGACCGTCTTGCGTCCCAGGCCGTCGTACTCCCAGCGCGTGACCCAGCCATTGGGGTCGACGCGCATCGTCATGCCACCGAAGGCCGGATCGAAGGTGACCTTCTCCGGCTGCGTCCACACGCCGTTCGACCGCTCGCTCGGGAAGCGGTCGTCGGCGCTCCACGCCGTGCCGCTCTTGCGCGTCTGCTGCCCGACGGGGCCGGCCCAACCGGTCCGGCTCTCCAGCGTCGGATTGCCCTTCTTGTACTCGTACTCGGTGACCAGCTTCTGGCTCTGGCCCCCGTTGGGCTGGTCGACGCGCTTCTTCAGCAGACCGGTGTCGGCGTAGTACTCCAGGCTGATTTCCCTGGTCGCGCTCTGGGCGTCGACGTTCAAGGTCGCCGCGCCCGCGGTGAGCGCCGAGCCGGCCAGCGACGCCATCACGAGCTTCGCCGCCAGGCCGATCGCTCGGCGCGTGCTCAGGACGCGACCGCGCATCGCATCGATGTTCTTCATCTGACTCTCTCCCTCTTGGACAGGCTCCGGCCGTTCTGCGGCCCGCTGTCCCCGGATTGATGCCGCGCACCGCGCGGTCCTTGTTCTTCGTCGGGGGCCGAGGCCCCCGTCATCGCGTCGCTGCGTTCAGTCGTCGAGCAGGATGCTGAGGATGGCCGACAGCGCTTCCGTCGAGATCGGCTTGGGCAGCGCCTTCACGTCCTTTGCCGGCGCGGCGTCCACCGCGGTCGCCGAGGCCGTCACGGCGCCGCGCGCCGTGGTCACCGACTGGGAAGTCGGCTTGCCGATCAGCCAGTTGGTGCGGTCCGCCTTGTAGACCGTGGCCGTGGTCGTCGTGCCGACGTCGTCGGTGACCGTCTGCTTGGTCAGGTCGCCCCACTGCACGTACGGCGAGGACACGTCCCCTTCCTGCGTGCCGCCGTATTCGTTGCGCGTCGTGACGCTGCTCACCCGCTTCTGGTCCAGGCCCCAGCGCTGCGTCACCATCTGCTCGGTCGCCAGCATCCGCCGGGGATTGGTCGGGTACTCCGCCGCGTAGCCCAGCGTCACGGTCAGCGGCGTGTAGTCGGTCCGCGCGACCACTACGCCATCCGTCGTCTGCTGCTCCTGCAGCAGGTTGGCCGGGTAGCTCATGTTGTCGAACACCCGCAGGGTCTGCGTCTTGGTGTTCTCGTCGTAGATGGTGCGGGACTTGAAGCCGAGGTCACCGCGGAAGAAGTCCGCCACGCGTTCCTTGTACTGGTAGCTCCACGTGCGCGTGCCGCCGACGCCGTCGGGCTTGCTGACGCTGAGCACCAGCTTCGTCGGGCCATTCGCCTGACGCTTGGGGAAGGTCGGCTGCGTCGCTGGGCCGCTGTAGATGTCGTAGCCCGCGGTGGGTTGCATGTACATGTACTCCACCAGCGTCGTCGAGCCGAAACCGTCGGTGAACAGCCGGGGCGGTCGCATGGCGCGCGTCGTCGGGCTCGCGATGGCGATCGACTTGCCGCCGAAGCCCACGACGTCCGCGTAGCCGTCGCCGTTCACGTCCTGGAAGAAGCGCGGCGTCTTGGTGGTCTCGTACCAGGTATTGCCGAAGATGTCGGTACCGGAGGCGGTCGTGCGGAAGACCGATGTCCACAGCGCGCTCGTGCCGAAGCTCGAGCCGTTGGAGATCGCCACGTTCATGCCGCTGCCGTTGAAGCCGACCAGGTCGGGCAGGCCGTCGCCGTCCACGTCGGCCAGCAGCCGCGGGTTCTTGGACGCGTCCGAATCCCAGTAGCTTCCCGACATCTCCGTCGTCCACACGCTGGCATCCAGGAAGGTCGTCCCGGTCCAGATCGCGACGCGGACGCCCTCGGGCTTGAACTCGACCAGGTCCGGATAGCCGTCGCCGTTCATGTCGGCCATGCGGATCTGGGCGGACACGTTGGGGCGCGCGTACATCGTCGAGCTGACTTGGGACAGGTCGCCGAACTTGCCCGCGGCGGGATCCCAATAAGCCACGTGGATGCCGCCGTAATTGACGCCCACCATGTCGGGATAGCCGTCGCCGTTCATGTCTTCCAGGAACAGCGGTTGATAGAACAGGTAGCCCGCGCAGCCGGAGCCGTACCAGCCGTCCGCGTTCATCTTCAGGTTGCTCACCTGCACCGGCGCGTTGAACTGCCGGGTCTGCGGATTCCAGTAGCCCACGAAGCCGCCGTCCGCGGTGAAGCGCAGGACGTCGGGATAACCGTCGCCGTTCATGTCCAGGATGTAGCGAGGGGCGCCGATGTCGTCGACCCAGGTTCGGTCGCTGCAGTAATGGCCGCCGCCCGCCAGCTGGTTGGAGGGCATGACGTTGGTGGGGGTGTCGTCGAACACCTGGCGCACCGGGTCCCAGTACGCCACGTAGCCGCCGGCCGCCGGGACGTTCGATCCGAAGTTGCCCTGCCCCAGGTTGGAGAAGCCGAGGATGTCGGGATAACCGTCGCCGTTCATGTCCACCAGCGTCCGGTAGCGATAACCGCCGGAGCCGGAACGGATGGGGTTGTCATACCAGCCCGAGCTGTCCCCGGAGGCGGTGAAGGCGCGGGTCACCAGCTTGGGCTCGGCCGGATAGAGGCCGTTGGGGCCGGACAGGTAGACATAGACGCCGCCGTCGCCGAAGGCCACCACGTCCAGGTAGCCGTCACCGTTCATGTCGACGAGGCGGCGCAGGCGGTGTGCGCCCTCATTGCCGAAGCCCGTGGAGTCGGTGAACTTGAGCTTTGGATCGGAAGGGTTGCCGACCATCGTGGGGTCGTACATCTTCCAGTTCGCCGGGATCGTCCAGTTTGGCCAGGTAAAGCTCAGCGGCGAGAGGCAATCGGCCGCCTCGTCGCCCGACACGCATTCCTTCACCGACGTCAGTCGCGCGATCGGCTGACGGTCCTGCGTGGTGCCACGGGCGTCGCCGTACTCGTAGGCCAGGCGGTATTGCTTCACCGCGCGGTCCGCGCCGTTCGTGCCCGCGCCGACGAGCAGGGTGGTGACCCGGCTCAGCAGCTTGGTGTACTTGACGCGCGTGCCCGCGACATAAAGCGACCGCGGGTTCCAGTCGGCCTCGTAGCCCATGGACACCTTGACCTTGCCGCCGGCATACACGACGTCCTTCAAGGTGATCTCGCCGTCGACCGTGTCGTAGCTGAAATCGATGGTGTTGCCGCTGCGGTCCGAGATCCGGTTCACATACCAGGTCAGCACCGTCGACTGCGCCGCGCCCGAGCCCAGTGGCGGCACCAGGCGCGAGTCCGCGGTGTTGCCGAACTCCAGCTTCAGGCCGTTCTTGTCCTCCACGGTGAAGGACTGCGGGCCGTTGCCGGCGGCGCCCAAGGACTTGATCCGCGAGAAGTTGTCGATCTCCGGCCGGTAGACCGCGCCATTGGCGCCGTAGGCGCCGCTCTCCAGCGTCAGCCGCTGGCCTTCGAAGCAGAACCGGTCGTTGCCGTTCAGGCCGATGCCGCCGCGCTCGCCGTCCTGCGCCTTGGTCCTGGGGCAGCGCCGCACCGCGGGGACACCGTCCAGCGACCAGAACGCCCCGGCGATGCCGCGCGTGCCCTGGCTGTCGAACTTGAGCGCGAGTTGGGGCTGCAACCCCGCCACCCCAGGCGGCACCTGGATGGGCATCTGGTAGATCGCCGCCCCGGCATCCGACACGGTCAGCGTTGCCGGCGTCGAGCCGGCCAGCGTCGCCGCGACTGCCGCGAACGGCGCGAACACGGCCATTGCCGCCAGAGCGCCCTGGCGGGCCACGATCCACTTCGTCATCTTTCCTCCCGGACGCCGGGAGCCGGCGCCGATTCATCTGGCGGACGCCACGCGGCGGTCCGGTGCGGACCCTTCCTTCACCGAGGAGTTGTTGTCGGGCCCGCGATCGGCGCGGATTCTATGCGGCGTCCTCCCGATTTCTTGACGACGGTTTCACGTCGACATGGCGAACAGCGCACGAATTCATCACGACATCATCACGCCTCCGTCAGGCCTGCATCAGGCGATCTTGAAAGGCGGCGAGCCACGCTTGAACCATGGTCGAGTACGGCGCCTTCGGCTCCGCCATGCCCTTCATCTCTGCCAGGGTTCGATCCAGCAGCAGCGCCAGGCGTTCAGGGACCAGAAGAACGCCTGCCTGGGCCAGCGCCTGCCGAGCCGCAGGGGTGTCGAGTTCCTGCGCCATTGCGCTCAGGTCGACCGCCAGGTCCCCGAGGAACTCCAGGTGGCGGAGCACCCGCGTTCGGTCCTGCACCAATCCCAGCCGATTGAGCCCATAGATCTGGATGGACATGGCGCCGCGCTGGCTGGGGCGGCCGCCCGAGCGAGCGGGGAGCACGAGCCCGATGGGCGATTGAACATGGAACCGCAGATGCTCCATCGGATCGTCTCGGGTCGGATCCAGCAACAGCGCCTGCTCCTCAGCGTAGGACTGGCTCTCCGCCAGCAATCGACGCCCCCCGGACGCGAGGGGAAAACTGTCCTTCTTCCCCGAGAGCACCCGCTGGAATCCGTTGTGACCGGTGGCATCGACCGCGAGCTGCTTGAGACTGGTCGAGGCATCGGGCGCGAGCTGTTCCCGCCGGCGATTGCAGTCGATGCAACTGGGCAGCAAGTTGTCCCAGGCCATCGCGAGCCACCAATAGCCGGGGTGCGTCTGATCCTCGCTGACCGCGCCCTTCGGGCGATAGTGCTCCACATCGACCGGCGCCGATGCGGCGTAGAAGGTCTCGCAGTACGCGCACTTGCCGTGAAAGAGATCGTCGAGCCTTCGCTTCACGTCGGCATGCTTGTAGGCCGCGAACTCGAAGCCGCCTGCTGAAGGGGTGCTTCGATGCTTGCGGACGCGATCCAGTTCGGTGAGCCCTTGCCGATCCTTCGCGCTCAACGCGCCGGGCGCGCCGGCACCCCGATCAACTTTGCGCATGACGCTGCCCGCCAAGCGCCTGGACGATGCGCAGCCGCGTCTCGCCCTTGAGCTCTTGCATCCGCTGCGCCGAGGCTTGACGCCGCTGCTGGAGATACTCGGCGAGCGCTTCCTGTGCCACGCGGTGAACTTCGCTGCTGCCGACCGGCAACGCCTCGGCCACGTCGCGTCGGAACGCTTCGAGCGTCGCCCGATCGGCGTCACTCAAAGTGCCCTCCGGGGTCCCCAGCAGATCCGCCATGTGCGCCATGTCCTTCTCCATCCGCGCGGAGTCGGTGGAGTGAAGCTGGAAGAAGTCCGACGTGAGCAACTGGTCGACCCGCAACTGAGACACGTCGGGCAGTTGGACCACCCGCTCCACGAAGACGGGGAGCCCGGAAGATGAAGCGTGCTCGCCCGCGATCCGCTGAAGCACCACGACCTCCCCGTCGTTCATGCCCCGCAGACAGAGCGGGTCATGCGTCGTCGCGATGAAGGTCATCCGCGGGAATGCCTCCCGCAGGCCGTCCATGATCCGCATCTTCCAGCGGGGATGGAGGTGGGCCTCGACCTCATCGATCAACACGAGGCCGTGCGCGGTCACCAACGACTCGAAGGCCGGGAATCTGCGGGCGTCCATGAGCCCACGCATCACGTCGCACGCCATCGCGAGCACGGACCGGAAGCCGGAGGAGACCGCGTGAAGCGGTGTCCGCATCGGTTGGCCATCAGCGTCGACGCGCGTCACCACGTAGCAGGTGGCCGTCTTGCGGTCACGCTGGACGACATCGAACTTGCCTTCGATCGACAGGATGCCGCGCAGGGCGCGGATGACCATGCTGAACCGATCCTCGGCGAGGCTCAGCAGCCATTGCTCGGGATTGGCCAGGTCGCCAGCGTCGAACAGATTGCGAACGTGATCGTGTTCGTCTTCCGGTCGTGCGCGACCGGCCGAGCGATAGTGGCGAAACGCGCCATAGGCGAAGACCGGCAACGCTTGCCACGTCTTGTCCTGCGTTGCCTTGAACGAACCGTCGGAACCGATGGTCAGCCGCCGCTTGCCACGCGTGGCCTCGATCGTGATCTGCGCCTTGCGCTTCTGGCTCGACGGCTTTCCCATGTAGCCGGGATCGAGCACCCAGCGTTGTCCGGCCTGCAAGCCCTCGCGGGCTGCGTCATCGACCAGGGCGAGCGCGATGGCTTCCAGGATCGAACTCTTGCCGGCAGCGTTCTCGCCAAGGATCAGCAGCGACGGTACGGTGCCCTCTGTCGTGCCGGACGGGCTGGCGGGCATGTCCAGGGTCAGGTCCTCGATGGCCTTGAAGTTGGAGAGGCGGACCGATTTGATCGTCGATGGCGATGGGCCGATGCGGGGACCTTCTGCTCCCGCCGCGCGCTCCCGCACGGCGGTGTCGGCATCAATTGCGATCAACCCTTGCCAGGCCTCCTGGATGCGTTCTGCTCCCCCTCTCACCAACACGTGCTTTTTGAAGAAGCTCCCGATCTGGCTTGGCGTCAGGTCCGATGGCGTCACCCTTCCTCGACTCGTCGCCAGGGCGAGTCGCCGCAACTGGAAATACCAAGTGCCGCCGTACTCCAGCGACGGGAAGTCAAACAGATGGTCGATCTCGCCAGTCGCCCGCGCGGCGTGGGAGATCAAGGCAGAGACACGTTCGCGGTAATGGATGGCGCGCGATGCGACGCGTTCCATCGCATTGAGGTTGAAGTGCTCGATCGTTTCTTCGCCTCGCCGGCTCTGCCCCTTCAAATGACCGTCCCAGCGCGAAAGCAGATGCAGGTGGAAGTTCACCCGACTGCACGGGTCCAGCAGAAGCGGTTTCTCTTCGATGGATTGCCCCCAAAGCCCCGAGTTCGCTTCGGCGAACTTCCTGAGCTGCGTCAGTCGGGGTATCGGGGATCGAGCGCCCTGGACCGGAAAATACTCTGGCCTGGACGGCGTGCAGGACTCGCAGATCGCGTAGATGTTCTCCCACGCGGTAGCCAGCCAAGCGTAGTAGAGATGGTCCAACGGTTGTCCCTGGGCCGGCAACGCCTCGCTCACGGGACGGAAGTGATAAGCCCGGACGGGTACCGCTGCCTCGCAGAAGGCGCATCGCCGGCGGAACAGCGCGCCGAGCGCCTCGTTCATGCCCTCTCCGGGCTCAAGGCCCCGGATGTCGCCGAGGCGTGGCGCGGAGGTCTGACGGCGAACGACGTTCTTCGATCGCATGAAGTCCACCAACTCCCTCCGGCTCGACGAGACCCAGCCCTTTTGAAGTGCGGGGGGCGGTTGCACGTCGCCGCGATTGAATCTCTGCATGTCCTGTCCCTCGATGTCGTCCGAGGGATTCTGCGGCGCGCGAGCCGTCGGAATCGGACGGAAAGGCGGCCGCGCCGCTCGGCGCATCCTCAGGGTTGAGGAGGCGCCGCCAGCATCACCTCCTGATGCCCCTTCCCCGCCGGAATCATCGGGAAGCAGTTCTCCGCCGGCGCCACCGCCACGTCCAGGAAGAACGGCCCGTCGCTGGCCAGGCACTCCGCCAGCGCGGCATCCAGCTCCTCCCGCCGCGTCACCCGCGCCGCCCCCCAGCCGAAGCCTTTCGCCACCGCCACGAAGTCCGGCATGCACGCGTTGTAGCTGTGGCTGTAGCGCTCGCCATGGTGCAGCTCCTGCCACTGCCGCACCATGCCCATGTGGCCGTTGTTGCACAGCACGACCTTCACCGCCGCCCGGTGCTGCCGCGCCGTCGCCAGCTCCTGGATGTTCATCAGGATCGACGCGTCCCCGCTGACGCACACGACCAGCCGGTCCGGATGCGCCACCTGCGCGCCGATCGCCGCCGGCAGCCCGTAGCCCATCGTCCCCGCGCCCCCGGAGGTCAGCCAGCGCCGCGGCTGCTCGAAAGCCAGGTGCTGCGCCGCCCACATCTGGTGCTGGCCCACGTCCGTCGACACGATCGCGTCGCGGCTTGCCAGCTGCGCCCGCAGCCGCGTCATCAGCGCCTGCGGCGCGATCACCTCCGGCGTGTCCTCGAAGGCCAGCGAGCGCCGCGCCCGCCAGCCGTCGATCGTCGACCACCAGTCGGCCAGGCGCGCCGCCGGCATCGCCCGCCGCTCCAGCGCGCGGCGCAGGCGCGGCAGCACGGCGAGCGCGTCGCCGCACAGCGCGAGGTCCGCCCGGCGCACCTTGTCGATCGACGCCGGATCGATGTCCAGATGGATCACCCGCGCGCCAGGCGCGAAGCTGTCCAGGCGACCCGTCACCCGGTCGTCGAAACGCGCGCCCGCGCACACGATCAGGTCGGCGTGGTGCATCGCCAGGTTGGCCTCGAGCGTGCCGTGCATGCCCAGCATCCCCAGCCATTGCGGCGACGACGCCGGCAACGAGCCCAGCCCCATCAACGTCAGCGTGCAGGGCGCGCCGCTCAGCGCGACCGCCGCGGCGAAGTCCGCGCAGGCCGCGTCGCCCGCGTTGACCAGCCCGCCGCCGCCGTAGAACACCGGCCGGCGCGCCGCGGCGATCCAGTCCGCCGCCTGCTCGATCGTTCGCGCGTCCGGCCCGTTCGCCACCGGCGGCGTCGGCAGCCGCTCCTGCGCGGCCCGCACCACCGTCCGAGGCGGCACCACCGCCAGCTGCACATCCTTGGGCACGTCCAGCAGCACCGGCCCGGGCCGCCCGCCCTGCGCCAGCGCCACCGCCTTGCGCACCATCGCCGCGACATCGCCGCCGGGCCGCAGCTGGGCGTTCCATTTCGTCACCGGCCGCGAGATGCCCAGCGCATCGCATTCCTGGAAGGCATCGGTGCCGATCGACGCGCTGTTCACCTGCCCGCTCAGGCACAGCACCGGCACCGAGTCGCACAGCGCGTCCAGCAGCCCGGTGGTCGTGTTGCTCATGCCCGGCCCCGAGGTCACCAGCACCACGCCCAGCCGGCCGGTGCTGCGCGCGTAACCCTCGGCGGCATGCACCGCCGCCTGCTCATGCCGGACCAGGATGTGGCGCAGCCGCGGCTCGCCGTGCAGCGCGTCGTACAGCGGCAGCACCGCGCCGCCGGGGTAGCCGAAGACGGTGTCCACGCCGCACTCGACCAGCGTGTCCAGCAGCGTCTGCGCGCCGTTGCGCGCGGCCGGCGCGGCGTTCGTCGAAGCCGCCCGCGTGGCGGTGCTCAGGGCGCCCAGCTCGGCGCCGTCGATCAATGCGTTCATGCGGGCAGTATCCCGGCGCCCCCTCGGAAAGGGTTGCCGTTCTTGCCTCATAGAATCTCGCTCGCAGCAAATCTTCCTGCCAATCAGCCATGGACCAGCAAATCAACCTCGACAAGTTCGACCGCGCCATCCTGCGTGCCCTGCAGCGCAATGCCCGCGCGAGCCTGCAGGAGGTCAGCGAGGAGGTCGGCCTGACCACCTCGCCGTGCTGGACGCGCATCAAGCGGCTGGAGGAATCCGGCGTGATCGAGGGCTACACCGTCAAGGTCAACGCCGAGAAGATCGGCCGGCCCGAGCAGCTGATCGTCCAGCTCACGCTGAACAAGCACACCGACGCGGCGATGGCGGAGTTCGCGCGCCACCTCGAGGCGATCCCCGAGGTCATCGATGCCTACCTGGTCTCGGGCGACTACGACTACGTGCTGCGGCTGTCCGTGCGCGACACCCGCGACTACGAGCGCCTGCTGCGCGAAAAGCTCTACAAGATCCCCGGCGTGCGCCACAGCAAGTCCAGCTTCGTGCTGCGCTGCCTGAAGGCGAGCTCGCTGCCGCTGTGATCCGGGTTCAGGGCCGCGGCACCGACGGCAGCTTCAGCAGCCGCAAGGCGTAGGTCCGCAAGGCCGCCACATGCCGGCGCACCGCCTCGACGCCGGTGGCCGGGTCGCCATGCGCGATCGCCTGCAGCATCGCCCGGCCCTGTACCGGCAGCGCCTCAAGTTCCGGCGCCCACAGCTCCAGCCGGGTGCGCCGCAGCGCCTCCAGCAGCCGGCCGCGCGAGGCCTGCAGGTCGAAGGCCAGGCCGTGGTCGGCGAGCCGCCCGAGCTCCTGCTGCAGCAGCTCGTCCGCCGCCATCAGGTCATGCACGCGGCCGGCGCGGGCGGCCTCCTCGACCGGCGGCAGCAGCGCCCACGCGCGCTGGAACGGCTGGCCGTCGCGCAGCGCCGGGTTGCGGCAGGCCTGCGCGATCAGCATCGACCACAGCGCCTCGCGCACGTCGAAGTACTCCCCGATGAAGCGCGCGTCGACCTCCCGCACCACCGCGCCCCGGTTCATCCGCATGTCGACCATGCCTTCGCCTTGCAGCTGCAGCAGCGCCTCGCGCACCGGCACGTTGCTGACCTCGTAATGCGCGCTCAGCTCCTGCAGCGTCAGGTGCTGGCCGAGCTGCCAGCAGCCGTCCTCGATGTCGTCGCGGATCTGGTCGCGCAGCCGCAGGTAGGTCGGCGTGTTGATCGGGTAAGGGAAACGAGCCATCGCGGCGCTCCGTCCGGGCAGGGAAGCCGTCACTCTACGGAGACGGCCCCGCGCGGCTCCCGCTCCCGCGGGGCCATCGGGGCGGTTCTTGCCCAAGCGCAATGAACACGCCGATCACCGGCGAATCGCCTCGTCAATCGACGTGTATGTCGCGCGATGCCCTACTGGAATCGGTCGATAGGCTGCCTCGCCCGAGGCAACGGGTGTGTCGTTTCCGCGTCGGTCGGCCGGTCAGTCCCAGGCGGCGCGCGCGGCAGTTCACGCGAGCCGCCGCGCTTCCTCCACCGTCCCGCTCACCAGATCCGGCAGCGCTCCGCGTCCGGCTTCACCATCTTCTGGCCGGGCTTGCAGTGGAAGGCCTGCTCGAATTCCGGCATGTTCACCGCGACGCCGTTGATCCGGTAGCGCCCCGGCGAATGCGGGTCGGTCAACGCATGCACCCGCGCGTACTCGGGTCGCGCGTGGCTGCAGTCCCACTGGGCGAAGCCGACGAAGAAACGCTGCTCCGGCGTCAGGCCGTCGCGGTCCGCCGGCTTGGGCTGCAGGTCCGCGATCTGCGCCTTCCAGGCCGCATGCGCCAGCACCAGGCCACCCAGGTCGGCCAGGTCCTCGCCCAGCGTCAGCTTGCTGTTGATGCGCAGGTCGTCGACGACCACGTACTGCGCGTACTGCTTGGTCACGCAGGCCGCGCGCTGCTCGAAGGACTTGCCGTCCTTCTTCGTCCACCAGTCGCGCAGGTTGCCCTTGGCATCGAACTGCCGGCCCTCGTCGTCGAAGCCGTGGATCAGCTCATGGCCGATCGTGCCGCCGGTGTTGCCGTAGTTCGGCGCGTCGTCCAGCTTCGGATCGAACAGCGGCGGCTGCAGCACGCCGGCGGGGAAGTTGATGTCGTTCATCTGCGCGTCGTAATACGCGTTGACCGTCTGCGGCGTCATGCCCCATTCGCCGCGGTCCAGCGGCTTGCCGATCTTGGCCAGTTGCCGCTGGAGCTCGAAGGCGTTGCCGCGCATCACGTTGCCGGCGAAGTCGTCCCGCGCCACCGTCAGCGCCCCGTAGTCGCGCCAGCGGTCCGGGTAGCCGACCTTGTTGACGATCGCATGCAGCTTCTCCTGCGCGCGCTGCTTGGTGGTGTCGCTCATCCAGCTCAGCGACTGGATGCGCGCGGCCATCGCGTCCTCGATCTGCCGCGTCATCGTCAGCGTCTTGTCCTTCAGGTCGGGGCTGAAGTTGCGCTCGACGAATTCCCGGCCGAGCGCCTCGCCCAGCTGCGCGTCCACCAGCTCGACGCAGCGCTTCCAGCGCGCCTTGAGCTGCGGCACGCCCTGCAGCGTCTGGCCGAAGAACTCGAAGTTGGCCTGCACCACCGGGGCGGCCAGCGTCGGCGCCTGGCTGCTCAGCAGCTGCCAGCGCAGGTAGTTGCGCAGCTGCGCCAGGTCGCGCTGGCGCAGTTCCCGGGCGAAGGCCTTGAAGAACGCCGGCTCGGTGACATTGAACGCCGCCAGCGGCGCCACGCCCAGCGCGCGCTGGTAGGCGGTCCAGTCGAAGCCCGGCGTCAGCGCCTGCAGCCCCGCGGCCTTCATCGGATGGAAACCCTTGTACGGATCGCGCTTGTCGACGCGGCTCAGCGAGGCGCGCGCCAGCGCGGTCTCCATCGCCAGCACCTGCTTGGCCTGCGTGCGCGCCGCGTCGGGCGCGTCGCCCAGCAGCTCGAAGCTGCGCGCCACGTGCGCGACGAACTGGTCGCGCAGCGTGCGCGATTTCTCGTCGGTCTTGAAGTAGTACTCGCGGTCCGGCAGGCTCAGGCCGCCGGCGTAGGCGAAGGCGATCACCCGCGTCGAATCGGCCATGTCCTGGCCCGAGGCGAAGCGGAACAGCACGCGCTCGTTGTTGGTGGCCAGGTGCAGCGCGGCCAGCAGCTCGGGCAGTTGCTTGCGGTCGGACAGCGCGTCGATGCGCGACAGCAGCGGACGCAGCGGCGCCAGCGCCTGGCGGTCGGCGGCGGCCTCGTCCATGCAGGCGGCGAAGTAGTCGCCCATGCGCGCCTGGCTGGCGCTGCGCGCCGGATCGGCGGCCGAGAACTTGTCCAGGATGCCCCACAGATAGCGCTGGTTCTCGTTGGCCATCTTGGCGTAGACCGACCAGCGCGCCTGGTCCGGCGGGATCGGATTGGCCGCCATCCAGCCGCCGCAGGCGTATTGGTAGAGGTCCTCGCACGGATCGGCCGAGCGGTCCATCGCCGCCGTGTCCAGGCTGGGGGTGTAGGGCAGGCGCTCGAGCGGTCCCTCCGTCGCGGCCTGCGCGAGGACGGACGAGGCGGCGCCAAGGGACGCGGCCGCGACGAGCGCGGCCGCGGCGGTGCGGGCGAGGAGGTGACGGGTCATGCTCGACGACGGAAGTAATTGCTGGCGGGCATTCTCCGCCAGCGCCCCCGCGCCGCGAGGTGCCGGACGACACCTCGGGTTGACCCGTCTGGTCAGCGGCGCCCGGCTTCAGGCACCGATCGGCTCGTAGTCGTTCGGCGGCGGCGCGACGCTTGCCGGCACCTGTGCCTCATGCCGGGCCTGGGCCTGCGCCTGGGCGTCTCTCGAGATCCGCTGGGTGACGCGATGCAGGTGCCCGACCATCGTCGCGCGGTAGTCCTCGCGATGCGGCGTCCTGTCCGTCAGCCACTCGTAGGCCCTGCCGAAGTTCGCCGGCGTCGCGCGCTTGAGCCACTTGTCCCGTTGCCCGGGTTCAAGTGCCGCCACGATCGTCGCCATGCCCGCGTCCAGGATCAGGGCGCGCGCCGTCGCGCTTTCCAGGCCGTGTCGATCGTGCGCCAACCGGGCTTCGCCCTCGATGTCCTCCAGCAGCGTCCGGTGCGCGTGGCGGAAAGGCTCCTCGACGAAGGCCGTGATGGCCTTGCCCGCGCCGTAGGACGTCCAGCTCCGGAGCGGCTTGAGCGGCCCCGCGTCGTAGTCGGCGGTCATGAGCTCGACCTGACGCCGCTGCAGGTCCTGCAACGCCGCGCCCCACGGGGTGCGAGGGTTCGTCCATGCCTCGAGCCCCCCGGCGTCCACGAACTTCTTCTTCGCCTCGCGCGCGTCCCGTGCCGCCTGTTGGATCTCGAGCATCGCCGCGTGGTGGCTGCTCACGGGGCCGCGCGCCGCCGGCGTCCGCGCGTCGGGCCCGGAGGCCGCGCCGGCATCGCCGGGGCGCGCCCGCCTCGGCGACATGTTGACGTAGTCGGCATCCCCGGCGGGCGGATCCGCCGGGGACATCGCGTCGTACAGAGGTTGTGGCGGTGAATGGTTCAGGCGGGAATACATCCTCGATCTCCAGGTGGGCCAGGCGCGGGCGCCCGTTGCGCCCGCGGGACCGTCAGTGGAGAACCCCGCCGCGCGGGCCATCGGTTTTCCGATGCCGCGCGCGCTGGATCACGCCGGCTCGGGGCCGCGCACCAGCAGCACCGGCACGGTGGCGTAACGCACGATCAGTTCGGCGTCGCTGCCGAGCAGCGCGCGCGAAAGACCGCGCCGGCCGTGCGTGCCCAGCACGATGACCTCGGCGCCCCAGGCCTTGCCTTCCTCGCCGACGAGATCGCTGACGCGCGAGGCCAGGCTCTCGCTGAGGTGGGTCGTGACGCGGATGCCGGCGGCGCTCACCACGGCCGACGCGTCGTCGAGCACCTTCTGGCCGCCGGCGCGGATCTGCTCGAAGTTGTCGGGCGTGATGCCCAGGCCGGCGCTGGACATCATGGCGAAGGCTTGCAGGTCCAGCGCGTGCAGCAGGCGGATCTCGCCGCCGCTGAGCTTGGCCAGCCGGACCGCCTCCGCCAGGCCGGCGTTGGAGGTCGGGCTGCCGTCGACGGGCACCAGGATCTTGGCGTACATGGTCGGAACTCCATCGGATGGGATGAGCCCATGCTAGCCGTGCTCCGGGCCGCCTTGCCAGCCAGCGGCCGGCGCGCGGGGCGACACGCGGACCGACGAGGCGCGCGTCAGTTCGCGCGGCGCTGAAGGGCGATCGCGGCGGCGGCTTGCGCGATGTGGGATGGCAGCTTGTCAGTGGAAGACCCGCCGAGGCGAGGCCTCGGCTTTCCCGATCACTGGGCGCCGTAGGTGTTGAGCGCCTTGGGGAACTTGAACAGCCACAGGTGCGTCAGGCGGTCCACCTCGTTGCCGCGCGTCACGCGCGAGGTCACCGCGCCGGCGGCGCAGGTGCCGTCCTGGACGATCACGCCGTTGGCATCGACGGTGCACTCGGTCGGGTCGCCGGCGACGGCCTTGCCCTTGGCGTCCACCAGGATCGTCTTCAGGCCGAAGTCGTTGTCGTTGATCAGCGCCAGCGTGTTGCCGTCGACGATCGCCAGCCCCTCGGCCTTCTCGGCCTTCCAGCCGGCGGCGTTCAGGTCCAGCAGCACCGTCTTCTTGAGCTTCACCACGTTGGCCCAGCTCACCGACGACGCGGTCACGCCGTCGATGCTGTTCTTCTCCAGCTCGATGCCGATGCCCGCGATGTCGGTGGCGCCGGCCGGCAGCTCCACCAGCATCAGGAAGTTGCGGACCACGCCGGCGCCGTCCGCGCCCTGCTCGATCACGATGAACTTGCCGTTGCCCAGCGCCACCAGGTCGCCCAGCTTGGCGCTGCCGGTGCGGTTGCGGTCCCACTTCTCGTTCTTGGCGGCCAGCGGGTAGCTCAGCGGATAGGCGTACAGCTTGGAGGTCTCGGTCTTCGGATCGAACTCGATCCAGCGGGCGAACTGGGCGAAGTCGCGCACCTTGACCTTGTCGTTGGTCTTGCCGTCCTGGTCCAGGTCGCTGGTGTCGACGACCTCGACGCTCTTGCCGGCGCCGTCGACCGGATCGATCGGGCTTTGCAGGAAGCCGTGCAGCTTGCCCGCGGCGGTGTCCAGCGCCAGGCCTTCCATGCCGCGGTTCGGACGGCGGTTCTTCAGCACGTCGGGCAGGCTGCCCGCGGCGGTGCCCGGCGCATAGCGCTTGATGACCTTGAAGGTGGCGGCGTCGATCTTCACGATGAACGGGCCGTATTCGTCCGAGGTCCAGAACGCCTTGTTGGCCTCGTCGTAGATCAGCGTCTCGCTGTCCAGGCCGTTGGCGTCGAAGGCGCCCTTGGCGGCGTCGTACTTCAGCGTGTCGGACAGCGGCACCTCGGCGCTGTTGCCGACCGCGCCGAAGGGCAGCGGGCGGCCGGTGACGGCGGAGCCGTCGGCGTTCTTCAGCGGGTTCAGCGCGGAGATGACCGCGCCGTCCTTGCCCAGCGTGATCACGCCGATGGACGGCGAGAAGCTCGGCGCCGGGAACATCTTGGTGGTGACGATCGCGCCGTTGTCCGGACGCGGCGCGTTCGGGCTGTCGCCGTTGGGACCGCGGTCGGTGATGCCCCAGAACTCCAGCGCGCCCGCGGCGTTCTTGCCCTTGTAGGCCAGGCCCGAGCCGACCGCCGGATAGAAGCCCTTGGGGAAGTCCTTCTTGGCGTCGGCGTTGCTGCCCTCGTAGGGGACGAACTGGTTGTCCGCGGCCTTGACCTGGAACTTGGTGATCGCGACGGCGCCGCCGGCGGTGGCCTGCGTCGAGCTGCTCGTCTCGCTCTTGCCCAGCAGCGTGGACAGCGTCGATTCGTAGTGGTCGACGGCGGCGTGGCGGCGGCCGGCGCTCATCGCGCGGCCCGCGTAGGGCTGGCCGTAGACGTCGGTCTGGCCGGCCGGCAGCAGCGCGGCGAAGGCCTTGTCGAACTCGGCGGCGACGGCGGCGAAGTCCAGCGTCTTGCCGGCGAACGCGTCGTGCACGCCGGCTGCGATCTTGATGCCGTTGGTGGGATCGTCGTCCTCGTCCAGCGCCTGCAGGAACACCAGGCGGTTCTGCAGCTTGTCGTCGGTCAGCGTCGCGGTGCCGGCCAGGTCGCCGACGGAGATGGTCTCGCCGCACTTGGCCGCGCCCACGGTCACGCCGCCGACGGTGAAGGTCACCGTGTCGCCGGTGACGCAGGGGAACGCGCCGTTGGCGCCGGTCTTGCCGGACTGGCCGCTGGGCGCGAGCGCGTAGCTGACGCCTTCCACCGGCGCGTCCACCAGGCGCGACTGGATCGTCGGCGCCGCGGGCGTGTCGTCGTCGCTGCCGCAGGCGCTCAGCGCCGCGATCGCGGTGGCGGTCATCAGGAACAGGCCCAGGCGGCGCAGGCCGGTGGCGGAACGGACGGTCGTGTGCGTCATGTCGATCTTTCTGGTCTCGGATCGTTCCGCCCGGCGCTTCCCGCGAGCCCCGCGGCGGAACAGGGCGGCACGCTAGGCAGCGGGCGTGACAACGGCGTGAAGACCGTTCACGCATCGGCAAGAAAGCGACACGGACATGACAAGACCGGGATGAAGAAAGCCCCGGCACCGCGTCGAACGCGGGCCGGGGCTCGGTCGGCCGGCTGCAGAGGAGGAGATCAGCCGCCGACCTTGATCAGCCGACAAGGTCGGTCAGCCGTTGACCTTGATGCGGTTGTTGACCGACTGGACACCCTTGGCGGCCAGCGCCATCGAGCCGGCGCGGTCGCGCGCCGCCAGGTCCGGCGCCGTGCCGTCCAGCGTCACGTGGCCGTGTTCGGTCTCGACCTTCACGTCCAGCGCGCTGAGCTTGGGGTCGCCCGCCAGCGCGGTCTTGATCGAGGTGGTGATCTGGGCGTCGTCGACGGCCGCGCCCACCTTGTCGGCGGTGCGTTCCATCTTGTTGCCCATGTTGTCCACGGCCTGGCGCGTGTCCTGGCGGGCCTGGTCGGACTTCTGCTCCATCTTGGAGATGCCGTCGTCCAGGCGCTGGCCGGCGGTGCGGTCATCGTCCTCGCGGCCGCAGGCGGCCAGCGCGACGGCGGCGACCACGGCCGGCAGGATCAGGACCAGGGAAGTGGGGCGGGAAGCGTGCTTCATGACGAGCTCCTTTCGCGGGTTCGCGAGATGCGCGGGTGTCGCGGAATTCCGCGGGTGGGCCGCGGACCATGACAACCACTCTAGGCAGCGCCTCGCTCGCCGCGGGTCGGTGGCCGCCGGAAGCGCCGGTCGCCCGCCGTCCCGGCCCGGCGTAGGAACGGGCCTACAGCCCGCCGCCGGCCGGTGGCGTGCCGCCGCCTTCCGCCGGCGAGGGCGAAGGCGCGGGGCCGCCCGCCCCCGGCTGGCCCGTGCCCGGCATGCCGGGGATCGGGAAGTCGATGCGCGGGATCTCCGGCTCGTCGCGCTGCAGCGGCAGCCAGGCGCGCACCTCGGTGCCCTGCCCCGGCGCGCTGCGCAGCCGCAGCTGGCCGCGCTCGGCCTCGACGCGGAAACGCATGCCCAGCAGCCCGTGCGAGCCCAGCGAGAGCCGCTCCGGATCGAAGCCGCAGCCGTTGTCGGTCACGGTGACCATCGCCTGCGCGTACTCGCGCTGCAGCGACACGGTGGCCTCGGTCGCCTGCGCGTACTTGGCCATGTTGGTCAGCGCCTCCTGCACCAGGCGGAAGGCGGTCAGCTGCGCGCTGGGCGGCAGCGCCACCGCCGGGTCCAGCGCCAGGTGGATCGGCACGCCCAGGCGCTCGGCCGTCTCGCGGCACAGGATCTCCAGCGCCGGCACCAGGCCGAGCTGGTCGAGCGTGGACGGCCGCAGGTCCTCGATGATCCGGCGCTTGAGCGCGATGCCGCTGTTGAGGGTCTCGGTCAGGTGGGTCAGGCGCTGCATCAGCTCGGGCGCCCCGGCCTGCAGCTTGGGCCGCAGCCGCGCGACGTCGAGCTTGGCCGCGGTCAGCAGCGCGCCGAGCTCGTCGTGCAGGTCGCGGGCCAGGCGCGCGCGCTCGTCCTCGCGCGCGGTCTGCAGGTGGCGGGCGAGCTGCGTCAGCTCGGCCGTGCGGCGCGCGACCTCGACCTCGAGCCGGTCGCGCTCGGCGCGCACCTCCTGGGCCTGCTCGGCGCGCTGCTCGTCCAGCGCGCGGCTCTTGCGCACGAACAGCACGAACACGATCAGGCTCAGCAGCGTCATGCCGGCCACGCCGATGCGGCTGAGCATCAGCGTGTCATAGACCTGGCCGGTGCCCAGCGCGATGCGGCGGTTCTCATCGGCCAGCAGCTCGGCCGAGCGGCGCCGGATCTGCTCCATCTGGTCGCGGCCGATGTCGGTCATCATCAGCTCGCGGCCGGCGGACTCGCGGCCGTTCTCGTAGAGCTTGAGCACCTCCTGCAGCTCGCTGAGCTTGGCGCCGACGGCGCCGGCGATCTCCTGGCTGCGGTGCTCGGCGTCCGCGGCGCCGACCTGCGCGTACATGCGCTGCAGCGCGCTCAGGCCCTGGGAGGCGTCCTCGGCGGCGAAGCGGTAGGGGTCCAGGTACTCGGGGCGGCGGGTGATCAGGTATCCCCGTTGCCCTGACTCCGCGTCGGTCACGCGGGCCATCAGCCGGAGCAGTTCCATCCGGGCCCGGCCCAGCGTGTCCAGGCGGTCCATCTGCGAGACGGCGCCGAAGTAGGCCAGCTCGCTGATCAGGATCATCAACAGGGCCACGAACACACCCAGCGGCATCGCCCAGGTCTTGCGACCCAGGTTCGTGACGGTGTCCTTCAGGCTCATCCTCTACACTCCCCGAGCGATTTCGCTCACTTGACCATCGCCACCATGATCCGAATCGCCATCGTCGACGACCACGCGATTGTCCGCGCCGGGCTGCGGCAATTCCTCTCCGAACAAGTCGACCTGCGCGTCACCGGCGAGGCCAGCTCCGGCCGCGAGGCGCTGGACCTGGTCCGCGCCGGCGAGCTCGACGTGATGCTGATGGACCTCTCGCTGCCCGACCAGAGCGGCGTGGAGACGCTGGCCGCCATCAAGGCCCGCAAGCCCGAACTGCCGGTGCTGATCCTCAGCGGCTTCCCCGAGACCCACTACGCGACCACGCTGCTGCGCCAGGGCGCCAGCGGCTACCTGAACAAGGAATGCGACCCCGAGGAGATCGCCACGGCGATCCGGACCGTGTTCCGCGGCCGCAAGTACATCACCCCCGCCGTGGCCGAGCTGCTGGCCGAGGGCCTGGGCGCCCCGGCCGACCAGGCCCCGCACGACACGCTGTCCGAGCGCGAGTTGCAGGTCTTCCTGCGCCTGGCGCGCGGCGAGACGGTCGGCCACATCGCCGACGGCATGTCGCTGAGCGTCAAGACCGTGTCCACGTACCGGTCGCGCGTGCTGGAGAAGCTCGCGTTGAACACCAACAGCGAGCTGACGTATTACGCCCTCAAGAACGGGCTGATCGAGTAGCCGCATCGGCCAGTCCGCCGCAGTAGGCCAGCAGGTCCTCGAGCTCGGCCGACTTGTCGAACACCTTGTCCGCCCCCAGCGCCAGGCAGCGCTGGCGCATGTCGGGCGTGGCGTAGTTGCTGAGCACGACGCGGCGCGCGCCGGGCAGCCGCTCCTGGGCCGCGCGCAGCACGTTCAGCCCGGTGCCCTGCGCCAGGAAGATGTCGATGATCACCAGGTCGCAGCCCGGGTGCTCGCCCGAGAGCCAGCGCAGCGCGCCGGGCTCGTCGACCGCGTGGCCCAGCACCCGCAGGTCCACCATCTCCTCGAGCGTCGCCACCAGGTTCTCCCGGATGACGGCGTTGTCCTCGACGAGGAAGCAGGTGAGGGCGGCGCTGGCGGGATGGGCGTCCATGGGGGCTCGCGTACTGCTCGAAACGAAACCACAGGCGGGTGCGCGCGAACGGACGGGATGCGTGCGCACGCCGTCCGTTCGCGCGGGGCGCCCTGGGGCGGTCGGTCAAGCCGCCGGCGGGCGCGGATCGGGAAAGCGCGTCAGTTGCGGATCGCGATCTCGTTCTTCACGCGCTTCACGCCCTTGACCTCGCGGGCCAGGCGCTCGGCATCGGCCTTCTCGGTGGCGCTCTTGGCGAAGCCCGACAGCATCACCTCGCCCTGCAGCGTCTCGACGTGGATGGAGCTGGCGTCGACGCTCTTGGCCTCGACGAACTTGGACTTCACCGCGGTGGTGACGGCCGCGTCGTCGACGTACTCGCCGACCGAGGACTGGCCGCGCGTGACCGCGCAACCCGGCAGCATCGTGATGGCGCCCACAGCGGTGGCCAGGGCGAGAACGGTGGCTCGAATCATCATGTTGATCTCCTTGGATTGATGACAGGGCTCGGACTCACGCGGCGTGGCGGTCTGTCGACACGACGGCAGGGGCCGGCTCGGCGAACGTCGCGGGGGCGTGGTCCAGCAGATAGGGCAGCGCCGCTTCGCATCCCAGCACCGATTCATGGTCGCCGACCGCGGTCCACTGGACCTGGCAGGCGATCTCATGCACGTGAAGGGCGAGGGAATGGTGGTCGGCGATACCCATCTGTCGGCTCCTTGTGCGCCCCGTGGCGCGCTGGAATTGACTCTACGCATGCCGAACAGGGGGCCCTGTCGTCCGCGTCCGCGACGTGTTGTAGGACAAGCGGAGATGGCGATCCGGGGGGGTCGCATGGGGCGTTGTCCTACACGGGGTGGCGGGGCCTCCCGACATCGCCGGGCACGAGGCCTGCCTAGGATGCCGGCCATGGAAACGCTGGAACGAGTCAATGCCGAGCTCCTGCTGTCGACGCCGCTGACGGTGGTCGTGCGGGGGCGCCTGGATTTCGTCGATGCCGACGGCACCGCGCGGGAGGAAGAACTCGCGCTGGTGATCCCGCGCAGCCGCTGCGTCGGCGACCGCCCGTCCTGGCCGGCGCTGATGGCCGCGGCGAGCGAGCACTGGCATCGCTGCCCCGGCTGCGCGCGCGCGCTGGAGATCTGCATCGACGGCGAGTGGCGCACGCTGCTGACCGCGCAATCGACGCTCTGAGCGGGGCGCTGACCGCTTCCGCGACCTTCGGCTTAACGCAAGCCTCAACGTCCTCCAGGAGCGGGCGCGGATAATCCGTCGCTGGCCGACACGGCCCGATGACGACGATGATCCGACGCCCCACTCCCGCCCTCTCCGAATTCCCCCGCGCGCGCCTGGCCGCGATCCTGGCGATCGCCGCCGCCACGGCCCTGATGGCCGGCTGCGGCACCTTCGGGTCCAGTGCCGCGCGCAAGAACTCCGTCTACCAGAACGAACGCTTCGCGGCGGACGAGACTTTCTCGCGGCTGTTCGACGCGAGCGTGCAGGACACCTGCGAGGCGGCGCGGCGCGCGCTGCTGAGCCAGGGTTACGTGATCAACACGGCGATGCCGGACTCGATCACCGGCGCCAAGCGTTTCCAGCCCGGCGGCGAGGAGCACGTGGAGATCAGCTTCACGGTGGTGTGCGTGCCCGAGGGCGGCAGCGGGCGCGTGGCGACGGCGTATGTGTCGGCGCTGCAGGACCGCTACAACGTCAAGCGCAGCGCCAACTCGACCAGCCTGGGCGTGAGCGCGATCGGCTCGATCTCGGTGCCGCTGTCGTCGACGTCGGAATCGCTGGTGAAGATCGCCTCGGAGACCATCCCGGCCGGGCAGTTCTACGACCGGTTCTTCGCGCTGATGCAGCGCCTGCTGAAGGATCAGGGCGCCGTGGAATCGCCGGCCGAGGACAAGACCGGCGGGTGATCGCGTCCGCTACTTCGCCTTCAGTACCGCCTCCTCGCGCTGAATCTTTTCCGTCAGCGAGCGGACCTGAGCCTCGATCAATGGATCGATGTCTGGAAACTCACTGACGCCGTACCGCTCCCTGGTCAGCCTGACGGCTTCTTCGGTAGACATCGGACGACAAATCCGCGCGGCAATTTCCCGAGGGTTCATGGGGTCACCTCAATGTTCCGGTCCTGCGTAGCGACGAAAGTGCTCCCAGCTGGAAGATGGTTCAACCACGTGGAACTCCATGTCGAGAGAATGACCATGGCGCAACCAGAACGCTTCGCCTTCTCGGGAAGCCAACAGTGAAATCAGGTCTTCGCACATGCGACAGCTTGCCGGGAGTTCGTTGTGTTGCCGCACATCGGCGGGCAAGCGAGCATTAAATCCCATTCGGGCCCAGGCAAAGTAGCCAACCATGGCGAGCGGCCCACTCCTGCTGCTCCAGTCTCCGACCGCGCTCGTTGTCACCTTGGAGAAATGCCCAAGCCGCAGGGCCTCATGCAACTCGATGGCCACGCTTCGTGTCCCTATGCCCTGCCGACGGAACTGCGGTCGGAGAACAAAGGCCGCATTGTGGATTTCGAAGACATAGTCGCCGCTCTCGTCCTGGCTGATCCGTCGGACCAAAGGTTCGCAAAGCAAGTCCTGGTTGACGACACGTAGATCAATCGCTCCGTCAGGAGACGGCTCCACATCCAATCGGCTTCCTATCGGCGCACCGGACAAGCGGATCAACTCCTCATCCGAATACCAGCCGTGCAACTCCGGCGCGCGACGCACCTGGACCGTCGATGCATCGAACCACTTCCTCGTGATCTCATCCATGCGGTACTGCTCCACCTCGACAACGAGGCGGAAAGTCTGGTGCCGCGGGTTCCTCCCAAAAACGAAAGAGGGCGCCTCGATGGGCGCCCTTTGACGAACTACAACCGACAACCCACCGAAGGGTGGGTTACGCCGCGATCACTGCGACGTCTCCCCCTGCGGCTTCGCCGCGGTGCGGGTCTTGTCGATCGCCAGCCCGCGGCGTTCCAGCAGCGGCTGGATCTGCGGCTCGTGGCCGACCACGCCGCGGAACAGCGTCAGCGCGTCCTGGCTCCCGCCCTGCGACAGCAGCTTCGCGCGGAACGCGTCGCCCAGCTCGCGCTTGAGGCCGCCGTTGGCCCGGAACCACTGCACCGTGTTGGCGTCCAGCACCTCCGACCACACGTACGCGTAGTACCCCGCCGCGTAGCCGCCCATGATGTGGCTGAAGTAGGGCGTGCGGTACCGCGGCGGCACCGCGTCGTAGTCGTAGCCCTCCTCGCGCAGCGCCTTGGCCTCGAAGGCCATCACGCCGTCCGCGTCCGGGATCTGCGCCAGCGGCAGCTGGTGCCAGCGCTGGTCCAGGCTCGCGGCGCTCAGGTACTCGGTCGTCGCGAAGCCCTGGTTGAACTGCTTGGCCGCCAGCACCTTGTCCAGCAACGCGCGCGGCATCGGCTCGCCGGTCTTGTAGTGCTTCGCGTAGTTCGCCAGCACGCTCGGCCAGTCCGCCCACATCTCGTTGACCTGCGACGGGTACTCGACGAAGTCGCGCGGCACCTTCGTGCCGGCCATGCTCGGGTACTTCACGTTCGAGAACATGCCGTGCAGCGCATGCCCGAACTCATGGAACATCGTCGTCACCTCGTCCCAGGTCAGCAGCGTCGGCTTGCCCTGCGCCGGCTTGGGGATGTTCAGGTGATTGGCCACCACCGGCTTCTGGTTCAGCAGCCCGCTCTGGTCGACGTAGGCGTTCATCCACGCGCCGCCGCGCTTGGACGGCCGCGCGTACATGTCGGCGATGAAGATCGCCAGCTGCGAGCCGTCGGCATTGAACACGTCGTAGACCAGCACGTCGGGCTGGTAGACCGGCAGGTCGCGGCGCTGCTTGAACTTCAGCCCGTACAGCTGGCCCGCCGCGTAGAACACGCCGTTCTCCAGCACGTTCTTCATCTCGAGGTAGGGCTTGAGCTGCGACTCGTCGAAGCCGTACTTCTCGGCCCGCAGCTTCTCGCTGTAGAAGCTCCAGTCCCAGGCCGCCAGCTTGAACGCCGGCTGGTGCCGGGCCGCCTGCTCCCGATCGACGATCGCCTGCAGCTCCGCGCCCTCGCGACGCGCCGCGCCGACCGCCGCCGGCGCCAGCTGGCGCAGCATGCCGTTGACGGCCTGCTGGTTCTTGGCCGTCTCGTCCTTGAGCACGAAGTCCGCATGCGTGGCGAAGCCCAGCAGCGCCGCGCGCTCGGCGCGCAGCGTGACCACGCGCGAGACCAGCGCGGTGTTGTCGTAGGCGTTGCCGCGCGAGCCGCGCGCCACCGAGGCTTCGTAGATCCGCTGTCTCAGCGCCCGGTTCTCCAGCTGCGACAGCACCGGCTGGCCGGTCGTGTTCAGCAACGCGATCAGGTACTTGCCGTCCTGGCCCCGCTCCTTCGCGGCGGCCGCGGCGGCGGCGATCTGCTCGTCGCCCAGGCCCTTGAGCTCGTCGGCGCTGTCGACGACCACCGCCGAGTCGTTCACCTCCGCCAGCACGTTCTGGTTGAAGCGCGCGCCCAGTTGCGCGAGCTCGGCGTTGATCGCCTTCATACGGGCCTTGCCGGCCTCGTCCAGCTTCGCGCCGGCGCGCAGGAACTGGTTGTACTGGCGCTCGACCAGGCGCTGCTCCTGCGCGCCCAGTCCCAGCGACGCGCGGCGCTGGTACAGCGACTCGATGCGCGCGAACAGCGCCGGATCGAGCTGGATCGCGTCGCGGTGCGCGGCCAGCCGGGTCGCGTAGTCGGCCTGCAGCTTCAGCCGCGCGGGATTGGCGTCGGCGCCGGTCAGGCTCATCAGCAGCGTCGTCGCGCGGCCCAGCGTGCGGCCGCTGCGCTCCAGCGCCACGATGGTGTTGTCGAAGCTCGGCGCCGCCGTGTTGCCGACGATCGCGGCGACCTCGGCCAGCTGCTCGGTCATGCCCTGGTCGATCGCGGGACCGATGTCGGCATCGCGGATCCGGTCGAAGGGCGGGTACTGCAGCGGCAGCGTGCTGGGCGCGAGCAGCAGGTTGACGGCGGAGGGCTCGGCGGCCTGGGCGGCCGAAGCGAGGGGAGCGGCGGCGGGCGCGGCCGTCTGGGCCAGTGCCGGCGCGGCGAAGGCCACGGTGGCGGCCAGGACGAAGGGAATCCTCATGGGAGACAGCCCGCCTGGGACGGGCCTCATGTTGTGCAAGGCCGTCACCTTAGCCGATGCGCCCCCGAAAGCCGGTCGCCACGGGCGCCGTCCGCCCCTGTGGGGAACCCGATGCGGGACAACCCTGAGGGCGGGGCGGCCGGCCGTCGCCGATCCTTCCTCCCCCATGTCCGACACCACCACCTTCCACTGGGCCCTGATCGGCCCCGGCTCGATCGCGCACCGCTTCGCCGACGCCGTCGCGCGCCTGGACGGCTGTCGCCTGCACGCGGTCTGCGGCCGCGACGTCCACCGCGCGCAGCAGTTCGCGCAGCGCTGGTCGCGGCCCGGCGAGCCCGCCGTGCTCGCCCACACCGATCCCGCGGCGGTGATGAACGACCCGGCCGTCCACGGCGTCTACGTCGCGACGCCGCACGGCCAGCATTTCGATTACGTCCTCGCCGCGCTGCGGGCCGGCAAGGCGGTGCTGTGCGAGAAGTCGCTGGTGCCCAACCAGGCGATGGGCCGCGTGCTGGTCGAGGCCGCGCGCACGCACCGCGCCTTCCTGATGGAGGCGGTCTGGACACGTTTCCTGCCGCTGTACCAGGACCTGGCCGCCTGGCTGCGCGCCGGGCGCATCGGCGCGCTGCGCGGGATGCAGTCGAGCTTCTGCTTCCCTGCGCCCTACGACCCCGACGGCCGCATCTTCAATCCCGCGCTGGCCGGCGGCGCGCTGCTCGACGTCGGCATCTACAACCTGACCGCCACGCGCTGGGTGCTGCAGCATGCGCTGGGCAAGGTGCCGCCGCTGGCGGACCTGCAGGTGAAGGCGCGGCTCGCGCCGACCGGCGTCGACGCCGGCCTGGCGGTGACGCTGGACTTCGGCGACGGGCTGGTCTCGCAGTTCCAGTGCGCGATCGACACCTTCGCGCCCAACACGATGCACATCCTCGGCGAGACCGGCGCGATCGTGCTGCCCGAGACCTTCTGGGAAGCGACCCGCGCGCAGTGGCTGCCCGCGCGCGGCACGCCCGAGACGATCGAGCGCCCGTTCGAGATCAACGGCTTCGAGAACGAGATCCGCGAGACGATGCGGTGCGCGCGCGCCGGCGAGATCGAGAGCCCGGTGGTGTCGCACGCGGAGACGCTGGCGGTGCTGGGCTGGATGGACCGCATCCGCGCGCTGGCCGGCGTGCGGTACCCCTTCGACGACGCGTTCGGCAACGACTAGAAAAGAGCCCCCGATGGAGACACGACCCGCCGACTTCACCGAATCGATCCCGGTGCCGCTGCCCGACAGCCCGCCGCTGCGGATCGAGCGCGCCGCGCCCGACGACCTGCCGCGCATCGAGAACCTCATGCAGTTCTACAACTACGACCTCAGCGAGTGGACGCCGGTCGCGTTCGCGCCGGAGGGTCGTTACCAGCTGCGGCCCAAGGCGCCGTACTGGGCGCAGCCCGACGTGCATCCGTTCGTGATCTGGGTCGGCGAGGAACTGGCGGGTTTCGCCGTCGTCGACGGCGACCGGGAGACGCCGGACGCCGACCACAACATGGGCTACTTCTTCCTGGCGCGCGGCTACCGCGGACACGGCCTGGCGGCGCGCGCCGCCGGCGAGGTGCTGGCGCGTTTCCCCGGCCGCTGGGAGGTCTACCACCTGATGGCCAACACGCCGGCCGCGCAGTTCTGGCCCGGCGTGATCCGCGGCCGCGCCGCCGGCGAGATCATCCGCGAGGTCCGCACGCTGCACGGCGACGAGTGCTGCCTCTACCGCTTCACCGTGGCGCTGCCGCCCGGCGCCTGACCCCCACGTCCCCTTGACCGAAGGAACCGCCATGCAGCTCATCGGCATGCTCGACTCCCCCTACGTCCGCCGCTCGGCGATCGCGATGCTGCTGCTCGGGCTGCGCTTCGAGCACCGCTCGCTGTCGGTGTTCCGCACCTTCGACGAGTTCAGCCGCATCAACCCGGTCGTCAAGGCGCCGACCTTCGTCTGCGACGACGGCACGGTGCTGATGGACTCGACGCTGATCCTGCAGTACGCGCAATCGCTGTCGCCGGGCCGGGCGCTGCTGCCGCCCAGCGATCCGGCGCTCAAGCGCGCGCTGCGGCTGACCGGGCTGGCGCTGGCCGCGACCGACAAGAGCGTGCAGGCCGTCTACGAGCAGCAGCTGCGCCCCGACGACAAGCAGCATGCGCCGTGGCTGGACCGCGTCGGCGGCCAGGTGCGCGCGGCGCTGCTGGAGCTCGACGCGGAGATGCGCAAGGCGCCGCTGTCCGCGGAGCGCGACGCGATCGGGCTGGCCGGCGTCACGATCGGGGTGATGTGGGAATTCGTGCGGGAGATGACGCCGGAGCTGCTGCCGCCGGCGGAGCAGCTGCAGACGCTCATCGCCTATGCGACCGAGGTCGAGCAGCTGCCCGAGTTCCGCGCCGCGCCTCACGGCGACGGCATCGTCCAGCCCTGCGGGGGCTGAGCCGCGCTCAGCGCAAGGCCGGCGCGACCGGCCCGCCGGTGCCCGGCAGCCGCTTGATCAGCTGGTGCAGCACCAGCGCGATCACGACCAGCACCGTCAGCCCGAGGGCCCAGCCGATCCACACCAGCGGCACCAGCCAGCCGATCGCGGTGCCCGCCATCGGCGCGCCGGTGCCCGCCATCTCCAGCAGCCACTGGACGACGGCTTGCGCCGCCTCCAGCAGGCCGGTGTCGAGGAAGGGCTCGAGCCAGGCGGGGAACTTGAACTCGACCGCCGTCTTGCCGAGCTCGGCGGCGCGGCCGGTGGAGAGGGCCTCCACCGTCCAGCGCACCAGGCCGGCGGCGGCCCAGGCCAACCCGCTCCAGATCAGCGCCAGGAACCCGGTCACCGACCACAGGAAGGTCTTCATCGCGTGTCCTTCTTGTTCCGGCGACCGTCAGTCGTCGCTGGAGCCGGCGAAGCCGAAGATGCTCAGCAGGCTGGTGAACAGGTTGAACAGCGAGACGAACAGGCTGACGGTGGCCATCACGTAGTTCCGCTCGCCGCCGTTCACGATCATGCTGGTGTGGAACAGGATCATGCCCACCGACAGCAGCGCCACGACGCCCGAGACCACCATCGCCAGCATCGGCAGTTGGAAGAACAAGTTGGCCAGCGACGCCAGGATCGCGATGATCATGCCGGCGAACAGGAAGCCGCCCATGAAGCTGAAGTCCTTCTTCGTGGCCAGCACGTAGGCCGACAGCACCAGGAAGGTCGCGCCGGTGGTGCCCAGCGCCATGGCGATCGTCGTGCCGCCGCCGGGCAGCGTCAGGATGGCGCTCAGCAAGGGGCCCAGCGTGTAGCCCATGAAGCCGGTCAGCGCGAACACCAGCGGCACCGAGGCCGCGGAGTTCTGCGTCTTGTGGATCGCGAACAGCAGGCCGAAGTAGCCGATCAGCGTCAGGATCATGCCCGGGCCGGGCAGGTTGTACGCCACCGCGGCCGCCGCGACGGCGCCGCTGAACAGCAGCGTCATCGACAGCAGCGCGTAGGTGTTGCGCAGCACGCGCGCCACGTCGGCGCGCTGGGTGAAGACCGAATCGCCGCCGTGGCCGGTGGCGGGCGTCCACGCCGTGGACGTGGCTTGTCGTTGGGTGTCGCTCATGAGAGGTGCTCCTGGATCCGTGTGAGCCGTTGGACGGCAAGCGCGCTCGCGCGCGCACGAGGCGTCGACCTTAACGCCGCTTTGACTTCGTAGAAACCTGGTTCTTGCTCATTCTGCTGAAGCAATTTCCGATTCGCTGTCAATCCCCTGAACTTGCATGCCGCGTCGCTGCAGCAGCTTGGCGACGAGGGGATGGTTCTGGCCGCGGCGCGAGAAGATCGCGTGCACGTCCTCCACCACCTCGGTCTGGCCCAGCAGGTGCAGGCCCGACATCACCGACAGGTCGTCGGCGCCCAGGCGGCTGACCGGGAACACGCCCAGCCCGCGGGCCGCGAAGACGCTCATCAGCGCGCTGTCCTCGAACTCGCCGACGATCTGCGGCCGGATGTGGTGCTGCTCGAACCAGCGCTCCAGGCTCGCGCGCAGCGAGGCGTGGCGCGTGGGCAGCAGCACCGGCAGCGTCTCCAGCACGTACGGGAAGCCCTTGTTCGGCGCGCGCCGGGCGCGTTCGATCAGCTCGGCCGGGCCGTACCAGTCGACGGTCGTGCTGGCCAGCAGCTGGCTGGTGATGCGCAGCGTCGGGTTGACCGGCGCCGGCTGGTCGGTCAGCACCAGGTCCAGGTGATGCAGCGCGAGCTCGCCGATCAACTGGTCGACCTCGCCCTCATGGCACACCAGGCGCAGCTGCGGGGTGTCCAGCACCGGCGCCAGCAGCGCGTGCGCGGCCAGCTTCGACAGGCCGTCCGACAGCCCCACCGACAGCCGCTGCACGCGCTGCGTGGCGGCCTCGTGGACCTCGTGCGGCACCATCTGGCCGATCTGGAAGATCTCCTCGGCGCGGGCGAAGGCGGCCTGGCCGGCTTCGGTCAGCACCAGGCCGCGGCCCTCGGGCTTGAGCAGCTGGTGACCCAGCGAGCGCTCCAGCTCCCGCACCTGCGCGCTGATCGTCTGCACGGCCATGCCCAGCCGGTCCGCCGCCCGGGCGAAGCCGCCCTCCTTGGCGACGACCCAGAAGTAATGCAGATGACGGTAATTGAGGGCGGACATGGCAGGGCCTCCGAAAAAGACGAACCGGGATGATAACCAGCTTCGCTTAAACGGAAGTTAACGACGTCCCAGCGAAGGTTTTTTCGACAGCGAGTCGACCGGTCCGGGTGCAGTCCATGCCCCTGCCGGTTCGGTTCGCCGCGCGTTTGGCGCGCACATCTTCACGCATTCTTCACGAGTCACTTCGTTTCTTGTGCGGAAAGCGGTTCGGAAAAGCAGAACGCGCCGCCGACCTCCCGGTCGCGGCGCGTTCGATCCGGAGCGACTCCGGTTCGTCCGGCGGGTCGGATCAGATCGCGGCCAGGCCCGCCTTCAGGTCGTCGCGCAGGTCCTCGACGTCCTCGATGCCGGCCGAGATCCGGACCAGCGAATCGGTGATGCCCAGCCGCGCCCGCGTCTCCACCGGGATCGACGCATGCGTCATCAGCGCGGGCAGCGAGATCAGGCTCTCGACGCCGCCCAGGCTCTCGGCCAGCGAGAAGATCTTCACGCGTTCCAGGAAGCGGCGCGCGCCGGCCAGGTCGGTGTCGAGCTGCACGCTGATCATTCCGCCGCCGCCGCGCATCTGGCGCTGGGCCAGCGCGAGCTGCGGATGGCTTTCCAGGCCCGGGTAGTGGACGCGGCGCACCTTGGGCTGCGCCTCGAGCCAGCGGGCCAGTTCCAGCGCGCTCTCGTTGTGGCGCGCCATGCGCAGCGCCAGCGTCTTCAGGCCGCGCAGCGCGAGGAAGCTGTCGAAGGGCCCGGCGATCGAGCCGACGGCGTTGTGCAGGAACTCGAGCTGCTCGCGCAGCGCCGCCTGGCGCGGCTCGCCGCCGACGACGACCACGCCCGAGATCACGTCGCTGTGGCCGTTCAGGTACTTGGTGGCCGAATGCATCACCGCGTCGAAGCCCAGTTCCAGCGGCCGTTGCGACCACGGGCTGGCGAAGGTGTTGTCGGCGATGGCGAGCGCGCCGTGCTCGCGCGCGATCTTGGCGACGGCGGCCAGGTCGGTCAGCTTCAGCAGCGGGTTGCTGGGCGTCTCGATCCAGATCATCTTGGTCTCGGGACGCAGCGCGGCGCGGACGTTCTCGGCGTCGCTGCTGTCGACGTAGGTGACCTGCAGGTTGGCGCTGCGCTTGCGCACGCGCTCGAACAGCCGGTAGCTGCCGCCGTAGAGGTCGTCGCCCGCGACGATGTGCGAGCCCGCGTCCAGCGTGTCCAGCACCGTGGCCATCGCGGCCAGGCCCGACGAGAAGGCGTAGCCCTGCACGCCGCCTTCCAGGCTGGCGATCGCGCGCTCATAGGCCTGGCGCGTCGGGTTGTGGGTGCGGCCGTACTCGTAGCCCTGGTGCACGCCGGGGCTCTGCTGGCGGTAGGTCGAGGTCGCGTAGATCGGCGGCATCACCGCGCCGGTCAGCGGGTCGGGATGCTGGCCGCCGTGGATCGCGCGCGTGTCGAAGCGCAGGTCGGCGTCGTCGGGGTGGTTGTCGTTGTTCGGGGACTGGCTCATGACAAGCCCTTTCGCAAGTGGTTCAACAGGTCGAATCGGGTGACGAGGCCGTAGAAGCCGCGATCGTCGGCGATCACGGCCACCAGGCCCTTGCGCAGCTGCGCGATCAGCTCGGACAGCGGCGCGCCCGGAGGCAGGGTCTGCACATCATGACTCATCGCGCTGTCCACGCTGTCCTTGAAGTGGCGCGCGTCCATGTGCATCTGGGCCAGCAGGTCGGACTCGTCCAGCAGCCCGGCGAGCTTGCCGTCCTTGAGCACCGGCAGCTGCGAGACCTCGGCCTGGCGCATGCGGGAGAAGGCGGTGGCGAGCGTGTCGTCGGGGCTGACGCTGATGACGGCGCCGTCCTCGGCGCGGCGCGCGATCAGGTCGCGCAGGTCGCCCTTGGTGGCGCGCTTGAGCAGGCCCTGGTCGAACATCCACGGGTCGTTGTAGACCTTGGACAGGTAGCGGGTGCCGGTGTCGCAGACGAAGGTGACGACGCGCTTGGGCGTGGTCTGCGCGCGGCAGTACTTCAGCGCCGCGGCCAGCAGCGTGCCGGTGGACGAGCCCGCCAGGATGCCTTCGGCGCGGTAGAGGTCGCGGGCGGTGGAGAAGCTTTCCTCGTCGGTGATCGCGTAGGCGTGGCGCACGCCACTGAGGTCGGCGATCGGCGGCACGAAGTCCTCGCCGATGCCCTCGACGGCCCAGGAGCCGGCCTCGCCGTAGCTGCCCTTCTCGACGAAGTCCTTGAGGATGGAGCCGGCCGGATCGGCGAGCACCAGGTCCAGGCCCGGGCGCACCTTGGCGAAGAAGCGCGACAGCCCGGTCAGCGTGCCGCCGGAGCCGACGCCGCAGACCAGCGCGTCGACGCGGTGGCCGACCTGCTGCCAGATCTCGGGGCCGGTGGTGGTCTCGTGGGCGAGCGGGTTGTTGGGGTTGTTGAACTGGTCGGCGTACCAGGCGCCGGGCAGGTCCTGCACCAGGCGCGCGGCGCGGTCCTGGTAGTAGTCGGGATGGCCCTTGCCGACGTCGGAGCGGGTGATGTGCACCTCGGCGCCGAGCGCCTTGAGCTGCAGCACCTTCTCGGCGGACATCTTGTCGGGCACGACGAGCACGACGCGGTAGCCCTTGGCGCGCGCGACGAGCGCCAGGCCCAGGCCGGTGTTGCCGGCGGTGGCCTCGACGACGGTGCCGCCGGGCGGCAGCAGGCCGTCGCGTTCGGCGGCCTCGATCATCGACAGGCCGATGCGGTCCTTGATCGAGCCGCCGGGGTTCTGCGACTCGAGCTTGAGGAACAGCTGGCAGGGGCCGGTGTCGAGCCGGTTGACGGGGACCAGCGGCGTGTTGCCGATGAGGTCCAGCACGGCGGGGCGGTCGGGCCACCGCGGGGGGGTGTTGACGGCGGTGGTGGCGGTGGAAGTCGTCTCCGTGGCACTCATGCGCGCTCCTTCGATCCTGGTGGGATGTGGGTCTCGGACCCGGGCGCGGCAAGGATGGCGCCGGCGCCGGGCAAACCGCGCAGCTTATCGCCGCGGTGGCGGGCGAGGGAGAGTCTCAAGCGCGGTTGCCGCAGCAGCTTATCCGCTTCGATTCGTTCCCGCGACGCGGGGGGCGGCCTACCCTTCGTCCATGTCGTCTAGCACGAGGGACCTCAAGACCCAGCCATGAACTGAACCTTGTCATCCGATGCGAGCAGCGCCCCGGCTTCGGCCGGGGCGTTTGTTTTTGGGGTCGCGACGACTGGAGTCGGTGGGCGTCGACGGGATCGGCATCGATACGGGTCAATGACGACCCGCGTGTCGAGGATCAATCTGTCGCCCCTCCCACCGCATCCACAGGACGGTCATGGTCAACGAAGCCCTCTATCAACGCGCCCTCGAGGTGGCGGACGAGCCGATGAGTCGCGAGCAACTCATCAATACGGCGTTGCGCTGGTTCATCGCCCGCCAGGCCCAGCTGCGCCTCGCGGCCATGGGCGGCATCGCGCCCCACTTGCCGGACATTCCGCGCCGCCGCCAAGATCCAGCGGACGAGGAAGCGCTGCAATGATGAAAGTCGTCGTGGACACCTCCGTCTGGATCGACCACTTCCGTCGCCACAACCCATCGCTGTTGGCGCTCCTCGAGTTGGACGTGATCCTCGCTCATCCCATGATCCTTGGCGAGCTCCGCTGCGGCTCACTGCCGGAGCCACGTGCCACGGCGCTCGCCACATTGGAGGATCTGGAACTGAGCGCTCCTGTCGACGTCGATGAGGTCATCGATCTGATCGAGGAGCAGCGCATCTTCGGCAAGGGTTGCGGACTGGTCGACCTCTCGCTGTTGATGTCGACCCTCAAGACCCCGGGGGCACAACTCTGGGCAGCCGACAGGCGACTGGCGGCGTTGGCCGGACGACTCGGTGTCGCGTATGTCGAGGCACCGCCAAGAGGGGCTCGGCCGGCGCCCGCCGCGCTCACCGCTGCATGCCCCACCGCCTGACCGTCGCGCGTTCGATGGTGCTGAAGACCAGCCGCTCGACCAGCCAGCCGATCAGGATCACCAGCGCCAGGCCGGCGAAGACGCGATCGGTCTGCAGTTCATTGCGGTTCTGGAAGATGTACCAGCCCAGCCCGCCCTGGCCCGACGAGGCGCCGAAGAACAGCTCCGCCGCGATCAGGGTCCGCCACGCGAAAGCCCAGCCCACGCGCAGCCCCGACAGGATCGACGGCAGCGCCGCCGGCAGCAGGATCTGCGCGACGTAGCGCGGTCCCGTCAGGCCGTAGTTCCGGCCGGCCATCCGCAGCGTCTCCGGCACCGACGCGAAGCCCGCCGACGCCGCCAGCGCCAGCGGCCACAGCACCGCGTGCACGAGCACGAACACCAGGCTCCCCGCGCCGAGCCCGAACCACAGCAGCGCCAGCGGCAGCAGCGCGATCGCCGGCAGCGGATTGAACATCGCCGTCAGGCTCGACAGCAGGTCCCGGCCCCAGCGCGACGAGGTCGCCAGCGCCGTCAGCCCCAACGCCAGCACGACGCCCAGCGCGTAGCCCTGCAGCAGCAGCTTCAGCGACAGGCCGGCCCGGAGCAGCAGCTCGCCGCCCGCCAGGCCTTCCCACAGCGCCCGCGCCGCGGCGCCGAAGGTGGGCAGCAGCAGGTCGTTGTCAGCCAGCCGGGCGGCGGTTTCCCACGACGCCGCCAGCAGCGCGAGCAACGCCGCCTGGCGCCAGGCGCTCGAGTCCAGCGCGCGACGCCACGGCGATGACGAGGCGGCCTCGGGCGGCACGTAGTCCGGGAGCGCGATCTCCCGCTCCTCACGCGGCGGCGGGGCAAGCGGCAGGGCGCTCGACGGACCGCCATTCCGCGGCGGCTCCAGCGGCCGCGCCGTCGGCAGCGCGGTGACGGTCATGCGGCACGCTCCTCGCCGAACAGCAACCGTTCGATTCGCTGTGCCTGCGCCGCGCGCTGCGCCGCCGTCAGGCCTTGCGCATTCAGCTCGGCGCGCACCCGGCCGGGATGCGGCGACAGCACCAGCACCCGGTGACCCACCAGCAAGGCTTCCTCGATCGAATGCGTCACGAACAGCAGCGTGAAGCGCTCCTGCTCCCACAGCGCGAGCAACTCGTCCTGCATGCGCCGGCGCGTCAGCGCGTCGAGCGCCGCGAAGGGCTCGTCCATCAGCAGCACCCGCGGCTTCATCGCCAGCGCCCGCGCGACCGCCACGCGCTGCTTCATGCCGCCCGACAGCTGGTGCGGATACGCCGACGCGAAGTCGGCCAGGCCCACGCGCGCCAGCCAGTCGCGCGCCCGCTCCAGCGCCTCCTGGCGCGGCGCCGAGCCCGACGCAACCTGCGGGAAAGCCACGTTCTCCAGCACCGTCTTCCACGGCGGCAGCTGGTCGAATTCCTGGAACACCGCGATGCGGTCCGGTCCCGGCCCGCTGACCGGCACGCCGTCGACGAGGATCCGGCCCTCCGCCGGCGCGACGAAGCCGCCCACCGCCTTCAGCAGCGACGACTTGCCGCAACCCGACGCGCCCAGCAGCACGAAACGCTCGGCCGGCAGCACGTCGAAGCCGACCCGGTGGGTGGCGCGCACGATGCCGCGCTCGCCGCGGTAGTCGAGGCTGACGCCGTCCACCCGCAACCGCACCCGCGACGCGTCGACCCGGGCATCCACCCCCTCGCAGGCCAGGCAGGCCTCGGCGGCCGGCACGGTGTCCTGCGCGTCAAGCCGCTCCAGCACCGCGCTCATGCTCAGCTCCCGCCCGCGTTGTGCGGGTCGTCGAAGAAGTAATCCCGCGCCGACGCCGGCTTGTTCTTGATCGCGCCGATCCGGTGCATGAAGGCCGCCAGCGCGTAGGTGTTCTGCGGCGTGATCTTGAACTGCACCTCCGGGTTCCTGATCACCTTCAGCAGCAGCTCCTTGGGCACCTTGGAGTTCTCGTTGCGGATGTAGATGTCGGCCGCGCGCTCCGGGTTCTTCGCGATGAAGTCGGCCGCCTCCGCCAGCGCGCCGATGAACGCCTGGTAGGTCTTCGGGTTGTCGCGCCGGAACTTCTCGGTCGTGTACAGCACCGTCGCCGACGCCGGCCCGCCCAGCACCTCGTAGCTGTTGAGCACGATGTGCACGTTCGGGTTGGCGGCCAGCCCCTGTTCCTGGAACGGCGGATTGCCGAAGTGCGCGTTGATCTCGGTGCCGCCCTTGATCAGTGCCGCGGTCGCCTCGGGATGCGGCAGGGCGACCTGCAGGCGGTCGAGCTTGTTGAACTGCGCGTCGCCCCAGCGCTTGGCCGAGGCCAGCTGCAGGATCCGCGACTGCACCGACACGCCCACCGCCGGCAGCGCGATGCGGTCCTTGTCGCCGAAGTCGTCGATCGTCTTGACCGCCGGATTGCTGCTCGTCAGGTAATAGGGGAAGTTGCCCAGCGAGGCGATGCCGCGCACGTTCTGGCGGCCCTGCGTCTTGTCCCACAGCGTCAGCAGCGGACCGACGCCCGCGCCGGCGATGTCGATGCTGCCGGACAGCAGCGCCTCGTTGATCGCCGGGCCGCCGGAGAGCTGCACGCGGTCGACCTGGATGTCGACGCCGGCGGCCTTGCCGTGTTTCTCGATCAGCTGCTGGTCCTGCGCGACGTTGAGCAGCAGGTAGACGATGCCGAATTGCTCGGCGATGCGGATCCGGCCTTCGGCGCGGGCGGGCAGCGCCGACAGCGCCAGGGCGCCGGCCAGCGCGCCGCTCATCAGCGCCTGGATCGTGGAACGCCGGGTGGGGTGAGCAAGGAGCTTCATGCGGGGACGTCGCCTTCGATGGTGGTGCGGTGGAGGTGGCGGCGCAGGTGCTCCGGGCAGCCGGCGGCCAGGTGCAGCAGCGAGCGGTTGTCCCAGAACACCAGGTCGTGCGGCAGCCAGCGGTGGCGGTAGACGATGCTCTTGCGGCTCGAGTGCTCGAACAGCTGGGCGAGCAGGTCGCGGCTTTCGTCCTCGGGCACGTCCAGGAGGCGCGTCGTGAAGTGCTCGCTGACGAACAGCGCGCGGCGCCCGGTCTCCGGGTGCGTGCGCACCACCGGCTGCGACACCGGCGCCACCTCGGCGATCTGCGCCGGCGTCAGCGCCGGCCGCCAGGGGTTGCGCGCGCGCAGTTCCTCATAGCGGGCCAGGTAGCTGTGCTCGGCGCGCTTGCCGGCGATCGCCGTCTTCAGCGCCAGCGGCAGGCCGTCATAGGCCAGGTGTTGGTTGGCGAACAGCGTGTCGCCGCCCTCGGCCGGCAGCTCCTGCGCATGCAGCAGCGAGCCGAGGCTGGGGCGCTCCTTGTAGGAGAGGTCCGAATGCCAGTACTGGCCCGCGTCGCCCAGGCCGACCGGCCGGCCTTCGGCGTCGCGAACGTTGGAGACCTGCAGGATCTCCGGATGGCCGGGCAGCTGGAAGTTGCGCAGCACGTGGATCTGCAGCGGGCCCCAGCGCCGGCTGAACGCGATGTGCTGGGCCGGGGTGATGCGCTGGTCGCGGAACACCAGCACGTGGTGGTCGAGGTGCGCCCGGTGCAGCCGGGCGAAGTCCCGGTCGTCCAGCGGCCGGGCGAGATCGAGGCCCAGCACCTCGGCGCCCAGCGGCGCGTCGAAGGCGCGGATCTCGAAGTCCTGCGGCGGGGCGTCGTCGGACAGGGCGGCCGAGAACGACGCGACGGGAACGACGGGCGCGGCGGACGGCGAGGCGGAGGAGGGCGCGGCGAGGGTGGTCATGGCGGCCGACTCTAGGCAGCGGCTTGGCAGGCCGGAACGAAGCTCCTGGCATGTCCTAGCAGGCTTTCCGCATATCCCGGCCGTTCATCCGCCATTCGCCCATCCGGCCTTGCGCGCCGCTCCTCACCCAGGGGATAGCCTTGTTTGCAATTCAGTTACACACACCTGCGTATAGTGACGCCCTTCCCTATCGGAAGCAGGGACAACGAATAAGGAGCGGGAGCCCCAATGAAACAAGTGATCTGCGTGAAGTGGGGAACCGCCTACGGCCCTGAATACGTCAACCGCCTGTACGGCATGCTGCGGCGGCACATCACCGGCGATTTCCGCCTGGTCTGCCTGACCGACAACGCCGAGGGCCTGCGCCCCGAGGTCGACGCCTACGACCTGCCCGAGCTGGGCTGCGAATGGCCCAAGCGGTCGATGGGCAAGTGGCGCAAGCTGGTCATGTGGAGCGCCGACATGGGCGAGAAGACCGGGCTGTCCGGCCCGGTGCTGTTCGTGGACCTGGACTCGGTGATCGTCGACAACATCGACGGCTACTTCAGCTACGGCAACCCCGACGACGTGATCCTGGCCCGCAACTGGGCCAAGCCGATGCAGCGCCTGGGCCAGACCTCGGTGTTCCGCTTCCCGGTCGGCAAGTACCCGCACATCATCGAGAAATTCCGCGCCAACCCGCAGGCCGTGGCCGACAAGCATGGCTTCGAGCAGCACTGGGTGACCGCGTCGGTGCCCGGCGGCATCAAGTTCTGGCCGCACCTGTGGACGCGCCATTTCCGGCTGCACTGCCTGCCGCCGTTCCCGCTGCGCTACTTCCGCACCGCCCGGCTGCCGGCCGGCGCGCGCATCGTGACCTTCCCCGGCGGCCCGAACCCGGCCGACGTGATGCTGGGCCGCTGGAACACCGAGGATCCGCCGCACGAGAAGCCCTGGGACCACTTCCGCGCGGCCTTCGCCGGCGGCGTCAAGCACCGCTGGCGCCACCTGCGCAGCTTCGTGCTGCCGCCCGCCTGGGTCGCCCAGCACTGGGTGGAGTAACCCCGCTGCTCCCGCTTGCGGGAGCGGGCCCGGAGGGTTGAGGGTCGTCGCTACTGCGGCACGCCTGGCCGCGCCAGGTCCTGGATCACTTCCAGCGCCGTCTTCACCTTGAACGGCTTGAGCATGATCCGCCGCACGTTGAGCTCCTTGTAGAGCTGCGCGGTGGACAGGTCGCAGGCCTCGGCCGTCAGCGCCACCGGCGTGCCGGCCGGGCAGCGCAGCGCCCCGGCGCGCACGCTCTGCAGCAGCGCCAGCGCGTCCAGCCCCTGGCCGATGTCCAGCAGCAGGCCGTCCATCGGCTGGTGCTCGAGCAGCCGGTGCGCCGCCTCGAGGCTGCTGGACTCGTGGACCTCGGCGATCTGCAGCTGGCGCGCGACCATCGCGACGGTGCGCCGGAACAACGAATGCGGATCGACCAGCAGCAGCTGGGGGTGGGTCGCGGCGGTCATGCGCGGGGCTCCTCGACGTCGGCCACCAGTTCCGACACCACCAGGTCGCGCAGGCTCATCAGGATGGCCAGGTCGGTGTCGTCCAGCGCGCGGCGGCGGCGGTCGATCAGGCACAGCGTGCCGATGCGCACGCCGGGGCGCACCTCCAGCGGCGCGCCCGCGTAGAAGCGGATGTGCGGCGGCCCCAGCACCATCGGGTTGTCGGCGAAGCGCGGATCCTGCGTCGCGTCGTTCACCACCATCACCTCGGAGACGTGGATCGCGTGCCCGCAGAAGCTGACGTCGCGGCCGGTCTCGCAGACCGCCAGGCCGAAGCGCGCCTTGAACCACTGGCGGTGGTCGTCGACCAGGCTGATCAAGGCGATCGGCACGCCGAACTCCTCGGCGGCGAACTCGACGATGCGGTCGAAGCGCTCTTCCGGCGGCGTGTCCAGGATCAGCAGCTCGCGCAGCGCCTGGATCCGTTCAGCCTCGTTCCCGGGAATCTGGGCGGTCATCATGGACGCGGGTCCTCCCACTCGATCCGATGCAGCCTAGCGGAGTTGCTCCCGGCTCGCCACCCGGCCCGCCCTTCGGAGGGAGCGTGGTCCTGCGCCGGACATCGGTTCCCGTTCTTTGCATATGCGTTATGCGAAATAAGCAAATGCTCAAACAATCGTTCCTGGAATAAGGACTTGTTGGCAAGCTGCGCAGCCCGACCCCAACGTCGCCGGCCCCCGCCTGCTTGCCCTGCCTGCCATGTCCAAGAACGCCGCTTCCACGACCCGCTCCCTGTTCTCCGTCTCCCGCCGCCAGGCGCTGATGCTGGCCGCCGCGGTCCCGCTGCTGGGCATGCCGGTACTGGCCTCGGCGCAGCAGGCGACGCTGCTGAACGTCTCGTACGACGTGGCGCGCGAGCTCTACAAGCAGGTCAACCCCGCCTTCGTCGCCGCCTACAAGGCCAAGACCGGCCAGACCGTCACGGTGAACCAGTCGCACGGCGGCTCGTCCAAGCAGATCGGCTCGGTGATCGGCGGCCTGGAGGCGGACGTGGTCACGATGAACCAGGCCACCGACGTCGACACGCTGGCCGAGAAGGGCCTGACCGGCGCCGACTGGCGCACCAAGTTCCCCAACGGCGCCGCGCCGTACAGCTCGACGATGCTGTTCCTGGTCCGCAAGGGCAATCCGAAGGGCATCAAGGACTGGGCCGACCTGGCCCGTCCCGGCGTCTCGGTGATCATTCCCAACCCCAAGGTCACCGGCAACGGCCGCTACGGCTACCTGGCCGCCTGGGGCAGCGTCGTCGCCAAGGGCGGCACGGACGCGCAGGCCAAGGACTTCGTCACCAAGGTGCTGGCCAACGTGCCGGTGCTGGACGGCGGCGGCCGCGGCGCCACCACCACCTTCACCCAGCGTGGCATCGGCGACGTGCTGCTGACCTTCGAGTCCGAGGCCGAGCTGATCGAGAACGAGTTCGGCAAGGGCAACTTCGAGGTCGTCGCGCCCAGCATCTCCATCGAGGCCGACGCCCCGGTGGCGGTGGTCGACAAGGTGGTCGCCAAGAAGGGCTCGGCCGCGCTGGCCAAGGCCTACCTGGACTTCCTGTGGACGCCGGAAGGCCAGGAAATCATCGCCCAGAACAACTTCCGCCCGCGCGACGCGGCGGTCTTCAAGAAGCACGAGAAGCGCTTCGCGCCGATCAAGCTGTTCAGCGTCGACCAGACGCTGGGCGGCTGGGCCAAGGTCGGCAAGACGCACTTCGCCGACGGCGGCACCTACGACCAGATCATGGCCGCCCGCCGCTGAAGATGCCGATGCGCCGCCCCCGGCGGCGCTGCTAGGCTGCGCCGACCCGATTCCCGCCGACTTTCACGCCCCCCGACCCGAATGAACACCGCCGTGCTCCCCGCCGCGCAGGCCGCCCCGGCGCCCGCCCGCAAGCGACGCCGCGTGCTGCCCGGCTTCGCGCCGACGCTGGGCTTCACGCTCTTCTACCTGTCGCTGCTGGTGCTGATCCCGCTGTGCGCGGTGTTCCTGAAGTCCGCCGGCCACGGCGCCGAGGCCTTCTGGGCCGCGGCGACCTCGCCGCGCGTGCTGGCCTCGTACCGGCTGAGCTTCGGCGCGGCGCTGCTGGGCGCGTTCATCAACGTGATCTTCGGCTTCATCCTGGCCTGGTCGCTGGTGCGCTACGACTTCTTCGGCAAGAAGCTGGTGGACGCGCTGATCGACCTGCCCTTCGCGCTGCCCACCGCGGTGGCCGGCATCGCGCTGACCGCGCTGTACGCGCCCAACGGCTGGATGGGCAAGTGGCTGGAGCCGCTGGGCATCAAGGTGGCGTTCACGCCGCTGGGCGTGCTGGTGGCGCTGATCTTCATCGGACTGCCTTTCGTCGTGCGCACGGTGCAGCCGGTGCTCGAGGACCTGGACACCGAGCTGGAGGAAGCCGCCGCCTCGCTGGGCGCGCACCGCTGGCAAGCCTTCCGCCTGGTGGTGCTGCCGATGCTGACGCCGGCGCTGCTGACCGGCTTCGCGCTGGCCTTCGCGCGCGCGGTCGGCGAGTACGGCTCGGTGATCTTCATCGCCGGCAACATGCCGATGGTCAGCGAGATCACCCCGCTGATGATCATCACCAAGCTCGAGCAGTACGACTACGTCGGCGCCACCGCGATCGCGGTGGTGATGCTGGTGTTCTCGTTCCTGCTGCTGCTGGGCATCAACGGCCTGCAGGCCTGGAGCCTGCGCCGCAACGGTCTGGACGGGAGGCGCTGAGATGGCCGGATCCGCCGCTTCCCTCGGCCGCGCCCGCGGCGCCGGCCACTACCAGGGCAACCCCGCCACCGCGGAAAAGCGCTGGGTGCGCTGGACGCTGCTGACGCTGGGCCTCGGGTTCTTCGCGCTGTTCCTGCTGATGCCGCTCGCCGCGGTCTTCACCGAGGCGCTGCGCAAGGGCTGGGACACCTACCTGGCCTCGCTCATCGAGCCCGACGCCGTCTCCGCGATCAAGCTGACGCTGCTGGCCGCGGCGATCTCGGTGCCGCTGAACATCGTCTTCGGCGTCAGCGCCGCCTGGGCCATCACCAAGCACGACTTCCGCGGCAAGCAGCTGCTGATCACGCTGATCGACCTGCCGTTCTCGGTGTCGCCGGTGGTCGCGGGCCTGATCTACGTGCTGATCTTCGGCGCGCAGGGCTGGTTCGGCCCCTGGCTGGCCGAGCACGACATCAAGATCATCTTCGCCGTGCCCGGCATCGTGCTGGCCACCGTGTTCGTGACCTTCCCCTTCGTCGCGCGCGAGCTGATCCCGCTGATGCAGGCCCAAGGCCGCGACGAGGAAGAGGCCGCCACCGTGCTCGGCGCCAGCGGCTTCCGCACCTTCTGGCATGTGACGCTGCCCAACATCAAGTGGGGCCTGCTCTACGGCGTGATCCTGTGCAACGCGCGCGCCTTCGGCGAATTCGGCGCGGTGTCGGTGGTCTCGGGTCACATCCGCGGCCAGACCAACACGCTGCCGCTGCAGGTCGAGATCCTCTACAACGAATATCAGTTCGCCGCCGCCTTCGCGGTGGCCTCGCTGCTGGCGCTGCTGGCGCTGGTCACGCTCGGCCTGAAGCAGTTCATCGAGTGGCAAGCGACGCGCAGCATCGTGAAGGAAGAAGCATGAGCATCCAGGTCCGCAACATCCACAAGTCCTTCGGCAGCTTCACCGCGCTGGGCGACGTCAGCCTGGACTTCCCCACCGGCGAGCTGACCGCGCTGCTGGGCCCGTCGGGCTGCGGCAAGACGACGCTGCTGCGCATCATCGCGGGGCTGGAGACCGCCGACCGCGGCCAGGTGCTGCTGGACGGCGCCGACGCGTCGGACACGCACGTGCGCGAGCGCGAGGTCGGTTTCGTGTTCCAGCACTACGCGCTGTTCCGCCACATGACGGTGTTCGACAACGTCGCCTTCGGCCTGCGGGTCAAGCCGCGCAAGCAGCGCCCGTCCGAATCGGAGATCAAGCGCAAGGTGCACGAGCTGCTGCAGCTGGTGCAGCTGGACTGGCTGGCCGACCGCTATCCGCCGCAGCTCTCCGGCGGCCAGCGCCAGCGCATCGCGCTGGCCCGCGCGCTGGCGGTGGAGCCGCGGGTGCTGCTGTTGGACGAGCCCTTCGGCGCGCTCGACGCCAAGGTCCGCAAGGAGCTGCGCCGCTGGCTGCGCCGGCTGCACGACGAGCTGCACATCACCAGCATCTTCGTCACCCACGACCAGGAAGAGGCGCTGGAAGTCGCCGATCGCGTCGTGCTGATGGACCACGGCCGCGTGGAGCAGGTCGGCTCGCCGACCGAGGTCTACCAGCGTCCGGCGACGCCTTTCGTCTACGGCTTCCTCGGCGCGGTCAACCGCTTCGAGGGCCGCGTCGACAGTGGCATCGTGCGCGTCGGCGACCAGACGCTGGCGCAGGGCGCCGCGGCGACGATCGAAGGCGCCTCGCACGGCCTGGTGCAGGCCTACGCGCGTCCGCATGAGCTGACCATCATCCCGACGCAGGACGCGCCGGGGCTGCCGGCCACCGTCGAACGCGTGCTGGCCTTCGGCGCCGCCGCGCGCGTCGAGCTGCGCGGCGCGCAGGGCGAGCACCTGGAAGCCGAGCTCAGCCGCGAGCAGGCCGAGGCGCTGCAACTCGCAGCCGGCCAGCAGGTGCGGCTGCAGGCCTCGCGCCTGAGCCTGTTCGGCATCGACCAGGCGGCCTGACAAGAACCACCCCTACCGGCTTCGCCAGCCCCTCGAGGGGCGGGCCCAGCGGCCCCGCGCGGAGATTGACGATGGGGATGCCCACATGAACCTGCAACAGTTGCGCATCGTCCGGGAGGCGGTGCAGCAGAACTTCAACCTGACCGAGGTGGCGGCGGCGCTGTTCACGTCGCAGTCGGGTGTCAGCAAGCACATCAAGGACCTGGAGGACGAGCTCGGCGTCGAGCTCTTCCAGCGCCGCGGCAAGCGGCTGCTCGGGCTGACCGAGCCGGGCAAGGAGCTGGCGGTCGTCGTCGACCGGATGCTGCAGGACGTGCGCAACATCAAGCGGCTGGCGCAGCAGTTCAGCAGCGCGGACCAGGGCCAGCTGACGATCGCGACCACGCACACGCAGGCGCGCTACGCGCTGCCGCAGGTGGTGGCGCGCTTCAAGGCGGCCTATCCGCGGGTCCACCTGGTGCTGCACCAGGGCAGCCCGTCGGAGATCGTCTCGCTGCTGCAGTCCGGCGAGGCCGACATCGGCATCGCCACCGAGGCGCTCGGCAAGGACGACGCCTTCGTCACCTTCCCGTTCTACGAATGGCGGCACGCCGTCGTCGTGCCCGAGGGCCATCCGCTGACGACGCAGCCGCTGACGCTGGACGCGCTGGCCGAGCAGCCGCTGATCACGTACCACGAGGGCTACACCGGGCGAGCGCGCATCGACGCGAGCTTCGCCGCCGCGGGACTGGCGCCGGACCTGGTGATGTCGGCGCTGGACGCGGACGTGATCAAGACCTACGTGCAGGTGGGCCTGGGCGTCGGCGTGATCGCGGCGATGGCCTTCGAGCCGACGCGCGACGCGGGCCTGCGCCTGATCGACGCGAGCCACCTGTTCCCGCCGAACACCACGCGCATCGCGCTCAAGCGCGGCCACTACCTGCGGGGCTTCGCCTATCGCTTCCTGCAGGAGTGCGTGGCCGAGCTCACCGAGGACGCGGTGCGCGAGGCGATGGACCCGGACGCCTGACAGGCGAGGGCTCGTCGGCCGCGCGACGCGCGCGGGCCGAGGGCGGCGCGGCATCGCGCCGCGCGTGGTTTGCACATGCGCCGGCCGCGGGATTGCTTATCGATATTTGTTGGAGGACATCGCGGGCGCGGATTCGAATAATCAATCCGCATAAGCAAATCCATGAGCCTGTCGCCGCCGCGCGGCGGGCCTCAGCCCCCCGACGATGAACTTCCAACAGCTCCGATCCGTCCGCGAGGCCCAGCGCCGCAACTTCAACCTGACCGAGGTGGCGCAGGCGCTGCACACCTCGCAGCCCGGCGTGAGCCGGCAGATCCGCGAGCTCGAGGACGAGCTCGGCATCGACATCTTCGTGCGCGCCGGCAAGCGCCTGACCGGCCTGACCGAGCCGGGCCGCAACGTGATGCCGATCGTCGAGCGGCTGCTGCGCGAGGCCGAGAACCTGCGCCGCGCCGGCGAGGACTTCGCCCGCGCCGACAGCGGCCACCTGCGCATCGCCGCCACGCACAGCCAGGCGCGCTACGCGCTGCCGCCGGCGGTGCGCGACTTCCGCGACTCGCACCCCGAGGTCAGCCTGCAGTTCACGCAGGGCTCGCCGCAGCAGGTCGCGCGGCTGCTGATCGACGGCGAAGCCGACATCGGCATCGCCACCGAGGCGCTCGCGCTGCATCCGCAGCTGCTGACGCTGCCGTGCTACCGCTGGACCCACACGGTGCTGGTGCCGCCTGGCCATCCGCTGGAGGCCGAGGCCAACGCCGGCACGCCGCTGACGCTGGAGCGGCTGGCGCAGTTCCCGGTCATCACCTACGAGACCGGCTACACCGGCCGCTCGCACATCGACGACGCGTTCGCCAAGGCGGGGCTGGATCTCGACGTGGTGCTGGTCGCGATGGACGCGGACGTGATCAAGACCTACGTCGAGCTGGGCCTGGGCGTGGGCATCGTCGCGGCGATCGCCTACGACGAGGAGCGCGACCGCCACCTGCGCGCGATCGACGCGCGCCATCTCTTCGCCGACAACCTGACGCGGCTGGCGGTGCGGCGCGACGCCTACCTGCGCGACTACGTCTACGCGTTCATCGAGACCTTCGCGCCGCCGCTCACGCGCGACCTGGTCGAGCAGGCGCGCGTGGCGCCCGGCGGCTCGGACTGAGTCGGGCCATCGACGACGACGACGTCGTCGACCGCGGGGGTGCCGAAAGAATTTCCGCATGTGCATCCTCGCGGTGCACGACAAAGCAAAGCTGAATCGATTGGTTCTTCCCGCGAGGGCCGCTTCCTAGAGTGACGGGCTCCCCTGATCACTCCCACAAGGAAGTCACTTGAAGCCCTTCGTCGCGCCCGCGGTCCGCCTCACCCGGACGGCCGCCACGCTGGTGGCCGCGCTCGCCGCCGCTTATCCCCTCACCGCCGCCTTCGCGCAGGAGACCGCGCCCGCCAAGGCCGCGGCCTCCGCCGCCGAGCAGCCGGCGCCCGCCAAGGACCCCGCGGCCAAGGACGCGCCGCTGCCGTCGGTGGTGGTCACCGGCTCGCGCATCTCGCGCGTCAGCAGCGAGGGGCCGAGCCCGGTCACCGTGATCAAGTCGGAAGACCTGGACCGCCTCGGCTACAAGAACGTCTCCGACGCGCTGAGCAACCTGACCGAGAACACCGGCTTCACGCAGGGCGAGGACTTCGGCAACACCTTCACGCCGGCGGCCAACGCGATCAGCCTGCGCGGGCTCGGGCCCAACCACACGCTGGTGCTGGTCAACGGCCGGCGCGTCGCCGACTACCCCACCGCCTACGAGGGCTCGGTCAACTTCGTCAACATCGCCAACATCCCGTCGGCGCTGATCGACCGCATCGAGGTGCTCAGCGGCGGCGCGTCGTCCGTCTACGGCTCGGACGCGATCGCCGGCGTGGTCAACATCGTGCTGAAGAAACACGTCGACGGCGTCACCGTGAACCTGCGCGCCGGCGGCACGCAGCGCGGCGGCGGCGAGAACGCCCGCGCGCAGATCACCGGCGGCTTCGACGCCGGCCCGGTGCAGGGCGTGTGGGGCGTGGAGCTGAGCGGCCGCGAGCCGATCTGGAGCCGCCAGCGCGACTTCATGGCCGATTCCACGCTCAAGGGCGCGGCGCCGACGGCGGTCATCGGCCGCCGCGACGCGACCACCGGCAAGTACCTGACGCCGGCCGACGGCTGCGCCGGCGCGACCGGGCTCTTCGAGGGCTCGACCAGCGCCTACACCGGCAAGACCGGCACCTTCTGCGGCAGCGGCCGCGCGTCGCCGAGCTTCTGGACCACGCAGACCGGCAACCGCAGCGCGCAGGCGGCGGGGCAGCTGACCTGGCAGGTCCACCCCGGGCTGGAGCTGTTCGCCGAGGGCCAGTTCGGCTGGGCGCGGACCGAGAACAACACCCGCGGCCCGAGCTGGACTTCCGAGGTCACCGGCAAGAGTTACTTCCGCAACGCGCGCACCGGCCTGCTCGAGACCTGGACGCGGCGCTTCGCGCCCGAGGAGCTGGGCGGCGTCGACCGCTTCAACCGCAAGTGGCAGGACGCGACGCACAACGTCGCCGTCGGCGCGCGCGGCGAGCTGGCCGGCAGCTGGACCTACGAGGTCGCCGCCAACAGCTCGTACTACCTGAACCGCACGACGACGCCGCGGCTGCTGTCGGGCATCGACCAGCTGCTGCTGGGCCCCAAGCTCGGCACCGAGTCGGACGGCACGGCGATCTACTCGGCCGATCCGGCGCGGCTGTTCCGGCCGCTGACCCAGGCGGAGATCGACAGCGTCACCGGCCGCAGCTGGACGCGCAACGCGAGCTGGAGCCAGCAGCTGAGCGCCACGGCCAGCGGCGAGTGGTTCTCGCTGCCCGGCGGTCCGGTGAAGGCGGCGGCGGTGGCCGAAGCCGGCACGCAGGGCTTCCGCAACGAGGCCGACCCGCGGCTGGGCACCGACGTCTTCTACAACACCAGCACCTCGCCGGCGGTGCGCGGCACGCGCGACCGGCTGGCGCTGGGCGGCGAGCTGAACGCGCCGATCACGAAGCAGCTGACGGCCACGCTGGCCGCGCGCCATGACCGCTACAACTTCGCCGGCCGCCACGACGGCAGCACGACCTACAACGCGGGCCTGGAGTTCCGGCCGCTGGCGTCGCTGCTGCTGCGCGCGCAGCACGCGACCAGCTTCCGCGCGCCGGACATGAATTACATCTTCGCGCAGCAGACCAAGGGCTATTACTCGTCGTCGACGGACTACTACCGTTGCGCGCAGGCGGGACAGCCGCTGTCGAGCTGCGACTTCGCCAACGTCTCGCCTGGCTTCAACTACGTGCGCACCGGCTCGTCGGACCTGAAGTCCGAGCGCGGCCGTTCGTGGGGCGTGGGCGCGGTGTGGCAGCCGGCGGCGTCGTTCGACCTGTCGGTGGACCTGTGGAAGATCGCGATCCGTGACCTGGTGACCGACCTGAGCGCCGACGGCGTGCTGCGCACCGAGGCGGACTGCCGCGCCGGGGCGAAGGACATCGGCTCGCCGACCTGCCAGGACGCGATCGCGCGGGTGCGCCGCAATCCGCTGGACGCGCTGGTGCGCCCGGGCGAGGTGGCGGAGATCCGCGTCAATCCGATCAACGCGGCCAGCGAGTCGACCTGGGGCATCGACGTCGGCACGCGCTACAGCTGGTCGACCGAGGGCTGGGGCCGCTGGAGCGTGGACGCGAAGTACACGAAGGTGAAGAGCTTCCGCTACCAGCAGTTCGCGGGCGACTCGAACGACAACGTCGTGGGCACGCGCGACTTCGGCGACTGGCCAAGCCGGCTCAACGCCAGCCTGAACTGGCGCATCGGCGACTGGTCGCACACGATCGCCACGCAGCGCAACGGCCGCATTCCCGGCGAGGAGCGCGGCGCCTGGGCGGGCCCGTACTGGAACGTCAACGCCAGCACGGCCTGGCAGCTGGCCAAGAACACGCGCGTCAGCGTGATCGTCAACAACGTGTTCGACAAGGTCCGCCGCGACCCGAGCGCGACCTGGCCGTATTACCCGGTGGGCTACTACCTGCCGCATGGCCGCCAGGGCTGGATCGAGCTGGAGCACCGCTTCGGCGGCTGATCCGGGGGTTCCGACCGCCGGCGCGACCGTGCCCCGGCGTTGGGCCGTTCCTCACGAGGGAACGGCCCCTTTTCATTGCGGCTCGCCCCTGGCCCGCGATCCCGATGCCGGCGTGCAAAGCTAAGCAGAACTTCTTGGTTCCGTTCCAATGTGGGCTTGCCTACATTGGGCGCTCCCCCAACCCCTCGTCATGAGAACCATCCCGTGAACGTCATTCGCCGCTCCGTCTCGCTGCTCGCCACCGCCGCCTTGCTGGGTGGGGCGCTGATGCCCCTGGCCCATGCGCAGGGCGCGGTCACGCTGCTCAATGTCTCGTACGACCCGACGCGCGAGCTGTACCAGGACTTCAACGCGGCGTTCGCCAAGTACTGGAAGGCCAAGACCGGCGAGACGGTGACGGTGAAGAACTCGCATGGCGGCTCGGGCAAGCAGGCGCGCTCGGTGATCGACGGGTTGGACGCGGACGTGGTGACGCTGGCGCTGGCCTACGACATCGACGCGCTGCACGACCACGGCAAGCTGTTGCCGGCGGACTGGCAGAAGCGCCTGCCGAGCAACGCGTCGCCGTACACCTCGACGATCGTGTTCCTGGTGCGCAAGGGCAATCCGAAGCACATCAACGACTGGCCGGACCTGGCGCGCAGCGGCATCGACGTGATCACGCCGAACCCGAAGACCTCGGGCGGCGCGCGCTGGAACTACCTGGCGGCCTGGGCGTATTCGCTCAAGCAGCCGGGCGGCAACGCGGACTCGGCCAAGGCCTTCGTCAAGCGGATCTATGCCAACACCAAGGTGCTGGACTCGGGCGCGCGCGGCGCGACGACGACCTTCGTCGAGCGTGGCATCGGCGACGTGCTGATCGCCTGGGAGAACGAGGCTTACCTGGCGGTGAAGGAGCTGGGACCGGACAAGGTGCAGATCGTGACGCCGAGCCTGTCGATCCTGGCGGAGCCGCCGGTGTCGGTGGTGGACAAGACGGTGGACAAGAAGGGCACGCGCAAGGTGGCGCAGGCCTACCTGGAGTACCTGTATTCGCCGGAAGGGCAGGAGATCGCCGCGAAGAACTATTACCGGCCGCGCGATCCGAAGGTGGCGGCGAAGTACGCCAAGCAGTTCGCGCCGGTGAAGCTGGTGACGATCGACGAGGTCTTCGGCGGCTGGCGCAACGCGCAGAAGACGCACTTCGACGACGGCGGCGTCTTCGACCAGATCAACACGGCGCGCTGAGTCCCGCGGGGACCGCGCCACACGCTTTCAACGTTTGTCTCCTCGGTCGATCTCGGGCGCGGCGTTAGCCGCGTCAAAGGCAACCTGACCGTTCGCTCCGTGCGAGCAGCCCCGCTGGCCACAAGCCGGCGGGGCTTTTTTTCTTCAGAGAGGGGCCGCTGCTTCCGGGTAGAGGCCGGGCAGCAGGATGGGCAGGGCATCGAGCGGCAGCGCGAAATGCACGGCGGAGTTCCGGCTTTCCGAGCTGACGATGCCGTCGTCGAGCAGTCCCTTCAGGACTCTTGCCGCCGTGCGCTGCGGCAGTCCCGTCAGTTGCTGGAACTCGCCGCGGCTGAGCGGCCCGGCGGCGAAGAGGTGATACAGCAGCAGCTCGATCCCGGGCCGGTAGACCAGGTCCTTTCCAGGCTCCTGCCGACGGACGGCCGCCAACTGCGCCAGGCGCGTCCGCATGTGGGGCAGGTCGAGCAGCTTGCCCATGAACGCCACCTGGTCCTCGCAGGTCTCCAGGAAGAAGTCGCACCACCGCACCAGCGTGCGTTCGCTGAGATTGCCGCGGCCGTCGAGGTCGCCCTGGCGGGCCATGTCGGCCTCGGACAGGCGGGCGTAGTACTCGTCCCGACGCCGCGCAAAGCCGCGATTCACCGACCAGAGTCCGCCTGACAGCGTCCACAGCGCCGCATGCGTCTGGAGGCGGGTGGCCCGCCCGTTGCCGTCGGCGAAGGGATGCACCCACGCCATGCGGTGGTGCGCGCAAGCCACCACGAAAGGCAGGTCGCTCATCACCCATCGCTTGGCAAACACCTGGTCGAAGCGGGCGAGGAACCTTGGCAGCGACGCATGCGTCGGCGGCTGATGACGCTGGACCGCCACGTCGGTCGTCCGGATCTCGCCGGGTTCGATCACGGTGCCTTCTTCCGACCGGCGATCTTTTGGGGGCAGGCGCTCATACAACTCGCGGTGGGCCAGGATCGTGAAGGCACTGACCAGCGGGTCGGCGTTGTCCTGGAGGAGGCGTTCCAACGCTTGCTCGGCCTCGACATGCGCGACGGCCAGGCGCTGCCTCGCGGCGATGTCGGGCTGGTCGGCGAAGCTGCGGGTCAGCGCTTGCGCGATGTAGAGCGGATGCGTGCTCTGTCCCTCGATCCGATTCGAGTAGTACGAGTTCATCGCCCTCACCAGTTGGCGCAGTACCGCCAGCACGCTGGGATGCGCGCCGCCTTGAAGCAGCAGCGAGGCCCTGGCGATCTGATCGCCGCGTTCCTTCAATTCGCCCAGGTGGCGCCCTCCGGGCAGGAGCGGTTCGAACTGATGTGGGGAATCGAACGCAGTGACGATGGTCGGCTTGACGGACACTTGTTGGCAATCTTTTTGGCAGACGGATTGGCAGACCAATCAATCCAGTAAGCCTATGTCATGACTGGCTTTTTTACAATCATTTCCCCGATATAGGGGTTGTTTTGGCAGACTATTTGGCTGACCAATTGGCTGATCGGATGACCACCCGCTCGGCGAGCAGCGACCCAGAACGATTCGACGGCGGCGCCCTCCCATCCCCCGTCGCCGACTCACAGGCAGTGACCTACTACCGCCCTCGCCGTGCCGCGTCGGGCGCAGGCCGCCATCGATCCGGGGTGATCCCCGTATGCTGCCCGGCGTGAAGTTCCCCGTCCCGTTCCGCGCGCGTCTCGCCGTCCTCCTGCCCCTGGCCGCCCTGCTGGCGAGCCCGGTCGCGGGCGCTCAAGGCGGCGGCGCGGCGTCGACGGCCCCGCCGACGGTGACGAAGATCACCTGGCTCGCCTCCGACCACGCGCCGCAGATGAAGGGCGCCGATGCCAGCGGCGTCACCGCCCGCGTCACCACCTACCTCGGCAAGCACTGGCCGACGGTCCAGCACGAGGTCGTCTTCGCCAACGCCAAGCGCAGCTGGCAGATGATCGAGAACGGCGACGAGGTCTGCCGCGCCAACCTGGTCCGGACGACGGAACGCGAGAAGTCCGCCTACTTCACCAACACCCAGCTCACCCCGCCGCCGCAGTTGATCGTGCGGCGCGATCGCCTCAAGCGCCTGCCCCGCAACGCGGCCGGCGAAGTGCGGCTGGCCCAGCTGCTGGCCGACACCTCGCTGCGCGGCGCGCTGATCGACGGTCGGAGCTACGGGCCGGCGCTCGACGAGCAGCTCGCCGCCCGACCCGCCGCCAGCGCCGTGGCGCTGTATTCGCCGCGCGACTTCGGCGCCCGCGTGCTGCAGATGCTCAGCCTGGACCGGGCCGATTACTCGGTCGACCAGGACATGGCGCTGGTGATGGCCGGCAACCCGCCCGACCTCGTCAGCGTGCCGATCCAGGGCGCCAGCGAGTTGGTGATGGCCGGCATCGCCTGCCCGCGCACGCCGTGGGGACTCGCCGCGATCCGCGGCATCGACAAGGCCTACGGTCGCCCCGAAGGCGCGGCCAACCTGCGCGAGGGCCTGATGCACTGGCTCACCCCGGAGACCCAGGCCCACTACGCCGCGCGGCTCGACGCGTTCTACCGGGAACGCGCGAAACCCTCCCGCATCGATCCCTGACGCGTTCGCGCCGCCGCCGCGAGCCGCCCCTGGCTGCGGCCATCGCGGCAGCGTCCGGCGTGATCGCCTGGCCCGATCGCCTGGCCCGATTGACCGGCCCGATTGACCGGCCCGAGCGTCAGGCCTGCCGCTCGACCCGGTTGCGTCCGCCGTCCTTGGCGCGATAGAGCGCCTGGTCCGCGCGGCCGAGCAGTTCCTCGACGCGCAGGTCCTCCGGCCGCAGCGCGGTCACGCCGAAGCTCGCGGTCAGCGTCGCCGGCGGCGAGCCCGGCTGCAGCTCCAGCCCGCTGGTCTCGATGTGATGCCGCAGCCGCTCCACCAGGTGGGACGCGTCCTCCAGCGAGGTCTGCGGCAGCAGCAGGCCGAATTCCTCGCCGCCGAGCCGGCCCAGCAGGTCCTGCTTGCGCACGATCTGCGCGCACAGCTGCACCAGGCGGCACAGCGCCGCGTCGCCGCGCGCGTGGCCCAGCGTGTCGTTGATGCGCTTGAAGTGGTCGACGTCCATCATCACCAGCGCCATCTCCAGACCGTAGCGCCGGCTGCGCGCCACCTCAGCCTCGGCGTGCTCCAGGAAGCTGCGCCGGTTGGCCGCGCCGGTCAGCGCGTCGGTCGTCGCCAGCCGCTGCAGCTCGAGCTCCAGCCGCTTGCGGTCGGTGAAGTCCACCAGCGTGCTCAGCACCGACGCCGCGCCGTCGTAGTTCACCGGCACCTGCGACAGCAGGATCCACAGCTCGCTGCCGTCGGCCGCCAGCAGGCACAGCTCCTCGCCCTGCAGCCGGCCTTCCTGGCGGAACTTCTGCTGCATCCGGTCCCGGTCCTGCGGGTCGCGGTAGAAGCTGATCGCCGGCTTGCCGACCAGGTCGTCCAGCGTGCGGCCGGCGATGTCGGCCGACGGCTGGTTCGCGTACACGATCAGCGCGTCATGCTCGCGCGTCACCACCATCGGGATCGGCGCATGGTCCAGCACCGCGCGCAGGCGTTCCTCGCTGTCGGCCAGCTCCCGCGTGCGCTGCGCCACGCGGCGTTCCAGGCTCGCGTTGAGCTCCTGCAGCTCCGCCACCAGCCGCGCGTTGTCCACCGCGTTGACGACGTTGGCGCACAGCAGTTCCAGGAAGCTGACCCGCGCCTCGGTGAACACGCCCGCCGCGGCGGCGTTCTCCAGGTACAGCGCGCCCACCGTCTGCCCCTGCTTGAGCAGCGGCAGCGCCAGCACCGAGCGCGGCGGCGCCGACTGCTGCTGGAAGTAGTCCTCCATCGTCGCCAGGCCGCGCGCGTCGGCGATCAGCTCGCGGCGGCCGTCGCGCAGCACGCGGCCCATCAGCGCCAGCGGCAACTGCTGCCCGGCACGCTCGAGCGGCAATTGCTCGAGCAGGTGCAGCCGGGGCTGCTCGCCCAACGTGGCCTCGGCTTGCAGCACCCAGCGCGTCGCGCCGGCGGCGCCGTTGGCCAGCACGATGGCGGCGCGCTGCGCGCCGGCGTTCTCGGCCACGACCTCCAGCAGCCGGCGCAGCAGCCGCGGCAGGTCCGGCTGGCTGCTGATCGCCTGCACCGCCTTGGTCAGCGTGCTCAGGTCGGCCGCGTCGGCGCGGATCTCGCCGGCCGGTCCGGTCTCCCCGACCGGCGCGCCGTGGACATCCAGCGGCAGCGGCGTGCCCAGCGTCTCGCCGGCCAGCGCCGTCACGCCCCACGCCTTCCAGGCCCGGAGCAGGCCCGCGCGCGCCGCGTCGGCACGCTCCGGCGCGCGCTCGCGCCACCAGTCGGCCTGGGCGCGCAGCACGGCGGCCGCGTCGAGCGGCGTGCCCAGCGGCCCTTGCGCCGCCGCCAGCGCGCGCTCGAGCCCGTCGTCGATCTCCGCCGCCGGCGCGCCGTCGAGCATCGCGCGCTGCGCCCGCAGCAGCGCGACGCGGTCGTGCAGGTGGCCGGGGCCGGCATCGCGCCAGCGCTCCAGGCGCTGCAGCGCGTCGTCCTCGAGCGCCAGGTCCCGCGTCCCGCCCGCGAGGGCGACGCGCTGCGCCGCCCAGGCCGCGATGAACAGCAGCAGCGACTGCGCGTGCATGCCGCGCCCGGCCGCGAACAGCGCGCGCGCCTCCTTGGCCAGGCGCAGCGCGGGCTCGGGCCGGTCGGCCACGAAATGCAGCACCGCCTGCCAGCCGTGCAGGAACATCAGCCCGGTCTGGTCCTGGCGCTCGCCGTAGGTGCGCGCGAGCGCCTCCTGGCCGTCGAAGCCGTCCTCGGGCAAGGCAGGCTGCCGCAGCGTGCGCACCAGGCCGAGCAACGCGTCCTCGTAGTCGGCGGCGACCGGCTGGCGCATCGCGCGCAGGCGGCGGCCGTGCGTGACCAGCTGCTCCTCGAGCGCCGGCAGCGGCGTGCCGGCCAGGAACGCATGCGCGTCGTGCACGTACAGGCCCAGGCCCGCGTGCCGCAGGTTGCCGAACTCCAGCCCGTTGCGATGCGTCTGCATCAGGCCGTCCATGCTGACGCGCAGGCCCTGCACCCAGTGGCTGAGGAAGGCGTGGAACGAGAACCCGGCATGCGCGAACACCTGCATCCAGCCGTGGCGGCTGACCAGCTCGGTGGACATGCGGCCCAGGTCGTGGGCGAAGCGGTAGTCGCCGAGGAACTCGGCGCACATCAGCCCCAGCACCGAATAGGCCGACAGCGCCTGCGGCACATGCCCGTGGTCGACCATCAGCCGGACCTGGAACAGCGTCAGCAGCGGCAGCAGTGCCGGCCGCACGATGTAGGCGGCGGCGGTCATCTTGGCGGCGATCGAGATCAGCAGCAGGCGCTGCTCGTCGCGCATCGGCGCGCGCTCGGCCAGCGTGTCCAGGCCGATCGCGGCGATCTCCTGCTGCAGCCCGGCCAGCAGCTGCATGACCTTGGCCATCGCGTCGGGCCCGCCGGCGCGCGGCAGCTCGGCGCCCAGCAGCAGGAACAGCTCCAGGCCGAGGTCCACCGTGTCGGCCAGCCGGCCTTGCGCGTAGAAGGCCTCCATGCGGACCTCGAGCAACCGCGCGCGCTGCGCGTTGTCGGTCGTGTCGGCGAGCGCCGATTCGAGCAGCGCGTCCATCCGCGACGGCCGGCCGGCCAGGTAGGCCATCCGCGCCGCGTGATGCAGCCAGGCGGCGCGTTGCGGCGAGCAGGGCGCCAGCTCGAGCGCGAGCTCGGCGTAGTCCGCCGCCGGCTCGAAGGCGGCCGCGTCCATCGCCTGGAACGAGGCCTGCGCGTTGTAGCCGGCCAGCGCCTGGCGCTCGGCCTCGTGGTGCGGCTCGCGCAGCAGCATGCGCGAGGCGTTCAGGTGATGCAGCACCGTGTAGGGCAGCGGCAAGTCCGGCTGCGCGGCGCGGTGGCCGTCGCGCAGCAGCCGGCCGATGCGCAGCTGCAGCGCGGGGCGCTGGTCGGCGGCGATGCGCTGCAGCGCCGCTTCCTGCACGCGGTCGTGCGCGAAGGCGTAGCGGACCGATTCGCTGGCCTGGCCCTGCAGCTGCGGCGCGTAGCGGTACAGCGCGCTGGCGGGCACCAGCAGCTGCGCCTGCAGCGCGGGCAGCAGCGCGGTGGCGAGCGCGTCGGCCGGCTCGTCCAGCGCCATGGCCAGGCTGTCCAGGCCGAAGCCCGCGCCCAGCAGCGCCGCCACGCTCAGCGCCTGGCGCGTCGCATCGGGCAGGCGTTCGAGCTGCTGCAGCATCAGCGCCACGACGTTGTCCGCCGTGCGCGTCGCCGCGATGCGTTCCAGCGCATGGTCCCAGCGCTGCGCGGCGGCGTCGTAGTGAATCAGACCGCGGCGGACCAGGTCCTCCAGCAGCCGGCGCAGGAAGAACGGGTTGCCGGCGGTGCGGGTCTGGCACAGCCGCGCCAGCTCGTCCAGGCCGACGTCTTCCGCTGCGGGGTCGCGGTGCAGGCTGTCGGCGAGCAGGTGCCGCGTGTCGTCCAGCCCGAGCGGGCCGATGCGCAACGGCGTGAAACGCTCGCCCAACTGCTGGCGCAACTCCGACAGCTCCTGCGCGATCGGATGGCCCGGCGGGGTCTCGTTGTCGCGGTAGGCCAGCACGAACAGCGTGTGCCGCAACGTCGCGTCGTTCAGGCATTCGCGCAGCAAGCGGCGCGACGCGCGGTCGGCCCATTGCCAGTCGTCGAGGAACAAGGTCTGCGGCTCGCCCTCGCGCGCCAGCGCGGCGAAACCCTGGCTGACGCTGCGCAGGAAGCGGTTCTCCGCCTCGGCCGGGCCGACCGGCACCAATGGCGCGTCGAGCGCCAGCAGCGGCGCCATCTCCGGCAGCGCCTGCGCGAGCAGCGCGGCGTTCGCGCCCAGGCGCTCGTCCAGGCGCTCGCGCCAGACCGCCTGTTGCGGCGCCGGCAGCGCCAGCACCTGCGCGGCGCGCTGCTGCAGCAGGTGCAGCAGCGGTCCGTAAGGCCGGTCCTGGCCGTACTGGTTGAACTTGGCGGCGGCGAAATGTCCGCGCTGCGCGAGCAGGCTGCGCTGCGCGGCCAGCACCAGCGCCGTCTTGCCGATGCCGGAGAACCCCGCGACGGCGACCAGCCCGGACCCGCCGGCATGGCCGGTCGCCGCGTCGTCGAAGGCCTGGCCGAGCTGGGCTTGCGCCGACTCGCGGCCGTAGAGCCGGCCGCTGGGCTGGAAGCGAACCGCGGCGTCGCCGTGGCCGGCTTCGAAGCCGGGCAGCGCGCGGCCCTGGCGCAGCGCGGCCTGGCACAGCTGCAGGTCGTGGCGCAGCGCCTGGTGGCTCTGGTAGCGGCCTTCGGGTTCCTTGTGCAGGCAGTGCGCGACGACCTGCGCCAGCGGCGCGAAGACCTGGTGATTGCGGGTCGTGGCCATCGGCGCCGCGAGCGCCAGGTGCGCGTGCACCGCGCGGGCCGGGTCCTCGATGCTGAACGGCGGCGCGCCGGTCAGCGCCTCCAGCAGCGTGGCGCCGAGGCTGTAGAAGTCGGCGCGGTAGTCGACGTCGCGGCTCATGCGGCCGGTCAGTTCCGGCGCGAGCGTCGCGAGCGAGGCCTCGATCAGCTCGGCGCGCTGGACGAGCGGGCGTTCGCGTTCGATCTCGGCGGCCAGGCCCAGGTCGGCGATCAGCGTCCGGGCCGGTTCATGGCCGGCGCCGGGCAGCAGCAGCACCTGGCCGGGACCGAGGTTGCGGTGGATCAGTCCCAGCCCGTGCAGGTGCTGCAGCCCGTCGACCAGGTCGAGCGCCAGCTGGATCAGTTCGTCGTTGCCGAGGGTGCCGCGCCGCAGGCGGTGGCGCAGCGTCTCGGCGCCGAGTTCCGGCAGCAGCAGCGCGGGGCGGCCGTCGTGCTCGACCAGCGCGCGCGGGCGCAGGACGAAGGCGGCATCGAGGCGCTGGGCCAGCTCGAACTCGCGGCGCAACCGGGCGGTCGCGGCGGGATCGGCGCGGGGGTCGCGCAGCCGCTTGAGCAACGCGGTGCCGCCCCGGCCGTCGCCGACCTGGACGATCTCGCTCCGGCGGCCTTGGTGGAGCGTCCGCTCCGCCTGCCAGGCGCCAGGGTCGGCCGCCTCCCACGCTCGTCTGTCCGTCATCCCGTCCGCTCGCTGTTGTTCGCGGACTGTAACGGTTGGCTGCGACACCGCCGCGTCACGCCAGCGTCAAGCGCGCGACGAAACCAGGAGGAAGCGGAAGAAAGCGACAGTTCCGAGCCGGTTCGTCGCGTTCGGCGCACACCGCCGAGGCGGTGGCAGCGACACCGGATCCGCGGGCGGCGGCGATCCGGCGTCGCCTTCGCGTCAGGGGGCCGGGGTCCCGGCGGGCGAGCCCGCGCTCGCGCGGTCGGCGCGCACGCGCAGCAGGAGCGCGCCCGCCGAGGTCAGCACCGCCAGGCCGCACACGCCGCGCCAGCCCATCGACTGCAAGGCCACCGAGCCGAGCCACGCGCCGCTGGCCATGCCGATGAACATCGCGCCGATCAGCACCGCGTTGAGGCGGCTGCGCGCCGGCGGCTCCAGGCCGTAGACGATGCTCTGGTGCGCGACCAGGGCGGACTGGACGCCGAGGTCGAACAGCACCGTGCCCGCGACCAGCACCCACAGGTTGCTGGGCAGCAGGCCCATCCCGACGAAGGACAACAGCACCAGGGTGGCGCCGACCCGGATCACGGCGCGGGGGCCGCGCTTGTCGGCCACGCGGCCGGCGAGCGGCGCCGCCAGCGCGCCCGCGGCACCGGCCAGGCCGAAGGCACCGGCCGCCGCGCTGCCCAGGTTCAGCTCCTGATGCAGCATCACCGCCAGCGTCGACCAGAACGCGCTGAAGCCGACCGCCAGCAGCGCCTGCGTCGCGGCGGCGGTGCGCAGCGCGGGGTAGCGCTTGGTCAGCGTGACCATCGAGCGCAGCAGCTCGCCATAGGGCATCGGGCTGGCGGGCGCCATCCGCGGCAGGCCGCGCTGCAACGCGATGCCCAGCAGCAGCACGCTGACCGCGGCGATGCCGAACACCCAGCGCCAGCCGAACTGCTGCGCCAGCGTGCCGCTGACGACGCGCGACAGCAGGATGCCCAGCAGCAGGCCGGTCATCACCGTGCCGACGGTCTGGCCGCGCTGCGCGTCGGGCGCGAGCGTCGCGGCGGCGGGCAGCAGGTCCTGCGCCAGGGACGCGGTGATGCCGATCAGCACGCTGGCCAGGCACAGCGCGGCGAGGTTGGGCGAGACCGCGGCGATCACCAGCGCCAGCAGCAGCGCGACGCTCTTGAAGGCGATCAGCCGGCGGCGCTCGATGCGATCGCCCAGCGGGGCGAGCAGCAGGATCGCCGCGGCGTAGCCCAGTTGCGTGAGCGTGGGGATCAGGCCGATCTGCGAGGCGCTGGCGCCGAACTCGGTCGACAGCAGGCCCAGCATCGGCTGCGCGTAATACAGCGGCGCGACCGACAGGCCGGCGCCGACCGCCAGCAGCAGCACGAGCGCGCGCGACATCGGCGCGGTCGGCTGGGCGTTGGGGGACGCGGTGGACGTGGCGGCGGCGGGCGGGGAGGAACTCATCGGGGGACTGCGCAAAGGCGCGATTGTCCCCAGCCTCGCTCCGCCCGTGGGCGATCAGCGTCGATGCACCCGGGCGGGCGAGGGCTTCCCCGTCCACGCGGGCGGCTCGGCGGCTCCGCGATTCGACGATTCGATCGCGCGACGACTCGATGGCGCGACGCTGTGACGCCGTGACGCCGTGACGCGGTGACGCTGTGACGCCGTGACGGCTCAGCTGCCGTACTTGATCGAGCAGCCGTAGGGCTTGGTGCTGGCGTGCGTCACCTTCTTGCCGGCCGCGAGCTCGCCCAGCGCGGTCTTCACGTAGGGATCGGCCTTGGAGATGTCGTCGACCTTCGCGGTGGCGATGCTGTCGATGCCGCCCTTGTAGACCAGCACGCCTTGCGGGTTGACGATGAACAGGTGCGGCGAGGTCTGCGCGCCGTAGCTCTTGCCGATCTGGCCGCTCGGGTCGAGCAGCACCTGCGTCGGTGCCGCGCCGCGGTCCTTGTTCAGCTTGATCGCGGTCGGGCCGTCGACGTTGCCCTGCTGGCCCGGCGCCGACGAGATCACCTGCAGCCACACCACGCCCTGCGCGGTCGCTTCCTTCTGCAGCGCCGGGATGTTGCCGCTGCCATAGTGCTTCTTCACGTAGGGGCACTCGTGGTTGGTCCACTCCAGCACCACGGTCTTGCCCTTGTAGCTGTCCAGCGTCACGGTCTTGCCGTCGGCCGTCGCCGCGCTGAAGGCGGGCGCGGGCTGGTCGAGCTGCGCCTGCGCGTGCGCGAGGCCGCCCATCGACAGCGTCGCGGCGAACGCCGCGGTGGCGAGCACGGCACGGCGCGACCAGGAAGTCGGCACGGAGGAAGCGGTGGTCGAGACGTTCATGGCGGTGATCTCCAGGTGGGGGCTCCGGAACGGGAGCGGCTCAGGGGACAGAGGGCGCTCCGGCCCGCAGGGCCGAAGTGACGATGCCGGGCGTCAGCAGCTGCGGCAGCACCTGCGCGCTGCTGCCGGTCCCGGCGGGATAGAACAGGTAGAGCGGCACGCCGCTGCGGTCGTGCTGCTTGAGCAAGGCGGTGATGCGCGGGTCCTGGCGCGTCCAGTCGCCCTTCAGGTAAGTCACGCCCTGGCGGGTAAAGGCCTCGCGCACCTCGTCGGTGGACAGCGCGACGCGCTCGTTCACCAGGCAGGTGATGCACCAGGACGCGGTCAGGTTCACGAACACCGGCTTGCCCTGCGCGCGCAGCTGGGCGAGGCGCTCGGGGGAATAGGGCTCGTGCGTGTTGTCCACAGGCTTCGCGCGACCGCCACCGACATCGCCAGCACTGCCGGAACCGCCGGTGCCGACCACACCGCCGCTGGCGCCGTCGAGACCCGTCGCGACGACCGACGCCGACGAGCTGTCGTCGGTGATCGCCGACAACGACGGCACCAGCGCGGCCGTGGCGACGACCGCCGCCAAGGCCGTGCCGCCGCCGATCCAACGCCAGCGGGGCGAGGCATGCCGGCTCACCGCGCGGACCCAGGCGGCCAGCGCGACCAGCCCCATGCCCGCGAGCGCCACCAGCACGCCCATCGGCCCGGCCTGCTGCGCGAGCACCCAGACCAGCCAGATCGCCGCGGCGAACATCGGGAAGGCGAGCGCCTGCTTGAGCACTTCCATCCACGGACCTGGGCGCGGCAAGCGGCGCTGCAGCGCCGGCCAGCAGGCCAGCGCCAGATACGGCAACGCCAGGCCGAGTCCCAGCGACAGGAAAACAGCCATCAATTCCGGCGCCGGTTGCGCGAGCGCGAAGGCCATCGCCGCGCCCATGAACGGCGCGGTGCAGGGCGTGGCCACGACGGTCGCGAGCACGCCGGTGAAGAAGCTGCCGGCGAGGCCGGGTCTGCTCGCCAGGCCCTGCCCGATGCCGGCGAAGCCGGCGCCGATCTGCAGCTGGCCGGCCAGCGACAGGCCGAGCACGAACATCAGCCACGCGAGCAGCAGCACGAACAGCGAGGAATGGAACTGGAAGCCCCAGCCGATGCTGTCGCCGGCGCCGCGCAACGCGAGCAGCACGACACCGAGCGCGGCGAAGGCGGCCAGCACGCCGGCGGTGTAGGCCAGGCCTTGGCGACGGTGCTCACGCGCGCTGCCTTGCAGGAATCCGAGCGCCTTGATCGCGAGGACCGGGAACACGCACGGCATGAGATTCAGGATCAGGCCGCCGATCAGCGCGAGCCCCATCGCCGTCCACAGGCTGAGGTCTGATCCATCGCCGGGTGATGCGCCACCGCCCACCGGCATGCGGACTTCCCAGGCCTTGCCGTCGACCAGCAGCAAGCCTTCGAGCGCTTGTCCCGCCGATGCTGGCTGCTCGCCGACGGGCATGCGGAGTCGCCAGGCATCGCCGTCGCGATCGAGCACCGGCTTGGCCGCGTGCTGGATGCGTCCCCACTCATTGGGCATGAACAGGGCCTGCCGCGCACCCGAGGTCGCGGCCGCTGGCCAGCTGACGACGAGGTCCTTGCCATCGATGCGGGAGGTCGCGTCGAACGGGGCCTTCGGTGGCAACGAGGACAAGGCTGTGGATAACCGCGCCGCGTCGGACGAGGGCGTCGGCGAAGCGGCCACGGGGAGCGACAGGGCGAGCGTCGCTTGCTGCGGGATGCATTCCTCGCGGCAGACGAGCCAGGTGGCTTCGGCGGTGAGGGTGGCGGTCGATCCGGGGGTCAGGTCTTGAGGAAGCCGGATTTCGGTGAGCAGGAGGACCTGGTCTTCGTAGCCGTAGTTGGTGATGGGGCCAACGTCGAAGCGTTTGGGCGCGGGCCAGTGGATCTCGCTGGCGGTGGCGCCTTTTGGGAGGGACCACTCGATGCTGGTGGGCTGGCCGGAATCGCCGGGGTTCTTCCAGTACGTATGCCAGTGCGGCGCGATGCGTTGTTCGAGGGCGACCTGGACGGTCTGTCCGGGCGCGACGCGCGAGGAGGCGCTGATCAACCGGACCTGGACTTCGTCGGTGGCTGAGCGGTCTGAGGGTGCCGCCTTGGATGCGATGCCATCAGCGGCCGTGGTGGCGGTCGTCGCGGTGACCGTTGTGGCAGCGATGAGCGTGGCGAGACCGAGCCCCAGGCCGAGGAGGGTGTTGGCGAAGGGGGATCGCCGTGGGGATGGGGTGGAGCGCGACATGGCGGCGATGCTAGGGAATGGTCGAGACCCTCACAAGACGTCGACCTTCCTTGTTTCCTTACTTCGAGGATTCGAAGAAACCGGGATGGTGATCTCCCGTGATTCGCGCCGTCCGTGATTCACGCGAAAGGGGGAGTCAGCGAGTGTGGGTGGGGCCGGAATGATGCGGGGGTTCCCGGAGGGACGCCCCCCGCGTCGTGAAGAGCCCGCGCCTGGCAAATCGGAGTCGGGGAGCTTCCCGACACCCCAAATCGCCTCAAAAAAAAGCGTAGAGGCTGACAGGTGCTGACACTCCGAACCGGTCCCAGAACCGGCCGATCGCCTCGAATCCATCGAGACCCAGAAATCGGGAGGCGAAGGCGCATCGCACCCCACCACCGCTTCGCCGACTTCGGCTCGAAAAAATGCGCAGACCCTGACATTCCCTGCCAGGGTCGAGTCGCCTGAAATGGCCGCCGGAAATCGCCGTCGAAAGAGGCCGAAAAATCAGCCGTTCGGAATATCGGGTTCGACGAGTTGAATCAGCTGGATCAGCGATTCCTGCCATCCGAGGTGGCAGGCCTGCGACGGGATGACGTCGGGGATGCCTTCCTGGGTGACCTGCATTTCGGTCCCGCAGAACACCTGGGTCAGCTCGACGGTGGTGGTCATGTCGCCGGGCAGGTTCGGGTCGTCGAATCGGCTCGTGTAGCGGAGCTTGCGACCGGGTTCGAACTCGAGGTATTCCCCGCCGAAGCTGTGGGAGCCGCCGGCCGAGAGGTTGGTGAAGGACATGCGCCAGGTGCCGCCGGCGCGGGCGTCCATCTGGTGCATGGTCCCGGTGAAGCCGAAGGGTGGCAGCCACTTGCACATCGCGGCGGGGTCGGTGAAGGCGCGGAACACGCGTTCCGGCGGGGCTTTCAGGACGCGGTGCAGGCGGATGGTGAAGGGCATCGGTGTCTCCCTGGTTCGTGAGGAACGAGGGGCCACCATAGTCCTGGAACGTGTCGGACGCGAGACTCCGCGCCCCTGACAGGGATTCCCCGCAAGGGCGGCCGAGGCGAGGAGGGCGTCGAGAGGGTCAGACCGAGAACGACCACTCCAGGATGCTGGCGTGGTCGGGCCGGCGTTCGCGCGCGGCCCGGGCGCGGGCGGCTTCGACCCAACGCTTGGCCAGCGGGAACGGCCCGAAGCCGGACTCGGTGTTGATGTGGCCGACCTGGCCGATGTTGCTGTAGCTGCTGCCCCATCTCGTGGCCCAGCGCAAAGCGCTGGAGGCGCTCATCCACGGGTCGTTCTGGCTGGCGATCAGCGCCGTCGGCCGACCCAGGCGCTGGTGCGGCAGGCTCTCCGCCAGGCCGAATTTTTCCGGCTCGGCCGGCGCCACCAGCAGCGCCTCGCGCACCGGGGAATCCGGATGCCGCTGCAGGTGATGCGCCAGCGCCAGGCAGCCGAAGCTGTGCGCCACGGCGATCCACTCGCCCGGGCCCGCGTTCTCGATCCGCGCCTGGATCCGGTCGGACCAGCGCTCGAGCTCGGGCCGGCTGAAATCGCGCTGGCGCACCCGGTGCGCGTCGCGGTACTGCTGCTCCAGCCAACTTTGCCAATGCGCCGGGCCGCTGTCGTGCAGGCCCGGGATGATCAGCAGGCGGGGTTCGGCGCTGCCGGTGCGGTGCGCCGCGCGATGGGGGTAGAGCGCCATGGCGGTCTCCTGCCTCGGGGTCAGAGCGTGGCGATCGACACCTCGGTGGACTTCACCAGCGCCACGACTTCCTTGCCGACGGTCAGATGGAGTTCCTTCACCGAGCGCGTCGTGATCACCGACGTCACGATCAGCCCGCCGGCGGTCTGCACGTCGACCTCCGACACGACCGGGCCTTCGACGATCTCCTTGATGGTGCCGCGGAACTGGTTGCGGACATTGATGGCGGTGATGCTCATGGGGTGGGGCTCCTGAAAAGGTGAGGGTCAGCTTAGGCAGCCGCGCTCATTTGCCGAACGAAGCGCTTTGCCGATGCACATGCGGCCGGCGCATATGGCGAGATGCGCCCGGCCGGCCGGCGGACGCGGGAATCTCCGTTGCGGCCTGTCATCGAGCGACATGCACAATCCGCGATCCCTCGAGACAGGTTCGACGACATGAGCGTTTCCATCACCCGCGGCCTGGCCGCGTTGTCGCTGCTGGCGGCGTGCTGCGGCCAGGCTTTCGGCTTCGGCGCGGTCGGCCACAACACGGTCGGCGAGATCGCCGCCCAGCTGATCAAGGGCCATCGCGCCGAGGCGGAGGTCCAGCGCATCCTGGGTCCGGTCTCGCTGCGCGACATCGCGGTGTGGGACGACTGCGTGAAGGGCATCGACACCGGGAACGACTTCAAGTACGCGGCGACCGGCCGGTTCCCGGAGTGCGCGGTGTTCGAGAACAACGCCGAGGAAGAAGCCCGGATGCGCGATTACGTGAAGCGCAACTTCGAGCAGTGCGAGCCCAAGCCGGGCGAGGAGTCCTGCAACAAGCAGTACCACTACGCGAACGTCGCGATCCAGCGGGGCCGGTACGTGCCGGGCGCGATCGGCACCAGCGATCACGACATCGTGCCGGCGCTGAAGGCCGCGGTGCTGGTGCTGCGCACCGGCAAGCAGACCCCGCCGATGGATTTCACCGAACGCGACGCGCTGGCGCTGGTGGTGCATGCGTTGGGCGACATGCATCAGCCGCTGCACATGGGCTCGCTCTACCTGGACGCGGACGGCAAGCCGTACGACCCGGACAAGCAGGGCGCCGACGCGCAGACGCACACGGTCGGCGCCAATGCGATCACGCTGCCGCGGCCGGATGGCACGCCGGGCGGCAACCTCCACAGCTACTGGGACGGCCTGCCGGGCCGCCTGAGCCCGGAGCAGCTGGGGGCGATGCCGGCGTTGGCCAAGGACGTGGCGCCGGCGACGGGCAATCCGGACGACTGGCCGGTGTTGTGGGCGAGCGAATCGCTGCTGGGCGCGCGCGACGCGTTCGACGGCATGAATTTCGGTCCCCGGCAGCAGAGCCTGCGCGGCCCGCGCTGGCTGGCCACGCCGCCGGCGGGGTACGAGGCCCGCAGCCTGGAGCAGACGCGGCTGAACGTCATCAAGGGCGGCGCCCGCCTGGCGCAGCTGCTGCGCAGCATCTGGCCGGACAAGAAGTGATCCGGCAGATTCACCTGGACTGAATGACGAAGCCCCGCGATGCGGGGCATTTTTTCGCCCTCACGGGCGATTTGGTCTTGATGGCGGGGCTGTGCACAACCCTGGGGATGCGCGCTGAACAACTGCCGGGTTGTCCACAGCCGAACCGGTCCCGGCGAACTTGTTGTCGTTTCATCCCGCCGTTCCCCCGGGTCCCGCCCACATCGTTGCCCTGTTCGCAAGTCGTTGATGCGACAAGCAATTCGGTCGTTGTCCACACAAACCCGCCAACACCTACCAATACGACCAGAGAGATATTCAACATAAAGGGATAAGAAAAGCCGGCGTGTCACACTCTCGGGATGTCTTCTTCCCCCGCCTCTCTTTTCACCGCTTCGGCGGGTTTCGAGTCAGCGTGTCAGATCGACGCGCTCCCCCCCGGACATCGCGCCCGCGGCCTGCACGGCCACAGCTACCTGGCCACCGTCCGCGCCGAATTGCCCGCCGGCTGGGCACCGTTCCCCGGCGGCGAGGTCCACGCGCTGCGTGACTGCCTCGAACGCTGCGTCGCCCCGCTGGACCATGCGCTGCTGAACCAGCACATCCCCCAGCCGACCGACGAGAACATCGCCCGCTGGATCCGCCATCGCCTGGAGACCGAGTTCCAGGTCCCCGGCATCACCCAGGTCGGCATCCACAGCACCACGCATTCCGGCGTCGACCTGGACGCCAACGGCCACGCGCATGTCTGGCGCCGCTATCGCTTCCAGGCCGCCCACCAACTGCCCAACGTCCCGATGGGCCACAAGTGCGGCCGCATGCACGGCCACGGCTTCGAGCTGATCCTGCACGCCAACCAGGACCTCGGCGAACGCGACCTGAGCATCGACTACGACCACCTGGACGCGCTGTGGGCGCCGTTCCACGCGCAGCTGAACTACCAGTGCCTCAACGAGATCGAGGGCCTGTCGAACCCGACCAGCGAGCTGATCTCGTCCTGGCTGTGGGCGCGGCTCAAGCCGCAGCTGCCCGAGCTGAGCTGGGTCACCGTCTACGAGACCGGCTCCAGCGGCGCCAACTTCGACGGCGAGCGCTACCGGATCTGGAAGGAATTCACCCTGGACAGCGCGGTCAAGCTCAAGCGCGCGCCGGCGGACCATCCGCTGGCCGGCATCCACGGCCACACCTTCACGCTGCGCCTGCACCTGAGCGCGCCGCTGGACCAGGTCCACGGCTGGGCGATGGACTTCGGCGACGTGAAGGAGCTGTTCAACCCGATCTTCAAGGCGATGGACCACCACCCGCTGCACGAACTCGCCGGCCTGCCCGATTCGGACACCGCCAGCCTGGCCGCGTGGGTGCTGAAGGAGGCCAAGGCCAAGCTCGAGCCGCTGGAGCGCGTCGACCTGTTCGAGACCCGCGGCAGCGGCGCCATCGTCAGCCACGGTCCGTTCGAGGAGCTGATCCCGGTATGACCTACGCCGTCAAGGAAATGTTCTACACGCTGCAGGGCGAGGGCGCCCAGGCCGGCCGCGCGGCCGTGTTCTGCCGTTTCGCCGGCTGCAACCTGTGGAGCGGCCGCGAGCAGGACCGCGCCGGCGCCGTCTGCACCTTCTGCGACACCGACTTCGTCGGCACGGACGGGCAGGGCGGCGGCAAGTTCGCCTCGGCCGACGCGCTCGCCGAGGCGATCGCCGCGAAGTGGCCGACCGACGAGCAGGGCCGCCGCACCGGCACGCCCTACGTCGTGTGCACCGGCGGCGAGCCGCTGCTGCAGCTGGACGGACCGCTGATCACCGCGCTGAAGGCGCTGGGTTTCGAGATCGCCGTCGAGACCAACGGCACGCAGCCCGCGCCCGAAGGCCTGGACTGGATCTGCGTCAGCCCGAAAGCGGACGCCGAGGTCGTGCTGACCCGCGGCAACGAGTTGAAGCTGGTTTATCCACAGCCGCTGGCCCAGCCCGAGCGCTTCGCCGGCCTGGCCTTCGACCACTTCTTCCTCCAGCCGATGGACTCGGTGCTGCAGAAGCAGAACACCAAGGCGGCGATCGCCTATTGCATGGCCCATCCGCAATGGAAGCTGTCGATCCAGATGCACAAGGTGGTGGGGATCGATTGAACGCCGCGGGGGAAGTTATCCCCATTCCCGCGGCGCGCTAGCGCAATCCGGTCAGCGCTGTAAAGCCAACAAGGCTGTGGAAAACTTTCTCGCAACCGGGCGGTTCTCCACAGCGCGACCGGGTCCCGACGGTCTTGTTGTCTGTTCATGCAGCGGCAACCAGGCCCTCCGCGCACATGGTTGTGATCGAGGCAAGTCCTTGGTTCTCATGAAGAATTCAGACTTGTCCACAGAAAACGGCCCGCTCTACTAAGACGACCAGAGAGATCTATAAAACCTTGATGTTGAAAAGAGAGGCAGGAAATTTCTTTGCGGCGTTGCTGTGGCGCGCTCACAGCGCACACGGCGCTTGAGCCGCTGGCGACGGACTTGCACACTGCCGACCCATGGACATTGCCGACCTGCAACGGCGGCTGCGCGACTTCGCCGCAGCCCGCGACTGGGACCCGTACCTCACGCCGAAGAACCTGGCCATGGCGCTGGTCGTGGAGTCGGCCGAGCTCGTCGAGATCTTCCAGTGGAAGACCGCCGAGGAGTCGCAGCGGCTGTCGCCCGACGAGCACCGTCACCTCGGCGAGGAGATCGCCGACGTGCTGATGTACCTGCTGCAGATCGCGGACCGCGCCGGTGTCGACGTGCCGGCGGCGGTCGAGCGCAAGATCGCGATGAACGCGACGAAGTACCCCGCCCCGACCGCATGAAACGCACCATCGCCGTCATCGACTTCGAGACCACCGGCAACTCGCCGCAGGGCGGCGGCCGCGCCACCGAGATCGGCGCGGTGCTGCTGCGCGACGGCGAGGTCGTCGGCCAGTACCAGAGCCTCATGAACACCGGCGCGTGGATCCCGCCGATGATCCAGAGCCTGACCGGCATCAGCAACGAGATGCTCGAGGACGCGCCCGATGCCGCGGTCGTCATGCGCGAGGTCGCCGAGTTCACCGAAGGCTGCGGCTTCGTCGCGCACAACGCGGGATTCGATCGCGGCTTCTGGCTGCATGAACTCGACCGCGCCGGCGCCGCGCCGCGGATCGCGCCCGAGTTCGCCTGTACCGTGAAACTGGCTCGGCGCCTCTATCCGGAATCGCCGAACTGCAAGCTCGGCACGCTCGCCCGCTATCACCGGCTGCCGGACAACGGCCGCGCGCACCGGGCACTCGCCGACGCGTTGACGACCGCGCAACTGGTGCAGCGGATGCAGCGCGACATCGGGGTTGAACTCGGCGAATTTCTCGGTGAACTGAGCGTCGAACACGAGCTGCTGCTGCGATTGCAAGCCGTCGCGCGGCCCCAGTGGCACAAGGCGGCGACCGGTTACGCCCGCGACCTGCGCCGCCACTTGCAGGACTCCCTCGTCTGACCCGACACCCCGTGGCGCCGACCTGAAGTTCGCATCGCGTGAACTTCGCGGCGTCGTCGATGCGGCGCGGTCCGCGTCGATCGGAGGTCAGCAAAACATTTACTGTCAAGGTGCCCGTTTGGCCGCATTGACTGGGACAATCCCGCCCTTTCCCGAATTGCGTTAGTTCTCAAGGTATGTCGAGTATTCAGATTCGCCCGGCCACGCTGCGTGATGCCAAGGCCATCGCCCAGATCCAGGTGAGTTCCGCTCAGGATGCGTACAGGGAGTTCTGGCCCGATACCGCCCTGAACGGGCTGTCCGTCGCCCAGCGCCAGGCCTACTGGCGCGAGGCCATCAACATGTGCGAGCCCCAGGTGCTGGTCGCGCACCTGGACAACGAGGTGATGGGCTTCGTCGGCTTCGACCGTTCCCGCGACAAGGGCACGCCGTCGACCACCGGCGAGATCTGGGCCATGTACGCCGCGCCGTCGCATTGGGACAAGGGCGTCGGCCAGGCGCTGGTCGAGGCGGCGCAGGAAGGTCTTCAGGAAGAAGGCTGCACCCGCGTCACGCTGTGGACCTACAAGAACAACGAGCGCGCGATGCGCTTCTTCGAGATCGCCGGCTTCCGCGCCGAGTCGGACAGCGTCAAGGCGGTGGACGTCGAGGGCAAGCCGCTGGAGCAGCTGCGCCTGCAACGTTCGCTGGTCTGATCCGTGCTGGCGAAGCTGACGTCCAAGAACCAGCTGACCCTGCCCAAGAGCGTCACCGACAAGCTGGGTCCGGTGCAGTACTTCGAGGTGGTGCTGCAGGCCGGCCAGGTGCTGCTGACGCCGGTGCGCATCCAGCGCGGCGACGCGGTGCGGGCCAAGCTGGCGGAACTCGAGCTCGGTGATGAGCTGGTGGCCCAGGCGATGGCCTTCGCGTCGAAGGCCGCGCCCGCCGGGAAGGCCAAGGGCGCCAAGACCGCGGTGACGGCGAAGCCGGCGCGCAAGCGCGGGGCGAAGCCTCCCGCGGCGAAGAGCCCCTCGGTGAAGGCGAAGACCGCCGCCGCCAAGACGCCGTCCAAGCGCGCCGCCACGCCGGCCGCGAAGCCGGTTCGCGCGGCGGGCAAGCGCAAGGCGGCAAAGGCCGCATGACGCGTCGATCCAAACCGGCGGCGCCACTGCGCGCCGTCATCGATCCGTCATGGATCCTGCGCGCGCTGCTGATCTCGGAAGGGGAGGCCCTCGGCCTGCGCCGCGCCTGGCAACAGCACCTGCTGTCCCCGCTGGTGAGCCCCGAGCTCGCCGCGACGCTGATGCGCGCGCTGGCCTATCCGAAGCTCGGCCTGTCCACCGCGCAGCAGCAGGAATTGCTCGCCGATTTCCTGCCGTACGCGGAGGTCGTGAAACCGGTGCGCGGCACGCGCATCGCCGGCCTGGCCGACGACAAGCAATCGCTGATCGAACTCGCGATCCAGGGCCACGCATCGCTGCTGTTGTGCGATGACAAGCACCTGTCGGAATGGTCTGCGAACAGTCGTGGCCAGGTGGCCCGGCAACTCTGCACGGTCCGTGCGATCTCGGCCTGGTTCCAGGTGTTGCCCCCCTCCCAAAGCGACACGCTGCTTTGCTAGATTCCGCGGCTGCTTATGAGCAGCTTCCACGATCGCATCCCCTCCAACATGTGGCGCGTGGTGTTCTACGAACGCCGCGGCAATCGTGTCCACATGGACCGCACCGGCCCCTGGCTGCCGGAGAAATCACTCGCCCGCAATTGGGCGAACTGGTTCAAGGAACGCGGTTATCACGTCGCGCTCCAGGACCAGAACGGCGGTCTTGAAAAACTCCATCTCGGCTTGCCCGGCTGATCGCGTCGATCACGCCGCCGTGCGAAAGCCCTGACGCTCGAGCGCCCACCCGTCGGTGGCCGCCGCGTGGCTTTGCACGCGGACGGTGCTCAAGCGCTTGTTCGCGGCACGCTGGACCAGCGTCTCGGCCTGCTCGGGGGTCAGTTGTTGCGCGAAGTGCGTCCAACGCTTCTGCAGCAGCGGATCGCGCCAGGCTTCCTCGAGCGCCCAACGGATCTCCATCGGGTCGCTCAGCGATTGGCAACGCAGCACGCGCGGGACCAGCGCCAGTACGAACTTCGAGAAATCCGCGCGCTGTTGCGGCGCCATCAGCGCCTCGAGCCGTGTCAGGCGCTGGCTCCAACCTGGCGTCGCGAGCTGGCGGGTGACCAGGGCCTGCAAGGCCTGCACCGGGTTGAACATCCGCAGCCGGTTCGGCGGCAGCACCAGCATCGGCAGCGTCGCCGCCAGGTCATGCGACATCGGCGTGACGAAGCTCGCCAGGATCGCCATCCGTTCCCAGCCTTCGGCGTTCAGGCCGCCGGCCATCGTCATCGGCCCCTGGCGCAGGCTCTGCGCCATCGCCCAGCATTGCTGCCAGCCCCGGTCCAGCTTGGCGACGTTGGCGGCATGGCTCATCAGGACCAGGTTGCCCGCCGCGTAACCGGCGTCGTCGCGGACACGGTCGATCGAGCGGCGCTGCGGATGGTCCTGCTCGTCGCTGAAGTGCAGGCGGCTGATGGGGCAGTGGGTGGTGTCCAGCTGCTGCAGGTAGTTGGGCGTGACCAGCAGCGTCTCGAAGCTGCGGCCGCGCTGCCAGGCATGCAGGCGCAGCGACAGCCACAGCTGCGTGTGACGATGCGACTTCAGCGTGCGGGCGCCGAAGGTCGACCGGCCCAGTTGCCAGCCCTGTTGCAGCGGCGATTGGCGGAAGAGTTGCTCCACCGGCGGCGTCAGCCCGTGATGGGCGTAGTCCCAGCCCAGTTCGAAACCGACGCGTTCGTGGCTCGAGGCGCCCGCCTCGTCGGTCGCGCCGTCCCGGGCCTCGACCGCGGTCATCGGCAGGGACAGTTGCTGGACGGTGATGTCGTCGGCGTGGCGGTGGATCGTGGCGGCCATGGAGTTCTCCTTGAACACGTGAGGACCTGGGGGACCGGTGATTCAGTCTTGGGATCAAGTATTCAAGCGAGCTGGCTCATAGAATGAGCCACCCACGGATCGGCCAACGAAAACATGGTGTCGGCCGACCCAAATCTGTCAGGAGGGTCCATGGATCGGACGGAGCGCTTCTACAAGATCGAGATGCTGATCCGCAGCCGCGGCTGCGTGAGCTTCGCGGAGATGCGCGAGTTGCTCGAGGTGTCGCCGGCGACGCTCAAGCGCGACCTGCAGTACCTGCGCGAGCGGATGGATGCGCCGATCGAGTACGACGCCGCCGAGAACGGCTATCGCTTCGGCCAGCAGTGGCGCGGCCAGCGGCACGAGCTGCCCGGCGTGTGGTTCAGCGAGAAGGAGCTGCACGCGCTGCTGACCATGCATCAGATGATGGCCGGGCTCGACGAGAACGGGCTGCTGAGCCGCCACCTGCAGCCGATGCTGGACAAGCTCACCGGCATGCTGGGCGGCGACGCGGTGGAGGCGCAGGAGATGACGCGCCGCATCAAGCTGATCTCGACGGCGCGGCGACGCGTGCCGTCGGAGCACTTCGAGACCGTGGGCAGCGCCGTCGTGAAGCGGCAGCGGCTCAAGCTGCGCTATCGCAAGCGCGGACCAGGCGGTGGATCGGTCAGCGAACGCGAGGTCTCACCGCAGCGCCTGGTGCATTACCGGAACACGTGGTACCTGGATGCGTGGTGCCATGCCAGTGACGGGCTGAGACGGTTCGCGCTCGATGCGATGGAGGATGCGGCGGTGCTCGACGGCACGTCGGCGCGCAGCCTGCCGTTGAAGGAACTCGAAGGGGAGCTCGACCAGGGCTACGGGATCTTCGCCGGCGGCGATCCGCAATGGGCGACGGTGATCTTCAGCGATCAGATCGCCGCCTGGGTCTCGAGCGAGGAATGGCACCCGTCGCAGCGCAGCGCCTGGCTGCCGGACGGGCGCTGGCAGCTGGAACTGCCCTTCGTCGACGCGACGGAGCTGCTGATGGACCTGCTGCGGCATGCGGGGCAGGTCGAGGTGGTGTCGCCGCCGGCGCTGCGCGAGGCCTACGCCAGGCGGCTCACCAGCGCCGCGGCGGCCGTGGCCTGAGGCCGGGCTGGGGCCGGAGGGCCACCTTGGCTTCGAAACGGCCTCAGGAGGCGTTTCCGGCCGGTTCCTGGGCGTCCGCGCCGTCCTTGGCGTCCTCGGCCTCGTAGCGGGCCAGGCGTTCGCTCTTCCAATAGACGTCGTCGCCGCCCTTGCCGTCGAGGTTGGCCCGGTTGAGCACGCGGGCCAGCACGAACAGAAGATCCGACAACCGGTTCAGGTAGTGGCGCGGCGCCACGTTGATCGTCTCGGTCGCGGCCAGCGTGACGACCGCCCGTTCGGCGCGCCGCGCAATCGTGCGGCAGACATGCGCGATCGCGGCGCTGCGGGTGCCGGCGGGCAGGATGAATTCCGCCAGGCGGGGCAGGGCGGCGTTGTGGTCGGCCAGCGCCTGGTCCAGGTGCAGGACCGCCGCCTCCTTCAGCAGGCTGTAGCCCGGCATGCAGAGTTCACCGCCCAGGTTGAACAGCTCATGCTGGATCGTGACCAGCAGGTCGCGGACGTCGTCGGGTAGCGGTTCGGCGAGCAGCACGCCGATCTGGGAATTCAATTCATCCACGTCGCCCATCGCCTGCACGCGCAGATGGTCCTTGGGGACACGGCTGCCGTCGCCGAGGCCGGTGGTGCCGTCGTCGCCGGTGCGGGTCGCGATCTGGGAAAGTCGATTGGCCATGGCGGATGCCGCGCGGGCTGCGGAAGTGCAAACCCGGCATCTTGCCGCAACTCCGGCAAGGGAGGCGTCAGTGGCGGCTGCCGCTGCGGTGGAAGGCGGGACGATGGTGGTGCGTCAGCGCCGCGGCGTGGCCGTGGATATCGTGCACCGTGTGTCTGGGAATGCCGACCGGCCGCGGCATGTGCGGCGCCGTCCGGCGCTGGCCGGGTTCAGCGGTGCCGGCGGGCTGGCCGGGATCGATGTCGTCGGGCGACTCGCCCGGCAGGTGGCGGAGCTGGTCCATCCACCAGACCTTGAGCCAGTCGACGCGCAGGCTCGCGAGCACCAGCAGCGCCAGCAGCAGCGCCCAGATCGACCATAACCACAGGTGGGACATGACGGCCTCCTTGTGTCGCGCGACGCTGCGCGCGGTCTGACGATGCTGTCACTGTGCGGGTCGCGGCGCAAGCGCGACGACGCCCGCGAATGCGGCGACAGCCCTTCCTAAAATCGATCGGAGACACCCCGGCCGGGTCGATGGCGACGCGGACCGCGCGGGATCAGGAGACCGAGATGAACGCGCCCCGAGAACCCGGTGATTCCCTGGCCACGCACCAGCCGGCCTACGCGCCGCGGCCGATGCCCGCGGCGATGCTGGAGGCGCTGAAGGCGCGCTTCGGCGAGCGCTGCAGCACCGCGATGGCCTTGCGGGAGCAGCACGGCCGCGACGAGTCGCCCTTCGACGTGCCGCCGCCGGAGGCGGTGGTGTTCGCCGAGAGCAACGAGGAGGTGGCCGAGGTGCTGGCGCTGGCCAACGCGCATCGGGTGCCGGTGATCCCCTACGGCGCGGGCACGTCGCTCGAAGGCCACCTGCTGGCGGTGCAGGGCGGCGTCAGCCTCGACCTGTCGCGGATGAAGCGGATCCTGAGCATCAACGCCGAGGACCTGACCGTGACGGTGCAGGCGGGCGTGACCCGCAACCAGCTCAATACCGAGATCCGGCACCAAGGGCTGTTCTTCCCGATCGATCCGGGCGCGGATGCGTCGATCGGCGGGATGTCGGCGACCCGCGCCAGCGGGACCAACGCGGTGCGCTACGGGACGATGAAGGAAAACGTCCTCGGCCTGACGGTCGCGACCCCGGACGGCCGCTTGATCCGCACCGGCTCAAGGGCGCGCAAGAGCAGCGCCGGCTATGACCTGACGCGGTTGTACGTCGGCAGCGAAGGGACGCTCGGCGCGATCTGCGAGATCACGCTGCGGCTGTACCCGCTGCCCGAAGCAGTGTCAGCCGCGGTGTGCTCCTTCGAGACCATCGACGCGGCCGTGCAAACCACCATCGCCATCATCCAGATGGGCGTGCCGATCGCCCGTTGCGAGCTGCTCGACGCGCATGCGGTGCGGGCGGTCAATCGCCACGACAAGCTCACGCTGCGCGAGGCCCCCATGCTGCTGATGGAATTCCACGGCTCTGACGCCGGGGTCGCGGAGCAGGCAGCGACGGTGCAGGAAATCGCCGCGGAACACGGCGGTACCGACTTCGAATGGGCGACCACGCCGGAAGAGCGGACCCGCCTGTGGACGGCGCGGCATCACGCCTACCTGTCCGCGTTGCAGATGAAACCAGGGTGCCGCGCGGTGACGACCGATACCTGCGTGCCGATCTCGCAGCTCGCGGCGTCCATCAACGCGTCGGTGGAAGAGGTCGAGGCCAGCGGACTGCCTTACTTCATCGTCGGCCACGTGGGCGATGGGAACTTCCACATGGGCTACCTGATCGACCCCGCCATTCCCGCGGAACGCGAAACCGCCGAACAACTCAGCGCACGCATGGTCGCCCGCGCCATCGCGCTCGAAGGCACCTGCACCGGAGAACACGGCATCGGGCTCCACAAACAGGACTTCCTCCGCCAGGAAGCCGGCGACGGCGCCATCGATCAGATGCGAGCGCTCAAGCAGGCGCTCGATCCGAACAACATCATGAATCCGGGGAAGATCTTCGGCTGAAAAGCCAGCACTGCGCCCGTCACCAGAATCGGGGCCGGGGTCTCCTCATACTTCTCGCAGGCTCCAAAAATCGTCGACCCCGGCCCCGCTTCCGGTGACTCGACGAGAGGTACTGCGTCGTGTGGTGCGACTCAATGCTGCGGAGCAGGGACGCTCCAGCGCTTGGTGACGTCGCCGCGAGCGTTCACGCTCTCCAGTTGCACGCCGAAGCCCCAGAGGCGGGCCACGTGCTTCATCACTTCCTGGGCGTCGTCATGCAAGGGACGGTCCAGGTGTTGTTGATGGCGCAGCGTCAGTGAACGGTCGCCGCGCAGGTTCACGTTCCACACCTGGATGTTGGGCTCGCGCGTGGACAGGTCGTACTGTCGCGACAAGGCCTCGCGGACATGCTGGTAGCCCTGCTCGTCGTGGATCGCCGAGATCTCGTACTCCGCCTGGTGTTCATCGTCCAGGATCGAGAACAACCGGAAGTCCCGCATCAGCTTCGGACTCAGGTACTGCGCGATGAAGCTCTCGTCCTTGAAGTTGCGCATCGCGTGATCCAGCGTCGGCAGCCAGTCGCTGCCGGCGATCGCCGGAAACCATTCGCGGTCCTCGTCGGTCGGGTGCTCGCAGATGCGCTTGATGTCCGTGTACATCGCGAATCCCAGCGCATACGGATTGATCTGCGCCATCGGCGGCTGCGCCACCACGTTGGTGTGCGACTTCAGCCACTCGATCATCATCCCGTCCGACAGGTAACCGTCGTCGTACATGGTGTTGAGCAGCTTGTGATGCCAGAACGTCGCCCAGCCCTCGTTCATCACCTGCGTCTGGCGCTGGGGATAGAAGTACTGCGCGATCTTGCGGACGATGCGCACGATCTCCCGCTGCCACGGCTCCAGCAGCGGCGCGTTCTTCTCGATGAAATACAGCAGGTTCTCCTGCGGCTCGTCGGGGAAGCGGCGCTTCTCCTCCGCCTTGGCCTCGTCCTCCGGACGCCGCGGCAGCGTGCGCCACATGTCGTTGACCTGCTGCTGCGCGTAGGCCTCGCGGTCCTTGCGCATCGTCTGTTCCTGTGCCAGCGACAGCTTGGCCGGGCGCCGGTAGCGGTCGACCCCGTGGTTCATCAGCGCGTGGCAAGAATCCAGCGTCGACTCCACCGCGTCCAGGCCGTGGCGCTGCTCGCAGTCGGCGACGTAGTTCTTCGCGTAGACCAGGTAATCGATGATCGACGACGCATCGGTCCACATCCGGAACAGGTAGTTGTTCTTGAAGAAGCTGTTATGACCGTAGCAGGCATGCGCGATGACCAGCGCCTGCATCGCCATCGTGTTCTCCTCCATCAGGTAGGCGATGCACGGATCGGAGTTGATGACGATCTCGTAGGCCAGGCCCATCTGGCCGCGCTTGTAGTGGCGCTCGGTGGCGATGAACTCCTTGCCGTAGCTCCAGTGCCGGTAGTTCACCGGCATGCCGACCGACGCGTAGGCATCCATCATCTGCTCGGCGGTGATCACCTCGAGCTGGTTCGGATAGGTGTCCAGCCCATAGCGCTCGGCGGTCTGGCGGATGACCTCGTGGTACTCCTCGACCAGTTCGAAGGTCCAGTCGCTGGGCGAGGCCAGCGGGCGCTCGGGCCGCTTTTCCAGCGGACGCATCTTGGTCAGCGGCGCCCGCGCGCGGCGGCCGCCGTACTCGTTGGCGCCGACGCCCATGCCCACGTTGCGACGGTTTTCCAGGCTGCTCATGGTCATGTCCTCCGGTCCCGCGCTCATGCGGTGGCCCCTTCCTTCTTGAACAGGTCGCGGAAGACGGGGTAGATCTGCGCCACCTCGACGGCCTTGCGCATCGCGAAGTGCCGCACGTCTTCCTCGAGCTTCGCGTACTCCTCCCACAGGTTCTGCTCGGCTTCCGCCACCTGCACGTAGGCGTAGTAGCGGCACAGCGGGAGGATCTTGTCGGCCAGCAGCTCGCGGCAGCGGCCGCTGTCGTGGTGCCAGTTGTCGCCGTCGCTGGCCTGGGCGCCGTAGATGTTCCAGTCGCCGGCCGGATACCGCGCGCGGATGATTTCTTCCATCATCACCAGCGCCGACGACACCACCGTCCCGCCGGTCTCGGTCGCGTGGAAGAAGTTCTGCTCGTCGACCTCCTGCGCCTGCGTGTGGTGGCGGATGAAGACGACCTCGATCTTCTCGTAGTGCCGCGTCAGGAACAGGTACAGCAGGATGAAGAAGCGCTTGGCCAGGTCCTTGCGGCTCTCGTCCATCGAGCCCGACACGTCCATCAGGCAGAACATCACCGCCCGCGTCGTCGGCTGCGGCACCTTGATCCGGTTGCGGAAGCGCAGGTCGATCGGATCGAGGAAGGGGATCGCGCCGATGCGCTGGCGCAGCAGCACGATGCGGGCCTCGGTCTCGGCGATCAGCGCCTGGATCTCGGGGCGGCGGATGTCCTCTTCCTGGCGCAGCGTCTGCAGCCGGGTCTCGAGCTCGCTCAGCTCGCGCCGCTTGTCCATGCCCAGCGCGATGCGCCGCCCCAGCGCGCCGCGCATCGAGCGCACCACATGCAGGTTGGTCGGCGTGCCGTCGGTGACGTAGCCGGCGCGCACGGTCTTGTACTCCGGCGTCTCGGCCAGCGTCGTGCGCGCCAGGTTGGGCAGCGCCAGGTCCTCGAAGAAGACCTGCATGAACTCCTCCTTGCTGAGGTGGAAGACGAAATCGTCCTCGCCCTCGCCGGAATCGCTCGCCTGCGATCCGCCGCCGCCGCCCTGGCCGCCTTGCGGCTTGCCGATGCGGTCGCCCTTGATGTGCTCGGTGTTGCCGGGCCGGACGACCTCGCGGATGCCGCCGTCGCCGTGGCTGAAGACGGGCTCGCTCAGGTCGCGCTTGGGGATGTGCACGTCCTCGCCGCGCTCCATGTCGCGGATGCCGCGCTTGTCGACGGCGCGCCGCACCGCGTCGCGGATCTGGTCTCGGTAGCGGCGCAGGAAGCGCTCGCGATTGCCGATCGACTTGTTCTTGCCCGACAGCCGTCTATCGATGATTTGTTGAAGGCCGGTCATGGGGACCTCGCTGGTTCTCGTCGTGTCCGCCCCGCGCGCGCCGTTGCCGGGCGCCGCGCGGGGCCTGTCGCGTCGTCAGCTCGACTTCCTGACCCGCAGGTACCACTCGCACAGCAGCCGGACCTGCTTGGGCGTGTAGCCCTTGTCGACCATGCGCTGCACGAAGTTCTCGTGCTTCTTCGCCTCGTCGGCGCTGGCCTTGGCGTTGAAGCTGATCACCGGCAGCAGCTCCTCGGTGTTGGAGAACATCTTCTTCTCGATCACCGTGCGCAGCTTCTCGTAGCTGGTCCACGTCGGGTTCTTGCCGGCGTTGTTGGCCCGCGCCCGCAGCACGAAGTTCACGATCTCGTTGCGGAAATCCTTCGGATTGCTGATGCCCGCGGGCTTCTCGATCTTCTCGAGCTCCGCATTCAGCGCCGAGCGGTCGAACACCTCGCCGGTGTCGGTGTCGCGGTACTCCTGGTCCTGGATCCAGTAATCGGCGTAGGTCACGTAGCGGTCGAAGATGTTCTGGCCGTACTCGCTGTAGCTTTCCAGGTAGGCAGTCTGGATCTCCTTGCCGATGAATTCGGCATAGCGCGGCGACAGTACCTCCTTGATGAAGCCGACGAACTTCTGCTCGGCCTCCTGCGGGAACTGCTCGCGCTCGATCTGCTGCTCCAGCACGTACATCAGGTGCACCGGATTGGCGGCGACCTCGGTCGAGTCGAAGTTGAAGACCTTGGACAGGATCTTGTAGGCGAAGCGCGTGGAGATGCCGGCCATGCCCTCGTCGACGCCGGCGTAGTCGCGGTACTCCTGGATCGACTTGGCCTTCGGGTCGGTGTCCTTCAGGTTCTCGCCGTCATAGATCTGCATCTTGCTGAAGGCGCTGGAGTTCTCCGGATCCTTCAGCCGTGTCAGCACCGCGAACTGCGCCATCATCTTCAGCGTCCCGGGCGCGCACTTGGCCTCGGCCAGCGACGAGTTGCGGATCAGCTTCTCGTAGATCTTCACTTCCTCGCTGACACGCAGGCAGTAGGGCACCTTGACGATGTAGATGCGGTCGAGGAAAGCCTCGTTGTTCTTGTTATTGCGGAAGGTCTTCCACTCGCTCTCGTTGCTGTGCGCCAGCACGATGCCGTCGAAGGGGATCGCGCCAAAGCCCTCGGTGCCCTTGAAGTTGCCTTCCTGCGTCGCCGTCAGCAGCGGATGCAGCACCTTGATCGGCGCCTTGAACATCTCGACGAATTCCAGCAGGCCCTGGTTGGCCAGGCACAGGCCGCCGGAGAAGCTGTAGGCATCGGGATCGTCCTGCGCGTAGGTCTCGAGCTTGCGGATGTCGACCTTGCCCACCAGCGAGCTGATGTCCTGGTTGTTCTCGTCGCCAGGCTCGGTCTTGGCGACGCCGACCTGCTTGAGCACGCTCGGCAGCCGCTTGATGACCTTGAACTTGCGGATGTCGCCGCCGAACTCGTCCAGCCGCTTCACCGCCCAGGGGCTCAGGATGCGGTTCAGGTAACGGCGCGGGATGCCGTACTCGCGCTCGAGCAGCGGACCGTCCTCGACCGGATCGAACAGCCCGAGCGGGCTCTCGTTCACCGGGCTGTCCTTGAGCGCGTAGAAGGGCACGTGCTCCATCAGCTGCTTGAGCCGCTCGGCGATCGAGCTCTTGCCGCCGCCCACCGGGCCCAGCAGGTAGAGGATCTGCTTCTTTTCCTCCAGCCCCTGCGCCGCGTGGCGGAAGTAGCTGACCACCTGCTCGATCGCGTCCTCCATGCCGAAGAACTCGGCGAAGGCGGGATAGATCTTGATGACCTTGTTCTGGAAGATGCGCGACAGCCGCGGGTCGTTGCGCGTGTCCAGCATCTGCGGCTCGCCGATGGCCTTGAGCATGCGCTCGGCCGCGGTGGCGTAGGCGAGGGGATTGCGCTTGCACTCGTCCAGGTACTCCTCGAGCGTGAGTTCCTCGACCTTGCTGCGTTCGTAGCGAGCCGCGAAATGGCTGATCACATCCATGCTGACCTCCAGAGTAGTTCGTGGGGGAGGCGACGCGCGTCCGTGCGACAACGGACCTCGCATCGTCCAGGAAGTTCTGGCGACGTCCATGACTCAAGGCGTCATCAGAGCTTTCCGAGCTCAGCGTGCATTCAGCAAACGGCCAGCCCATGCTGGCGCAAAGTCCACCGCCCGATGTCCCGGGGGGCAGGACAACCTCGTGGGCGGCGAGGCTTTGGAGTCATGCTACGCCCATCGACAACGTTGCGCGATAGCAAGACATGACCCCGTTGTACTCCCTCATGCAACGTCTGTGAAGCACGGAAGTTGACGGTTCCCCCTGGTATGAGGCACCTGTGGGAAGTACGCAGAAGACAGCACGCATCCCGCGTGCCATCCTCCCGGTTTGGGCGTCGGCGGACGCCTTATTCGGCGGCGTCGTCCGGACGCAGCTTTTGCAGCAAGCCGTTCAATTCGTCCAGCGATCCGAAGCTGATCGCGACCTCGCCTTGCTCGCCGCGCTTGGTCTTCTTCTTGACGCGGATTTCCACCTGCGCCGTCAGCAGGTCCGACAGCTCTTCCTCGAGCCGCAGCACGTCGCGGCTCTTGCCAGCCTTGACGCGCAGCAGCGGGGCCTGCCGGCCCGCGCCCTGCTGGCGCTGGACGAGCTTCTCCGCGTCGCGCACGCTGAGCTTCTTGGCCGCGATCTCGGTCGCGCTGGTGATCTGGTGAGCACCGTCCAGCGCCAGCAGCGCGCGCGCGTGGCCCATGTCGATGTCGCCGGCCATCAGCATGTTCTGCACCGGCTCGGCCAGGTTCAGCAGGCGCAGCAGGTTGGACGCCGCGCTGCGCGAGCGGCCCACCGCCTGCGCCGCCTGGTCGTGGGTCAGGCCGAACTCGTCGACCAGCCGCTTCAGGCCCTGCGCCTCTTCCAGCGCGTTGAGGTCCTCGCGCTGGATGTTCTCGATCAGCGCCATCGCCGCGGCGGCCTCGTCCGGGACCGGCTTGACCAGCACCGGCACCTCGGCCAGCCCGGCCAGCTTCGCGGCGCGGAAGCGCCGTTCGCCCGCGATGATCTCGTAGCGGACCGCGCCGTTGGGCGCGATCGGCCGCACCAGGATCGGCTGCATGATCCCTTGCGCCTTGATGCTCTCGGCCAGCTCGTACAACGAGCCCTCGTCCATGCGCGTGCGCGGCTGGTACTTGCCGGCCTGCATCTGCGCCAGCGGCAGCACGCCGGGTTCGCCTTCGCGCACCGCCGGTGCGTCGCTCACTTTGGGGCCGAGCAGGGCCTCCAGGCCCATGCCCAGGCCCTTGGGTTTCTTTGTCGCCATGGGGCGCGATTCTCCGTGATTCCGGCGCCGGGTCAGTCGGCCAGTCGCCGCAGCATCGCGCGGCCCTCGGGCCAGGCGCCCAGGCCCGACGCCGCGTTGAGATGGCCCAGCGCGCCGGCCAGGACGAATTCCGCGCCCCAGTCCGCCGCCATGCCGGCGGCGCGCTCGGGGCGGCAGAAGGGATCGTCGCTCGAGGCGACGACGATCGAGGGGAAGGGCAGCCGCGGACGGCGGATCGGCCGCCAGTTGTGCAGCTGCGGCGGGGTGTCCTCGCGCTCGGTGTCCGGCGGCGCGACCAGCAGCGCGCCGGCCACCCGCCGCGTGTGCGCCGAATGGTCCGCCCAGGCCGCCACCAGCTGGCAACCCAGGCTGTGCGCCACCAGCAGCGCCGGGCGCTCGTTCAGGCGCGCCTCCTGCTGAAGGACCTCGTCCAGCCGGGCCATCCAGTCGCCACGCCGGGGCCATTCCCAGTCGTTCTGCTCGACGCGGGTGTCGCCGTGGCGCCGCTGCCATTCGCTTTGCCAGTGGTCGGGGTCGGAGTTCAGCCAGCCCGGCAGCAGGAAGACGAGGCGATCGAGGGCGGGAACCTCGAGGTCATTCGTCGCGAGGGGGTGCTGTGACATCTGTTGGCCTTATGCTTCGCGCTTTCTTCGGGAGGGTCCCGGAGGCAGCGGATTTTGCAGGAGCGGCGATGAAGTACGCGGTGTATGTCGACGGGCAGGAAGGCACGACCGGCCTGCGCATCAATGAATATCTGGCGCAGCGCGCCGACATCGAGGTGCTGCGCATCGACGCCGACAAGCGCAAGGATCCCGCCGAGCGCGCCCGGCTGCTGAACGCCGCCGATGTCGCCTTCCTGTGCCTGCCCGACGCCGCCTCGCGCGAAGCGGCGGCGATGGTGACCAACCCCAAGACCTGCCTGATCGACGCGAGCACCGCGCACCGCACCGCGCCGGGCTGGGCCTTCGGCCTGCCGGAACTGGCCAAGGGCCAGCGCGCCGCGATCCGCGAGTCCAAGCGCATCGCCAACCCGGGCTGCCACGCCAGCGCCTTCATCCTGGCGGTGCGTCCGCTGGTGGACGCCGGCCTGCTGTCGCCCGACGCGCTGGTCACGGCGACCTCGATCACCGGTTACTCCGGCGGCGGCAAGTCGATGATCGCGGAGTACGAGGCCGGCGGAAATCCGAAGCTGACCGCGCCGCGGCCGTACGCGCTGGGCCTGGTCCACAAGCACCTGCCGGAAATGATGGCCCACACCGGGCTGAGGACCGCGCCGGTGTTCATGCCGATCGTGGCCAATTTCTACAAGGGCCTGGCGGTCACGGTGCCGCTGCATCTGAGCCAGCTGCGCGCCGGCACGACGCCGCAGCAGGTCCGCGACGCGCTGGCCGCGCATTACGACGGCGAGGCCTTCATCCACGTGAAACCGCTGCGCGACCCGGACACGCTGGCCGGCGGCTTCTTCGACGTGCAGGCCAACAACGACACGAACAACGTCGACCTGTTCGTGTTCGGCAGCGAGCAGCAGATCCTCGTCATGGCGCGGCTGGACAACCTGGGCAAGGGCGCCAGCGGCGCCGCGGTGCAGAGCATGAACGTGCACCTGGGCGTCGACGAATCGCTGGGCCTGACCGGCCCGGACGTGAACGGCATCTGATGGCCGGATCGGATCGGTCCGACGGCAGGACCTGGCGCCGGGATGGCGCCGTGCCGCGGACCGACCTCGACGCCATCCGCGATGGCGTCACCGCCCACGGTCGCCAGCAGGCCCAGGGCAGCGATGCCGAGGACATCGCCATCGCGCTCTACGACGGCGACGACCTGATCGCCGGCGGCTTCGGCCGCACCGAGTTCCAGCGGCTCTACGTGAGCTTCCTGTGGGTCGACGCCGACCACCGGGGGCAGGGCATCGGCACCGACTGCCTGCGCCAGCTCGAGGCGATGGCGCTGAAGCGCGGTTGCGTGGACGCGTTGATCGAGACGCTGCTCGACGAGGTCGCCGATCTCTACGAGCACCTCGGCTACGCCTGCATCAGCCATGTGCACGACTTCGTGCCGGGCTTCACCCGCCACACGCTGCTGAAGGTCTGGCGGCCGCGCGATTGACCCTCGCGAGCACCGGCGGACGGCTCAGTCCCAGGTGCGCGGGTCGTCGCTGCGGTAGTGGTAGTCGTAGGCGCGCAGGAAGCCCAGCGAGGCGTACAGGCGCTTCGCGGCCTCGTTCTCCGCAGCCACCTGCAGATACCCCGACGAAGCGCCCTGGCGGCGCGCGATGGCCAGCAACGCGGCGCAGAGCCGGCGGCCATGGCCCTGTCCGCGCTGGGACGGCGGCGTGAAGATGTCGAAGAGCCCGGCCATCCCGTCCCGGGACGACCCGTCGGGACCCGGGTCGATCGCCACCTGGCCGCAGGCCAGCAGCTCGCCGTCGCGGACCAGCTGGAAGGCCTGATGCCGCACGCTCGCCTGTTCCAGGCGGCGGGCATGGCCGTCGATCTCCGCGTCGCTGGAGCCGCGCAGGCGGCCGATCAGCGCGGCGTAATCGGCGGAGGTGAGGGCCACCAGGCCGTGGTCGTCCTCGAAGGCGTCGAGCGACGGCAGCACCATCACTTCGGACGGTCCGAACGCCCGCCAACCCAGCGCGCCCAGTTGCTCGGCCAGATCGGCCGGCTGGCTGAAGGGGGTGAGCCGCAGGATCAGCGGGAGCCCGGCCTGGTCGAACGCGGCGCGGCAGCGGCGCAGGACCTCGTTCAACGGCAGCGAGCCGGCGGCCACGGCGTTGACGCAGCGGGAGCGCCGCGCGTGTCCCGGCGACAGCCGCAGCAGCCAGCCATCCACATGCGCTTCACGTGGCGCCGACGCGGCATTGAGTCCGGCCAGTTCGGCGCGGCGGGCGAGGGCGTCCAGTTCCGGCGGCACCATGGCGGACCGCCGCTCAGCGCATCGCGCCGACGCGCTGGACCATTTCCTTGGCGAAGTCGATGAACGCGTGCGCGCCCTTCGAGCCGCCGTCGAACACCACGCCCGGCAGGCCGTAGCTCGGCGCTTCGGCCAGGCGGACGTTGCGGGGGATGACGGTGTCGAAGACCTTGTCGCCGAAGTGCGCCTTCAGCTGCTCGCTGACCTGCTGCTGCAGCGTGATGCGCGGATCAAACATGACGCGCAGCAGGCCGATGATCTGCAGGTCCGGGTTCAGGTTGGCGTGGATCTGCTTGATCGTGTTGACCAAGTCGGTCAGGCCTTCCAGCGCGAAGTACTCGCACTGCATCGGCACGACCACGCCATGCGCCGAGCACAGGCCGTTCAGCGTCAGCATCGACAGCGATGGCGGGCAGTCGACCAGCACGAAGTCGTAATCCGAGGCGGCGGCGGTGAGAGCGGCCTTGAGGCGGTTCTCGCGGCGTTCCAGCTCGACCAGCTCCACCTCCGCGCCGGCCAGTTCCCGGTTGGCGCCCAGCACGTCGTAGCCCGCCTTCTCGCTGCGCTGCTTGGCTTCGGCGATGGTGGCCGATTCCAGCAGCACGTCATAGACGGTCAGGGCCAGGGCGCGCTTGTCGATGCCCGATCCCATCGTCGCGTTGCCCTGCGGATCGAGGTCGACCACCAGCACGCGCTGGCCGACCTTCGCGAGGCCGGCGGCCAGGTTCACCGTGGTGGTCGTCTTGCCGACACCGCCTTTTTGATTCGCAACGCAGAAGATCTTGGCCATGAATGGTCGGAGGACTGGGCTCGGAGAGGGGCGGAGCTTAACCGATGGCGGCGGTCGGACGGATCCAGAGCAGGCAGCGCTGTGCGTCCAGACCGGGGACATCGAGTTGTTCCACGTGAAACACGCCCAGGTCCGGCGCCCGGCGAGCCAGTTCTTCCAGCTCTTCCGTGGGGTGTTGCCCCTTCATCGCGGCCCAGACGGCACCCGGCTTCAGGTGCATCCGGGTCCATTCGGTGAAGTCGGCCAGCGACGCGAACGCACGGGAGGTGATCACGTCGAAGGGCGCGGTCTTCAGTTGCTCGACGCGGGAGTGCTCCGCATGCAGATTGGGCAGGCCGATCTCGGCGGCGACCTGCGCGATGAAGAACGCCTTCTTGCCGACGGTGTCGACGCAGGTCACGTCGATCGTCGGATCGCAGATCGCGATCACGACACCCGGCAGCCCACCACCGCTACCGACGTCCATCAACCGCAGCGCTTGGCCGGCGGCATGGCGGCGCAGCGGGGGGATCAGGCTGAGGCTGTCGACCAGGTGCTGGGTCAGCATCGCTTCCGGATCACGGACGGCGGTCAGGTTGTAGACCTTGTTCCACTTCGACAGCAGCCCGAGGTAGGCGATCAGCCGGTCGAGTTGCTGGTCATTCAGGCCAAGCTCCAGGGTCTGGGCGGCGGCGGCAAGTCGGGCGCGGAGGTCGAGGTCGGTCATCAACGGCGAGGTCGGAAAGGGGTGATCGGTTCAGCGAAGCGGGAAGGGCGCGGCACTTGACCGCGCCTCCTTCATCAGGCGGCAGATGGCTCGGCCGGCGCTTCCTGGTCGGCGAAGCCCTTGAAGCGGCCCTTGCGCAGGTGGATCAGCAGCAGCGAGATGGCCGCCGGCGTGATCCCGGAGATTCTGGATGCTTGGCCCAGGGTCTCCGGCCGATGCTTGTTCAGCTTCTGCCGCGCCTCGAAGGAGAGGGCGGTGACCAGGCCGTAGTCCAGGTCCTCGGGCAGCTTCAGGTGCTCGTAGCTGAAAGCGCGGGCCACGTCTTCCTGCTGCTTGCTGATGTAGCCGGCGTACTTGACGCTGATCTCCACCTGCTCGACGACCGCGTCCGCCAGCTCCACGCCCAGCGACTCCGACAGCGCAGTGCGGGAGACACCCGCTTCCGGACGCGCGATGGCGGCGACCTCGGACACGGTATCGAAGGTGACGCCGGGGCGGCGCAACAGATCGACCAACGTGTACTCGCGCTCCAACGCCTTGCCGACTAGCCGTTCCGCATCGGCGGCCGGCAGGATGTTCGGGTGCACCCAAGTCGTCTTCAGCTTCTCTGTTTCACGTGAAACAGCATCGCGCTTCCGGTTGAAGGCATCCCACCGGGCGTCGTCCACCAGCCCCAATTGGCGGCCGGCTTCGGTCAGGCGCAGGTCGGCGTTGTCCTCGCGGAGCTGCAGGCGGAACTCGGCGCGGCTGGTGAACATCCGATAGGGCTCGGTCACGCCCTTGGTGATCAGGTCGTCGACCAGCACGCCCAGGTAGGCCTGGTCGCGGCTCGGCAGCCAAGCGTCCTTGCCTTGGACTTGCAGCGCGGCATTCAACCCGGCGAACAGGCCTTGGGCCGCGGCCTCTTCATAGCCGGTGGTCCCGTTGATCTGGCCGGCGAAGAACAGTCCACCGATCGCGCGGGTCTCGAAGCTGGACTTCAGTTCGCGCGGGTCGAAGTAGTCGTACTCGATCGCATAGCCGGGGCGCAGGATGTGCGCGTTCTCCAGCCCGGGGATGGACTGGACGGCGGCCAGCTGGATGTCGAAGGGCAGGGAGGTCGAGATGCCGTTCGGATAGAACTCGTGCGTCGTCAGGCCTTCGGGCTCCAGGAAGATCTGGTGTGAGTCCTTGTCGGCGAAGCGATTGATCTTGTCCTCGATGGACGGGCAGTAGCGCGGACCGACGCCTTCGATCACGCCGGTGAACATCGGGCTGCGGTCGAAGCCGGAGCGGATGATCTCGTGGGTGCGCTCGTTGGTGTGGGTGATCCAGCAGGGCAGTTGTTGCGGATGCTGGGCGGCGTTCCCCATGAAGCTGAACACGGGCACCGGGTCCAGGTCGCCGGGTTGTTCGGCGCACTTCGAGAAGTCGATCGTCCGGCCGTCCAGCCGCGGCGGGGTGCCGGTCTTCAGGCGGCCTTGCGGCAGCTTCAGCTCCTTGAGGCGGCCCGACAGCGACACCGCCGGCGGATCGCCGGCGCGGCCGGCGGCGTAGTTGTCCAGGCCGATGTGGATCCGGCCGTCCAGGAAGGTGCCGGCGGTCAGCACGACGGCGCGGGCGCGGAAGCGCAGGCCCGACTGGGTGACGGCGCCGACCACGCGGTCGCCTTCGACCATCAGGTCGTCGACGGCCTGCTGGAACAGCATCAGGTTGGGCTGGTTCTCGAGCCGGCGGCGGATGGCGGCCTTGTAGAGAATGCGGTCCGCCTGGGCGCGGGTGGCGCGCACGGCCGGGCCCTTGGAGCCGTTCAGGATGCGGAACTGGATGCCGCCCTCGTCGGTGGCCGCGGCCATCGCGCCGCCGAGCGCGTCGACTTCCTTGACCAGGTGGCCCTTGCCGATGCCGCCGATCGACGGGTTGCAGCTCATCTGGCCGAGCGTCTCGATGTTGTGGGTCAGCAGCAGCGTGCTGACGCCCATGCGGGCGGCGGCCAGCGCGGCTTCGGTGCCGGCATGGCCACCACCGACCACGATCACGTCGAACTCTTTCGGATAAAGCATGGCAAGGCGTCCAGCGGATTCGGCGATCGGTCGATCGAGGCCATCGCGGGCCGCGGCAGACGCGGGTTCAGGCGATGGACAGCCGGCTGGCGGTCAGATGAGGGAAGGGCGCGATTTTACGCGGGCCTGTGGATAAGTCACTGCCCCAGGGGCATGCGCGGCGGACCTTATTGGCGCCGCGGAGCGGCTCGCGGCGACAATCCGCCGGTCATGAACTGTCGTCCCCATTGCGCCGCCTGCTGCATCGCGCCGTCGATCAGCAGCCCCATTCCCGGCATGCCCGAGGGCAAGCCGGCGGGCGTGCGCTGCATCCAGCTCGACGACGACCTGCGCTGCAAGATCTTCGGCCACCCGGAGCGGCCGGCGGTTTGCGGCTCGCTGCCGCCGCACGAGGACATGTGCGGGGACAGCCGGGAGCAGGCGATGCGCTGGCTTGGCTGGATGGAGGAGCAGACGGCGCCCGTACCGCCCGCGCGCTGAGCTCGACAGGACTCTGAAAGCGCGCCCCGCGTAGAGTCGGTGTTTCCAGAAGATCACATCGGAGACACCGCATGACCCCCACCGACGAGGACCGTCGCCGCTTCCTCCTGCAATCCGCCGCGCTGGGTGCCGGCGCGTCGTTCGGCCTGGCGCCGGGGGCGTTCGCGCAGTCGACCTGGCCGTCGCGCAACGTGCGGCTGGTCGTGCCGTTCGCGCCGGGCGGCAGCAGCGAGATCGTGGCCCGCGCCACGGCCGCGGAGCTCAGCAAGACGCTGGGCCAGGCGGTCTACGTGGACAACAAGCCCGGCGGCGGCGGCAATATCGCGATGGGTGAAGTGGCGCGTGCCGAGGACCAGCACACCTTGATCCTGGGCCACATCGGCACCTTGGCGGTGAACCCGTACATCTACGACAAGCTGCCCTACGACCCGAACCGCGATTTCAAGCCGATCACCTTGCTGGCCAAGGTGCCCAGCCTGTATGTGATCCACCCGGACGTCCCGGCGCGCAACCTGAAGGAGTTCGTGGCGCTGGTGCGCAAGAACCCCGGCAAGTTCAGTTATGGCTCGGCGGGCAATGGCAGCGCGGGTCACCTGGCGATGGAGTATCTGAAGATGGTGGCCGACCTCTTCATCCTGCATGTGCCGTACCGGGGCACGGGTCCGCAGTTGACGGATTTGTTGGCGGGGCGGTTGGAGGCGGCCTCGGTGGGTGCGCCGGCGATCATGCAGTTCATCAAGGCGGGCAAGTTGCGTTGCATCGCGACGGGTTCGAAGGAGCGTCTGCCGCAACTCCCCGATGTGCCGACGGTGGCTGAGCAGGGGTATCCGGGTTTCGAGATGACGCAGTGGTACGGCCTGTGCGCGCCGTCGAACCTCGCCCCGGCGAACGTCGACAAGTTGGCCGCCGAGTCCGTGAAGGCGATCAAGTCCGCGACTGCGCGCGAGCGTCTGAGCCACGATGCTGCCGAGGCCATTGGCAACACGCCGGCGCAATTCGCGGCCTTCATCGCGCAGGAGCAGCAGCGTTGGAAGCAGGTCGTGGCCCGCGCCAAGATCAAGCCTGACTGAGCCACTCCGACGCAGGCTGGATCTTCACCGAACCGTCAGGCCCGCACGCCGAGGTGGGTGTGAGCGGAGGGAGCCCAGGGGCAGGGCGACGATTTAGCGGAGCCTGCCGAGCGTATGAGGAGTCCTGCCCCTGGGCTTCCTCCGCTGTGCTCGGTCGATGCCTGCAGGCGGGGGAATTCAAGCGTGGTGCACCGTCCGCAGATCCTGCACCACCCGCCCGCCTTGCAGGCTGACGACCCGCTGCGCTGCCGCGATGGTTTCCGGCCGATGCGCGATGACGATCCGGGTCAGCGACAGCTGCCGCAGGCTCGCATTGACGAGCCGTTCCCGCTCCACGTCGAGCGCGCTGGTCGCCTCGTCGAGGAACAGGAACTGCGGCCGCTTGTAGAGCGCTCGCGCGAGCAGGATGCGTTGCCGCTGGCCGCCTGAGAGGCTGGACCCCATGTCCCCGATGAGCGTCTGGAACCGCATCGGCATGGCCTCGATGTCTTCGAGCACGCATGCCAGCCGGGCGCATTCGCGGACCCAATCGGGGTCGATGTTCAGGTCGAAGAAGCTGATGTTGTCGGCGATGCTGCCGGCGAAGAGCTGGTCGTCTTGCATGACGGTGCCGATGCGTTCGCGCCAGGCGTTCGCGCCGAGTTGGGCGAGGGACACGCCGCCGATGCGGATCTCGCCGTGCTGCGGCGCGTGGATGCCGAGCATCAGTTTCATCAGCGTCGTCTTGCCGCAGCCTGAGGGGCCGACGATGGCGACCGACTCTCCGGGCTCGATGCGCAGAGAGCAGCCGGCGATGACCTCGGGTTCGCCGTCGGCGTAGCGGAAGCGCAGCGTGTCGAGCTCGAGTGCGGCGCCTTGCGGCACGGCGCGGCCGGGCGCGTCGAGGTCGGCTTCGGGCGCGGTGAGCACGATGTCGGCGAGGCGCTCGCCTTGCAGGCGCAGCATCTTCAGCGCGACGACCTTGTCGATCAGTCCGGCGATGCGTTGGCTGAACTGGTCCTTGTAGGCGAGGAACGCGAACAGCATCCCGACCGACAGTTCCTTGTCGAGGACCAGCATCGCGCCCATCGCGACGATGGCCACGCGCTCCAGCCCGAACAGCAGCCGATTGCCTTGCGTCATGCCGAGCTCGAGCTTGCGCCCGGTCAGCGAGGCGTTCATCTGCTCCACGACCAGGTTGGCGAAGCGCGCGCTGCGATCGGCCTGCGCGTTGAAGAGCTTGATCGCCTGCGCGCCGCGCAGCGACTCGAGGAAGTGGGTGTTCTGGCGGGCCTCGTGGGTCAGGGCTTCTTCCTGCGCGCCGCGCATCGGCTTGAAGAAGGCCCACCGCAGCAGCGCGTAGCCGGCCACCGCGGTCAGCGCGACGGCGGTCAGCCGGCCGCTGTAGAGCAGCATCATCATCAGCGTGAGCAGCACCATGAGGCCGTCGAGCACCGCCTCGATGAAGCTGCCGGTCAGCGTCTTCTGGATCTCCTGCACGCTGGAGAAGCGCGACCAGATGTCGCCGAGATGGCGTTTCTCGAACCACGCCAGCGGCAGCCGCAGCAGGTGCGAGAACACGTTGGACAGCCACTGCAGGTTGAGCGACGCCGACAGGATCAGCACCGCCCACGAGCGCAGCACGCCGACGCCGACCTGCAGCAGCACCAGCAGCGCGAAGCCGATGCCCAGCGTGACGAGCAGGTCGCGGTCGGCGCTGACGATGACGCCGTCGACGGTCCATTGCAGCAGGAAGGGCGCGAGCAGGCCCAGCAGCTCCAGGCCGAGGGCGAGGCCCAGCACCTGCGCCAGCGAGCGCTTCAGGCCGCTCACGTGGCCGAGCAGCTGGCGCCACTTCGGCGCGGGCGCCGGCGCCTTGCGCGCGAAGTCCATGCCCGGGCGCAGCTCGAGCGCGACGCCGGTGAAGTGCTTGGAGACCTCCGACAGCGGCAGGCGGCGCTCGCCGTGCGCGGGGTCGAGGATGACCGCGCGGTCGCCCTGCACGCCGTCGAGCACGACGAAGTGGTTGAAGTCCCAATGCAGGATGCAGGGCGTCTGCAGCTTGTGCAGCGAATGCGGCTCGGCACGCAGCGCTCGCGCGGTCAGGCCGAGCTGCGCGCCCATGCGCACCAGGTCCGCCATCGTCAGGCCCTTGAGCGAGACGGCGAAGCGATCGCGCAGCTCGCCCAGCGACCAGCGCTGGCCATGCGTCGCCGCGACCATCGCCAGGCAGGCGAGGCCGCACTCGGCGGCCTCGGTCTGGAGGATGACGGGACGGCGGCGGCGCCAGCCGAGGTTCAGCCGCGCGAGCAGGCCCGGCGGCGGGGCGCCCGCGGGGGCGCCGGAAGAGGGGGCATCAGACACGGCGGGCGAGGCTCAGCAGCGGTTCGAAGATCCATTCGATCAGACGGCGCCGCTCGAGCAGCACGTCGGCCTCGAGCAGCATACCGGGGCTGAGCGTCTGGTCCTGCCCGTAGGCTTCGACCGACTGGCGTTGCAGCTGCACGGTGATGCGGTACATCGGCTCGCCTTGCGCCATCGCGGCGGGCAGGCCGAGTTGCGCGAGCTCCGCAGCCTGCAGCGGCGTGCGCGAGACCTGCAGGACCTCGCCTTCCTGCTGGCCGAATTTCTGGTACGGAAACGCCTGGTAGCGCAGCAGCACCGCCTGGTGCGGCCGCAGGAATCCGACGGCGCTGGACGGGGCGTAGAGATGGGCCTGCAGCGAGGTGCGCGCCGGAAGCAGCGCGGCGAGCTGCGTGCCGGCCTGCACGACCTGGCCGGGCTCGGCGAGCACCGTGCTCATCTGGCCGTCGCTCGGGGCGCGCAGCACGAGGCGGCGGCGGGCTTCGTTCTCGACGCCCTGCGCCTGCAGCGCGGCGATGTCGCGCGCCAGTTCCCCTTGCTGCACCTGCGCCTTCAAGGGGATCGCATGAAGCTCAGCTTGCAAGCCCAACGCCTCCCGCTGCAGGTTTTCGCGCTCACGCGAAAGTGCCTGCCGTTGGGCCTGCAAGCCAAGCAACTCCTCCCGCTTGGTCTGGACCTGGGCGCTCGAGACGAACTGGTCTTTCGCCAGCGACTCCAGCCGTCCCAGACTCTGGCGCGCGAGCGCTTCGCGCTCCGCGTGCAGCTGCAGCTCGGCATCGGCCTGCCGCAGCGTGGATTCGAGCGTCGCGATGCGCGCCTTCAACGCGCTCGCCTGACTTTGCGCCAGCTCCCGCTGCTGCGACTGCGCCGCACCCAGCGATTGCTCGCGTTCCTTCAAGGTCCTCGACAGGCCGTCGCCGGTCGGGTTCGCGCTGTCCAGCGACAGCACGAACAGCACGTCGCCGGCATGCACCTGCTGGCCGTCCTGGACGGGTCGCGCCACGACGGTGGCGCTCTGCGGCACGCTCAGCCGCATCACGCCGCGCTCGGGCACCAGCAGGCCGTTGACGCGGGCCTTGCGGGTGTACTCGGTGCTGAACAGGAAGGCCCCGACGGCGACCACGCCGCCCAGCGCCAGGATGCTCAGCCACCGCAACGTGGCCGGACGATGCAGTTGCACCGATCCCAGCCAGGCCTGCTGTTGCGAGGCCTGGGCTTCGGCGCGGAACAGCGCCACCACGTTTGCTACTCCTTGTTGCGAACCTGACGGATCGCGCGGTCAGCCGCGAGGCTTACCAGGTGCCCTTGGGCGTGGGTTCGACGCCGCCGGTCGCGGCCACGCTCTGCAGCGAGACGTCCTGGCTGGTCAGCCAGGTGCCCTTCGGCGTGCCGCCACCGACGTGGGTCAGGCATTCGAGATCCAGCTCGACCAGGCCTTCTTGTTCGACGGTTTCGACGGCGGCGGTGTTCGGTTGGGCGTTCATGAGAGGCTCCAGATTCGGTGACGTGCTGCGGATTCGTTGAGCACGGGACGGATTGAAGCAGCGCCCAGGACGCCTTGTAACTGTCAGCTCTTACAGTGTTTACAGCTGCCGCCGCGGGGCAGCATCAGCGAATCAGGCCCAGCCGAAGCGCCTTGAGCACCGCCTGGTGCTTGTTCGTGCAGCCGAGCTTGTGCATCGCATTGTTGATGTGCAGCACCGCCGTGCGTTCGGTGATGCTGAGGATGGCGCCGACTTCCCAGGCGGTCTTGCCTTCCATGGTCCAGTGCAGGCACTCGAGCTCGCGCGGCGTCAGGCGCGGCGTGTCCACGTCGGGCGCGGTCGGTGTCGGCAGCAGCAGCCGCATCGCGGCATCGACCGCGTGCACCGCGAACAGCTGCAGGTCCGCGACCATGCGCGTGAGCGCGGTCGGGTTGGTCGGCAGGCCTTCGTCGCGATTCACGCCCAGCACGAAATGGCGCCCCTCGGGCAGGTGCAGCGCCAGCGAGATGCCGACCTTGTAGCCGAACGGCGCCTGCGCTTCCCAGAGCTCCGGCGCATCGTTCTTCACGTAGGTCTGCTGGTTCCAGACGATGGGCACGCTCTGCCGCTTGCAGTGCTGCATGACGGGGTCGCGCTTGCCCAGCCGCGGGTCGTTGAAGATGTCCGAGAAGCCGTCCGGCGCGTTCTCCACCGCGATGAAATCGGAGTTCCCGATCGCGTGGTCGACGACCAGGATCGCCGAGAACCGCTCGAATTCCAGCCCACGCGCGAACCGCGTGATCTCGCTGCGGAACTCGTCGCGCGAACTCGCTTCCAACACTGATTGATAACCGCCTTGCAGCATCTATCGCTCCGGCCGCACGGGCCCGGCCCTGGTGATCTCCGTGGCGGTGCCGCATCGCACCGATGTGCCTGCGCGGCGTCCGCGTGAGGCTTTCACGCCCCTGCTAGGGTTTACAGCTGGCGAGGCCCGTCTGTCGTGACCACACTTCAGCCCATGGGGAGAAGCGCAACCGCCGAACCGCAGTATCCAAACTCAACAATTCTGACAATGACACCAGCCTGGATTGTGTACGCGTGGCCGCGAATATTGTGTGATGTACAGCGTCTGCCTCGCTTGCAGTTCGCGCATTTGAGCACGCGCGTGTTGGTCGCGGGAGACGAGGATCACCCGGCCATGGGGCAAACCCTGTGGAGCGGGGAATCCGAGTATGGCGCCGCCGGGGTCGCCTGGGACTGGGTCCGCATGCCCTACGGCATGGTCTCGATGGTGGATCCGATGGCGCTGGTCACCAACCTGCAGTTCCTGAACCGCGCCGGCGAGGTGCTGGCGCCGATGGAATCGGTGATCCAGCTCAACGGCATCGTCCACACGCTGCCGTGGCAGGAGCAGGTGCAGCTCGCGCTGGCCACGCGGCACTGAACCCGACGCGACGGGGCGCGCGAGCGCCCCGCGCGCGCGCCTCATCGCGCCACCGCCGCGCGCATCGAGCGCGCCACCAGCGCCAGGCCGCCCACGGTCAGCGCCGCGCCGACGATCACCGTCGGCATCACTTTCGCGAAGGTCAGCGGCTCGCCCTTGAGCACCTGCATCATCAGCAGGTTCTGACCCAGGCCCGGCACCCACAGGTGCCACGCCGCCTCCCCGCCCGGGTTCACGATCGCCACCATCGGTGTCAGCGCCACCGCGGTGATGACCAGCGTGGTGCTCGCCTGCGCTTCCTTGAAGGTCTTCGTGCGGATCGCCAGCGCCATCAGGACCGCCGACAAGCCCGCGCCCAGCGGGATCTGCAGCAGCAGGAAGCGCAGCGCCTCGGCCCAGCCGAACTGGAACATCGCCGCCAGCGCGTCGCTGCGCATCAGCCACTGGCCGGGCAGGAAGCTGAGGTTGGACAGCACCGCCACCAGCATCCCCGCCATCAGCACCGCGGCCCACTTGCCGGCCACGATGGCCGCGTGCGGCGCCGGGTTCACCAGCAGCGGCTCGAGCGAGCCGCGCTCGCGCTCGCCCGCGGTGCTGTCCAGCGCCGCGGTGAGCGCGCCGTAGAGCACCGCCATCATGATGAACATCGGCAGCATCTGCGTCAGCCGCGTGGACCGCGCCTGCATGCTGGCCAGGTCGCGCTCGCGCACGTCCAGCGGGCGCAGCTGCTGCGGGCCCAGGCCGCGCATCGCCAGCATCAGCGTCGCGCGCTCGTTGCCGAAGCCCTGCAGCAGCCGGCTGATCGCGCCCACGCCGGCCTCGGCGCGCTGGTTGACGCTGTCGCTGACGATCTCGACCGCGGCCGGCTCGCCGCCGGCCAGCAGCGTCTCGAAGTCCGGCGGCACGACCAGCACCGGGTCGGTCAGCTTCGATGCGCGCAGCTGCGCCTCGAAGTCGGCCGGGGCCGCCTTGATCGTGTAGGTCTGGCGCTCGATGTAGTTGCGCAGCGTGGGCGCGTGCTCGATGCCGGCGACCAGCACCTCGCGCTGCTCGGCGCGTTCCTGCAGCGACGCCGCCAGCCCCGACATCATCATCAGCATCAACGGCCCCATCAGCACCGACGGGATCAGCAGCCGCAGCAGCGTGCGCCGGTCGCGCAGGGCGTCGACGATCTCCTTGGCGAAGACCGTGCGGAAGGCTTTGAGGAACGATCCGTTCATGCGGACTCCAGGGCGCGCGCGCGCGCCGCTTCAGGGAAGGCGAGGTCGACGAAGGCGTCCTCGAAGCGTTGGCGGCCGGTCTGCGCGAGCAGCCCGTCGACGGTGCCGGTGGCCACCGAACGGCCATGCGACATCACCACCACCTGATCGCAGAGCTGTTCCACCTCTTGCATGATGTGGCTCGAGAAGACGATGCACTTTCCGCCGCCGGCCGGCGAGCGCAGGTGCCGCAGCACCTCGCGCAGCGCGCGCGTGGCGACGACGTCCAGCCCGTTGGTCGGCTCGTCGAGCACGATGTTGGCGGGATCGTGGACCAGCGCGCGCGCCAGTGCGGTCTTCATCCGCTCGCCCTGGCTGAAGCCGTCGGCGCGGCGGTCCAGGATGGCGCGCATGTCCAGCAGCTCGGCCAGCGACTCGGCGCGGGCCTGCGCCTGGTCCATCGGGATGTCCTGCAGCCGGGCGAAGTAGACGATGTTCTCGCGCGCGGTCAGCCGCGGGTACAGGCCGTGGGCGTCGCCCAGGATGCCCATGCGCGCCAGCGCCGCGCGCGGCTGCTTGAGCACGTCGACGCCGTCGACCTCGATCGCGCCGCGGTCCGGCGGGAACAGGCCCGCCAGCATCCGCAGCGAGGTCGTCTTGCCCGCGCCGTTCGGGCCGAGCAGCCCGGTGATGCGGCCGTTCGGGGCGTCGAGGTCCAGTTGCTCGACCGCGACCACGGTGCGCGCGGCGCTCTTCTTGCCGAACAGCGATCCGAGCGAGCCGCCCCCGCCGCCGCGCGTCTGGAAGGTCTTGTGGAGCGCGTGCAGGCGGATCATCGGTCGGACTCCCGGGCGGCGGAAGCGGCGGCCGCGATGGTCGCCGGGGTGGGGGGCAGGTAGGCGGGCGGACGCGGCACGTCCTTGGCGCAGCTGGTGTCGACCTGCAGCGCGTCGGCGTCCTTGGGGGCGTCGATGAAGCGGAACAGCGCGTCGCGCAGGCAGGGCAGCGTCAGCGCGACGCCGTGACCGGCGGCGCCGACGACGACCGAGCGCGCGTTCGCGCCCAGCGCCTGCTGGACGCGCCGCGCATGGCGCTCCGGCGTCGCCGGGTCGCTGCCGCCGCTGGTCATCAGCACCGGCGTCCGGGCCGGCGGGATCGCGTAGAACGCCGCCGGCACGTCGCCGCGCGGCCAGCCGGCGCACACGCGGGTGTAGAGCTCGCGGTCCATCGTGCCGAAATCGGTGCCGGGCACGTCGGTCGAGGCGGCGATGCGCGGCGCGTCCTCGGCGCACACGACCGAGAAATGCATGCCCTCGAAGATGCGCATCGAGCGCGAGCCGCCGCCCAGTTGCCCGGCCAGGCCGCCGAGCGCGTCGAAGCGGCCTTGCGACGCCTCGTGCAGCGCCGCCGGCAGCGCGGCCGCGAACTGCGGCGCGTACAGCGGCGGACGCACCAGGCCGAGCAGCGCGTCGCGGGTCAGCGTGACCTCCTCGGCGCGGCCGGTCAGCGGATGCGTGAACGAGACCTTGCGCGGCAGGCCCTTGATGAGCGCCTGCCATTCGGTCTTCAGCGCCGGGTAGCGGGCGTTGCAGTCGGCGGACTTGGCGCAGGCGTCGAACATCAGGTCCAGCGCGCGCTGGCCGTCCTGCGAGAAGCTCACCGGCAGCACCATGTCCGGCGGCGCGACGCCGTCGATGACGGCGCGGCGCACGCGATCGGGGAACTGGCGCTGGTACTCCAGCGCCGCGCGCGTGCCGTAGGACGCGCCGACCAGGTTCCACTTCTCCGCGCCGAGCGCGGCGCGCACGGCATCCATGTCCTGCATCGCGATCGTCGTCGTGAAGAAGCGCAGGTCGCCGTAGGGCAGCCGCTTCAGCTCGTCGCGGCATTGCTCGAGCAGCCGCACCTTCGCGCCCGGCTTGAGCAGCTCCTCGAGGCCGCGGTCGCTGTTGTCCGGGCAGGACAGCGGCGCCGAGCGGCCGGTGCCGCGCTGGTCGATGAAGACGAGGTCGCGGCGGTAGTTCAGTCGCGACAGCCGCGGCATCACCGTCGAGGTCAGCGCGATGGCGCTCTGGCCAGGGCCGCCGGCCAGCAGCAGCACCGGGTCGGGCAGCTTGTTGCGCGCCAGCGCCGGCACGACGACGTAGTGGACGTCGATCGAGGTGGCCTCGGGGCGGGCCGGATCGAGCGGGCGCTTCACGCTGCCGCACAGGACCTCGGTGGCGACGCCCTCGATGCGGCAGGGATGCAGGGCCTGCCGCGATGCGTCGGCATCGGCGGGCGCGGCCTGGGCACCGCCACAGGCGATGGCGGCGGCGGCTGCCGCCAGCAAGGCCGGGACTGGCCGGGATCGGGGGGCAGGCCTTGCCCCGGGGCGCGTCGACATGTCTCACTCCTCCTCGTGGCGGCGATTATGGCCAGCGCGAGGCGGGGAGACGGGGTGCCTTCCGTCAGCTGTCGCGGCGTCCGAACATGCCCCAGCCGTCCATGCTCATGACCTGTTCGTCATGCTGGTTGAAGACCTCCCAGGTCGACCGCACCAGCCCGAGCTGCGGCCGGCTGCGGCTGGCCTTGGTCTCCATCACCGTCATGCGCACGCGCAGCGTGTCGCCGGGACGCACCGGCTTGAGCCAGCGAAGGTTGTCGATGCCCGGCGAGCCCTGGCTGGTCGAGTCCAGCAGGTAGGCGTCGCACATCATCCGCATCACCAGCGCGCAGGTCTGCCAGCCGCTGATCGACAGCCCGCCCAGCACCGACGCGTTGGCCGCCTCCTCGTCCAGGTGCAGGGGCTGCGGGTCGTAGGCGGCGGCGAAGGCCAGGCCCTCCTCGCGGTCGACCACGCGCGAGCCGAACTCGCGCACCTGGCCGACGCTGAAATCCTCGAACGCATAGGTCTTGGCGGATGCGGCGCTGCTCATCGGTGAACCCCTCGGGCATGTCGTGACCGGCCGACTGTAGGCCCGCGCCGCCTGCGCGATTGGCGCGACCGTGACAACCCCGCCAATGCCCTTGTCATTGCAGCCGACACGCCGCGCGCGTATGGTCCCCGGGTCCCGCTCCCGGGACCGCTCTTCACGAGCCCCTCACGCGCCCCGGCGCGCCCACCGAAGGAGACCCCCCATGAAGCTCTACTACAGCCCCGGCGCCTGCTCGCTCTCGCCCCACATCGTCCTGCGCGAGGCCGGCCTCGACTTCGAGCCCGTGCTCGCCAGCACCAAGACCCACAAGCTGCAGGACGGGACCGATTACTACGGCATCAACCCCAAGGGCTACGTGCCGCTGCTGGAGCTCGACGACGGCCAGCGCCTGAGCGAAGGCCCCGCCATCGTCCAGTACATCGCCGACCAGGCGCCGGCCAAGCAACTCGCGCCGGCCAACGGCTCGATGGAACGCTATCGGCTGCAGGAGTGGCTCAACTTCATCACCACCGAACTGCACAAGACCTTCAGCCCGCTGTTCAACCCCGCGATCTCCGAGGACGCCAAGGGCGTGTTCCGCGCGAAGCTGCATGAGCGCTTCAAGTGGGTCGACAGCCAACTCGAAGGCAAGCAGTTCCTGATGGGCGAGCAGTTCACCGTCGCCGACGCCTACCTGTTCACCGTGTCGAACTGGGCCCAGCACGTCGGCATCGACCTCTCGGCCTATGCCAGCCTCGTGGCGTATCGCGGCCGTGTCGCGGCACGGCCGGCCGTCCAGGAAGCGATGAAGGTGGAAGGACTGCTGAAGTAATTTCAGCCTCGGCCGCTTGGGGCCACCGAGCGATCGCGGAGAGTGCCGGGGCCCCTTTCCGCTCAATCTCCTCCTCGCCGCTCGGAATTCGCTCCAAGGGGCCCCGGCACCCCCCGCTTCCCGCCACCATCGAGCGACGCGGCGCCACGCACAGCACGGTGCGACGACGCGAAGCAAGCGCTGAGAGGAGCCGAGAGGAGCCGAGAGGAGCCGAGAGGAGCCGAGAGGAGCGGAGAGGAGCGGAGAGGAGAGGAGAGGAGAGGAGGGGGTCAGCCCTTCTTCTTCAGCAGCGATTCGCAGGCGCCCTTGTCGGACGCCTCCTGCTTCGCGCAGACGCCGTCCAGTTGCGTGCGCAGCCGGGCGAGCGTCGCCTCATGCTGGCCACCCGCGTTCCATGCGACCAGCTGGCCGCCCACCTTCTGCAGCGAGCGCGCGCTGCGCTCGTAGAAGGCGCCCTTGTCCTTCTCGGCCTCGGCCAGCAACTGCGCCGCCGCCTTCTCGATGCGCGCCGAATCCTGCGGCGCCAGCTCCACCAGCGCGCTCAGGTAGCTCGATCCCCACTGCAGCCGCGTGGCCGGGCCCTCGCTCTTGTTGAAGGCCTCCTCGTACCAGCGCAGCGCCTCTTCCTTGCGACCCTGCTTGCGCGCGTTGCCGCCCAGCGAGCTCATCAGGTAATACGGGCTGTGGCTCTTGGCCAGGCTCGCCTTCAGCAGCGCGTCGCTGTCGCTCCACAGGCCGGCACGGCCCAGTACGTACGCCGCCGACGTGATCACCGCCTGGCGCTCGTAGCCGTCCGTCACTTCCTTGTCGACCTTGGCGGCCTGCGCCTTGACCTCGGCCAGCAGCGCCGCGGGCAGCTTCGGCTGGAGCTCGTCCTTCTTCTGGTCCAGGCGAGCCAGCTCCACCCGCGCGATCAGCGACTGCAGCCGGTCCGCGCGCGACAGCGACGCATCGCCCTCGAAGCGCTTGAGCGCGACATCGAACTTCCCGACCAGCGCCTGGCGCTCGGCGCCCGCCGACGGCGCCAGCGCGCGCACGATGTCGTCGCCGTTGTTGCTGAGCACGTCCATCTGCGCGCGGGCGGCGTCGGCGTCCGCCAGCACCTTCTCCACGCGCGCCTTCAGCGCCGCGTCGGCCTTGAGCGTGCCGCCGCCTTCGGTCGCGGCCAGCGCCTTCAGCCACAGCCGCGTGGTCGTCTCGTCGTCGACGCCCTGGCTCGCGGCGGCCAGCTTCGCCAGCAGCGCGGGCCGCTGCGCGGCGGGCACGAGCTGCTGCTCGTCCGTCTCCCAGGAATAGAAGCCCAGCAGCTTCCACTCGTTGGCCGCCAGCTTCTTGCCGGCCTGCGCGTCGGCCAGCACCGTCTTGACCGGGCGGCCGCCCGCCAGGCCCAGCTGCAGCACGCGCAGCACCTGCGGCGCGTCGACCTCGCCGGGCAGGCGGGTGATCTCCTGGCCGTCGTTGCCGAACAGGATCATGGTGGGATAACCGCGCACCTTGAAACGCGCGCCCAGGCGCTGGGCGCCGGGGTTGTCGCCGTCGATGTGGACCGCGACGAAGGCGCGCGACTGCTCGATGAAGTCGGCGCGGTTGAACAGCGTGGCCTTGAGCTGGTTGCAGGGCGGGCACCACTTGGCGCCCCAGTACAGCAGCACCGGCTTCTTCTCGCCGCGGGCCTGGGTGAAGGCGCGCTCGATGTCGGCATCGCCCGAGGCCTCCTGCCAGGACACCGAGGCCGAGGCGCTGGCGGCGACCGCCGCGGACATCAGGGCCGGCGCGGCGCCGATCGCGAGCAGCGCGGCGGCGAGGACGGACAGGCGGGCGGTCGAGCGCAGGCGGCCCTGCATCGCGGTGTGGAAAGTCATGGCGGACGCTCGGCCTCGTGAGCCGGTCTTGTCGAGGGAAGCCGGCATTGTGGCGTTCCCCGGCCGTCCCCGATATGCGGGTGGCTTCTAAGCTCCCTCGCCCGGCAAGGCCCCGGCACCTGGGGCCCGGGTGCGCCGGTCGCGTGCTCAGGCCGTCGGCGGCGCCTTCTTGCCGCGGAGCACCGCGCCGCGCGCCAGGCTCTCGGGCGACCACACCTCGCGGACGTCGTAGTAGTGCGGCACCGCCTTCGCGCCTTTCGGCAGCTCCACCCAGGGCTGCTTGGACTCGGTGAAGATGTGGATGTCCGGCGGCAGGCGGTCGGGCTCGTCGAGCGTGCCGACGCGGACGAAGCGCACCGCGTCGCCGCCGCCGGCGTAGTTGCTCCAGACGGCGATCGCGCAGCTCGGGCAGCGCCAGATCTTCTGGCCCTTGCCGCTGGCGGACGGGTTCATCACCGGCACCGGCTCGCCGGCGAGCAGCTCGACGCGGTCCGCCTCGATCATCGCGTTGAGCGCGAAGGCCGCGCCGCTGGCGCGCTGGCACCAACGGCAGTGGCAGCAGTGGACGATCAGCGGCCGGCCGGTCATCCGGTAGCGGACCTGGCGGCAGTCGCAGCCGCCTTCGAAAACGTCTTGCGCGTCGGTCATCCTGGGTCTCCCTGAGGCGAGGCGCGCAGCATAGCCGGCCGAAAACGGCCAGTCGCGGCACGACGGCGACGCGAATCGGGGACGGCGCTCAGCCGTCCGCCAGCGCGATCCGCGTGGCCGCGTCGGCGGGGAAGAAGTGCTCCACGCGCAGCGAGGCCAGCGTGACGTCCAGCGGCGAGCCGAAGCTGGTGAAGGCCGAGAACAGGCTCAGCGATCCCGCCGACGAGCGCAGCCGCGTGTGCAGCAGCGGCGTGTGGGCGGCCGGCGCGACGCGCGCCGAGACATGCGGGCGCAGTTCCTCGATCAGCGGCTTGAGCTCGGGGAAGTGCGCCGCCTCGTGGTTGGCGCGGCTCCAGAGCGCGGCGCAGACCTCGTCCTCGTTCTCGCACAGCGCGCGCAGGCCGCCGGGCGCGAGGCAGGCGCGCAGCAGGTTGAAGCCGGGCCGCAGCGCCACGTCCGGATCGACGCCCAGCAGCGTCATGAGCCGGTGCATGCCGCGGTTGGCCATCACCAGGTTCCAGCCGCCGTCCAGCACCAGCGCCGGCGCGGGGTCGTGCGCCTCGAGCAGGTGGTGCAGCGCCTGGCGGATCTCGGCCATCGCCGGATCGTCCAGCGAGCGGCGCGGATAGTGCGGCGCGTACCCGGCGGCCAGCAGCGTCTCGTTGCGGCGCGGCAGCGGCGCGTCGAGCGCGTCCAGCAGCGCGATCAGCATCTCGCGGCTCGGGCGGGCGCGGCCGGTCTCGATGCAGCTCAGGTGGCGCTGCGACACGCCGACGCGCAGCGACAGCTCCAGCTGGCTGAGCCGGCGCTCGCGGCGCAGCTGCGGGAGGAGGGCGGTCACGGTCGGGGCGGCGGTGGTGTTCATGCGATCGATGCTAGCGGCCGGCCGGCCCGCGGCAATGACCTCGGAGGTCATTGAGGCCGTGCGCGCCGGCGCCGAGACTGCAGGCCATGTCCTACCCCGTTGATGCTCGAAAGGAGCCCGTCATGCTGAAGATCTCCCTTGCCCTGGTGCTGGCCGCGTTCGGCGCGTACTCGATGGTCGCGATCGCCGAGCTGGGTTATGTCGGCCTGTGGATGTCGCTGTTCGAGCGCCTGGGCAGCCGCCAGGCGCTGGCCGACCTGGTGATCGCCTGCGTGCTGCTGCTGGGCTACCTGTGGCGCGACGCCCAGGCGACCGGACGGCGCTTCTGGCCGTACGCGGTGCTGACGCTGGCGGCCGGCTCGATCGGCCCGCTGCTGTACCTGCTGCTGGCGCCGAGGGCCTCCGGCGCGGCCGCGCGGCCGTCGAGCGCCGCCGCTCAGGCTTCGCCGAGCAAGTCCTGACCCTCGTCCAGCGGCGCCGGCTCCGGCGTCGCCTTCGCGAGCGCCATCCAGGTCGCGAAGTCCGGTTTCATCGCCCGGCGCGGCGCCGGCCGGCCGAGCTCGAACCGCAGGCTGCCGCCGCCCGCGAGGTCGTGCGCGAACAGCACGCCGAAGGCCGGCGGAATCTCCTCGACCGTGGCGATGCCGGCCCGCAGCACGTACCAGCACTGGCCGCTCAGCGCGAGATAGGCCTGTGACTTGGCCGGCCGGCGGAGCTCGGACAGCAGGTCGGCGCGGCTCACCTTGATCTCGTGCACCGCCGGTTCGAGGTAGTCCTCGACGGTGGTGTTGCGCACCGAGTAGACGTCCGGCATCGCGTTGACCCAGCGCATGCGCGCCGGTTCGTCCTCGCGCGGCAGGCCGGCGCGCAGCGACAGCCCGCGCCAGGCGACGCGTCCCGCCCGCTGCAGTTCGATCGCCATGCGGGCCACCAGGTCCTCGTGGCGATCGCGGGCGGTGCGGTTCTTCTGGAGCCCGAGGTGCAGCACCTCGATGCCGGGCGCGGTCAGCCGCAGCGTCTCGCGGCCGTGCAGGTCGCGTTGCCGTTCCAGCCAGCCCAGCGCCAGCAGCTCGACCTCCAGCATGTCCTGGCAAGGCCAGCCGGCCGAGCGCCACAGCTGGCGCAGGCGGCGGATCTGGATCACCGTGGGGCGGGGCGAGGTCGCGGACATCCGGGGATGTTGCCGCAAGGCGCTGCCCGGGGCCGTCAGCAGGGACGCAGCCCCGGCGACCGCCGCCGCCGCTCCCGCGGCCCGCGGCGGGCCGATCAGCGCTCCAGGCGGACGATGCCCTGCGGCGCCGCGTCGTCGCCGACCAGGAAGACCGAGTAGACGCTGTTGGTTTGGGCCGCGAAGTCGCGCTCCGCATGCAGCGGCGCGGTCGACCCCGCCGCGCTCACCGTCAGCAGGCCCGCGCCTGTCGCCCGCACGGTCGCGAGTCCGGCCTGTCCGGGCCCGATCGCCTCGGCGATCGGGCTGTAGTTGAAGTTCAGCGTCGCGGGCCTCGCCAGGCCGTTGAGGAGCCGCAGCCTCGCCTGCCCGTCACCGGCCGGCAGGCGGTTGTCGTCGGTCAGGACGTCCACGGTCGGCGCGGTCGCCGGACCGCGCAGCAGCAGCGTGTGGTCCGCGCCGGGCTGCAGCGACACGGCGATCGGCGCAAGCGCGCGCCCGTCCACGCTGGCCTGCAGCGTTCGCGCGCCCGCGGGCACCAGCTGGTAGGCGCCGATCGCCGGCGAGGCCCCGTCCGCCAGCAGCGCCTGGCCATCGAGCTGGCCGTCGACCCGGCCCCGCGCGAGGGCCGCGACCAGCCGCACGCGCGCCGACGGGTTGTCGCGGCGGATCGCCTCGCCGCGCTGGGGCAGCATCAGGCCGTGCACCAGCACGCCGCCCGCGCCGCCGCGCAGCACCAGGGTCGCCACCTGGGCGGAGGCGAGCTCGATCGCCGGCAGGTCCAGCCGCACGTCGTCGCGCCGTCCGGCGCCGGTCACGCGCAGCCGGTAGCTGCCGCTGTCGCGGGTCACGAAGCCGCTGCCGGCGCCGGCGGCGACCCGTGTCACGAACGGCACCGCGCCGGCGAGCGCGGCGTCGTCCGAGGTCAGGAAGACGTCCACCGGGCCGGCATCCGGCGCGAGGTTCAGCACCATCAGCTTGCTCTGGCCGCTCGCGGGCGCGGGCTGGTCCTCCTCGAGCAGGCTGGTGCGCATCGCACCCGGCGTCCCGTAGGCGATCAGCGTGTAGTGCGCATCGTCCTTGAGCGTCGCCGGCGAGGAGGCGACGGTCGCGCCGGCACCGCCGTCGCGGACCTGCAGCGACACCGCGCCGCCGTCGCGGCGCTTGTACGCGCTCAGCGTCAACGCGGGCACCGCGCTGGCGATCCGGTCCTTGTCGATGTCCAGGTCGCCCTGGGCCAGGTCGGGGCTAGCGTTCAGGAGCCGGATCCGGGTCGATCCGTCGTTGCTGCCGCCGCCGCAGGCGCAGAGCAGCCAGGCGCAGGCCAGCGCGCCGATCGGCGCGAGCAGGCGCGACGCGTGTCGTGGGGGGAGAGGCATGGTGGCAAGGGCCCCTTCGGATCCGGGGCCACGGGTGTGGAAGAAGCCATCGAGCCTAGGGGGGCCGCCGCCCGCGGACACCAGCCCTGAGCAGTGAGCCTGCCGACGTCTTCCAGCGAAACAAGGAATCGGACCTACTTGAAGTGGTGGGACAGGGGCGTCGCCATCCCTGGCGCCGCCTTCCCGGCGTGCCGGTCCGCGCGCCCGGCCGGACCAAAAAAAAAGGCCACGCCTCGGGAGAGGACGTGGCCAACAGGGAGGTGGTAATCGCCGGGCCGCGGTCTTGCGGCCGCCGCGCGGGATGCGCGTTCAGTGGCCCGGCGCCGGGGTCTGTTCCCCGGCGGGTGGACAGCGTCGGATCAGCGCTCGCGGCGCAGCGAACCGACCATCGCGGTGTTGTCGCCCATCATGAAGACGGTGTAGACGTAGCCGGCCTGGATCTGCAGCGCGCTCAGGCTGTAGACCGGCGTCGTCGAGGACGGCGAGGTCACCGTCAGCAGCGAGGAGGTCGAGGCCGGCGTCGTCTGCGGCGTGGACGAGGTGCCCGCCACCACGTTCGAGGCCAGCGCGCTGTAGTCGACGTTCAGCGTCAGGCCGGTCGAGGCGTTCGCCACGCCGTTGACCAGGCGGATCTTGGCGTTCGTCGTCGGGCTGGTGGGCAGGCGGTTGTCGTCGGCCAGCACGGTGAATTGCGGGCTCGCGGCCGGGCCCCAGACCATCAGCGTGTAGTCGCTGCCGGCGGCCAGCGCCGGGTTGGCCAGCGACAGCGCCTGGCCGTTGACGTAGACCGTCAGGTTGGCCGTGCCGGCGGCGACGGTGGCGTAGTCGCCGATCGTCGGCGCGACCGAGGTCGGCAGCAGCGAGGTCTGGCCGATCGCGCCCGACACCAGCGCCCCGCCGCCGACCGCGGCCACCAGGCGGGCGCGGGCGGTCGTGTTCGGGAAGTTGGTCGTCGCGCCCTGCTGGATCAGCTGGATGCCGTTGACCAGCACGCCGCCGGTGCTGCCGGTCAGGATCAGCGTCGAGACACCGGCCGAGGGCAGCGTGATGCTCGGGATGTCCAGCCGCAGGTCGCCCTTGCCGCCGGCGGCGGTCATGCGCACGCGGAAGGTGCCGCTGTTGAGCGTCACGTAGCCGCTGCCCGAACCGGTGGCGATGCTGCTGGCCACCGCGCTGGCGCTGTCCAGCGCGTCGTCGGCGCCGGTGACGTAGACGTCCATCGCGCCGGCGTCCGGCGCCAGGTTCAGCACCAGCAGCTTGGTCTTGCCGGAGGCCGGGGCGTCCTGGTCCTCCTGCAGCAGCGTGGTCTGCATCGAGCCGGCCGAGCCGTACGCGATCAGCGAGTAATGGCTGCCGGAGGCCAGCGTCGGCGTCGTCGACACGAGCGTGCTGCCGACGTTGTTGCTCTGCACCTCGGTGCCGGTGGCGTTGGTCTTCACGTCGGCGTAGGCGCCCACGCCCGCGTAGGCGACGGCCGAGTTCACCGTGGTGCTGTCCACCGCCATGTCCAGCGCGGCGTAGCCGATGCTGGCGTTGAGCAGGCGCATCTGCGCCGTGCTGTCGCTGCCGCCGCCGCCGCAGGCGGCCAACAAGGCCGCGCTGGCCACGCTCAGGCCCCAGGCCCAGGTCTTGAATCGCATCGTCCGACACTCCGATTGAGGATGCGGCGATTGAACGGGCCCCGTGTTGCTGCGGCTTGTGGCGGCTTGCCAGCTTTGTGAACTTCCATATCAGGCCCGACACAGAGTTGCCCGCGTGTTCCCGGCCCGGCGCGCAGCCCGGACAAACCCGCCCCGTCGGCGCCGCGCCACGATCCGCCAACCCGCATGGCGCCTTGGGTCCGGCTCTCTAATCGCGCGCGGGGTCCGGCGCTAGCATCCGCGCGATGAATGCCTACCCTCAGCTGCTGTCGCCCCTGGATCTCGGCTTCACCACCCTGCGCAACCGCGTGCTCATGGGCAGCATGCACACCGGGCTGGAGGACTCGCGCCGCCACGTCGAGCGCCTGGCCGAGTACTTCGCCGAACGCGCCCGCGGCCAGGTCGGCCTGATCGTCACCGGCGGCTACGCGCCCAACATCGCCGGCTGGGCCAAGCCCTTCGCCGGCACGCTGATGACCGGCGGCGCCGCGCGCCGCCACCAGCCGATCACCCGCGCCGTGCATGCCGAGGGCGGCAAGATCGCGCTGCAGATCCTGCACACCGGCCGCTACGGCTACCACCCGTTCAACGTCGCGCCGTCGGCGCTGAAGTCGCCGATCTCGCCGTTCACGCCGCATGCGCTGAGCGCGCGCGGTGTCGAGCGCCAGATCCGCGCCTTCGTCCGCTGCGCCGTGCTGGCGCGCGAGGCCGGCTACGACGGCGTCGAGGTGATGGGCTCCGAGGGCTACTTCATCAACCAGTTCCTGATCGCCGCGACCAACCGGCGCGACGACGCCTGGGGCGGCGACTTCGCGCGCCGCATGCGCCTGCCCATCGAGATCCTGACCCGCATGCGCGAGGCGGTCGGCCCCGACTTCATCGTCATCTACCGGCTGTCGATGCTGGACCTGGTGCCCGACGGCGCCAACTGGGACGAGGTGCTGCAGCTCGCGCGCGCCGTCTCCAAGGCCGGCGCCACGATCATCAACACCGGCATCGGCTGGCACGAAGCCCGCATCCCGACGATCGCCACCAGCGTGCCGCGCGCCGGCTTCGCCTGGGTCACGAGGAAGCTGCGCGAGCAGCTGCGCGCCGAGGGCATCCACACGCCGCTGATCACCAGCAACCGCATCAACACGCCGGAGGTCGCCGAGGCGGTGCTGGCCGACGGCTCGGCCGACATGGTCTCGATGGCGCGCCCGCTGCTGGCCGACCCGGCCTTCGTCCGCAAGGCCGCCGAGGGCCGCGCCGACGAGATCAACACCTGCATCGCCTGCAACCAGGCCTGCCTCGACCACGTGTTCAAGCAGGAGGTCGCGTCCTGCCTGGTCAATCCGCGCGCCGGCCACGAGACGCTGCTGCGCATCGTGCCGGTGGCCGCGGGCGCGCGGCGCAAGCGCGTCGCCGTCGTCGGCGCCGGACCGGCCGGGCTGGCCGCCGCGACCACGCTGGCCGAGCGCGGCCACGCGGTCACGCTGATCGACGCGGCCCAGGAGATCGGCGGCCAGTTCAACCTGGCCAAGCGCATCCCCGGCAAGGAGGAGTTCCACGAGACGCTGCGCTACTTCAAGCGCCGGCTCGAGCTGCTGGGCGTCGTGCCTCGGCTGGGCCGCCGCGTCGGCGCCGAGGAGCTGATGGACTACGACGAGGTGCTGCTCGCCACCGGCGTCACGCCGCGCGACCCGCGCATCCCCGGCCAGGCCGAGGGCGTCGCGCGGGGCCAGGTCTTGACCTACCTCGAGGTGCTGCGCGGCGAGAAGCCGGTGGGACGGCGCGTGGCCGTCGTCGGCGCCGGCGGCATCGGCTTCGACGTGTCGGAGTTCCTGCTGGAGCAGGGCCATTCGCTGGCGCTGGACGCGCCGGCCTGGCGCAAGCACTGGGGCGTCGGCGATCCGGCCGACACGCGCGGCGGCCTGGCCCGCCCGCAGCCGGAGCCGGCCGCGCGCGAGGTCACGCTGCTGCAGCGCCGCGCCGGCAAGCTCGGCGCGGGCCTGGGCAAGACCACCGGCTGGATCCACCGCGCCGCGCTGAAGACGCACGGTACGCGGATGGTCGGCGGCGTGCAGTACGAGCGCATCGACGAGCACGGCCTGTGGATCAGCCACGGCGAGGACCGCGCCGATCCCGAGCGCATCGACTGCGACACCATCGTGCTGTGTACGGGACAGGAGCCGCTGCGCGAGCTCGAGGCGCCGCTGCGCGCGGCGGGCCGGTCGGTGCACCTGATCGGCGGTTCGGCCGAGGCCAAAGAATTGGACGCAAAGCGTGCAATCCTGCAGGGAACCCGGCTGGCGGCCTCGCTGTAAACCCTAGCGGCGCCTTCAGCGCGCCGTCGATACTCCGAAGGTCGAGCGAACGGGAACGTCCGCCACCCGCGGACGGCCGACCTGGGGCCAGCTGTTGCCCCTCCTAAAAAATCACAAGAGAAGCTTGGGTCAAGCCATGCGTCTTCGCCTGAACCGTCGTTGGGGACGCCTCGCCGTGTCCGCGCTGCTGCCCGCGTGCCTGAGCGCGCCGGCATGGGCGGACGCGTCCGCGTCCGGCGCGGCCTCGGCGACGGCGCGCTCGATGGTGCACCTGCCGGCCTGGATCGATTCGGGCTCGACGGTGTTCTGGCTCGGCGCGGGCTGCGTCGTCGGCGGGCTCACGCTGGGCGTGATGGTCAGCCTGTTCCTGCAGCAGCGTGGCCGCCTGGCGCGCCGCCGCGACGAGCTCAAGCGCGTGCGCCGCGAACGCGCCCGCCTCAGCGCGCTGCTCAACGCGATCCCCGACCCGATGTATTTCAAGGACGCCCAGGGCGCCTACGAAGGCTGCAATCCGGCCTTCGAGCGCGCCGTCGGGCTCAGCGAGCAGGAACTGATCGGCCGCCGCGACGCCGACCTGCCCCATCCCCCGGGCTGGGTCGACACCCAGTCCGACGGCCGCAGCCTGACCTGGCGCGACGGCAACGACGGGGCGCGCTGCCTGGACGTGCTCAGCGCCCGCGTCTTCGACGACGACCAGTACCTGGGCCAGGTCGCCATCGCGCGCGACGTGACCCAGCTGCAGCAGGCCACCGACGCCGCGCGCCGCGCCGCCACCGTGTACGAGCACTGCGGCGAGGGCATCATGGTCATCGACCACCAGCTGCGCATCGTCGACGTCAACCCGGCGCTGGTGGCGATGGTGGGCCATGACCGCCAGACGCTGCTGGGCAAGCGCCCGCTGCTGCTGCGCGAGGCCGAGCAGGACCCCGAGAAGCTGCGCCAGCTGTGGCTGGACATCGACGAGCGCGGCAAGTGGAGCGGCGAGGTCACCGAGCGCCACAAGAACGGCGAGTCGATCCCGATGTGGGCGACCTTCGTGAAGGTGCCGTCGCCGTCGGGCGACCCGGAGCAGGTGCAGTACCTCAGCGTGCTGACCGACATCTCCCGCATCAAGCAGACCGAGGCCGAGCTGCTGCACCAGTCGCTGCACGACAGCCTGACCGGGCTGCCCAACGCGGCGCTGCTGCGCGACCGCATCTCGCGCCAGGTGGCCAACGCGCAGCGCGAGCAGACCTGCGTCGCGGTGCTGTACATCGACCTGGACGGCTTCCGCGACGTCAACGACATCGCCGGCCATGCCGCCGGCGACCAGGTGCTGCTGACCGCGGCGGCGCGCTTCGCCAACGTGACGCGGTTGAGCGACTCGGTGGCGCGGGTGGGCGCGGACGAATTCGTCGTCGTGCTGTCCGGCCTGGTCGACGAGGAAACCGCGATGCGCCTGGGCGACCGCCTGATCCAGGCGATGGACGAACCCGTCGTCATCGACCACCACCGCTTCAATGTCGGCGCCAGCATCGGGCTGGCGCTGTTCCCGGCCGACGGCACGCAGGTCGACGAGCTGCTGCGCAACGCCGAGGTCGCGATGGTGCGCGCGAAGCTGCACGCCCGCGGCTCGGTCCAGGCCTACCGGCCGGAGCTGACGCAGGCGGTGCAGCACCGCTTCGAGCTGACGCACGCGCTGCGCCAGGCCAACGAGGCGGCGCAGTTCCGCATCGAGTACCAGCCGCAGGTGCGCCTGAGCGACGGCCAGCTGATCGGCGCCGAGGCGCTGCTGCGCTGGCGCCATCCGACGCGCGGACCGATCTCGCCGGCCGACTTCATCCCGCTGGCGGAAGAGACCGGATTGATCATCCCGATCGGCCGCTGGGTGCTGGAACAGGCCTGCGCGCAGGTAGCGCGCTGGCAGGGCCAGGAAGGCAAGCCGCAGCAGGTCGCGGTGAACGTGTCGGCCCGGCAGCTGCGCCAGCCGGACTTCATCGAGACGCTGGACTTCGTCCTCGGCGAGACCGGCTGCCCGCCCAGCGCGCTGGAGCTGGAGGTGACCGAGAGCCTGCTGCTCGAGGACGCCGAGCAGGCGATCAGCCTGCTCACGCGGATCTCCAACCGCGGCGTGCGGATCGCGATCGACGACTTCGGCACCGGGTATTCGTCGCTGGCCTACCTGAAGCGCATGCCGGTGAGCACGCTGAAGATCGACCGCAGCTTCGTCAACGAACTCAGCAGCGACGCCAACGTCGCCGCGATCGCGCGCACGGTCATCGTGCTGGCGCGCAGCCTCAACCTCGACGTGCTGGCCGAAGGCGTCGAGACGATCGAGCAGGCCGAGTGGCTGCGCCGCGAAGGCTGCGACTGGGCCCAGGGCTGGTACTACGGCCGCCCGATGCCGGCGGAGGACTTCGTCTTGACGCCCCCGCCCGAACCGCTGCGCCGCGCGCCGGCCAAGCGGCTGCAGCTGGCCTGAGCGCGCGCGCTCCCGGCCGGGCGCGCGTCGTCTCACGCATTGCCGTCACCGTTCGTGCGCCGCCGCGGCGCGGTCGGCGGATTCGGCTCGGCATCCCACAGGCGCCATTCCTTGGCGCTGATCTCGCGGACCTCGAGCCCGCGCCGCAGCACGTAGCTCGAGTCGTGCCAGCTTTCCACCGGCCCGGCCACCGCGCGCCGGGGACAGGGCTCCGCGCCGAAGTCGGAATCGCCGAAGCTGCTGCCGTTGTCCGAGAAGCGGCTCTCGCCGTGGCTGAACCGGCTGTCGCCGCCGTAGTGGCTGGGATACAGGCTGTCAGGCCCGCCGCCGCCCGCGAGCGGCCTGGACGCGGCGCGCGGGAGCTGGGACTGGGAGGACCGGTACTTCATTTGTGGAACTCCGGGATCTCGGGGAGAGGCACTCCATGGTGATCCTGTCGGAGCCTGTACGGCAGCCCGCAGATGGAGGGGCTGGCGGGGGAGGAGATGTCCCCCTTGAATTCCCTTGCGGCGCTCAGCGGTGTGTGGAAGTCATAGGGGTAGCGCTGTCGTGCTCTTGACCTCTTCCATCACCGCGTAGGTCCGGGTCTCGCGCACGCCGGGCAGCGTCCAGATCACCTCGCCGATGAACTCCCGGTAGGCCGTCATGTCCGACACCCGCGTCTTGAGCAGGTAGTCGAAGCCGCCCGCCACCAGGTGGCACTCCAGGATCTCCGGCCGCGCCTGCACCGCGGCGCGGAAGTTGTCCATGACGTCGTGGACCGTGCGGTCGAGCAGGATCTCGATGAACACCAGCATCTGCGCGCCCAGCTTGGCCGGGTTCAGCCGCGCCTCGTAGCCGAGGATGAACTCCTCGCGCGTGAGCCGCCGCACCCGCTCCAGCACCGCCGTCGGCGACATCGCCACCGCCTCCGCCAGCTTCAGGTTGCTCAGCCGCCCGTCCTGCTGCAGCAGGCCCAGGATCTGCAGATCGATCTTGTCCAGGTCTTTTAGGGTGCTCATGATGGATTTTGTGCGGCCAAGCTGGCGAAGATTGGAGAGTAATTCATGGCGTCCTTTTCTACACTAGCTCCATTCGCTAGGGGATCGGCTCTGGCACGAACATTCGAGGACGACATGACCGCCTTTGCCCTTCCGCCGGAAACCTCCCGCCTGCCGGACCCCTACCGCGAGGAGCTGCCGCTGGTGCGCGCGCTCGCCGAGGAGCTGCGCGCGCTGAACTGGCCGGCGGTGATCGGCCAGGCCCGCCCGTGGGTGCAGCAGGTGCGCGCCAACCCGGCGCCGTTCTGGGCGATGGAGTCGCTGTTGCGCGAGTACCCGATCACCAGCGCCGAGGGCCTGGCGCTGATGCGCCTGGCCGAGGCGCTGCTGCGCGTGCCCGACGCGGAGACCGCCATCGCGCTGACCGCCGACCAGCTCGGCCGCGCCGATTTCGACGGCGGCTCCGACGGCCCGCACAAGATGCTGGCCGGCCTGGCGGCGAGCGCGATCTCGCTGTCCAAGAAGTTCCTGCCCGACGCGGAGTCGGACTCGGGCGTGATGAAGCGCCTGGGCGCGCAGACGGTGGTCGCCGCCACGGTGCGCGCGATCCAGCTGCTGGGCCGCCAGTTCGTGCTGGGCCGCAACATCCAGGAGGCGATGAAGGAAGCCGACGCGGCCCGCAAGGCGCAGGCGCAGCTGCGCTTCTCCTACGACATGCTGGGCGAGGGCGCCCGCACCGAACGCGACGCCGAGCGCTACCAGGCGTCCTACCTGAACGCGATCGCCGCGATCGCCGCCGGCCGCAAGGCCGAGTCGCCCGAAGGCAGCGACGGCATCTCGATCAAGCTGTCGGCGCTGTTCTCGCGCTACGAGGTGCTGCAGCGCGAGCGCGTCTACGCCGAGCTGCTGCCGCGCGTGTGGCAGCTGGTCGAGAAGGCCGCGCAGGCCAACATCAACCTGACCATCGACGCCGAGGAGGTCGACCGGCTCGAGCTCTCGCTGGAGCTGCTGGAGGCGTTGGCCGAGCGCATCGCCCGGCACTTCCCGCAGTGGCGCGGCTTCGGCCTGGCGGTGCAGGCGTACCAGACGCGCGCCCGCGACGTCGTCGAGGCGGTCGCCGCGATCGCCCGCAAGCACGGCCTGCGCTTCATGGTCCGCCTGGTCAAGGGCGCCTACTGGGACGGCGAGATCAAGCGCGCGCAGGAGCAGGGCCTGCCGTGCTACCCGGTCTACACGCACAAGCCGCACACCGACGTCTCGTACCTGGCCTGCGCGCAGGCGCTGCTGCGCCACCACGACGTGATCTACCCGCAGTTCGCGAGCCACAACGCCGGCACGATCGCCGCGATCCTGCAGATGGCGCGCTCGCTGGGCGCCAAGTTCGAGATGCAGCGCCTGCACGGCATGGGCGAGGGCGTCTACCGCGAGGTGCTGAAGGACGGCTCGATCCCGTGCCGCGTCTACGCGCCGGTCGGCGAGCACCGCGACCTGCTGGCCTATCTGGTCCGCCGCCTGCTGGAGAACGGCGCCAACTCGTCCTTCGTCCACCAGCTGGCCGATCCGACGGTGGCGCCGGAGGAACTGCTGGGCTCGCCGCTCGAGCAGATCCAGACGGCCGCCGCGCTGCCGCTGCCGGTCGACCTGTACCGCGACGCCGCGGGCCGGGGCCGCGACAACTCGTCGGGCCTGGACCTGGCGGTGCCGGAACAGCGCCGGCCGCTGCTGGACGCCTTGAGCCAGTGCACCGTGCCCGCGATGTCCGAGGCGACCACCGATGAAGTCGACGCCGCGATGGCCCGGCTGCAGGGCGGCTTCGCCGGCTGGAACGCGACGCCGGTGGCCGAGCGCGCCGCCGTGCTGCGCCGCGCCGCCGACGCGCTGCAGGACCAGCTGCCGCGCTACTGCGCGCTGCTGGTCAAGGAGGCCTACAAGAGCTTCGGCGACGCGATCAGCGAGGTCCGCGAAGCGATCGACTTCCTGCGCTACTACGCCGACGAGGCGGAGCGCCTGGCCGCCGACGGCGTCGCGCTGAACGGCCGCGGCGTGTTCGTGTGCATCTCGCCGTGGAACTTCCCGCTGGCGATCTTCGCCGGCCAGGTCGTGGCGGCGCTGGCCGCGGGCAACGCGGTCGCCGCGAAGCCGGCCGAGCAGACGCCGGCCGTGGCCGCCGAATGCGTGAAGCTGCTGCATGCCGCCGGCGTGCCGCAGGACGCGGTGCAGCTGCTGCACGGCCGCGGCGAGACCGTCGGCGCGCGCCTGGTGGCCGCGCCGCAGACGGCGGGCGTGTGCTTCACCGGCTCGACGCAGGTGGCGCAGATCATCAACCGCCAGCTGGCGTCCAAGCCGGGCGCCGCGGCGCTGCCGCTGATCGCCGAGACCGGCGGCCTGAACGCGATGATCGTGGACTCGACGGCGCTGCCGGAGCAGGTCATCGACGCGGTCGTGCAGTCGGCCTTCCGCAGCGCGGGCCAGCGTTGCTCGGCGCTGCGGCTGCTGGCGGTGCACGAGGCGGTGGCCGACGGCGTCATCGAGATGCTGCGCGGCGCGGTCAAGGAACTGCGCGTGGGCGAGTCCGCGGACCTGGCCACCGACGTCGGCCCGCTGATCGACGACGAGGCCTTCGACGGCGTGTCGCGCGAGGTCCAGCGCCTCAAGCGCGAGGCCACGCTGATCGCCGAGGCGGTGCCGGCCGACGGCTGCCCGCGCCTGCTGCCGCCGGTGGCGGTCGAGCTGCCGACGATCGCGTCGCTGAAGCAGGAGATCTTCGGCCCGGTGCTGCACGTGGTGCGCTGGAACGGCGACGTCGACGGCGTCGTGCGCGAGATCAACGCGCTGGGCTACGGCCTGACGCTGGGCATCCAGACCCGCATCGACAGCCGCGCGCTGCGCCTGGCGTCGGAAGCCCGCATCGGCAACGTCTACGTGAACCGCAACATCATCGGCGCGGTCGTCGGCGTGCAGCCGTTCGGCGGCGAGGGCATGTCCGGCACCGGCCCGAAGGCGGGCGGTCCGCACTACCTGCTGCGCTTCGTCGCGCAGCCGAAGGTCGAGGCAGGCGCCGAGGCAGCGGCCTCGGCGGTCGCGACGACCGGCGCGGGCGCCGACCTGTCGCCGCTGTTCGCCGCGCATGAAGCCTGGGCCGAGCGCCCGGTCGACGAGCGGGCGACGGCGCTGGAGCGCTCGTCGGCCGGCCAGACGCCGGGTGTCGGCGGGGCGTGGCGGACGCTGGGCGCGGCCGCGCGGCGCGTGCTGGTCGACGTGGCGCTGCCGGGCCCGACCGGCGAGAGCAACGAGCTGCGCCTGCATGGCCGCGGCGTGATCGCGGTGCTGGCGCAGGGCGCGTCGCCGGAGGAACTGGCGCGGGCCCTGGGCGCGGCGCTGGTGGCCGGCAACGCGGTCGCGGTCGTCGGCGGCGGGGACGTGGCGCAGGAGCTGCGTACCGCGCTGATGCGCGGCGGCGTGGCGGCCGCGGCGATGCAGCTGCTGCCGGCGGACCAACTCGGCGCGGTGCTGCGCGCCGGGAAGCTGGCCGGCGTGATCGCGTCGGCGGCGCTGCAGGTGCCGGTGCAGCGCGCGCTGGCCGGCCGGGACGGCGCGATCCTGCCGGTCGTGCCGATGGTCGAGCTGGCCGATGCGCGTCAGCTCTACCGCCTGGTCGCCGAGCAGACGCTGACGATCAATACGGCGGCCGCTGGCGGGAACGCCGCGCTGCTGGCGGGCGTGCACTGACCCGCGCGGCCGGGTCGCGCGAGACCCGGCCGTCGAGCCGCCACCAGCCGGTGCGCGGCACGACCCAGACCTCACCGGCGCGGAAGCGCCGCGCCCGCGGCCAGCATTGGTCGGCCCACAGCGAGGGCGCGTCCTCGACGTCGACCACGCCCGCGTGCACATGCATCACGGTGCCGCGGGCAAGCTTGAGCATCAGCGACTGACCCGGGGCCAGCGCGTGCTCGTACGTCGACGGCGAGGGCGGCCGCATCACGCGGGCGCGCGCCTGCTGCCAGGGCCAGGGGATGGGCAGCGACCTCAGGACGGCGGAAAGGAACATGGCGTGTCGCCCGCGATGGGCGCCTCGATGGGATGACGTCCAGTGTTCCGGCCGGCGCCCGGCCGCGACAGGCACAGCGGATCGATTTGTTCTGCGGAACAGCGCCCGCGCGCGGCCTGTTCCGTATCGAGTGCCACGCCGCTGTTCCGGTGCCTCGCGCGCACGCGGGCGCAGAATCGCCGCCATGGACACGCCCGCGCGCCAGGCCGCGCCTCCCGCCTTGACCGCTGCTCCCGGCGCAACCGCCGCAACCGCCGCAACCGTCGCCGCCGGCCCGACCGCCGCCGATGCCGGCACCACCGGCGTCGCTTCCGGCACCGCGTCCGGCACTGCTTCCGGCGCGGCCCACGCGGCCGGCATGTCGTCGGACCCGCTGTACGCGCAGGTCGCCGCGCATTACCGCCAGGCCATCGCCGCCGGCACGATGCCGCCGGGCAGCCGGATGCCGTCGGTGCGCACGCTGATGGGGCTGCACCGCGTCAGCCTGAGCACCGCGCTGCAGGCCTGCCGGCTGCTCGAAAGCCAGGGCCTGCTGCAGGCGCGCCAGCGCGCCGGCTACTTCGTCCGCGCGCCGCGCCCGACGCGGCTGGCCCGGGCCGCCGAGCCGAGCCAGACCCAGGCCGATCCGGCGCGTTTCGTCGGTGTGCATGAGCGGATCTCCGACATCCTGACGCGCGGCATCGCCGCCAAGGCCGAGATCAACCTGTCGGGCGCCTGCGCGCATCCGTCGCTGTACCCGACCCGCGCGCTGGCGCTGCACGGCCAGCGGCTGCTGCGCCGCCGTCCCGAGATCCTCGGCACCCAGCCCGATCCGCAGGGCCTGCTCGCGCTGCGCCAGGCGCTGTCGCGGCTGGCGCTGAACGCGCAGATCCAGATCGATCCGTCGCAGCTCGTCATCACGCATGGCTGCACCGAGGCGCTCAGCGTCGCGCTGCGGGCGGTGACGACGCCGGGCGACGCGGTGGCGGTGGAGTCGCCGACCTACTACGGCCTGCTGCAGCTGCTCGAGAGCCTGAACCTGCGCGCGCTGGAGATCCCCACCAGTCCGCACACCGGGATCTCGGTGGAGGCGCTCGAGGCGGCGGCCGCGCGCGAGCCGCGGCTCAAGGCGGTGGTGGTGGTGCCCAACCTGCAGAACCCGCTGGGCGCGGTGATGCCGGACGCGGCCAAGCAGGCGCTGCTGGCGGCATGCGAGGCGCGCGACCTCGCGCTGATCGAGGACGACACCTACGCGCTGCTGTGCGACACGCCGCAGCGCGCGATCAAGTCCTGGGACACGACGGGGCGGGTGATCTTCTGCTCGTCGCTGCACAAGACGCTGGCGCCGGGCATGCGGGTCGGGTGGATCGCGGCGGGGCGCTGGCAGCCGCGGGTCGAGATCCTGAAGTACGCGCAGAGCCGGCCCAACGAGATGCTCGGCCAGGCGATCCTGGCGGAGTTCCTGGCCGGCGGGCAGATCGAGCGCCACCTGCGCGCGCTGCGCGCCCGGCTCGCCACGCAGCGCGAGCAGATGGTGGAGGCGCTGTCCGACGAGTTGCCCGTGGGCACGCGGCTGAGCCTGCCGCCCGGCGGCCCGAGCCTGTGGGTGGAGCTGCCCGAGGGGCTGTCCTCGCTGGCGCTGTTCGACGCGGCGCTGGAGAAGGGCGTGCGCATCGGGCCGGGGCTGATGTACTCGAACTCGGACCGCTTCGACCGGTTCATCCGCGTCAACGCCGGCAACCCGATGGACGAGGCCCAGCGGCGCGGCGTCGCGGTGCTGGGCGAGCTGTGCGCGTCGATGCTGCGCGCTCGCTGATCGCGCCGTCGCCCGCGGGGCCAGGGCTACACTGCCGGCCCATGAATTCCTGCATCGCATTCATCGGTGGCGGCAACATGGCCAGCGCCATCGTCGGCGGCCTGCGCCGGGCCGGGCATCCGGCCGAGGACCTGCTGGTGGTCGAGCCCTTCGAGGCCCAGCGCGAGCGGCTCGCCGCGGAATTCGGGATCCGGCCGCTGGCCGCCGCCGACGCGTCGTTGACGCGCGCCCAGGCGGTGGTGTGGGCGGTCAAGCCGCAGCTGTTCCAGGAAGCGGCCGCCCCGGTGGCGCCGCATGCGGGCGCGGCGCTGCAGCTGTCGGTGATGGCGGGCCTGCGCGGCGACGCGATCGCGCGCGCGACCGGCGCGACGCGCGTCGTGCGCGGCATGCCGAACACGCCGGCGCTGATCGGCCAGGGCATCACCGGGCTGCATGCGAGCGCCGCCGTCACCGCCGAGGACCGCGCGCTGGTCGAGCGGCTGCTGCGGCCCACCGGCCAGACCGTGTGGGTCGACGGCGAGGGCGACCTCGACACGGTGACCGCGCTGTCGGGCTCGGGCCCGGCGTATTTCTTCTTCCTGATCGAGCACATGGTCGCCGCGGCGCGCGCGCTGGGCCTGGACGAGGCCAAGGCGCGCGAGCTCGCGCTGGCCACCTGCGGCGGCGCGGCGGCGCTGGCCACGCAGTCGGGCGAGTCGCCGACGGTGCTGCGCGAGAAGGTCACGTCCAAGGGCGGCACGACGCACGCCGCGATCACCAGCCTGCAGGCCGACGGCGTCGGCGAGGCGATCGAGCGCGCGGTGGCTGCCGCGCACCGCCGCGCCGGCGAGCTGGGCGACGAGTTCGGCCGCGCCTGAGGCGCCGGGACCGTCCGCGACCTTCGACTTCCGACGCCAACCGACTGCCGATCGATGGGGATCACCGACCGCTGGGGTCTGCGCGCGTGGCTGCGCGCGCCGGGCTCGCTGAGCAAGCGCCTGGCCGCGACCGGCCGCCGCTACGAGGTGCAGGTGCTGCGCCAGAGCGTGGCGCCGCTGCGGCCGCAGGAGCGCGCCGCGCTGGGCCTGCCGCGGCGCGGGCTGACGGTGGTGCGCGAGGTGCTGCTGCGCGTGGACGGGGTGCCGCTGGTGTGGGCGCGCTCGGCGGTGCACGGGCACTCGCTGGCCGGCCCGTGGAAGGCGCTGAAGGGGCTGGGCGCGCGGCCGCTCGGCCACCTGCTGTACGACGATCCCCGCATCCAGCGCAGCGAGCTCCAGCCGCGGCGCGTGACGCGCCATGGCGCGACGCACCGGCAGATGGAGCGCCAATGGCTGGCGGCGACCGGCCAGGCGGCGCCGGCGCTGATGCAGTGGTCGCGCAATTCGGTCTTCACCCGGCACGGCCAGCAGCTGCGGGTGATGGAGATGTTCGTGCCCGAGGTCGCGCTGCGCGATCCCGGGCCGTTGCGGCGCAAGTCGCGCCCGCGCCGCTGACCGCGGCGGCGCGCGCCAGGCGCCTTCGGAGTTCCCATGCCTGATCCGAGTCCTTCCTCCCCTTCCCCGCAGCCCGCCGCCGCGTCGCGGTGGACGGCGGGATTGCGGCGCTGGCTGCTGGCGCTGCGCCCGGCGCCGATGCGCGTGGACGCGCGCGAACGGCTGCGCGTGGTGGCCGGCGCGATCGCCGGGCTGTTGCTGACGGCGGTGCTGACCGAGTGGCTGTCGCGCCACGCGCCGGGCGTGCCGTGGCTGGTCGCGCCGCTGGGCGCGAGCGCGGTGCTGGTGTTCGGCGTGCCGGCCAGCCCGCTGGCGCAGCCGTGGTCGGTGGTGATGGGCAACACGGCCTCGGCGCTGGTCGGCGTCGCCTGCGTGCACCTGTTCGGCAGCGTGCCGGAGCTGGCCGCGGCGATCGCCGTCGGCGGCGCGATCGGGCTGATGTTCCTGCTGCGCTGCCTGCATCCACCCGGCGGCGCCGCGGCGCTGCTGATGGTGCTCAGCGGCGTGCACGACTGGCATTTCGCGCTCGATCCGGTGCTGTTGAACTCGGTGCTGATGGTCGCGGCGGGCATGGCCTACAACGGGGTGACCGGCCGCAAGTACCCGCACCCGCAGGTCGCGGCGCCGGCGGTGGCCGCGCGCGGCCCGGCGGGCGAGGCGACGGCCTTCAGCGGCGCCGACCTGGAGACGGTGCTGGCGCATTACAACCAGGTGCTGGACATCCCGCGCGACGACCTGCAGGCGATCGTCGACGAGGCGGGGCTGCTGGCGGCGCGCCGGCGGATGACGACGCTGCGCTGCGAGGACGTGATGTCCCGCGACGTGAAGGTGGCGGAGTGGGGCACGCCGCTGCAGGAGGCCTGGTCGCTGCTGCGGGAGCACCACATCAAGGCGCTGCCGGTGGTGGACCGGGCGCGGCGGGTGGTGGGCATCGTGACGCTGGCGGACTTCATGCGGGGCGCGTCGCTGGACGTGCACGCGGACTGGCCGGCGCGGCTGCGGCAGCTGATCCAGCGGTCGCCGGGGACGCACAGCGACAAGCCGGAGGTGGTCGGCCAGATCATGAGCCGGCAGGTGCGGGTGGCCAGCGCGGAGCGGCCGCTGGCGGACCTGGTGCCGATGTTCGCGGCGACCGGACATCACCACATCCCGATCGTCGGCGACGAGGCCCGGCTGGTGGGCATCCTGACCCAGTCGGACCTGGTGGCGGCGCTGGCGAGGATGGAGCGGTTGTAGGCCGCGTACAGGTCCCGCTCAGCTTTGCTCGCTATGCTGCGCCGGCTCCGGCCGCGCGCGGCCGGCCGTTCCCCTTGCCCCGAGCCGAGCCGATGGACATCGACCCCGAAGAACTGATCGAGAACGCCCGCCAGGCCATCGACCGGCCGGAGGCGCCGCCGCCGCAGTCGCGGCTGAACGTGGCGGTCGCGGTGACGGTCGCGCTGCTGGCGACCTTCATGGGCATCTGCAAGATCAAGGACGACAACATCGGCCAGGGCATGCAGCAGGCGCAGGCCGACAAGATCGACCACTGGGCCTTCTACCAGGCGCGCAACGCCCGCGAGGAGGTCGCCAAGGCCACGCTGACGCAGCTGAAGCTGCAGGCCGTCGGCGCCCCCGCCTCGGCGGCCGAGGGCTACCAGCAGGCGATCGCGCGCTACGAGACGCTCGTCGCCGAGCAGTCCGCCAAGAAGGACGAGCTGCGCAAGCAGGCCGAGTCCGACCAGCAGCGCTACGACGCGCTCAACTTCCGCGACGACCAGTTCGACCTGTCCGACGCGCTGCTCGCCATCGCGATCGCGATGCTGGCGATCACCGCGCTGACGCAGATGTGGGCGCTGTTCGCGGTGGCCATGGTGCCGACCGGCTTCGGCGTGCTGATGGGGCTGGCCGGCCTGGCCGGCTGGCCGCTGCACCCGGACATGATCGTGCGGCTGCTGTCCTGATCAGCGCAGTGCCAGGTCGGCCACCGTGCCGGCGAAGATCGCGAAGCCGACCCAGTGGTTCTCGCGGAAGGCCTTGAAGCAGCCCTCGCGGGTGCGGTCCTTGATCAGCGTGTAGTGCCACACCACCTGCGCCGCCGCGACGGCCAGGCCGGCCAGGAACCAGTGACCCATGCCCAGCTTCAGCCCCAGCGCCGCCCACAGCGCCAGGAAGACGACGTAGAAGGCCATCACGCCGATGACGTCGAAGCGCCCCAGCGTCAGCGCCGAGGTCTGGATGCCGATGCGGATGTCGTCGTCGCGGTCGACCATCGCGTACTCGGTGTCGTAGGCCAGCACCCAGCACTGGTTGGCGACCAGCAGCCCCCAGGCGGACAGCGGCACCGACGCGGCGATCGCCTGCAGGCTCCATTCGCGGCCGCCCTGGGCCGCGGCGAAGGCCATCGGGATGCCGAACGAGAACGCCACGCCCAGCACCGCCTGCGGCATCGAGATCCAGCGCTTGGTGAACGGGTAGAGCAGGGTCACCGCGAGCGCGGCGAAGGACAGCAGGATGGTCGGCGGATTGGTGGTGAGCACCAGCGCGAAGGCGACCAGCGCCAGCACCGCGCCGAGCGTCAGCGCCTGTTTCACGGTGATCAGGCCCGCGGTGACGGGGCGCTGGGCGGTGCGTTTGACGTGCTTGTCGAAGTCGCGGTCGGCGACGTCGTTGACGGCGCAGCCGGCGCTGCGCATCAGGAAGGTGCCAATCGTGAAGACCAGCAGCAGGTGCCAGCCCGGCCAGCCGTCGGCGGCCATCCACAGCGCCGACAGCGTCGGCCACAGCAGCAGGTAGGTGCCGGCCGGCCGGTCCCAGCGGATCAGGTTCAGGTAGAGCGACAGACGCGACGGCGCGACGGGAGAGGGGGCGGCGGGAGTCATGGCGGGGATTGTCGCTTTCAAGAACATCTCCAAACCAGCGCATCACCGCACCACACCGCGCCGTTCACGCACACACGGACTTCAAACTTGAAAAAACTTGATTGCCAAACAATATCCACCGACAATCCACCCTCTATGCACAAGGTTGTCCACAGCGAGAACATCAAGGCCGCACTCGCGCAAAAGGGGTGGACTCAAAAGCAGCTCGCCGAATCGCTTGGCGTCTCGGCTCAGGCGGTGACGTTGTGGTTGAAGGGAGAGGGTCTTCCTCGACCAGACAAGTTGTTGAAGCTCGCGACGACGCTTCGGCTGTCGCTGGGGCAATTGGTCAAGGCCGAAGATCCTGATCGTCCGGTCGTGGCCTTCCGCAAGCGAGCGGCGACGAAGACGACACAGCAGCACGTTGACGATGCAGTGACGCGAGGCAAGCTGCTACGAGCGCTGGTCCCGTCGTTGCCTGAGCTCCGGGCATTGCGCACCGAGTTGCCCAACCCGAGTACCGACTACGCGGACCTCCAACGAGCGGTCGCGCAAACGCGGGCCAAGCTCGGAATCGGGCAAGACGCCAGACTGGCGTACTCGGTGCTGATCAGCGAGTTCGCCGCGAACGACGCATTCCTCGTGCCCGTGCTCTGGGGCGAGAAGAGCCGCCATGAAAACGCGCTCCACATCCTGCTGCCGGCCACGCGCGTGACGTTCATTTACTTGAATATCGACGCGCGGATCGAGGACTTCAAGTTCTGGATGGCGCATGAGCTGGCGCATGTCTACACGCCGCCCTTGGCCGGCTCCGACGAGGGAGAAGACTTCGCGGACGCCTTTGCCGGTGCCCTGCTGTTTCCGCAAGCCCTCGCCGAACGGGCATGGCGGGAAGCGAACTCCGCCAGACGCAAGGCGGACGTCGTCGCGGCATTGATGCGACATGCGACCGCGCATGAGATTTCGCTGTTCACCGTCTATTGCCAGGCCCAGGCATTCGCCAAGGCGCACGGTCTCAGGCCCCTGGCGCTGAACGAGGGAGCCGACATCCACGCCGTGCGCAGTGCCGTACGAGGCAGGACCGTCGCGCAAGACCTCTTCGGCACGGCTCCTCCCGACCCGGGCGCCTACCTGGCCGCGGCTCAGAACGTCTTCCGAAGCGAGTTCTTCCCTTCGCTCCAGCGGATGTTGAAGGCGCACGACATCGGGCCCGCGTATCTGCAGCAGATCCTGGACCTGCCGTTGGCTGACGCGACGGCCCTCCACGCAGTGCTGACGAGGTAAACGCCTTTGACGCTACTGTTGCTCGATACCTGCGCGTACTTGCGTCTCGCGCGACGCGTGAAACCGCTACTGGGCGTCGCGTTCGGGCAAAAGCAGTACGTGCTGACGGTGTTGTCCGATGTCGAGCATGAGGTGTTGCGCAGCGGCCGCTTGCGCCACCTGTTTCCCTGGTTCTCAACCGATGAAGGTGCCGCTGCCGAACGTTTGGCGCAGGCCGTCCGGTTGTCCAGGCCAGAGCAACTGGAACTGGACATGACAGCCAAGTTCCTCTACGACTGGGTCATCGAGGAGGTCATGAGCTTCACGTCGAGGGGCCGTACGCCGCCGAGTCGGGTCGATTGCCGTGTCCTGGCTTTCGGCCAAGTACACCAGGCTGCCGTCGTGACCGACGACCTGGCCATGCACGACCTGGCCAACACATTTGGCATCGAGGTGATGCACGGACATGAGCTGCTGGCCAAGCTGCGTACGGCGAAGATGATCGACAACGATCTCGTCCGAGAGATCTACGAAGCCCTCGAACGCAACGGGGATCTGCCGCAGGCCTGGCGTGCCGCGAAACACAAGGCCTTCATCAAGGTGTTCGGCCCCGGGGTCAAGCACCCTTCCTGAACCGCTCCACCAGCGCCCCCGCCTCGCCCACCAGGCCGCGGCGGAACGCCAGCACGCACAGGATGAAGATCATCCCGGTGACCAGGCTGACCGATTCGCCCAGCCCGGTGAACCACTGCACCCCCGTCACGTTGGCCAGCCACTGGCCCAGGTCGCCGATCTTGTTCTCCAGGGCGATGATCACCAGCGCCCCCACGATCGGCCCCACCATCGTCCCCATGCCGCCCACCAGCGTCATCAAGATCACCAGGCCGGACGTCGTCCAGACCGCGTCCGTCAGCGTCGCGAAGCCCAGCACCAGCGTCTTGGTCGCCCCCGCCAGCCCCGCCAGCGCCGCCGAGATCACGAACGCCATCAGCTTGAAGCGCGCCGCGTCGTAACCCAGCGAGGTCGCGCGCGCCTCGTTCTCGCGGATCGACGTCAGCACCTGCCCGAACGGCGAATGCACCGTCCGGTAGATCAGCCAGAACCCGAACACGAACACCGCCAGCACCAGGTAGTACAGCGCCGTGTCGTTCTCCAGGTTGATGCCCAGCAGGCTGCCGCGCGGCACCGACTGCAAGCCGTCCTCGCCGCCGGTGAACGGCGCCTGCAGGAAGTAGAAGAACAGCATCTGCGCCAGCGCCAGCGTGATCATCGAGAAATAGATCCCCGAACGCCGGATCGCCAGCAGCCCGAACACCAGCCCCGCGACCGCCGCCATCAGCGTGCCGAAGGCGATCCCCAGCAGCGGCGGGAAACCCCAGACCTTCAGCGCGTGACCCGCGCCGTAGGCCGCCGCGCCCAGGAAGGCCGCGTGCCCGAAGCTCAAGAGCCCGGTGAAGCCGATCAGCAGGTTGAAGGCGCACGCGAACAGCGCGTAGCACATCACCTTCATCGCGAAGATCGGGTACACGCCCAGCAGCGGCAGCAGCGCGATGCCGACGAACAGGGCCCCGTAGCCCAGCGGTTTCTTGTTCATTTCTCTTTGCCGAACAGGCCGGCGGGACGCACCAGCAGCACCGCCGCCATGATGACGAACACCACGGTGTTGGAGCCCTCCGGATAGAAGACCTTGGTCAGCCCCTCGATCACGCCCAGGCCCAGGCCGGTCAGGATCGAGCCCAGGATCGAGCCCATGCCCCCGATCACCACCACCGCGAAGACGACGATGATCAGGTTGGAGCCCATCAGCGAATTCACCTGCAGGATCGGCGCCGCCAGCACGCCGGCGAACCCCGCCAGCGCCACGCCGCCCGCGTAGGTCAGCGTCACCAGCCGCGGCACGTTCACGCCGAAGGCCTGCACCAGCTTCGGGTTCTCCGTGCCCGCGCGCAGCGTCGCGCCCAGCGAGGTCTTCTCGATCAGCACCCACACCCCCAGGCACACCACCAGCGAGGCCACCACCACCCACGCCCGGTAGTTGGGCAGGATCATGAAGCCCAGGTTGGTCGCGCCCGACAGCGCCTCCGGCGCCGAGTACGGCTGCCCGCCCACGCCGAAGAAGGAGCGGAACACGCCCTCGATCACCAGCGTCAGCCCGAAGGTCAGCAGCAGCCCGTACAGGTGGTCCAGCTTGTAGAGCCACTGCAGCAGCAGCCGCTCGATCACCAGCCCGAACACGCCCACGATCAGCGGCGCGATCAGGAGCATCGCCCAGTAGTTGATGCCGAAGTACTCCAGCCCCATCCACGCCAGGAACGCGCCCATCATGTAGAGCGCCCCGTGGGCGAAGTTGATGATGTTCAGCATGCCGAAGATCACCGCCAGCCCCAGCGACAGCATCGCGTAGAACGAGCCGTTCACCAGGCCCAGCAGCAGCTGGCCCAGCAGTGCCGGCAATGGAACTCCGAAGACCTCAGACATAAGGGTCGCTCTTCCTACGGTTCAGGGCGCCGCGCGGTCCCGCATCGGCGGGCGCGCGCGGCGCGGATCAGGTCATCACTTCTTGACCAGCGGGCACTTGGAGTCGGCCAGCTTGGTGAACGCGTCGTCGCCCGGGATGCGGGTCACGACCTTGAAGTAGTCCCACGGCTCGGTGGACTCCTTGGCCGACTTCACCTGCAGCAGGAACATGTCGTGCACGCCGCGGCCGTCTTCCTTGCGGATCGTGCCCTTGGTGTAGAAGTCGTTGATCGGCGTGGCCTTCATCTGCGCCACGACCTTGTCGCCGTCGTCGCCCTTGATCGCCTCGACCGCCTTCAGGTAATGCGACACCGCCGAGTAGTCCGCCGCCTGCAGCGAGGACGGCATGCGCTTCATCTTCTCGAAGAAGCGGCGCGCCCAGGCGCGCGCCTCGGGGCTCTGGTTCCAGTACCAGCTGTCGGTCAGGTACATGCCCTCGGTGGTCTTGAGGCCCAGCGAGTGCACGTCGTTGATGAACATCAGCAGCCCGGCCAGCTTCATCGTCTTGGTGATGCCGAACTCGTTGGCCGCCTTGACCGCGTTGATGGTGTCGCCGCCGGCGTTGGCCAGGCCCAGGATCTGCGCCTTGGAGCTCTGCGCCTGCAGCAGGAACGAGGAGAAGTCGCTCGCGTTGAGCGGGTGCTTCACCGCGCCCAGCACCTGGCCGCCGGACTTGGTCACCACCGCCGAGGTGTCGCTCTGCAGCGAGGTGCCGAAGGCGTAGTCCGCCGTCAGGAAGTACCAGGTCTTGCCGCCCGCCTTGGTCACCGCCGCGCCGGTGCCGTTGGCCAGGGCCACCGTGTCGTAGGCGTAGTGGATGGTGTAGGGCGTGCATTCCTCGTTGGTCAGGCGCGAGGTGCCGGCGCCGATCGAGATGAAGGGCTTCTTCTTCTCCGCCGCCACCTTGGCCATCGCCAGGCTGGTGCCGGAGTTGGTGCCGCCGATCAGCAGGTCCAGGCCTTGCGTGTCGAACCACTCGCGCGCCTTGGACGCGGCCACGTCGGCCTTGTTCTGGTGGTCGGCGAAGACCAGCTCGATCTTCTTGCCGGCGACCATGCCCTTGGCGTCGGCGATGGCCATGCGGATGGCCTCCACGCCGCCGGCGCCGTCGATGTCGGCGTAGACGCTGGACATGTCGGTGATGATGCCGATCTTGACCACGTCGCCCGACACCTGCGCCTGCGCGCCGAGGCTGCCGCAGGCCAGCACCGAGGCCAGGGCAACGGTCTTGAGGGTCGTCTTCATCGCTTGTCTCCTTTTCTAACGGCCTCGTCGGGCCACGCGGGTTTCAGACTCGAAGCTCGGAAGGGAATCCGGATGTCGCGCCGGGCTACACGCTCAGCAGCTCGTCGAGCAGCGCGCGCTTGCCGTCGAGCTGCGCGGCGGGGAAGGACTCGACGACCTGCCCGTGTTCCATCACGACGAAGTGGTCCGCCAGCGGCGCGGCGAACCGGAAGTTCTGCTCCACCATCACGATGGTGAAGCCCTGCGCCTTGAGCGCGGTGATCATGCGGGCCAGCGCCTGGACGATGACCGGGGCCAGGCCCTCGGAGATCTCGTCCAGCAGCAGGATGTCGGCACCGGTGCGCAGGATGCGCGCGACGGCCAGCATCTGCTGCTCGCCGCCCGAGAGCCGCGTGCCCTGGCTGTGCCGGCGCTCCGACAGGTTGGGGAACATCGCGTAGATCTCGTCCTCGGACATGACCTTGCCGCGCCCGCCCTTGAGCGTCGGGGGCAGGCGCAGGTTCTCCTCGGTGCTCAGCGACGCGAAGATGCCGCGCTCCTCCGGGCAGTAGCCCAGGCCCAGCCGCGCGATGCGGTGCGTGGGCAGGTGCACCGACTCCTGGCCGTGCACCTTGACCGAGCCGCTGCGGCGGTCGGTCAGGCCCATGATCGCGCGCAGCGTGGTCGTGCGGCCGGCGCCGTTGCGGCCCAGCAGCGTCAAGACCTGGCCCTGCGGGACCGCGAGGTCGATGCCGTGCAGGATGTGGCTCTCGCCGTACCAGGCCTGGAGGCCCTTGATCTCGAGCGCGTAGGCCATCAATGCGCCCCCTGCAGCTCGGCGGCCTCGGAGCCCATGTAGGCCTCGAGCACCTTCGGGTGCCGGGAGACGGTCGCGTAGTCGCCTTCGGCCAGCACGGCGCCGCGCGCCAGCACGGTGATGCGGTCGGCGATGCGGCTGATCACCTTCATGTTGTGTTCCACCATCAGCACGGTGCGGCCCTCGGCCACGCGCTTGATCAGCGCGGTGACGCGGTCCACGTCCTCGTGGCCCATGCCCTGCGTGGGCTCGTCCAGCAGCATCAGCTCGGGCTCCATCGCCATCGTGGTGGCGATCTCCAGCGCGCGCTTGCGGCCGTAGGGCAGGTCGGCGGCGCGCAGCGCGGCCATGTCGCGCAGGTCCACCAGCTCCAGCAGCTCCAGCGCCCGGTCGTCGAGCTTGCGCAGCCCCGCCAGGCCGGTCCAGAAGTGATAGCTGGTGCCGGTGAAGCGCTGCAGCCCGATGCGCACGTTCTCCAGCACCGTCAGGTGGGGGAACACCGCCGAGATCTGGAACGAGCGGATCACGCCGCGGCGCGCGATCTGCGCGGGCTTCTCGCCGGTGATGTCCGCGCCGTTGAACAGGATCTGGCCCCGGGTCGGGGTCAGGAACTTCGTCAGCAGGTTGAAGCAGGTCGTCTTGCCGGCGCCGTTGGGGCCGATCAGCGCGTGGATGTGCCCGCGCTGCACTTGCAGGTCGACCGAGTCCACGGCGGTGAAGCCCTTGAACTCCTTGGTCAGTTTGCGTGTCTCCAGGATGAGGTTGCTCATCGGCGCAAGGGTGGGCGCCGGTGGCCGGTGCCTCTGTAGTGGAGCCAGGAATATAGGGGCCCTGGCAGGGGCCGCCGACAGCGTAAAACCCTTTACGCAGCATTGCGCAAGGGCTAACCCTCGAACCGCGGCGCTGCCTTTCACGAGGCTGACGGCGGGCCCCCGCGCCCCTGACACAAAGGAGCCATTGACGCGGTGGTGTCCCTCGAATCTCCCGAGGGAGAAGGGTCCCTATTCCGAACGGGGCGGGTCGTGCCGGCGCGGCGTGGCTATGCTGCGCGCCTGCTCGAAGACACCCATGACATGCACAGGAGGTTCCCCATGATCCGTTCCGGAAGATTCGCCGTCCTCGGTCTCGCGCTCGCCCTCGCCGCCGCCGGCGCGCAGGCCGCCGCGCCGCAGGTGAAGACGCAGGCGCCGGGGTACTACCGGATGATGCTCGGCGACTTCGAGATCACCGCGCTCAACGACGGCACGATCGACCTGCCGGTGGACCAGCTGATGGACAAGGCCAAGCCCGGCACCGTCGCGAAGGCGCTGGGCAAGAGCTTCCTGAAGCCGCCGGTCGAGACCTCGATCAACGCCTACCTGGTCAACACCGGCACCAAGCTGGTGCTGATCGACACCGGCGCCAACGGCGCCTTCGGTCCCACGACCGGCAAGCTGATGGCCAACCTGAAGGCGGCGGGCTACCAGCCCGAGCAGGTCGACGAGGTCTACATCACCCACCTGCACCCCGACCACACGGCGGGCCTGACCAAGGACGGACAGGCGCTGTTCCCCAACGCCGTGGTCCGGATGGACCAGCAGGACGCGGACTTCTGGCTGAACGCGGACAACGCGGCGAAGGATCCGGCGCACAAGGACTTCTTCGGCGCGGCGATCGCGGCGCTCAAGCCGTACCAGGACGCGGGCCGGCTCAAGCCGTTCAGCGGCGAGACGGAGCTGGTGCCGGGCATCCGCACGCACGCGGCCTACGGCCACACGCCGGGCCACACGGTCTACTTGGTGCAGAGCCAGGGCCAGAAGCTGGCGGTGTGGGGCGACCTGATGCACGTCGCGGCGGTGCAGTTCCCGGACCCGACGGTGACGATCAGCTTCGACACCGACTCCAAGCGCGCGATGCCGCAGCGCCAGGCGGCCTACGCGGACGCGGCGAAGAACGGCTACTGGGTCGCCATCGCGCATGTGTCCTTCCCGGGCCTGGGCCACGTGGCCAAGGACGGCAAGGGCTACCGCTGGGTGCCGGCGAACTACAGCATCAAGCCGTAAGGCGGTCCCGGCGCCCGGCGCCCGGCGCCCGGCGTGTCCCGGGCGCCTCAGCCGGCCTCGATGTGCCGTTCGAGGCCGGTGACCAGCGCCTCGAACACCACCCGGCAGCGCGGGCTGTCGCGCAGGTCCTCGTGCATCGTGATCCAGGTCTCCAGCGGGATGCTGAAGACCTCGGCGAGCACGCGCCGGACCGCCGGGTCGCGCCTGGCCAGTCCCGTCTGGCAGACCCCGATCCCCGCGCCCGCGCGGATCAGCGCCAGCTGCGCCAGGTCGCTGTCCGCGCGCACCGCGAAGTTCTCCCGCTCGAACTGCGGGAAGCGCCGCGCCAGCGCCCGCACGTAGGGCGGCGTGTCGTCGTAGCCGATCAGCGCATGCCCGTCGGCCAGCAGCGCCGGCATCGACGCCGGCGTCCCGCGCGCCGCCAGGTAGCGCTCATGCGCATGCAGGCCGAGCTCGATCACCCCGACCCGCCGCGCGATCAGCTGCTCCTGCTTCGGCGGGGTCATCCGGATTGCGATGTCGGCCTCGCGCCGCAGCAGGTCCTGGACCTTGTTGGTCAGCGCCAGTTCCACGACCAGCGCCGGATGCCGTTCCCGCAGCGCGGCGATCAGCGGCGGCAGGATCTCCACGCCGACCACCTCGCTCGCGGTCACCCGCACCACGCCGCGCACGCCGTCGCCATGGCTGCGCGCGGTGCGCTCCAACGCGGCCGCCGTGCTGTCCATCGCCTCCGCGTAAGGCCGCAAGGCCAGCGCCGCCTCGGTCGGCAGCAGGCCCGCGGGCGTGCGCACGAACAGCGACTGCCCCACCTGCGCCTCCAGCGCCGCCACGTGCCGGCCCACCGTCGGCTGCGTCAGGTCCAGCACCCGTGCCGCGCCGGATAGCGAGCCCTCGCGCAACACCCCCAGGAAGGAGCGATACCACTCCCATGCGATCGTCGAAGCCATACAGAAATGTATAGCTGCCCGTCGATGCTCGGTAATTTTCAGGAAAGTCGCCATTTCCCAGAATCCGTCCCATGCCTTCCCCACAACAGGAGCGGAACATGGATGCGATGACTTCGATGGATGCGATCGGCGTGCTGGCCGCGATGACGGCGGTGGCCAAGCGCACGGCGCTGGTGCTGGGCGCCAGCGGCGGGATCGGCGGCGCGGTGGCCCGGGCGCTGCGCGACGCCGGCTGGACGGTCAAGGCGCTCCAGCGCGGACTGGCCGGCGAGTCCGAGCACCGCGACGGCCTGCACTGGCTGCGGGGCGACGCGCTCGACGCCCAGGATGTGCAGCGTGCCGCCCAGGGCTGCGACGTGATCGTCCACGCGGTGAACCCGCCCGGCTACCGCCGCTGGAGCGAGCTGGTGCTGCCGATGCTCGACAACACGATCGCCGCCGCCGCGGCGCGCGGCGCGACCGTCGTGCTGCCGGGCACCGTCTACAACTTCGGCCCGGACGCGCTGCCGCATCCGGCCGAGGACGCGCCGCAGCGCCCGCGGACCCGCAAGGGCGCGATCCGGGTGGAGATGGAACGCCGCCTGCGCGAGGGCGCCGAGCGCGGCCAGTTCCGCGCCATCGTGCTGCGCGCCGGCGACTTCTTCGGCCCGGGCGCGGCCAACAACTGGTTCTCGCAGGGCCTGGTGACGCCGGGCCGGCCGGTGACGCGGATCCAGCAACCGGGCACCGACGGCGTCGGCCACCAGTGGGCCTACCTGCCCGACGTCGCGGCGGCGATGGCGGCGCTGATCGCGCGCCGAGACGCGCTGCCCGCGTTCGCCCGCTTCCACTTCGAAGGCCATTGGGACGCCGACGGCCGCCAGATGGCGGCGGCGATCCAGCGCGTGGTGAAGCGCCGCACCGGCGCGATGCCCAAGCTCGCGCGCTTCCCGTGGTGGGCGGTGCGGCTGGCGCAGCCGGTGGTGCCGCTGTTCCGCGAACTCGCCGAGATGCGCTACCTGTGGCGCGAGCCGCTGCGCATGGACGGCGCCCGGTTGGCGGCCGAGCTGCGCCGCGACGGCGGCGTGCCGCACACGCCGCTGGAGCTGGCGGTGGAGCGCACGCTGGCCTCGCTGGGCTGCCTGCCGGACGCGCCGACCGACGCGCTCACGCGAAGTACTGCTGGCGCAGGCGCTCGTAGCGCCCGTCCCGCCTGATCCGGTCCAGCGCGGCCTGCAGCCGCCGCGCCAGGGCCGGATCGCCGTCCGCCGGCATCCCGAACCAGTAGGACTTGTCCACGTCCAGCGGCAGCACCGGCGTCAGCGCCTCGTAGGGCAGCTTCATCTCGCGCAGGTGCCAGGCCGCGGCCCAGTCCAGCAGCACGATCAGGTCCATGCGGCCGGCGAGCAGCTTGCGCAGGTTGGTGGCGTCGTCCAGCCCCAGTTCCAGGTCGGTCTCCGGACGCAGGCCTTCCGCCAGCAACTGCTTGGCCGAGGCCGAGTCGCGCGACACGCCCAGCCGCCAGCCGTTGAGCTGCTTCAGGCTGGCCGGCCGCACCTCGGTGCGATGGCTCAGCCGGTAGACGAGGATGCGACGCGGGCTGATCGGCCCGATCCAGCGGAACTGGGCTTCGCGTTCCGGCGTGCGCGTCAGCGAGAACAGCACGCTGTCGGCCTGCCGCGCCGATTCCTGCACCGAGCGCTGCCAGGGCAGCACCTCGACGCGCAGCCGCTGGCCGGCCTCGGCGGCCATCGCCTGCAGCAGCTCGGTGGCGAAGCCGCGCGGCACGCCGTTGTCGGCGTAGTTCAGCGGCGGCAGGTTCTCGGTGAAGCCGACCAGCTCGCCGGGGCCGTCCGCGGGGCGCCGGGAGGCCCAGGCCGCCGCCGGCATCGCGCCCGGCAGCAGCGCGGCCGCGAGCAGGAGGCAGCAGCGGCGGCGCTCCGGCGAGGGCTCGATCACGTGGGGCATCGCACCAGTGTAGGAAGCGGGCATGACAGGCCGTGCGCTGGCGCGGGGCCAGGCGCCACGGCTGTGCGAATAGCCGGCTCAGGCGTCCATCTGCTTCTGGAAGACCAGGCCCGCGTGCTCGCGCAGCGCATGGAACCTGATCTTGGGCCAGTTCTCCTGCATCGCGCGGAGCTCGCCGGCGTACTCGAGCAGCACCGTCGGCGCGTTGACCGCGTCCCAGGCCACGCGGTGGGCGTTGTGGTCGATGAAGCGGCGCAGTTCCTTCTCGCCGCCGTCGGCCTCGTCGCAGGTTACCCAGCGCGCGACGTTGTAGCGCGCCGCCATGACGCGGGCCTTGACCCCGTATTCATGTTCCAGCCGGTGGGCGACCACCTCGAACTGCAGCTGGCCGACCGCGCCCAGCAGCAGCACGCTGCCGGCCTCGGGACGGAAGACCTGGATCGCGCCTTCCTCGCCGAGCTGGCGCAGGCCCTCGCGCAGCTGCTTGGTCTTGAGCGGGTCCGCCACTTCGACCGAGCGGAACATCTCCGGCGCGAAGAACGGCAGGCCGGTGTACTGCAGCGCCTCGCCCTCGGTGATCGTGTCGCCGAGCTGCAGCACGCCGTGGTTGGGGATGCCGATGATGTCGCCGGCGAAGGCCTCGTCCAGCAGCTCGCGGCGCTGCGACAGGAAGCTCACCACCGTGTTGGGCCGCAGCTCCTTGCCGGAGCGCACGACCTTGAGCCGCATGCCGCGCTCGAAGTGGCCCGAGGCCACGCGCAGGAACGCGATCCGGTCCCGGTGCGCCGGGTCCATGTTGGCCTGGATCTTGAAGACGACGCCGGTGAACTTCGGTTCCTCCGGCTGCACGACGCGCTGCATCGCGGCGCGCTCGGCCGGCGCGGGCGCCAGCTCGACCAGCGCGTCCAGCACCTCCTGCACGCCGAAGTTGTTCACCGCGGAGCCGAAGAACATCGGCGTCTGGCGGCCGCTCAGGAACGCCTCCTCGTCGAAGGCGGGCGCGGCCTCGCTGACCAGCTCGATCTCGCCCTGCGCGTTCTCGTACTGCATGCCGAAGCGCTCGACATAGGCCGGGTTGTCCAGGCCGTCCAACACCTCCTCGGTCCCGGCGGCACGGTCCTCGCCCGGCGAGAACACCCGCATGCGCTGCTGGCGCAAATCCATCACGCCATGGAAATGCTTGCCCATGCCCACCGGCCAGGTGAACGGCACCACCGTCATCCCCAGCTCGCGCTCGATCTCGTCCATCAGCGCCAGCGGCTCCTGGACCTCACGGTCCAGCTTGTTCACGAAGGTCAGGATCGGCGTGTTGCGGGCGCGGCAGACCTGCAGCAACCGCCGGGTCTGCGGCTCCACGCCATTGGCCGCGTCGATCACCATCAGCGCCGCGTCCACCGCGGTCAGCACGCGGTACGTGTCCTCCGAGAAGTCCTGGTGGCCCGGGGTGTCCAGCAGGTTGATCACGCAGTCGCGGTACTCCATCTGCATCACCGACGACGCCACCGAAATGCCACGCTGCTTCTCGATCTCCATCCAGTCAGAAGTCGCATGCCGCGAGGCCTTGCGCGCCTTCACCGAACCGGCAATCTGGATCGCGCCGGAAAACAGCAGCAACTTCTCCGTCAGCGTGGTCTTGCCCGCGTCAGGGTGGGAAATGATGGCGAAGGTGCGGCGGCGGCGGACTTCGGATTGAATACGGCTGGGCTGGTCGGTGGACATGGCGGCTCTTGGGCGGCGAACTCGCGATTATCGGGGGTCTCGTGTGGACTGCGCCCGTCGGCGGGAGCCGGCCTGGGGGCTGCTCCCACGCTGGCGGGGCTTAACCGCAGGTCGCAGCCCCCAGGCCGGCTCCCGCCGACTCTGGATCACGGACTGCGTGGCGGTGCGTCATGCGTCGGCCATGAACGGGCGGACGCGGGCGAGCAGGCGCTCGACGTACTCGGCCTTCTCGCCGACCGGCGCGGCATAGGTCAACGCGTCGCGGGTGGCGGCCTCGCCCGCCTTGCTCCACATCAGCCAGGCCGACAGGTACTGCGATGCCAGGCAACCGCCCGAGGTCGCCACCGGGCCGCGGGCATGGAAGGGCTCGTCGAGCACGCGCACGCCGGCCTCCACGAGCCAGGGGCGGGTCGACGAATCGGTGCAGGCGGGGGCGTCGCCCAGCAGGCCGAGCCGCGCCACCAGCAGCGCGCCCGAGCACTGCGACGCGATCAGCTGCCGCGTCGGGTCGATCTGCAGCCGGTCCAGCAGCGCGGAGTTCTCCGCGATCGCCCGCGTGTAGATGCCCGAGCCGAACCAGACCGCGTCGGCCTCGTTGGCCCATTCCAGCGAGCGCTTGAGCTGCACCGTCACGCCGTTCATCGACGTGACCGTCGCGCCCGGCCCGCACAGCTCCGCGGACCAGCCCAGCGGCTTGAGCCGGTTCAGCAGTCCCAGCGGGACGAAGCTGTCGATCTCGTTGAAGCCGTCGAAGGAAAGGAGGGCGATGCGCATGGGGCGTCCCGCGAGGCGATGCGGCCCACTGTAGCGCCGTGGCCCGCGCGGCCCAAGCCGGTGGGGTTATTGGCTCTCGGGCCCCGCGCCGCCGACCGTGCCCAGCGTGCCGAGCTGCGTCCCGATGCGCGTCAGCAGGTGCGCGCGCACGCGCTGGATCACCTCGGCCGCGTCCGCCGGGCCGAGTTCCTCCGCGAGCCGGGCCTGGACCTCGTAATGCAGGTAGAGCATCCCCCGCAGTTTTTCGAAGCCGCCTTCATGCCCGTCGCGGCAGACCCGCGCGTCGTTGTCCAGCACGCGCTCGATCACCCCCGGATCCAGCAGGCGGATGTGGCACATGATCGCCAGCTGCGCGATCTCCAGGTCCACGTCGTGGACCGTCTTCTCCCATTCCTCGGCGCTGTAGCGCTGCTTGGGCGTTCTCATCGGGATCTCCTTTCCACGCGGGAATCACGGAACAAGGCGGACCGGGAACAAGGCGCGGCGCGCGTCACGGACACGCCGCCGGCAAGGAAACAAGGAAACGCCGTCGCGCGTCGCCGGCGTCGCCGTCCGGCTCACTCGCCGGCGAGCAGCCGGAAGGCGTGCCGGGCCATCATGAATTCCTCGTCGGTCGGGATGACCCAGGCCTCGCAGCGGCTGTCGACGGTGCTGATGCGGCGTTCGGGCGGGCCCTCGCGATTGGCGACGTCCTGCACCGACAGCCCCAGCCACAGGCAGCGCGACAGCACGCGGCGCCGGATCTCGGTCGCATGCTCGCCGATGCCGGCGGTGAACACCAGCCCGTCCAGGCCGCCCATCTCCGCGGCCAGCGCGCCGATCTCGCGGGCGACGCGGTGCACGAAGACGTCGATCGCGAAGCGCGCCCGCGGCGCGTCGCTGGTCAGCAGCTGGCGCATGTCGCTGGACACGCCCGACAGCCCCAGCAGCCCGGACTGCTTGTAGAGCAGCGCCTCCAGGTCGCGCGCGTCCATGCGCTGCTCGTCCATCAGGTAGATCAGCACGCCGGGGTCGACCGCGCCGCTGCGCGTGCCCATCGGCAGGCCGTCCAGCGCGGTGAAGCCCATGCTGCTGGCCACGCTGCGGCCGCGGTGCATCGCGCAGGCGCTGGCGCCGTTGCCCAGGTGCAGCACGACGGTGCGTCCGTCCGCCAGCCGCGGCGACAGCGCCGGCAGCCGCGACGCGATGTACTCGTAGCTGAGCCCGTGGAAGCCGTAGCGGCGCACGCCGGCCTCGAACAGCGCATAGGGCAGCGCGAAGGCATCGGCGATGTCGGACTGGCCGCGGTGGAAGGCGGTGTCGAAGCAGGCGACCTGCGGCAACCCCGGCAGCGCCGCGAACGCGCGCCGGATCGGCGCCAGGTTGTGCGGCTGGTGCAGCGGCGCCAGCGGGACCAGCGTCTCCAGCTGCGCCAGCACCGGCGGCGTCACCACCACCGGCTGGTCGAAGGCGGTGCCGCCGTGCACGACGCGGTGCCCGATGCCCAGCATCTCGATGCCGGGGAACTCGTGGGTGACGAACTCGACGAGGTGGTCGAGCGCGCCGTCATGCGTGAGCCGCGCGTCGACCGGCCAGGCGCGCGAACCCGCCGGCGAGCCGTCGGCGTGGACGGCCTCGAAGCGCGGCGCCGAGGTGCCCAGGCCCTCGACCTGCGCGCGCAGTTCCAGCCGCAGCGGGCCTTGGCGGCGGTCGTCGTGCAGCGAGAACATCGACAGCTTGATGCTGGAGGACCCCGCGTTGACCACCGCGATGAATTCGCCTTCGAGCCGTGGATCCATCGCTCACCCCATGATGTGATAACCGCCGTCGACGTACAGCGTGGTGCCGGTGATGAGCCGCGCGGGATCGGCCGCGAGCATCGCGGTCGCGTAGCCGACGTCGTCGATCGTGGCCAGCGCGTGCGCCGGGGCGCGGGCCGCGGCGTCGGCCAGCAGCGCGTCGAACTCCGCCAGCCCCGAGGCCGCGCGCGTCGCGATCGGCCCCGGCGAGATCGCATGCACCCGGATGCCCGACGGCCCCAGTTCATGCGCCAGGTAGCGCACCGACGCCTCCAGCGCCGCCTTCACCGGGCCCATCAGGTTGTAGTGCTCGACCACGCGGCTGGCGCCCTGGAAGCTCATCGTGAACAGCGTGCCGCCGCCGGCGCGCATCAGCGGTTCGGCCAGCCGCGCCATCCGGATGAAGCTGTGGCACGAGATGTCCATCGCCATCGCGAAGCCGGCCGCGCTGCTGTCGACCAGGCGGCCGTGCAGGTCGTCCTTGGGCGCGAACGCGATCGAATGCAACGCCGCGTGCAGCACGCCCCAGCGCGCCGAGATCGCGTCGAAGACGGCGTCGAGCGCCTCGGGCTCGCGCAGGTCCAGCGGCAGCAGCAGCTCGGCGCCGAGCTCCTCGGCCAGCGGCTTCACATGCGGCAGCGCCTTGTCGTTGAGGTAGGTCAGCGCCAGGTCCGCGCCCATCGCGCGGAAGGCGCGGGCGCAGCCGTAGGCGATCGACTGGTCGTTGGCGATGCCGGTGACCAGCACCTTGCGGCCCGCCAGCAGCCGGCCGTAGGGGGAGGCCGCGGTCATGCGGCCGCCTTGCGCCGGCGCGCCGGCCGGGGCGCGGGGGAGGCCGCGATCGACACCGTCGCCGCGGCCGGCGCGGACAGCGCCAGCGCCATGTCCGCCACGTGCGCCGGATCGACCTGCAGCAGCTCGTGCACGTAGCGCGCGGCGGGCGACTGCGGATCGGCGAGCTCCGATTCCGCCATCAGCACCGCGCTGGCCAGCGCCAGCGCCTGCTCCCGGTCCTCGAGCGTGGGCAGCAGTCGCGGCAGCGCGGCCATCGCCTCGTCCCGCGCGAAGGTCACGATCAGCGCCTGCCGGTGCAGCAGCGTGGCCCAGTCCTCGGTGGGCGCCGCGGCGACGGCGCCCTCGGCCTCGGCGGCCATGCGCCTATGCGCGTCCGCCAGCTGCTGGCCCAGGATCAGCCCGCGCCGCTGCACGACGCCGCGATGCGCCAGCCCGGCCAGCAGGATGCGGCAGACCGCGTCGGCGAAGCCGCCTTGCTCGACCTGCTCGAGCGCGACGCGCCGGCCGTCCGCCTCGTCGGCGGCTGCGTGCGCGGCGCCCGAGGCCTGGTCCGACTCGCGCGGCGGCAGCAGCGCGCCCAGGCCGCGCGGTCCGTAGACCGCCTCGACCCAGTGCACCAGCGCCGCGTCGCGCTGCTGGCCCACGCGGTCCAGCGATTCGCTGATCCAGCGCGAGCCGAGTTGTTCCCACTGCAGCCAGGGGTTGTCCGGCGCCACGGTCTGGCGGCGTTCGCGCGCGGCGTCGGCGGCCTGGCGGATCCAGGGCGCGAGCGGATGCAGGTCGGAGACCGCCAGGTGCTGCTGGCGCAGCGGATGCCACCAGCGCAGCCAGTCGCCGAGCGCCTTGCTGCCCATGGCGCGCACCGCCGGCTGCAGCCACTGGCGGTAGCGGCGCATGTTCATCTCGGAGACCTGCGCGATGGTGCTGAACAGCGCTTCGTCGCGGCGGCATTCGGGGTTCAGCGCGCGCAGGTCGTCGACGGTGCGGGTCTCGAAGCTGACCGAGTAGTCGCCCGATTCCAGCGCCGCCAGCGGCGCGTCGGGATCGCGGGCGTCGATCTTCATCTCGTACAGGCCGGGCGGCAGCGCGGTGATCTGCTCGAGGGTGTCGACGATCTGTTCATGCTCGCGCCGCGCGATGGAGCCGCCGACGAAGATGCCCAGGTGCCCGATGCGCGGATGCAGCATGTAGACGATGGTGCGGCCGGCCTTGACCAGCGCCTTCTCGCTGCCCCAGACGTCGATGATCCAGTCCAGCGCCTGTTGCGGCGGGGTGATGTTGTCGCCCCAGGACGCGAAGATCACCATCGGCGCGGCGATGTTGCGCAGGTCCAGCCGGTAGCCCTCCATCTCGACCTCGCCGCGCGCCAGGCGGTTGCCGATGAACAGGTTCTCGACGATCGCCTCGATCTCCTCGCCGGTCATGCGGAAGTAGCCGCCCCACCAGCGCTCGAAGTCGAGGAAGCGCTCGCGCTCGACGTCGACGTTGGCATAGAGGTGGTAGTACTTGTCCCACCAGGTGTTGGCCAGGTTGAGGTTCTCGAAGTTGGAGACCAGGTGCGCGCCGTCGAAGCGGTCGCCGCCGAGGTCGGCCGACAGCGCCGACAGCCACGCCCCGCCGAGCGCGCCGCCGGCGTAGCGCATCGGGTTCTGCTCCGGCGAGCCGGCCCAGTACGACAGCGGCGCGCCGTTGAGCACGATCGGGCCCATCAGGTCGCTGCGCACGGCGGCCAGCGCCGCCACCGCCCAGCCCGCCTGGCAGTTGCCGATCACCGCCGGCAGGCCCGGCGCCTTCGGATGGCGGCGGGCGACTTCCTCGAGGAACTGCGCCTCGGCGCGGGCGACGTCCAGCAACGTCTGGCCCTCGACCGGCTCCGGCTCGAAGGTGATGAAGTAGACCGGGTGGCCGGCGCGCAGCGCGACGCCGATCTCGGAATCGGGCTTGAAGCCGCCGATGCCGGGCCCATGGCCGGCGCGCGGATCGATGACGACGATGGGGCGGCGCGCCGGATCCACGACCGCGCCGTCGGGCGGCAGGATGCGCAACAGCGCGTAGTTGCAGGGCTGGGCCAGGTCGCGGCCGTCGATCAGCAGTTCATGCTCGAACTTCAGCAGCGCCGGCTTGCCCGCGTGCAGGTGATCCAGGAACACGTTGCCGCGTTCCCGCATCGTGTCCAGCGTCAGCGCCGCGCGCTGCCAGGCATCCGTCGCATAGGTCTGCCAGTCGTGGAACCACTCCGCCATGCGCATGCTCCCAGCCGGGTCGCGGCTTGCTTTGTTGCACCGCAGCATGCATCATCGACCGCGATCGATTGTTAAAACCCGAGGGAGAAGCAGGGTGATCGACCAACGTCCGAGCGTGCATCCGCTCAACCCCCAGGCGCACAGCGCCCATCCCCACTACGACCGCCTGATCGAGGCCGTGCGGCACCTGCCGCCGCTGCGCATGGCGGTGGTCCATCCGTGCAGCGACGTGGCGCTGCTGGCCGCGACCGAGGCCGCGTCGCTGGGGCTGATCGAGCCGATCCTGATCGGTCCGGCGGCCAAGATCGCCGAGGCCGCGTCGGCGGCCGGCGTCGACCTGGGGCGCTTCGCGCTGTTCGACGTGCCGCACAGCCACGCGGCGGCGGAACTGGCGGTGGCGATGGCGCTCAAGGGCAGCGTGGACGCGCTGATGAAGGGCAGCCTGCACACCGACGAGCTGATGGGCGCGGTGGTGCGGCGCGAGGGCGGGCTGCGGACCGGGCGGCGCATCAGCCACTGCTTCGTGATGGACGTGCCGGGGCATCCGCAGCCGCTGATCATCTCGGACGCGGCGATCAACATCGTGCCGACGCTGGAGGAGAAGGTCGACATCGTCCAGAACGCGATCGACCTGGCGCATGCGCTGCGGCTGCCGGAGGTGCGGGTGGCGCTGCTGTCGTCGATGGAGACGGTGAACCCGAAGGTGCCGTCGACGATGGACGCGGCGGCGCTGTGCAAGATGGCCGACCGCGGCCAGATCACCGGCGCGGTGCTGGACGGGCCGCTGGCGATGGACAACGCGATCGACCCGGAGGCGGCCCGCATCAAGGGCATCGCGTCGCCGGTGGCGGGCAAGGCCAACGTGCTGATCGTGCCGGACCTGGACGCCGGCAACATGCTGGCCAAGAGCCTGAGCTTCCTGGCCCAGGCCTACGCGGCGGGCGTGGTGCTCGGCGCGAAGGTGCCGATCGTGCTGACCAGCCGGGCCGATTCGCGGACCGCGCGGCTGGCGTCGTGCGCGCTGGCCTCGATGCTGGCCGACGCGCGCCGGGCAGGACGGATCAAGGCGGTGGGCTGAAGCTGACGCGACGAGCCGGCGGCTTGTCTCCGGGAGGGAGACCGTTCGCGCACGCGCCTGGCGTCCCCGTCGAACGGGGGATGGCGGCAGATTGATGCGCCCCTGTCAGGGCGATGGCCTTGAAATGCGAAGTCTGAAGAATGGCTGTTATTGATCTGCCATTGACTTTGTATGCCGCTGATCGTCGATCTCTTATTGCCTCGGACCCCGATTTCCCATCAGTCGAAGAACGTCGAGCATAAAAGGGCGTGGCGGGATTTCGTCTATGGGCGCGCGATGCAAGTCTGGCCGACTAAACCGTTGATAGACTGCGATCTGAAGTTCACCATGGTGTATCTCACTTCCGATCGGGACGCGGGAGATATCAATAACTTCGTCAAGCCAGTCCAGGACGCGCTGTGCTCACTTATTTATGCTGACGATGCCATGATCATGGATATATCGGCCCATCTTCGAGTATGCGAGAGCCAGCATTCAATGGGCTTGCCGGCATTGCTGGCAAACGCGTGTGATCTGGGCCAGCCCTGCGTCTACGTGGCCATCTCCGATTCCGGGGATTTGCAAGAGGAGTTCGTATGACTCGAATGAAGTTCGACACGCCCCGGAAGGCGGCTCGAATCGTCGCCAAGCGATTGGAGGCTGACGGCCATGTGGTGATGATGGATCCGGACCTGGCCCTCGTTCCCTTTTCCCTGAATGGTTATCTGCCGGATTTGCTGGCATGGAAGGACGGTCGACATTTGATTGTCGATGTCAGTTTCCCAGGGCGGGTGCTCCGCGCCCATTCGATGCGTCCGGAAACTGCCGAGATTCATCGCCATCCAGGGTGGGATGTGCTGTTTTGCATCGTGTCCGAAGGCGAGCTCTTCGCGGAATCCTCAAGCGCGATGGGAATGGCGACATGGGAGGAAATCGAAGGCCGCTTGTCGGATATCGACCGGTTGGGCATCCGCGCGGAAACGGCGGGATTCATCGTGCCGGCACTCTGGACCGCGCTGCTTCAGTTCTTGAAGATGCTGCTGCACAAGGACGGTGAAAAGGTCGAAGGATGTGCCGACCTCAGCGTGCTGACCAAGGCATATTCACTTGGATATATCTCCCATGGACAGTTCCAGACCATGCAGTACTTCCTGTCGACACGCAATGCGGCGGTTCACGGCCTCGATTTCCAGGTCACGCCGGAGGACTGCCAAGACATGCGCGACTTGATCAGCGAATTGGCCACGCAAATGGCGATCGCGTAGCCCGGTCTGGTTCGGGGCGGCAAAAGGAAAGGGGACCCGCGGGTCCCCTTCGTGTTCACCGGGCAGGTGCGCCGGCGGCGCACCGCCACATCACTCTTCCAACAGCGAGCGCAGCATCCACGCGGTCTGCTCGTGCACCGTCAGGCGCTGGGTGAGCAGGTCGGCGGTCGGTTCGTCGCTGGCCTTGTCGACCAGGCTGAACAGCGAGCGCGCGGTGCGGGCAACGCCTTCATGGCCGTCGACCAGGATGCGGACCATGTCCAGCGCCTTCGGCGGCGAGGACGGCGCGTCCGGCAGCGAGCTCAGCTGCGCGAACTGCGCGTAGGAACCCGGCGCCGCGTGGCCCAGCGAGCGGATGCGCTCGGCGATCGGATCGACCGCGCCCCACAGCTCGGTGTACTGGCCCATGAACATCGCGTGCAGCGAATTGAACATCGGCCCCGTCACGTTCCAGTGGAAGTTGTGCGTGGTCAGGTACAGCGTGTAGGTGTCGGCCAGCAGCTTGGACAGGCCTTGCGCGATCGCCGCGCGGTCCTTGTCGCTGATGCCGATCTGGATGGACGGCGCGCCCTTGGCGGAGGCGGCCTTGGCGGGAGAGGGGCTCTTCTTGGCCATCGAGGGACTCCTTCTTGGGAATGAAGACAAAAACGCCGCCCAGACTAACCCATCCAGGTGGCGTTGTCGTACGTCAGACGGTCGTGTGCCGCATCCAGTCGACCAGCGTCTGCGCGTTCAGCACGGCGCCGGCGGCGACCAGCAGCCAGCCCACGGTGCGTTGTCCGTTCTTGAGGGTCATGTCTTGCTCCTTCATGGGCCGGCCACGGGGGCTCAGGCGGTGTGCTCGATGTCGAGTGCGGCCAGCGCGGCGCGCACGACGCGGCCGTAGTCCGGATCGGCCCGGTCGAAGTGGCCGAGCTGGCGGTCGACGATGAAGGCCGGCACGCCGCGCATCGACTCCGCGATGTTGCGGCCCAGCCGCTGCTGCTGCTCGGCGCCCAGCAGGCGGAACAGCGCGCCGGGCTGCGCGTAATCGTCGTTGCCGTCGCGGTGGTCGAAGCGCGCCGCGTCGCCGCTCAGGCGCAGTGGGGGCTCGGCCACCGACGGGTCCTGCGTCGCGCCGCCGAAGCTGTTGGGCTCGTAGTAGGCGTTGGCGTTGCCGGTCGGGGTGCGGAAGAACTTCATCGACCCGTCCTTGTGATAGTGATGGACGGGGCACTTGGGCGCGTTCACCGGCAGCGCCTCGTAATGCGTGCCCAGGCGGTAGCGGTGCGCGTCCGCGTAGCTGAAGATCCGCGCCTGCAGCACCTTGTCCGGGCTGAAGCCGATGCCCGGGACGACGTTGCTCGGCGAGAACGCGGCCTGCTCGATCTCCTCGAAGTAGTTGTCCGGGTTGCGGTTGAGCTCGAGCACGCCCACCTCGATCAGCGGGTACTCCGCATGCGGCCAGACCTTGGTCAGGTCGAAGGGGTTGTAGGCGGTCTTGTCCGCGTCCAGCTCCGGCATGACCTGCACGTACATCGTCCATTCCGGGAAGTCGCCCTGGCCGATCGCGCCGAACAGGTCTTCCTGGTAGCTCTCGCGGGACTGGCCGATGACGGCGGTGGCCTCGGCATTGGTCATCGTGCGGTGGCCTTGCCGGGTCTTGAAGTGGAACTTGACCCAGAAGCGCTCGCCGTCGGCGTTCCAGAAGCTGTAGGTGTGGGAGCCGTAGCCGTTCATGAAGCGCGGGCTGACCGGGATGCCGCGGTCGCTCATCAGGATCGTGACCTGGTGCAGGCTTTCGGGCGAGAGGCTCCAGAAGTCCCAGGCCGCGGTGCCCGAGCGCAGGTTGGACACCGGATGGCGCTTCTGCGTGCGGATGAAGTCGGGGAACTTCAGCGGGTCGCGGATGAAGAACACCGGTGTGTTGTTGCCGACCAGGTCCCAGTTGCCTTCGTCGGTATAGAACTTCAGCGCGAAGCCGCGGACGTCGCGCTCGGCATCGGCCGCGCCGAGCTCGCCGGCCACCGTCGAGAAGCGCGCCAGCATCGGCGTCTGCTTGCCGACCTCGCCGAACAGCTTCGCGCGGGTGAAGCGGGTGATGTCCTGCGTGACCGTCAGCGTGCCGAAGGCGCCCCAGCCCTTGGCGTGCACGACGCGCTCGGGAATGCGCTCGCGGTTCTGGTGGGCCAGCTTCTCGATCAGCTGCCAGTCCTGCATGAGGACCGGGCCGCGCGGGCCGGCGGTCAGCGAGTTCTGGTTGTCGGCGATCGGCGCGCCGGCCGACGTCGTCATGACCGGGCATTGGGCGGGATGGGGGGGCTTGGCACTCATGGGCACTCCTCGATGCTTCAGACAGGCACGCTTTGTAGGCGTCGGACCCGCCACCGACATCTCCCGGAGGGAGGACCGCGGCGGCGCATGAGGAGGGACTTTAGAGATTGGCTATCGAGGTGGCTATTCGAATAGCCTAAAGGCGGCGATAGGGAAAGACAAAGGCCGCCCGAAGGCGGCCTTTGCTTGCAGGAGCGATCAGGAGCGGATCAGGACTGGGCGCGGCGGCGGCGGCTCCAGCCCAGGCCCAGCAGGCCCAGGCCGGCCAGCGCGAACGAGGCCGGTTCCGGCACCGCGTTGGCTTCGATGAAGGCGCGGTGGATGCTGACCGGCACGAAGCCGTTGAACTCGCCGAACGAGCTGTTCAGGTCGTCGTCGACATCGCCCCAGTCGGAGCCGAAGGTCAGCCCGAAGGAGGTCACCGAGGCCACCTTGCCGTTGATGAACTCCGGACCGCCGGAGTCGCCGCCGGCGGAGGAGACCTCGCTGGCGCCGCGGCCGCGGTCGCAGAACTTGGCGCTCGGCGGCAGGCCCAGGCCCAGCGTGGCGATGTTGCAGGACAGGTCGTTCACGGCCAGGCCGTTGTCGAAGTCCGACAGGTAGGTGTGCTCGATCTGCTCGGCCGGCTCTTCCAGGATGTCCGCCCAGGCGCCGTCGAAGTCGGGATCGCCGAGGCGGAAGTCGTAGCGGTTGTCGCCCTGGCGCAGGCGGCCGGTGCCCAGGTTGGCGCCGACGTCGCCGCCGGTGTCGGAGCGGCCGCCGTAGCCGGCGATGTTGAAGTTCTGGCCGGTCAGGTCGCCGCCGTCGTACAGCTCATGCGACTTCACCGACCAGTCCACCAGGCGGTCCAGCGACAGCACGGCGATGTCGTTCTGGTCGATCACGTCGCCGGTGTAGGCGGTGTGCACGGCGTAGTTGGTGACCGTGTAGGAGAACGTCGGCTGGTTCCAGGTGACGTTGTCCGGGTCGGAGCCGGTGTAGAAGTAGACCGAGGTGCTCAGCGGACGCGCGTTGGTGCCGTCGCTGACGCAGTGGGCGGCGGTCAGGATCGAGCGCTGGTTGGGCAGCAGCGTGCCCGAGCAGATGAACTGGCCGCCCGCGCCGTAGTCCATGATCAGCGTGGCCACGCCGCTGTACTGCGAGCGCGGCGCGTTGTAGCGCGGGTCGCCGCCGCCCACGCCGGTGGCCGTCGAGGTGACCCCGACGATGCTGCTGGACGCGGTCCAGTTCAGGCCGTTGGCGGAGCCGGACACGGTCGCGGGGCCCGCGTGGGCCGCGCCGGCCGCCAGCAGGGCGGCGGCCAGGATCGTCGGACGAAACTTCATGTGATTCCCCCCAGGTGCGATGGATCGGCGGGCTCGGCGTCCGGATCTGGCGCCGGCCGTTCGGGCTGAAGGCCCCGTGAGGCCTCGATGGACCCATCAGGCTATCAACGACACAAACGTGACATATGCACGCAAACCCTGAAGACCCTCGCTTCGGGGGGGCAGGTCTTGCGGGGGAACCGGCGACGCGTCAGGACAGCAGCGTCACGCCGCTCAGCTGGCAGGCATAGACCGCGTTGCGCAGCGCGGCGACCGCCTCGTAGCGGGTGAAGGTGCGGCGCCAGGCGAGCACCACGCGGCGCGTCGGCGCCGGGGCCTCGAACGGGACGTAGCGCAGGTGCGGCGGCACCTGCGCCGGCACGCTCAGCGCCGGCACCACGGTCACGCCCATCCCGGACGCCACCATGTGCTTGATCGTCTCCAGCGAGCTGCCCTCGAAGCTCTTGCGGATGCCCTCGGCGTCGGTGGAGAAGCGCGCGAACTCGGGGCAGACCTCCAGCACGTGGTCGCGGAAGCAGTGCCCGTTGCCCAGCAGCAGCATCGTCTCGGCCTTGAGTTCCTCGGCGCTGATGCGTTCCTTCTTCGCCAGCGGATGCACCGCGGGCACGGCCACGACGAAGGACTCGTCGTACAGCGGCGCCACCGCCAGGCCGGCGTCGGGGAAGGGCTCGGCCATGATGGCGCAGTCCAGCTCGCCGGTGCGCAGCATGTCCAGCAGCTTCTGGGTGAAGTTCTCCTGCAGCATCAGCGGCATGCGCGGGTACAGGTCGATGCAGTGCCGCACCAGCTCGGGCAGCAGGTAGGGGCCGATCGTGTAGATGATCCCCAGCCGCAGCGGGCCGTCCAGCGGGTCCTTGCCGCGCTTGGCGATGTCCTTGATCGCGCTGGCCTGCTCGATCACCGACTGGGCCTGGCGCACGATGTCCTCGCCCAGCGGGGTCATCGTCACCTCGTTGGCGCCGCGCTCGAAGATCTTGACGTCGAGCTCCTCCTCCAGCTTCTTGATCGCCACCGACAGCGTCGGCTGGGACACGAAGCAGGCCTCCGCGGCGCGGCCAAAGTGGCGCTCGCGGGCGACGGCGACGATGTAGCGCAGTTCGGTCAGGGTCATGGGAGCGCCATTGTCCTCAGAAAGCGGCCTCGTGGCACCGTCCCGGTACACTGCCGCCCCACCCCCAGGGGCCGCCCCGGCCCTTCCTCCCAGGGGACACGCATGACTGAACCGACTTCCCCCTACGCCGCGCCGCGGCCCGCCGGCACCCCCGGCGCCGCGCCCGAGCGCAAGCCCGTCACCCTGCAGCGCCTGCTGGACATGCATGCCGCCGGCGAGAAGATCGCGATGCTGACCGCCTACGACGCCACCTTCGCGCAGGCGATGGACGACGCCGGCGTCGACGCGATCCTGATCGGCGACTCGCTGGGCAACGTCGTCCAGGGCCTCAAGACCACGGTGCCGGTGACGCTGGACGCGATGGTCTATCACACCGAGTGCGTCGCCCGCGCGCGCCACACCGCCTGGATCCTGGCCGACCTGCCGTACGGCACGTACCACGAGTCCCCGCAGGTCGCCTGGCGCCACGCGATGCGGCTGGCGCAGGCCGGCGCGCACATGGTCAAGCTCGAGGGCGGCGGCTGGACCACCGAGACCGTGCGTTTCCTGACCGAGCGCGGCTTCCCCGTCTGCGCCCACCTCGGGCTGACGCCGCAGACCGTCACCGCGCTGAGCGGCTACAAGGTGCAGGGCCGCGACGCCGAGAGCGCCGCGCAGATCCAGGCGCATGCGCGCGAGCTGGTCGACGCCGGCGCGCAGATGCTGCTGCTGGAGATGGTGCCCGCCGCGCTCGCGGGCGAGCTGACGCGCGCGCTGGGCGTGCCGGTGATCGGCATCGGCGCCGGGCCCGAGTGCTCCGGCCAGGTGCTGGTGATGCACGACATGCTGGGCGTCGGCACCGGCCGCAAGCCGCGTTTCGTGCGCGACTTCATGCGGGGCTCCGCCTCGGTGGGCGAGGCGTTTGCCCGCTACGTCGCGGACGTGAAGTCCGGCGCCTTCCCGGCGCCCGAGCACAGCTACTGACCATGAAGATCCACCACGACATCGCCGGCCTGCGCGCCGCGCTCGCCGGCGGCCGCCCGGTCGCCTTCGTGCCCACGATGGGCAACCTGCACGACGGCCACCTGGCGCTGGTGCGCCAGGCCCGTGCGGCGGTCGGTCCGGACGGGCTCGTGGTCGCCAGCGTCTTCGTCAACCGGCTGCAGTTCGCGCCGCACGAGGACTTCGACCGCTACCCGCGCACGCTGGCGCGCGACGCCGAACTGCTCGAGGGCGCGACCTGCGACCTCGTCTTCGCGCCCGACGAGCGCGAGATGTACCCCGAGCCGCAGGGCTACAAGGTGCACCCGCCGGTCGAGCTGGCCGACATCCTCGAGGGCCACTTCCGGCCCGGCTTCTTCATCGGCGTCTGCACGGTGGTGGCCAAGCTGTTCCAGATCGTCCAGCCGGACGTGGCGGTCTTCGGCAAGAAGGACTACCAGCAGCTGATGGTGATCCGCCGCATGGTCGACCAGTTGGCGATGCCGATCCGCGTCCTGGCCGGCGAGACCGAGCGCAACGCCGACGGCCTGGCGCTGTCCTCGCGCAACGGCTACCTGAGCGAGCAGCAGAAGCAGGACGCGCTGCTGCTGTCGCGCACGCTGAAGGCGGCGATCGCGCGCTGGCAGTCGGGCGAGCGCGACCTCGACCGGATCGAGGCCGACGCGCTGCAGGCGCTGCGCGACGCGGGCTGGGCGCCGGACTACCTCACGCTGCGCCGCCGGCATGACCTGGCCCCCGCGCGCGACGGCGAACCGCTGGTCGCGCTGGCCGCGGCCCGCATCGGCCAGACGCGCCTGATCGACAACCTCGAGTTCTGAGCGGCGTCGAGTTTCAGCGGCGTTCCATTGGGTCGACGATCCTGGACGTTTCGCGACCGATGGCGACCGGTTCGGTGACGTACGACACCGTGGTGGCGCCGCGTTAGGGAAAGCCCGGTCTGATTTCGTGCGCCGCGCGCACGGGCTCCACCACTTGTGTCGAGCCGACCACGATACTTCGCGCTTCTTTGCCAGAACGGGGGCCACGAGCCTCCCAAGCGAGCCCCCAATGAAGTCGATCTCCACCGGTTCCCTGACCTCCAAGCGCCGCCTGCTGGCGCTGACCGTCGCGCTGGGCGGCGCCCTGACGCTGGCCGCCTGCGGCAGCGGCGACGACGACAACAACAACCCCGTCGAGGCGCCGAAGAAGAACGCCGTGACGACCCCGCCGACGACCACGTGCAGCACCGCCGGTGTCGCCGCGGCCAACGGCGTGACGGGCAACGTGGTGTGCATGCTGACGAGCGACGGCGAGATCGTGATCCAGCTGGACGCGCGCGCGCCGATCACCGTGGCCAACTTCCTGAAGTACGTCAACGCGAAGTACTACGACAACACCATCTTCCATCGCGTGGTGCCGGGCTTCGTGGCGCAGGGTGGCGGCTACTCCAGCGGTTTCGTCGAGAAGACGACCGGCCTGGGTGGCACGATCAAGCTGGAGAGCAATGTCGGCGTGTCCAACGTCAAGTACACGATCGCGATGGCGCGCACGACGGTGTTCGATTCGGCGACGAGCCAGTTCTATTTCAACTCGGTCGACAACAGCGCGACGCTGGACTTCAAGAACACCAACGATCCGGGTTATGCCGCCTTCGGCCGCGTGATCTCGGGCCAGACGACGATCGACAAGATCAACGCCGAGCCGAGCCAGGTGTGGCTGGGCATGGACACGCCCCGCACCGAAGTGCTGCTGTACTGGGCCACCCAGCTGAAGTGACCTCCGCAGGCCTGGGCCCAGCGACCTACCGTGGGGCCCGGACAGGGCTTGGGGGTCCTGGAGGGATCCCCCATGCCCTGGCAGGGCCAAGCTCGGTGAGCCGAAGTCCGGGCGCCTGACGCAGGCCCCGCCGCCAAGCTCAGGCTTTGAGGTACTCGGTCTTGTGGCCGAGCCAGCGCTCGACCTGCCGCTGCGCCGCGCGCGGCTGCTCGTCGAGCAGCACCGGCGCCAGCGCGCGCGCCGCGCTCAGCAGCGGCGCGTCTTCCTGCAGGTCGGCGAAGCGCAGCAGCTGCGCGCCGCTCTGGCGCGCGCCCATGAACTCGCCCGGTCCGCGGATGTCGAGGTCGCGTCGCGCGATCTCGAAGCCGTCGGTGGTTTCCGCCATCGCGCGCAGCCGCGACTTGCCGGTGTCGGACAGCGGTCCGGTGTAGATCAGCACGCACACGCTGGCCACGGAGCCGCGCCCCACGCGCCCGCGCAGCTGGTGCAGCTGCGACAGCCCGAAGCGCTCGGCGTGCTCGATCACCATCACGCTGGCATTGGGCACGTCGACGCCGACCTCGATGACGGTGGTCGCGACCAGCACCTGCATCTGTCCGCCGCTGAACAGCGACATCACCGCCGCCTTTTCCGCCGGCGGCATCCGGCCGTGCAGCAACCCGACCATCTTGCCCGGCAGCGCCGCGCTCAGCTCGGCGTGGGTCTCGGTGGCGTTCTTGAGGTCGAGCGCCTCGGACTCCTCGATCAGCGGGCAGACCCAGTAGACCTGCCGGCCGTCGTCGACGGCGGCGGCGATCTTCTCGATGACGTCGTCGCGCCGGCCGTCCGCGAACACGCGGGTGACGATCGGGCTGCGGCCCGGCGGCAGCTCGTCGATCGTCGACACGTCCAGGTCGGCGAAGTAGGTCATCGCCAGCGTGCGCGGGATCGGCGTGGCGCTCATCATCAGCAGGTGCGGCTCGAGCGGGCCTGAACCCGACCCGGCGGCGCCGGTGGCCTCGTCGGCCAGCTTCTTGCGCAGCGCCAGCCGCTGCGCGACGCCGAAGCGGTGCTGCTCGTCGATGATCGCCAGCCCCAGGCGGTGGAAGCGCACCTTGTCCTCGATCACCGCGTGGGTGCCGACGATCAGCGTCGCCTCGCCGGACGCGGCCGCGTCGAGCATCTTCTGCCGGGCCTTGCCCTTGACGCTGCCGGTGATCCAGGCGACGCGGATGCCCAGCGGCTCGAGCCAGCCGATCAGCTTGCGGAAGTGTTGCTCGGCCAGGATCTCGGTCGGCGCCATCAGCGCGCATTGCCAGCCGGCGTCGATCGCGACGGCGGCGGCCAGCGCGGCCACGACGGTCTTGCCGGAGCCGACGTCGCCCTGCAGCAGCCGGTGCATCGGTTGCGCCCGGGCGAGGTCGGCGGCGATCTCCTGCGCGACGCGGTGCTGCGCGCCGGTCAGCGCGAAGGGCAGGGCGGCCAGCAGCCGTTCATGCAGGCCGCCGGGCGCGCCGCGCAGCGGGGGCGCGCGCAGGTGGGCGCGCTCGCGCTGCGCGCGTTGCTGGCTGAGCTGCTGCGCGAGCAGCTCCTCGAACTTGAGCCGCTGCCAGGCGGGATGCGTGTGGTCCTCCAGCGTCGACAGCCCGGCCGACGGTGGCGGGTGGTGCAGGAAGTTCAGCGCGTCGCGCAGCGCCGGCAGGCCCTTGGGCACGACGGCCAGCGGCAGCACCTCGTCCAGCGGCGCGCGGCGCAGCGCGGAAGCCACCGCCTTGCGCAGGTAGGCCTGCGGCAACTGCGCGCTGGTCGGGTAGACCGGCGTCAGCGAGGTTGCCAGCGGCGTGTCCGCGTCGACCTTGCGGAAGTTGGGATGGACCATCTCGCGGCCGAAGAACCCGACGCGGATCTCGCCGCGCACGCGCGCCCGGGTGCCGACCGCGAGCGTCTTCTGGTGCGAGGGATAGAAATGCAGGAAGCGCAGCGTGAGCAGCGCGCCGTCGTCGTCGCGCAGCTTGACCAGCAATTGGCGGCGGCCGCGCAGCTCGATGCGGCTCTCGATCACCTCGCCCTCGCACTGCACCGTGTCGCCGTCGCGGGCGCGGTCCAGCGGGGTGAGGGAGGTCTCGTCCTCGTAGCGCAGCGGCAGGTGCAGCGCCAGGTCGATGTCGCGGGCCAGGCCCATCTTTTCCATCGCCTTCTGCGGCGCGGACTTGGCCGGCGCGGCCTCGCCGGCCGGCGCGTCGGCGCGGCCCGGCTTCGCGGGCGGCGGCGGCGAAGGGTCGGAAGAGCGGGCCTCGGGCATGGCCGCGATTCTGCCTTGGGCGATCCCCCGTTCGGGCGATGCGGGGCGGCGTTCAGGACGCGTGAAGCTGATGCAGAATCCGCGCGCTTCACAAGAAGACAAATTGAAACAATCGGGAGGACTGCCGTGGGCAGAGAGGAATATTCGCGCGCCGGATGGGCCGGCGTGCTGGTCAGCGCGGCGCTGCTGAGCGCCTGCGGCGGCGGTGGCAGCGATGGCGGCAGCACGCAGCCGCCCGCGCCGCCTCCGCCGGCCCAGGGCGTGGCCATCCCCGACAACCTGGCCATCGTGGCGGCCGCGAAGAGCGACGTCGCCACGGGCACCGCGTTCACCACCAACCTGGCTTCGGCGACCGGCCTGACCTTCGCCTGGAGCTTCGGCGATGGCCAGACCAGCACGGACGCGGCGCCCAAGCATGACTACGCCAAGGGCGGCGAGTACGCGGTCACGCTGAAGGTCACCAATGCGACCGGCACGTCCAAGGAAGTCAAGTTCGCCGTCACGGTGAACAACCTCGCCCACGTGCAGGGCCTGACCTGCTCCGGCGCGGAGGGTAGCGGCTGGTGCTGGCAAGCGCCGCGTCCGCTGGGCACGGTCCAGTACGACTTCTCGTTCGTGGATGCGAACAACGGCTGGTCGGTCGGTGAGCAGGGCACGATCCTGCGTACCACGGACGGCGGCAAGACGTGGACGAGCCAGGCCAGCGGCGTCAAGTCGACGCTGACGGCGGTGACCTTCTTCGATGCCAGCAACGGCTGGGCCGTGGGCGAGTTCGGCGCAGTGCTGCGCACCACCGACGGCGGCAAGACCTGGGCGTTGCAGCCGGCGCCATCCCAATTGGGCAACCTCACGATTCAGGCCGACGGCCCCGGCACGCTGCTGATCTCGGGCTACACCGGGACGCGCATGACCGTGGACGGCGGCGCGAACTGGATCGAAGGAACCGCGCTGCAGAGCGATCCGACGCTGGGCGCCGATGGCGTGCTCTGGCAGACGTCCTACTACGAAGGCCTGCGCAAGTCGGTGGACCAGGGGCGCACCAGCACGCTCGCGGTGAGATTCGAGAACGAGAACCTGGTCGGTTTCAACCTTTCCGGTAGGAACCTGATGCTGCTCACGTCGACGCAGCGCTACGTGTCGGGCAACTACGTCACCACGTACACGGCCCGGCGCAGCCTCGACAACGGCCAGACCTGGGATGTCGGCACGGCGTCCGGATTGCCCGCCAACGGCTGGAGCTATCTCCAGGCGCTGAGCATGACGAGCGGCGCGGATGCCTCGGTGGTCATCAGCGACACGCTGTACCGCACGCGGGACGGCGGCAGCAACTGGACGGCGCAACCCCAGCCGAGCAACGCGTACTCGGGCGTGTCGTACTCCCGCCCCGCCCGCGCCAACGGCGTTTGGATGCGCGGTTACTACACGAGCAGCAGCCTGTCGTACCAGAACGAGGTCAGCACGGACTCCGGCACGACCTGGCGCGCCCTCCCGGCGGAGTACACCGGCGGGTCGTTGAAGCGCCAGGGAGCGAACGCCTGGGTCGCGCGCGGAGGCCAAGGCACGACCGGCCTGAGCGTGGACGGCATGCAGACGTGGACCCGCATCGGCGGCCCCGATGCCGACGCCTACAAGAAGACGCTGACGACGGCGTGGTTCTTCGACGCCAAGCGCGGCCTGGGGCTCAACGCGATGGGCGACCTCCTGGCGACGGCCGACGGCGGGTTGAACTGGACGACCCGGACCGCGGGGCTGGCCAAGTCCTTGTATGGCTACAACTATGCCGACCGGATGCAGTTCGTCGACGACAAGAAGGGCTGGCTACAGACCTCGGACGGCGTGTTCATGCTGACCGATGACGGCGGCGCGACCTGGGTGACGCCGGTGCAGCCCACGCGACGCGTCCAGGCGTACCAGTTCCTCGATGCCGCGACCGGCTTCGCGCTGATGACCGACGTCAACATGTCGCAGAGCCAGTTGGTCATGGGCACGGTGGACGGTGGCAAGAGCTGGTCGCTGCTGGCCGCGCTGAGCTCGGCGAACGCGCACTACACCGGCCTGCAGTTCGGGACCGCATCCAACGGCGTCCTCTACGGCGCGGGCGGCCGGATGGTGACGACCTCGGACGGCGGCAAGAACTGGACCGGGCGCTACTTCGGCACGGGCGCCACGCCGCGCTCCGTCGCGTACAGCGACACGGGCACGCTCTGGGCCTCGGGCGACGGCGGCATGCTGCGCGTGTCCAAGGACGACGGGCTGACCTGGACCGCCGCCAGCGTGTCGACCTCGTCGGCCTTGAACGCGGTGCGTTTCGTGACGCCGCAGCGCGGTTGGGCCGTTGGCGACAACGGCACGGTGCTGACCACCGCGGATGCCGGCAAGACCTGGACCGCGCAGGCCTCCGGCGCGCAACGGTCGCTGACGCAGGTGCAGTTCACCGACGTCCGCACCGGGTGGATCCTGGGGGTCGACGGCACCCTGCTGGCCACCGGCACCGGCGGCCAATAACTCCGCCTCCGACGGCCTGAAGCCGGCCCGGGTCGATCGACCCGGCCGGCTTTTTTCATGGGCGGGCGTGACCGAATGCCGCTTCGGCGCGCCCTTGCGCCCCGGTCACCCGGGTCGAAGGGGAGCCGCGCGACATCCCGCGCTGCTAGGCTGCGCCCGAGGTTCTCCCGGACCGATGCCTCCCCTCAAGCCCGCGCCTCCCGCCGCCTTCCCGCCGTTTCCATGACCACCCGTCGCGACAGCCTCGTCTGGCTCGCCGCCGCCGCCGCGGCGACGGCGCTGCCCGCGCGCGCCGCGGAGGGCCCGGTGCGGATGGTCGCCACCGAATTCCCGCCCTACACCGGCAGCACGCTGCCCGGCGGCGGCGTCGCCTGCGAGATCACCCGCGCCGCGCTCGCGCAGGGCGGGCATTCGATGCTGCTGTCGTTCCGGCCCTGGGCGCGGGCGCTGCTCGAGTTCCAGCGCGGCGACCACGACGGCGTCATCGGCGCGTGGCGCTCCGAGGAGCGCGAACGCACGATGCGCTTCCCGCAGCCGCTGGGCATCCTCAACCAGATCGGCTTCATGGCGCGCGTCGATCGCCGGCGCCGGGTCGACGACCTGGCCGCGCTGCGCCACCTGCGCATCGGCGTCGTGCACGGCTACGCCAACCCGGCGCGTTTCGAAAACGCGAACCTGGCGGTGGAAGGCGCCGTCGACGACCTGGCCAACCTGCGCAAGCTGCTGGCGGGGCGCGTGGACCTGGCGCTGATCGACAAGGGCGTCGGCGCGCACCTGCTGGAGACGCAGTTGCGAGACGCCGCCGGCAAGCTGGCGTGGCTGGAGCCGGCGGTCTCGGAAGTGCCGCTCTACACGGTGTTCTCGAAGACGCGCCCGGAAGGCGAGCGCCTGGCCGCGGCGCTCAGCCGCGGCATCGGCGAGCTGCAGGGCAGCGGCCGGCTGGCCCTGCTGCTGCAGCAGGGCGCGCGCTGGCAGTAGCGCCCGGGCCGGCCCGGCCCCGGGTGCCATGGGAAAATCGCGCCCCATGTCCCGAACCTTCTCGGTGAGCGATTTCGACTTCGCTCTGCCCCCCGACCTCATCGCCCAGCATCCCGCCGCCGAGCGCAGCGCCTCGCGGCTGCTCGACGGCCGGACCGACCCGCCGGTCGACCGCGTGTTCCGCGAGCTGCCCGACTTGCTCAACCCCGGCGACCTGCTGGTGTTCAACGACACCAAGGTCATCAAGGCGCGCCTGTACGGCGCCAAGGCCAGCGGCGGCGCGGTCGAGGCGCTGGTCGAGCGCGTGCTCCCCGGCACCCGCGAGGTCTGGGCCCACCTGCGCGCCAGCAAGAGCCCCAAGCCGGGCGCGGTCGTGCGCTTCGCCGACGCGTTCGACGCCGAGGTCCTCGGCCGCTGCGGCCCGGACGACGGCCTGTTCCACCTGCGCCTGTCGGACGACCCGTTCGCGCTGCTGGAGCGCCACGGCCACGTGCCGCTGCCGCCCTACATCGCGCACGGCGACTCCGACGACGACGTGCGCCGCTACCAGACCGTGTTCGCGCGCGAGCCCGGCGCGGTCGCCGCGCCCACCGCCGCGCTGCACTTCGACGAGGCGCTGCTGGCGCGGCTGGCCGAACGCGGCGTCGGCACCGCGCACGTGACGCTGCACGTCGGCGCCGGCACCTTCCAGCCGGTGCGGGTCGAGTCGCTGGCCGACCACAAGATGCACAGCGAGTGGTTCCAGGTCGCGCCGGAGACGGTCGAGGCGATCGCGCGCTGCCGCGCCGGCGGCGGCAAGGTCACCGCGGTCGGCACGACGACGCTGCGGGCGCTGGAATCCGCCGCGCTGGGCGGCACGCTGAAGGCCGGCGCGCGCGAGACCGACATCTTCATCACCCCCGGCTTCGATTTCCAGGTCGTGGACCGGCTGGTCACCAACTTCCACCTGCCCAAGAGCACGCTGATGATGCTGGTGTCGGCCTTCGCCGGCTACGAGCCGGTCATGGCGCTCTACCGCCACGCGATCGCCGAGCGCTACCGCTTCTTCAGCTACGGCGACGCGATGCTGCTGGAACGCGCCGGCCGCTGAGGGCCGGCGGCCGACGCCCGGTCCCCCGGGCGTGTCACATCGGGGTAGGCTGCGCCGTCTTGTGGACAAGACGACTCCGGACCCCGCGCCATGACCGACCTCACTCCGCCCGCCGACGACGCCGCGCCCCTGCCGGCGCTGGACCTCTCCGCCGCCGCCCGCGCGCTGCGCTTCGACCGCGAGCACGCGCGCTCGCTGCGCGCGCTGGCCTACCGAATGCTGGGCTCGCGCGCCGAGGCCGAGGACCTCGTCCAGGAAGCCTGGCTGCGCTGGGCCGACGTCGACGAGACGACGGTGCGGCATGCCGGCGCCTTCCTGTCGCGGCTGGTGACCAACCTGTGCCTGGACCGGCTGCAGTCGGCGGCGATGCGGCGCGAGCAGTACGTCGGCGTCTGGCTGCCCGAGCCGCTGGTCGACGAGGCCGGCGACTGGTCCCCGAGCCCGGAGGCGCAGGCCGAGTTCGCGCAGGACGTGTCGGTCGCCTTCATGCTGACGCTGGAGCGGCTGTCGCCGCTGGAGCGCGCGGCCTTCCTGCTGCACGAGGTCTTCGAGCTGGACTTCGAGGAGATCGCGCGCCGGCTGGGCCGCAGCGCGGCGGCCTGCCGCCAGCTGGCCAGCCGGGCGCGCCAGCACGTCAAGGCGGACTACGCCCGCCACGAGGTCGAGGACGAGGAGCGCCAGCGGCTGTTCCAGGCCTTCATGGGGGCGCTGCAGTCGTTCGACGTCGAGGGCCTGGCCAAGGTGCTGACCGACGACGCGGTGCTGCTGGCCGACGGCGGCGGCAAGGTCAGCGCGATCCCGCGCATGCTCGAGGGCGGCGCGCTGGTGGCGCGGACCTTCGTCGGTTTCGTGAAGATGCCCACCAGCCGCGACTGGCGCACGCGGCCGGCGCGGGTCAACGGCCTGCCGGGCTACGTCGTCTACGACGCGCGCGGCGAGCCGCTGCAGACGGTCGCGCTGCGGCCGGCCGCCGAACCCGGCCGGATCAGCGCGATCTACGTCCAGCGCAATCCGGACAAGCTGGCCCACCTGCCGCGGATCGAGCCGCTCCCGGATCCGGGCGCGGCGCCCCAGCCTTGAGCATCCGGGCCTCGAATCCGTGAATTCGGGCGCATGACGCCCAGATGGCAGGCCCGATGCCGTTCGGGCCCCCGCGCACACGGGGGGGCGCGGCGCCGGATTGCCACCCGCCTTGGGGACAATCGGCGCCACAAGACCCATGACTGCTCGGGAAACTCCATGACGTTGTTCGCTCGCACCTCGATCGCCGCCGCTGCCGCCCTGTTCAGCGGCCTGGCCGGCGCCGCCACCATCGACGGCCTGGTCAACACCGGCGCGGGCCTGGGCGCCGGCGCGGTCGACAGCCATTACTCGTTCAGCGTGGTGGCGGGCGCGTCGACCGGCCTGGCCGGCAACGGCCACGTGACCGACGGCAACCAGGCGCCGTTCCCGACCTGGATGGGCAACAACGCCTCGTCGTCGTGGCTGATCCCGACGGCCAACCAGAACGACGTCTTCGACACCGGCTCGACCTCGGGCGTGTTCAAGTGGACGCTGACCTTCGACCTGAGCGGCTTCGACGCCAGCACCGCCTCCTTCAGCGGCCGCTGGGCGGCGGACAACAACGGCTCGGTGCTGCTCAACGGCCACGTCATCTCGACGCTGGGCGCGGAGAAGGGCTTCCTGGACTGGACCGCGTTCACCGCGACGACCGGTTTCGTGGCCGGCCTGAACACGCTGGAATTCGTCGTGAACAACATCGCGACGGCCGGCGGCAACTACACCGGCCTGCGCGCCGAGTTCCTGAACACCAACGTCAACCGCTCGGTGGTCGTGCCGGCGGTGCCGGAACCCAAGACCTACGCGCTGATGCTGGCGGGCCTGGGCGCGCTGGGCTTCCTGGCGCGTCGCCGCCGCGGCTGAGGCCGGGCCTGGACGGGGCGCCGCCGCCCCGCCGAAACGAAAAAGCCGCTGAGCGATCAGCGGCTTTCGTCATTTCAGGGCGTCACGTTCCGGAGCGCCCGTTCAGCGCCTCACGGCCGGGGATCGTCGTCGCATCCCTGCGCGTAGGAGACCTTGCGCCTGCCGCCGTGCAGGTCGCCTTCGATCGGGACGTGGCGGGCCGCCACCATCAGCATCTCGTGGATCGTGGCGGTGCCGTCATCCAGTTGCCAGGCCACCTGGGGATCGAGCGTGTTGGCCTGAGAGGGTGGCCCTGCATGGAGGTCGAACGGGCTGGACGGGAAGGTGACCAGGCGCATCTTCCAGTCCCTGAGGCCCGCCGAACTGCCGATCCCGGCGCCCGACGCGATGAAGCCGCCGTCCCGCGGGGCGTCCGCGGCGGTACCGAAGAAGCACATGCGTCCGCCGGGCGTCACCTTCATCGCCGCGACGATGTCCCCGGCCAGGCGCCGCCTTTTCCAGTTGGGCGGTGCCATGTGGCGATCCAAGGCGCCTTTGCCGGCGATGAAGCGGAACTGACGCCCGAATTCGAAGCCGACCGGAATCACGTCGACCATCCCGCCCGTCACGCTGCTCCACCAGAGCTGATCGGGGCGCACGTTCGTCGTCAGTGCCAAGGTCCGACCCGCGGGCAACGTGGCGCGCACGATGACGGCCGGTTCGTCGTCCGCCTTCCAGGCCTCCGTCGAGACGGCGTCCACGTCCGGCGCGATCGCGATGTCCGCGCGCGGGACGTGGCGCTGGACGATCTTCGGCAGCTGGCACCAGTGGCCGGGCTGGTCGTAGCCGTCGTTGCCGTGCACGCGGCGGTGATGCGCGCCGCAGACCAGCGGATGGACCGGCGTCTCGCGGACCTTGGCGAGATCCACCTTGGCGGGATCCGAGCAGGTGCTGCCGTCGGTCGAGTGGCACATGAGGTCGCCGGAGGGTGTCGCGGCGACGAGCTTGTCCGCGCCGAGGATGCGGTAGTCCTCCCACTTGGCGAACAGCGACGCGTAGGCGGAACGGCACCAATGCCGGTCGCTCGCGCCGCCGTAGTCGTTGTAGCCGGTCAGCTTCCAGGTGGAGGCCAGGTGCCGCGGACCGCAGACCAGCGGCTGGATCGGCCAGGCCGTCTTCTTGGGATCCGCGACGCTGTCGTTCCACGCGCAGTTCGTGGCGTCGAAGCTCAGGCAGCTCAGGTGGCCGTCGGCTTCGAGGCGGACCCAGGTGCCGCCCCAGCGCTGCCAGTCGTCGGTGGCGGCCTTTTCAACCGGGGGCTTCCCGCCGGCCGGGACTTGCGCGCCGGCCGTGGATGCCGCCAGGGCACTGCCCAGCGCGAGGGCCCAGGTCGACAGGGCATGCGAACGCTTCATCGTGAACTCCTTCCAGGATCGAAGAAGCCCGATCAGTGTCGGCATCGCGCCTTCGCGCGGCGGCCCGGCGAAAAAAAAAGCCGCCAGGGCTGGCGGCTTTCGTGGCGAACCCCGCCGCGTGGCGAGGCGTTCGCGGGGCTTACTCGTCGCCGCCGGTCAGCAGCGGGATCGAGCCTTCGGAGTGCTTGCCCAGCAGGCCCGAGCGGCTGTAGACACCGAGCTTGTCGCGCGTGTCGGCGATGTCCAGGTTGCGCATCGTCAGTTGGCCGATGCGGTCGGCCGGCGTGAAGGCGGCGTCCTCGACCTTTTCCATCGACAGCCGTTCCGGCGCGTAGGTCAGGTTGGGGCTGGCGGTGTCCAGGATCGTGTAGTCGTTGCCGCGGCGCAGCTCCAGCGTCACTTCGCCGGTGATGGCGCGGGCGACCCAGCGCTGGGCGGTCTCGCGCAGCATCAGGCACTGCGGGTCGAACCAGCGGCCCTGGTACAGCAGGCGGCCGAGCTTCATGCCGTTCATGCGGTACTGCTCGATCGTGTCCTCGTTGTGGATGCCGGTGACCAGGCGCTCGTAGGCGATGTGCAGCAGCGCCATGCCGGGGGCTTCGTAGATGCCGCGGGACTTGGCCTCGATGATGCGGTTCTCGATCTGGTCGCACATGCCCAGGCCGTGGCGGCCGCCGATGCGGTTGGCTTCCATGAACAGCTCGACCGGGTTGGCGAACTGCTGGCCGTTGAGGGCGACGGGGATGCCTTCCTCGAAGCGCACGGTCACTGTCTCGGCCTTGATCGCGACGTCGTCCTTCCAGAAGGCCACGCCCATGATCGGGTTGACGATGTGCATGCCCTTGTTGAGGAACTCCAGGTCCTTGGCCTCGTGGGTCGCGCCCAGCATGTTGGAGTCGGTCGAGTAGGCCTTCTCGACGCTCATCTTGTAGTCGAAGCCGTTGGCGATGAGGTATTCGCTCATCTCCTTGCGGCCGCCGAGCTCGTCGATGAAGGTCTGGTCCAGCCAGGGCTTGTAGATCTTGAGGGCGGGGTTGGCGAGCAGGCCGTAGCGGTAGAAGCGCTCGATGTCGTTGCCCTTGAAGGTCGAGCCGTCGCCCCAGATGTTGACGCCGTCGTCGCGCATCGCGACGACCAGGGCGGTGCCGGTGACGGCGCGGCCCAGGGGGGTGGTGTTGAAGTAGGTGGCGCCGCCGCTCTTGATGTGGAAGGCGCCGCACTGGATGGCGGCGATGCCTTCGGCGACGAGTTGCGCGCGGCAGTCGACGAGGCGGGCGATCTCGGCGCCGTAGGCCTTGGCCTTGCGGGGGATCTCGTCGTAGTCGGACTCGTCGGGCTGGCCGAGGTTGGCGGTGTAGGCGCAGGGGATGGCGCCCTTGCCGCGCATCCAGTGCACCGCGGCGCTGGTGTCCAGGCCGCCCGAGAAGGCGATGCCGACGCGCTCGCCGGCGGGAATCTTTTGGAGGATGGTTGCGGCCACGGGCAATCTCGCGCGGAAGTGGGGAAAACAGCCGGCGATTCTAGGCTGCGCGAGGGAGGCAGGCTTCGTGGATGGGCGATGGAGCGGTGGCGCCCGCCATCGTGCCGCGCGCGCCCCGATGCCGCCGAACGACGATGGGGCGGCAGGAATAAATGTCCTTATAAGGGCGCTTAAGTGCAAAAATACGAGTTAAGCGCCCTTAAAAGGACAATTAAGTGATCGACTTCAGATTGGCATCCGCCGCGCAGATCCAGGCCGAGCTGGGAGAGCGGCTGCGCCAGCAGCGGTTATCGAGGTCATGGACCCAGCGAGACCTTGCGATGCGCGCCGGCATCGCGGTGAATGCCGTCAGGAATCTCGAGGCCGGAGGCAATGCCACGGTGCTGTCGATGGTGAAGGTGCTTCAAGTGCTCTCGTTGGTCCACGAACTCGGTGAGGTCTTCAAGCCGGGCGTGGCGCTCAGCATTGCCGACCTGGAGCGCCTTGAACAGCCGCAAACCAAACGGGCGCGGGCCAGGAAATCATGAACAAGGTCGATGTCGTCTTTCGAGGATGGGGTCCCATACGAAGAATTTCGCCCTGCGGATGAATCGGCGGATGGAATGGGAACTCGCGCCGGCATTCGACCTCACATTCAACGTGGGCCCGGGCGGGTACCACCAGACCTCGGTGATGGGTGAGGCCAGGCATCCGGGCCGCGATCAGCTGTTGCGCCTGGCAGCGGCCTGCGACATCGCGCCCAAGGCCGGGATGCAAGTCATCGACGCGATGTGCGACGCCGCGCGGGGGCTGGACCAGATGCTGGACGCCGAGGGTGTCCGGCGCGCGACGCGCCAGGCCATCGGCACCGCGGTCGGTGGCAACGTGCGCCGCTGCCTGGGAGGCAACTAGTCCTCCGGCGGCTGCAACCACCCGATCCGGCCTTGCCCGGCCTCGTTGAGCAGCGCCACGAACGCCTCCGCTGCCGTCTCCGGCACGCGCAGCGTCACCTCGACCAGCGCGCCATGCGCCACATCCACCAGCTCGGCGCCGGCCTTCCCCGCCTCGCGGCGCAGCAGCCCCTCCTGCGCGTAGGGCAGCGTGCAGCGCAGGGTCTTCAGCCGCACCATCGGCACCTTCTCCGCGGTCAGCAGCGCCTGCGCCACCGCGTCCGTGTAGGCCCGCACCAGGCCGCCCGCGCCCAGCTTCACGCCGCCGAAGTAGCGCACCACCGTCGCCAGCACGCCGTCCAGGTCCTGGTGCCGCAGCACCTCCAGCATCGGCCGGCCCGCCGTGCCGCCGGGCTCGCCGTCGTCGTTGGCCGCCGACTGCCCGCCCGCCATCAGCGCCCAGCACACATGCGCGGCGCCCGGATGCTCGGCGCGCAGTTGCGCCACGCGCGCCAGCGCCGCCGCGCGGTCCGGCACCGCCTCGACGCAGCCGAGGAAGCGGCTCTTCTTGATGATCAGTTCGGCGTGGACGGGGGCGGCGAGGCTCGACGGCATGGGCGCGATTGTCGCGTCGCACGCCGGCGGGCCCGGGCCTGGACCGGCTCGCGGGTCACGGCGTGTCCGACAGGTCCGCCAGGTGCCGCTTCTTGATGATCTCCAGGGAGCCGTCGCGCTCCATCTCCCGCACCGCCTCGCGCATGCGGTCGCGGTCCTCCTGCGGGATCCGCTGCCGCGACAGCGCCAGCGCGCCGATGCTGCGCTCGTGCGGCGCGTACGACAGCGCGCTGTAGCCGGCGAACACCGGATCCGCCCGCCGCGCCGTCGCCAGCGTGTGCGCGCCCAGCACCACCGCGTCCCCGCGGCCGGCCTTGAAGATGCGCATCGCCGTCGTCTGGTCGGGCGCCTCGTCCACCCGGCCCTGTCCCCGCATCGCCGTGATCCAGGACTCCACCGTCGGCGTGAACACGTAGCCCCGCACCACGATCACCCGCCGGGCACGGTCGGCCAGGAAGGCCGCCGGCGTGGTCAGCGTCGCCGCCAGCGCCGGACGCATGACGACGAACTGCTTGGATTCGACGTAGGGAATGAACTCGACCAGCAGCTCCCGCTCCTTGGTCTGTAGCGCCGACACCGTCATGTCCAGCTGCCCCGCGGCGATCTGCGCCCAGATGCGGATGCGCGACTCGGTGCGCGGCACCAGCTGGCAGCCGCTGCGGCGAACGATCTCGTCGACCACGTCCTTGTCGATGCCGGCCCAGTGGCCCTGCGCGTCGCGGTAGTACAGCGCGCTGTATTCGTAGAAGCCCACCGTGTACGGCCCGCAGGCAAGCGCGGGCGCGGCGGCGACCAGCGCGGCCGACGCGGCGAGGGCGGCGATCGGGGTCCTCAACGACGATCTCCTGGGAGGGCGGGCGGGGGGCGGGCTTCGGGGGCGGCCCAGTCTACGCCGGCCCCGCGCGGCGCCAGCCCCCCACGGACCCCATCAACCGGGGGGCCCGATAATCGCGCCCATGCTGAAGTTCGAACTCCTCAAGACCGAGGGCCGCGCCCGCCGCGGCGTCATGACGCTCAACCATGGCGTCGTGCAGACCCCCATCTTCATGCCGGTGGGCACCTACGGCACCGTCAAGGGGGTGATGCCCCGTTCGCTCGAGGAGATGGGCGCGCAGATCATCCTGGGCAACACCTTCCACCTGTGGATGCGGCCGGGCCTGGACATCATGAAGCAGTTCGGCGGCCTGCATAAATTCGAGAGCTGGAACAAGCCCATCCTCACCGACTCCGGCGGCTTCCAGGTCTGGTCGCTCGGCGAGATGCGCAAGATCAGCGAGGAGGGCGTGAAGTTCGCCTCCCCGGTCAACGGCGACAAGCTGTTCCTGACGCCCGAGATCTCGATGCAGATCCAGACGATCCTGAACAGCGACATCGTCATGCAGTTCGACGAGTGCACGCCCTACGAGACCAAGGGCCAGTTGACCACCGAGAAGGAAGCGCGGCTGTCGATGGAGATGAGCCTGCGCTGGGCCAAGCGCTGCCAGGACGAGTTCGCGCGGCTGCAGAACCCGAACGCGCTGTTCGGCATCGTGCAGGGCGGCATGTTCGAGAACCTCCGCGACGTGTCGCTGGCCGGGCTCAAGGACCTGGACCTGCCGGGCTACGCGATCGGCGGGCTGTCGGTGGGCGAGCCCAAGGCCGACATGCTGCGCGTGCTCGACCACATCGCGCACCAGCTGCCCGACAACAAGCCGCGCTACCTGATGGGCGTGGGCACGCCGGAAGACCTGGTCGAGGGCGTGCGGCAAGGCGTCGACATGTTCGACTGCGTCATGCCGACCCGCAACGCGCGCAACGGCCACCTGTTCACCCGCTTCGGCGACCTGCGGCTGCGCAACGCCCGCTACAAGGCCGACGAGCGCCCGGTCGACGAGACCTGCAGCTGCTACTGCTGCGCCAACTTCAGCCGCGCCTACCTGCATCACCTGGACCGCTGCGGCGAGATGCTGGGCCCGATGCTGACCAGCGTGCACAACCTGCACTACTACCTCAACCTGATGAAGGAAGTGCGCGAGTCGCTGGACGCCGGCGACTTCGAGGGCTTCCGCCAGCGCTTCCTCGCGGACCGCGCGCGCGGGATCTGAGGACCGGCCCGATGAGCGGCGCCGCGCCCTTCGCCCCGCAACTGCAGCTGGACCGCGCCGCGCGCGGCGCGCTCAAGGGCCACCGGCCGGCGGTGGTGTGGCTCACCGGGCTGTCCGGCGCCGGCAAGTCGACGTTGGCCGACCGGCTCGAGCAACGCCTGCATGCACGCGGCCTGCACACCTACCTGCTCGACGGCGACCTGCTGCGCGGCGGGCTGAACCGCGACCTGGGCTTCGCCGCGGCGGACCGGGTCGAAAACATCCGCCGCGTCGGCGAGGTCGCGCGGCTGATGGCCGACGCGGGGCTGATCGTGATCGTGGCGCTGATCTCGCCGTTCCGGCAGGACCGCCAGGCGGTGCGCGAGCGCTTCGCGCCGGGCGAGTTCTTCGAGGTGCACGTCGACGTGCCGCTGGCCGTGGCCGAGCAGCGCGATCCGAAGGGCCTCTACCGCAAGGCGCGGGCCGGGCTGTTGAAGGACTTCACCGGCATCGACTCGCCGTACGAGCCGCCGGAGGCGCCTGAGCTGCGCCTGCGCACCGCGACGGTGTCGCCGGACGAGGCGGCGGACACCGTGTTCGAGCGCCTGCGCGCGGCCGGGATCTTCGGCGGCTGAGCGCCGCCCGCGGCGGGTTCACCGGGCCACGGTCACCGTGGCGCGTTCATCGCCGCGCGGCGATCCCCGTCACGCCGTCCTGCTTCATTCGTCCGCGAACTCGCCCAGCGCCGCGCGCAGCGCGCCGAGGTGGCGCTCGTAGTTCCGCCACCGGCCCGACGAGCGCTGGTACAGCGGCTGGCGCACCTGCCAGTTGCTGGGCGTCGCGACGGTCGACTTGCTCGCATGGAAGTCCAGGCAGGCGTCGTCCCAGCCGAGCCCGACATGCGCCAGCGCGCGCTCGATCTGCGGACGCGGGTCGGTGACCAGCGCGTCGTAGTCGACATCGTGGATGTCGTCGCCGTAGAGCGACTTCCAATGCGCCATCAGCCGGCGGTACTGCCGGTACCAATGGGCGATGTCCTCCAGGTCCAGCGCGTACGACATCGACGGCCCCAGGTGCAGGAAGAACACCGACAGGCAGTTGTCCAGCACCGCGCGGCGCGTGTGCAGGATCTTGGCGTCGGGGAACAGCTGCTTGATCAGCCCGATGAACAGGAAGTTGTCCGGCCGCTTGTCGGTCAGCAGCGACGCGCCGGGGAAACGCAGCGCGACGCCGTCGCGGTACTCGCGGCGCATCCGCTCGGCGAGTTCCGCGGGCAGCGGCTGGTCGGGGTGCGACAGCGGCGGCAGCACGTGCCGCTGGGCGAGGGCGGGCAGCAGGTCGATCTCGCCGCCGGCGGTCGCGCCGGGATGGCTGCCCAGGATCTGCTCGAGCAGCGTCGATCCCGACCGGAACATGCCGCAGATGAACGCCGACGGCGCGGGCGCGTCGTCCCGGGACGGCGGCACCGGCTGTCGGGACTGGCGGATCAGCGCGTCGACGAGGTGCTCATGCGCCGCGCGGTCGTAGCGCAGCGGCCGGGGACCGTGGGCGTGCCGGGCGGCCTGGTTGGCGTGCGCGTAGGCGGCGAAGGCCTCGTCGTAGGCGCCGGCGTCGTCGAGCGCCTTGCCCAGCGCGTGGGCGAGGTCGGCGTGTTCGGCCGGATGGCGGCCGCGCACGCCGAGCGCCTGGCGCAGGCGCTGGATGAGCGGATCGTCGGCCGCCTCGAAGCGGCGCAGGTTCACCAGCCGGGACAGCGCCAGCGCATGGCCGGGCTCGACGGCGAGCGCCTCCTCGTAGCGGCGCTGCGCCTGGGCGCGTTCGCCGCGCTGCTCGTGCAGGTTGCCCAGGTTGACCAGCGCCGGCAGGAAACGCGGCGCGATCGCCAGCGCGCGCTCGAGTTCCGCCATCGCCTCGTCCTCGCGGCGCAGGTCCTCGGTCAGGATCACGGCGCGGTTGAGGTGGATCTCCTCGGGCCCCTCGGCGCCGAGCGCGCGGGCGCGGTCGTAGGACGCGAGCGCGCCGTCGAAGTCGCGCCCGGACCGCTGCAGCCAGGCGAGGTTGAACCAGTCGTCCGGCTCGCCCGGCGTGACGCGCAGCAGCGCTTCATAGGCGGCGATCGCCTGCGTCGACCGACCGGCGGACAGGTGGTCGAGGGCGGCGTCGCGCAGCGGGGAAACGGGGTCTTGCATGGCGGGATCTCGGGCCGTCGAGGGGCGGGCGGCGATTCTGGCATGGGGGTCGCGGGGGCTGCCCTGGCATGATCCCGGCCATGTTCAAGTCGATGCTCGCGCCGCTGCGCTGGCTGGTCCGCGTGGTGCTGGCCCTGGTCATCCTCTTCGAGGAATGGGGCTGGGAACCGCTGCAGCGGTGGATGGCGGCGATCGGCCGGCTGCCGGTGTTCCGGCAGCTCGAGGCGCTGGTGCGGCGGCTGCCGCCCTATGTCGCGCTGGTGGTGTTCTTCCTGCCGGGCTTTTTGCTGCTGCCGGTCAAGCTGCTGGCGCTGTGGCTGATCGGCATCGGCCGGCCGGGGCTGGGCCTGGCGGTCATCGTGCTGGCCAAGGTCGTCGGCACGGCGGTCGTGGCGCGGATCTTCGCGTTGACGCAGCCCGCGCTGATGAGCCTGCCGTGGTTCGCGCGGCTGCACGCGCGCTGGACGGTGTGGAAGGACGGCCTGCTGGCCTGGGTGCGCGCGAGCGCGGTGTGGCGCTCGGCAAGGGCGATCCGGCTGCGGGTCCGGCGCGTGATGCTACGGGCGCGGAGGGGGTGAGGAACCGTCTTCGTCCCCTTCGCGACGGTGCCACCAGCGACGCGGTCCTTCGAGCGCGGCGGCAAGGGCAATCCCAATCGCCCGCCCGAACTGGCTTAAAGGGATCGCGGCCCTACTAGGTGGTCGAACGCTGCGCAGTTGCCCGCTTATCCCACGTCTCCAGAATGAATGTGGCCACTGAGTGGGCAGCATTGATGGCCAACCGTGCGTGCCTTGGCTCGAGCTTGTAGCTTTTCCGGCCCTCGCTGTGAGCGCTGCTGGCATGCGTTCGCAACGCACCGATTCCGTCGACCACGGAGAACAGCCCAGTGATGATGCGTTGGAGGTCCTGGTCCTCGACGCTTGCCGGATCGAGCCCAAGATGGGCTCGCACCACCTTGAAGACTGGCTGCAGGTCTTGCTTGTCTGGCATGGTCAGGGCATTGTCTTCAATGTAGACCTTGAACACGGACTCCAGTACGTTCGCAGCTGCGGACACTGCGTCCCGAGGCTTCGCCTCGACTGATTCCATCGCCCGGTCAAACTCCCGATGAATGGCAGGCATGTCACGCCCGTGGATAAGTTCGCCCAATGTCTTGCTGGGCGCCATCCCGCCGTCGGTGATGTGGCCGCCCATTCGGTATTGAAGCCCATACTTAGCAAGCGCGGCTTCGATCCTCCGCACCGTCTCGCGCTTCTTGACGCTCCATTCAGGCTCGTCCCCCCCCAAATCGTCGAACTTGTAGTCCTGAGCTACCTCGGGCGCCTCCATGTACTGGTGAATGATCCGCCCCAGTACTGAAAGAGGTTCAGGGTGATCCTTGTTGGTGGCCCGCAGCCAAGTGAGCGCCTTCACTGGCTTGCTGCCTGGCGGAGGATCGCCCGGCGCTTCCGCATAGGTGAAGAGGCTGTCCAGGCTGGCGTGGGTCTCCTGGTCGGCGACAAAGTCCGCGACCAGGGATAGCACCGGTGCAGGGATCAGTTTCTTCATCTGATTGATCCTCCTAACGCCGGCCGCCTTCTCGAACAGCGTTCAGCCAGTGGCGCACATGATTTCCGTTGTTCTGGCGGTCTTGAAGCAGCAATCGGCGCGTGTCGATGATGTCGCCCCACAGTCGATCCGACTCGACGAGGAATGCTTCGGCCGCATCTGGTCCTTCGTTCCACTGTGCTTCACAGTTGCTGATGCAGCGGAGGTGCTGCAGCCACGACTCTTTCACCCAAAGTGTTTTCGATCCGTTGACGATCAAGTCCGTGATGCGAAGACTTGCAGGGTTGTCCGAGAGATCGCGACCGTCGAACCATCCATTCCTTCGTAGTAGAGCCACGTCTGCAGGACGCAGCAGCGTCAGCAGACTGCCCTCGGTCCAGTACGCAGTCTGCGTTCCGCGCCCTTGCGCCTCCTCCCACCGGCCAGGAGAGAACCTCCGAAGGTTCATGAACTTGCCCGTGGAGACATCGGCTGCACCGGCGTACTTCCACATCACGGCGTCATGAGCCGCGAACGCGACGTGCACCCGCATGTAGCTCGATAGAAGTCGAACTAGGTGGACTGCCGTGGGAAGCCCATTGGGCTCGTGTAGCGGGTCCCTTTGCTGCAGCACCTCCTCGTTCAAGAACGTGAGATAGATGCGGTCACAGCGGCTGCGAGAAAGGATCGATGCGATCGCGAGCGCCCGTGCCGGATTTGCGAGGTCGCGAAGGCTGACGATGGCTGTCAGCAGCGTCTCGAGACCCTGAGCGGTTGCGTACTGACGAGTTGCGTCGGCAATGTCCACCACGAGGCTGTAGTAGTCATCGACGAAGTGTTTTGGAAACATCGCCGGCGAGCACAACGCGTCGACGCCGAGCTCCGCAGCCTGATCTGCGACGGCAACGCCGCGCTGAGTCCACCAAGCAGCATCACCGTGGTTGGCAGTGGCGAAATCCGACGTGAAGTAGGCCCACCGATCCATCAGCCCCTTGTCTACGGCCGGGTTGTACAGCTGCGGATCGAGAATGACCTCAATGTTGGGGCGTAGGTCACCGAGTCTGCGCAGCCCGGCGGCAACTTCGGACGGACCATCGTTGACTGGGCTAAGCACCATGCCGGTGTAGGTCCCAATGTCCGGTTCCTCTAATAGGTTCCAAGAGGCGTGGCCTTGTTGGAGGTAGGCGGCCATGATGTTGCTCCCTCAGTTGCGCATAAGAGCGTCGACGAACTCGATGGGCTTTCGGAACCGCGCGATCGGCCACGAGCGCAGAGCTCGGGTGACGCTGTCGAATCCAAGTTCTCTGAGCCGCTGAGCATTGATAGCCGGCACCTCCTGCCGCGCAGCAACGCTGTGGATCGCGTCGTTAATGCTCTGACCCTGAGTCAGGAATGGGTGGTGTCCCAACAAGCACTCCGCCAACACGATGCCTAGTCCGAACTGGTCAGTTCTCCAGTCGATGAGCGACTTGTCGTTGGTAAGTTGCTCCGGAGCCGCATAAGCCGGCGTCCCCGGCCCCATCTGCATGAAGGCTTGAGTCAACGTTGGCTGATTCAGCATCCTGACAATGCCGAAGTCGGTGAGAACCGGGTCCACATCGTTGACGCCACGAAACATGATGTTCGCGGGCTTGATGTCTCGATGCACCAGACGCTTGTCGTCCAGATGGCCGAGCACCTCGGCCAGCCGTATGCCGATGCTGCGGACGTCGTGCGCAGTCAGCGGTGAAATCCTCAGACGTGACTCAAGCGTGCCTCCGCCAAGGTAGTCCTCGTAGACAACCCACAGCTGATGCGGCCCGTAGGCATATGAGAACGCCTGGAGTAGCTTAGCAATCGAGGGATGAGAGCACTCCTTGAGTGCCTCAGCCTCGCGCATGAGGCGGTCGGCGCCGCCCGAAACAGCGGCGATCTTCAGCGCGAACGGGTAGTGCTGATGGACGGCCAAGTAGGCGCTCTTGAACGCGCCCTTTCCCAGGAGTCCGCGAAACTCAAATCCGCATTGCTGGCAGAGCTGCGCGGCGACCTGATCCAGGTTCAGTTGCGAGCTCATCTTCGAGCGCGTCGAAGTGCTCGTGCGCCTGCTCGCGCAGCCAGATCAATAGTGCGTCCTGCTCGGATGCTTCGATGAGCACCTGCACGGACTTCCCGTCGAATGAACATAGTCCCACCCCCCGCAACTCGAATTCGTCTCGATCCCTCAGGGCTCTATTGGCCACATGTGTGGGGACGATGACGTACGACTTGTTGGCGTACGCAGTGCTGCGATACGCCTGATGAAATGCTCGTTTCCAGTTGTCCAGCTTGGCTTCGAAGGCCACCAGAGTCTTGCGACGATGTCGAGCGAGGACATCGACGAAGCCCGCGCGATGGTCCCACTCCTGCGTGATCTGCACCTTGCCGAACGAGGTCCGACCTTTCGAGAGCTTGCCGACAAAACGTTCAACAAAGTCCGCTTCGGTTGCAAATTCTGTACGGCCTCCCGTACGGCTGGCGGCTTGAGTCATGGAGAGCTTCTTCGAGACTGCCATTTTTGGCGAGTCTAGCAATGGGTCTTTTGGTGCCGGGCAATCATCGACACCCAACTTCGGGGCAGGGTCGACCCGTAGGCAGCATTGATGCTCCACTGAGCATTGCAGCAGCGCTTCGGATCGCGGATAGCAGAAAGCCTCCTTGCGGAGGCCTTCGCTCTTTACACCGTGGGGCGCCCATTAAGGGTTGTCTCACCGGCGCGTTGGTCGCGACTGTACTTCAGCTCACGCCTTCGCCGGCTGGCCAGCCACCGCGGCCGCCTCGCCCAGCAAGCCCGCCACGCGCTCGCGCAGCAGCTCCGGCGTCACGTCGCGCGCGGGGATCGGCGCCTCGGCCACCAGCCCGACGCGCGAGAAGATCCCGCGCCGGAACGGCCGCACCATCGCCGCGCCCTGCTCCACGCGCGAGAAGTACGACCCCCACAGGTTCTGCAGCGCCATCGGCACCACCGGCAGGTCCGGCCGGCCCTCCAGCAGCTTCATCACGCCGCCCTTGAACGGCTGCAGCGCGCCGTCGCGGGTCAGGCCGCCCTCGGGGAAGATGCCCACCAGCTCGCCGTCGTCCAGCACCGCCTGCGCGGCGGCGAAGGCGGCCTCGTAGGTCGCGGGGTCCTCCTTCTGCGGCGCGATCGGGATCGCCTTGGCCAGCTTGAACATCCAGCCCAGCACCGGGATCTTGAAGATGCGGTGGTCCATCAGGAAGCGGATCGGCCGCGGGCTCGCCGCCATCAGCAGCACCGCGTCGACGAAGCTCACGTGGTTGCACACCAGCACCGCCGCGCCCTGCGCCGGGATGTGGCGGTCGCCCTGGACCTTGAAGCGGTAGACCAGCCGCGACAGCACGAAAGCGAAGAAGCGCAGCAGGTACTCCGGCACCACCAGGAAGATGTAGAACGCGACCACCGCGTTCAGGATGCCCACCACCAGGAACAGCTGCGGGATCGACAGCCCCGCGCCCAGCAGCGCGCCGGCCATGATCGAGCTGGCGATCATGAAGATCGCGTTCAGGATGTTGTTGGCCGCGATGATCCGCGCGCGATGCGAGGGCTGCGCCCGCATCTGGATCAGCGCGTACATCGGCACGCTGTACAGGCCGGCGAACAGCGCCAGCAGGCACAGGTCGGCCAGCACCCGCCAGTGGGCGTGATTGGCCAGGAAGGCGCCCACGCTCAGCGGCGCCGACGGCGGCAGGCCGCGCGAGGCGAAGTACAGGTCGATCGCGAAGATGCTCATGCCGATCGCGCCCAGCGGCACCAGGCCGATCTCGACATGGCGGCGCGACAGCACCTCGCACAGCAGCGAGCCCACGCCGATGCCGATCGAGAACACCATCAGCAGCAGCGAGGCCACCTGCTCGTTGCCATGCAGCACCTCCTTGGCGAAGGCCGGGAAGTTGGCCAGGAACACCGCGCCGAAGAACCACATCCACGAGATGCCCAGCAGCGAGCGGAACACCGCCAGCTGGCCGTGCGCCAGCTTCAGGTTGCGCCAGGTCTCGGTGGCCGGGTTCCAGTTGATGACCAGGCCGGGATCGGTCGACGGGCTGGCGGGAATCGCCTGCGCGGTCGCGCGGCCCAGCACCGCCACCACCACGCAGGCGATCGCCACGTGCTGCGGCCCGACGATCGGCGCGGCCACCAGCAGCCCGCCCGCCAGGTTGCCCAGCAGGATCGAGACGAAGGTGCCCATCTCCACCATGCCGTTGCCGCCGGTGATCTCGTGCTCGTTCAGGTGCTGCGGCAGGTAGGCGTACTTCACCGGCCCGAACAGCGTGGAGTGCAGCCCCATCAGGAACACGCAGCCCAGCAGCAGCGGCACGTTGGTCGTGTAGAAGCCCAGCGCGGCGAGCGCCATGATGACGATCTCCAGGCTCTTCACGAAGCGCATCAGCCGCGCCTTGTCGTACTTGTCGGCGAGCTGGCCGCTGGTGGCCGAGAACAGCACGAACGGCAGGATGAACAGCGCGCCGATCGCCAGCCCGGCCTGCGCCGCCGGCAGCCAGCTGACATTGAGCTGGTAGGTCACCAGCACGGTGAAGGCGAACTTGAACAGGTTGTCGTTGCCCGCGCCGAGGAACTGCGTCCAGAAGAACGGGGCGAACCGGCGTTGGCCCAGGAGGGCGAACTGGCTGGGGTGTTGGGCGTCGCTCATGGGGGAGGGCTCGCTGTGGAAGTTCGGGGAGGAACGGGGAGGACCGGGGACGAGGGAGTGTCCGTCAGTCGCGTGTCAGGGCGTGGCCTTCACGGCCTGGACGGGCTGGCCGTAGCCGCCGCGGATCAGCCAGTCGAACATCGTGTCGGCGGTCGTCGTCTCGATGTGGCCGGCGAAGCGGCGTGCCGACGGATGGTCGTCGAAGGCGACGTTGGCCATGCCGACGCGCGCGCCCAGCCGCTTGGCGGTGGACAGGCGCAGGTCGGACGGCTGGTAGCCCTGGCGCTTGAGCCAGTCCTGCGCCTGCGCGCGGTTGGTGACCTCGCGCGGCGCGGCGGCGGCGGCCAGCGTCTCCAGCGCCCATTGGTTGCTCTGCTGGTATTGGCGCGACCAGGGGTAGGCGACCATGCTGTAGGCCGGCGCATGCATCGTGGCGGCGCGCGCGTTCTCGCGCAGCAGCGGCAGCAGCGCCTGCTGCAGCTCGGGCTTGAGCACCGAGAAGGCGGCCTCGTAGCGGAAGGGCTTGTCCATGAAGAACTCGCCCAGGCCCTGGCGGTAGAGGTCGGACAGCGCCGTGCCGCACTCGTTGAGCTTGTGCACCACGCGCCAGACCGGGCGGGCCTGGGCACCGGTGCCCGCCGTGTCGCGGTAGACGAAGCCGACATGCGACCAGCGCAGGCCGTACTCGCTCAGGTCCTGGCCGGCGCGGGCCAGCAGCACGACGTCGGCGCCGCTGCGGTCCAGCGCGGCGGCGGTGGCCTGCGCGAGGTCCATGCCGCGGCGGATCTGGTCGAGCGTCGGGGGCTTGTCCTCGCAGGCCCGGCCGGCGTGGGCCGGCGCGGCGGCGAGCAGCGCGCCCAGCATCGCGGCGGCCAGCAACGCCTTCGCGGCCGCGGGCGCCGGAGCGGACGGGAAGGCGGCGCGGGCGCTCATCGCGTCACGCGGTCCTTGTCGGTGATGCGCTCGTTGTGCAGCAGCGAGGCGCCGACCTCGTTCGGGATGAAGGCGATCGCCTCGCCGGCGGCGGACAGCACGTAGCCGGTGCTGATCGCGGTCACGACGACGGCGGTGCCGATCGAGTTGGCGGCGGTGGCGACGACTTTGCCGGAGAACTCGACGCTGATGCGCGCGCCGTCGGAGGCGCGCTGCAGCACCCAGACGGTGCCGCGGGCGGTGGTCTCGACCGCGACGACCACCAGCGAGGCGCCGGCCACCAGCACCGCCGACGGCGCGACGACCGAGATCGCCACCGGCAGGGCGGACAGCACGACGCTGGCTTCGCTGGGGCCGCCGTGGGCGCGGGCCGCGCCGGCGGTGCCGACGGCGAGGGCGGCGGCGGTCAGGACGGAAAGAAGGACGCGATGGGCGCGCATGGAGTGACTCCTGGGGAGCGGGACTTCAGGTCGGAACGGGGAAGGCCGGGAACGAGGGCGAAGGCGAGGGCGCCGGACGCTCATTCGGCGGCCGCGGCGGCCACGGCGGCGTCGCGGTGGGCCTCGCGGCGGCCTTGCAGGCGGGCGTCGGCGAGGTCGGCCTCATGGGCGTCGCGCAGCATCTTGGCCAGCGTGAACACGTTGGAGATCAGGTAGAGCCAGCACACCAGCAGGTAGGCCTTCCAGACGGGCTGGATCTCCATGCGGTACAGGCCCCAGCCGGTCAGGCCCATGGCCAGCGCGAAGCCGGACCACACGACCAGGCCCCACATCGGGGTGTCGGTGCGGGCGCCCTGGTTGTCGCGGATGTACTTGGACAGCGCGAACGCGGTGGACAGGCAGAACACGTAGCCCATGACCATGAAGGCGCGGTCCAGGTCGGCGCCCGGCAGCCAGGCCAGGCCGATGGCGCACAGCGCCACGCTGATGCCGAACGAGATCCACACCTGATAGCGCCAGGCCTGGGTGTCGCGCTGGATGCGGATGGACGGGGTGGTCATGTCGAGATTCCTCCTGTGAAACCGGTCGCGGGACCGGGATGTGATCGGGGTCGTTGTCGCCCCTTGGGTGGTGGTGTCCGGTGGCGATGGCGCGACTGTCGTCGCCTTCGCCCCGGGGCCCCCGGTGAATTCGCGGCGAGTATCGCGCGCCGCCTGGGGCGGTATCGATCGGTGCTACCGCCGGGTCCGGGGACGGTTCAGGCCGGCGGCGGGGAGAAATGCCGGGCGGTCGCGAAGACCTCGGTGCCCAGCGCGTCCCCCTGCCACCGGGCGAGCCGCTTGAGGGCGAGATCAAACATCAGGGGGTGGTGATCCCGCAATGCCCCCAAAGGAGCGACGTGGACTTCGTCCAGCACGCCGGCCCGGACCAGCTGCGGCAGGCGGACCAGCGGCAGCACCCCCGGCAGCGGGTAGTCGGAGCCGTGCAGCAGGCGGTCGTGCCAGTCGCGGCGGCGAAGGACGGTGCGCCAGACCTCGGGGCGGCGGTTGAACTGGAACATCGCCGAGACGTCGCCCAGCAGCAGGCCCTGCCAGGCGGGCTCGTCCATCAGGCGGGCGAACAGGTCGAAGGCCTGGGCGGGGCGGGGACGGGGCAGGTCGAGGTCCATCGCCAGGCCGAGCGAGGCGCAGTGCGCCGCGATCACCCGCACGCCGTGGCGCAGCGGCTCGCGCAGCAGCAGCGGGTTGCCCAGGTCCTGCCGGCCGGCGCCGGGGACGGCGTGCTCCTCGCCGCAATGGACGATCAATGGGAGCCGCGCGGCCGCCAGGCGGTCGTAGAAGGGGCGCAGCCGCGGGTCGCGCAGGTCGATGGCCATGCTGCTGGGCAGCCACTTGAGCGCCAGCGCGCCGCCCGCGATCGCGCGATCGAGGCGGGTGAGGGCGTCCTCCCGGTTCGGATGGATGCTCGCGACCCAGCCGAAGCGGTCCGGCCGCTCCGCCGCGATCGCGCGGGCGTAGGCATCGGGCACATGGAAGGTCGTCCAGTCCGGACGGCGGCGGCCGGTCTCGTCGACGGCCTCGTCGAAAGCGAAGAGCAGCCATCGCGCGCCTTCGGGAAAGGCATCGGCCAGCGCGGTCAGCCGCCGGACATAAGCGCGATCGATGTCGGCCGAGGCCACGGCACGCGCGTCGACGCACGCGCCGTTGAGGATCGCGTGCTTGCGCGCGACCTCGACCGGATGCCACCACTGCGACAGCGAGGGCGCGATCCAGCAGCCCGAGCCCGAATCGCCGGTGCCGATCAGGTGGGCGTGGACGTCCCAGAGCTGCGCGGGGTCGAGGCCCTCCCAGGTCCGTTCCAGTCATTGCGGATCGACGCCCGGGATGGGCGCCGCCGGGTGCCCGCAGGGATTGCGCCACGGTCCGGCGGCATCCGCCGCGAGCGCGCTGAACAGACCCGCCGCCGCGGCGGCGCCGCAGCACAGGAGATGACGTCGTCGGAGCATGGTCGGCGCCCGGGGAAGTGGAGACGGGCGCGATGGTCGGCAGCATCACGGCCCGAGAGGCGATCCGACCGGCGCGGTAGCGCGGCGCGGGCCATCGGGTGTCGCGCCGCGCTACCGAACTGCGCTACCGTTCGCCCCCATGGCGAGCACCCAATCCCTGATCGACCTCATCAAGGCCGAGTTGAAGCAGTCCGGCGTCAGCTACGCGCAATTGGCCAAGGAGCTCGACCTCTCCGAATCCAGCGTGAAGCGCATGTTCGCCGCCGGCGGCGAGATGCCGCTCTCGCGCATCGATGAGATCTGCCGCGTGCTCAAGACCGATTTCGCCGAGCTCTCGCAGCGCCTGGCGCAGTCGCAGCCGCTGCGCCGCGAGCTGACGCTGCAGCAGGAACGCGAGGTCGTCGCCGACGAGAAGCTGCTGCTGACCGCCATCTGCTGCCTGAGCCAGTGGAGCTTCGAGCAGATCGTGGCGACCTACCGGATGAGCGAGGCCGACGTGACGCGCGCGCTCGCGCAGCTGGACCGGCTCGGCATCATCGAGTTGCGGCCGCTCAACCGTTACCGGCTGCAGGTCGCCAAGACCTTCCGCTGGCGGCCGCAGGGGCCAGTGATGGGCTTCTTCCGCGACAACGTGATGCAGGACTTCTTCGCCGGCGGCTTCGACAGCGACGCCGAACTGCTGATGCTGGTCCACGGCCAGCTCAGCCCCGGCATGGCGCGCGAGTTGCGCGACCGGCTGCAGCGCGTCGCCGAGGACTTCGCGCGGCAACACCTGCTCGACCAGAAGCTGCCCGACGAGGAGAAGCGTCAGTTCACGCTGGTGATGGGCATGCGCTGCTGGCTGTTCGAGCGCTTCAAGCACCTGCAGCGCCCGGCAGGCGTGGCCAAGGCGCTCAAGCGCTGATCGGCGAGGCGGCCGGATGGGCCGCCCGTCGGTTCACCAGAACTCCCAGCGTCCGCTGTGGACGACCCAGATCCCGAGCACGCCGTTGGTGACGGCGTGCGCGATCACGGCGGTCCACAGCTTGCCGGTGCGCTGGTACAGCCACGCGTAGGCCGCGCCGGCGACGATCGCCGCCAGCCACAGCGTGTGCGCGAGCATGAAGACGAAGGTCGACAGCACCAGCGCCTTCAGCCCGGCGGCGCGCGGATCGACGGTCTCGAACTGCGGGCTCGCGATCCAGCGCATCAGGAAGCCGCGCCAGAAAAGCTCCTCCATCACCGGCACCAGCAGCGTCGCGCCGAGCCAGCGCACCGCGATCAGCGGCCAGTCGAGGCCGCCTTCAGGCGTCCTCGGCACGAAGCCGGCGGTCGGCTCGCCGAGCTGCATCCAGGGCGCGTCCAGCGTGATCCACAGTCCGAAGACGGCCAGCCCCACGACGACGCTCAAGCCGGCCTCGCCGATGCTCGGCAGGTTCTGCCGGTCGAGCTCGCCATAGCCGCGCCAGTACCACGCCAGCGCGCCGCCGACGACGACCAGGTTCAACGCGTAGATCCAGCGCGGATCGAAGCCCCAGCCGTTGTCCTCCGGCACCGCGCCGCGCAAGGCGAGCAGGCCCATGAACAGGACGAACGGGACGATGCGGGCCCAGGCGGCTTGACTCAATGGCATCCGGCGAATGTACCGGCGCCCGATGACGGCGCCATGCGGACATCCGTGGAGCGTTCAGCGGTGCAGCGTGAGACCCTTGACCGCCTTGTCGACAGCCTTCTTCGGTCCGCGCAGCGCCAGGCCGACAAGATCCGGATGGTCCGCGTCCCCGGCGAGGAAGACGCGGCGGTTGTCGGCGTCGTTGCCGGTCGAGAACATCGCGTGCACGTAGGGCACCAGCGTCAGGCCGCGGTCGAGGCCCTCGCGATGCGCGGCCCGCAGGCCGTCGAGGTTGCCTTCGAAGACGAGCATCGGCTGCACCAGCAGGCCGGGGAAGCGGCGGCCGGCGGCGTCGATGTAGGGCTCGCCGATCGCCTCGGGCGCGGAGGAGGCCACGCCGGTGGCCAGGAAGGCGACGACGTTCAGCCGTTGCCAGGTCGCGAGGTCGCTGCGGACGATGAGGGCCACTTTCGTATCGAACATGAGGAGCGCACGGGGTGCATCAACAGGGATGCGGCGATCGTCACGGCGAGGGCGGGTCAGGGTCTAGAACGTTTGTGCAGCGGCGCCGGTAGTCGGCCGGCGTGAGCCGGTAGGCGCGCTGGAACCAGCGGCCCAGGTGGCTCTGGTCCGCGAAGCCGACCTCGGCCGCCACCTCCGACGGCCGGTGACCGCGCGCCAGCAGCGCGCGCGCCGTGCGCAGGCGCAGGCCCACCAGGTAGGCGTGGGGCGACTGCCCGAAGGTCTGCTTGAACTGGCGCGTCAGCCGGAAGCGGTCCATGCCGGTGTGCGCGGCGAGGTCGTCCAGGCCGATGTCACCTGCCATGCGGTCATGGAGGAGCTCGCGGGCGCGCTCGGCCAGGCGGGACGAATCGCCCCGGCGGCCGGCGGCATCGGCGTCCACATGGCGGGCGAGCAGCGCGACCAGCCGGTCGAGGTGCTGGTCGCAAGCGAGCCGCGCCTCGCCGGCATGCAGCGCGTCGAAGGCCTGCCCGATCGCGTCGAAGAGCCGGCGATCCTCGGCCAGCGTGTCGCGGAAGGCCGGCTGGATCGCCGACAGACCGCCCAGGCCATGCCGCTCGAGCAGGCGCGCGGTCCAGTCCTGCGGCAGGTACAGCATCGCGTAGGTGAATCCGGCTTCCTCCGGCGCATGGCCGTCGTGGACGGCGCCCGGCTCGATCAGGATCGCGCGGCCCGGCGTGCTGGTGTGCAGCGCGCGCCCGCAATGGAATCGCTGCACGCCCTGCTGGGTGATGCCGATCAGCAGTTCGTCGTGGCCATGCGGGTCGTAGGCGTGACCGGTGAAATGCGCCCGCACCGTCTCGATGCCGGTACGCGCGTCGCGGCGCAGCTGGATCCAGTGGTCGTCCGCCATGCCGATCGCCCCGCGCTCAGGTCGTCGCCGCCGTGAAGGCGTGGCTGAGCGCCTCGATGGCATGGCGCACCTTGGCCGGTTGCGCGTCGCGCTGCGGCGTCATCACGTACACCGGCAGCGACGGCAAGGACCAGCCCGGCAGCAGCGGCAGCAAGCGGCCGCGGGCGCGGGACTCGTCGGTGTCCTCGGCGCTGAGCAGCGCCAGGCCCATGCCGGCCTCGCAGAACTGCTGCAGGCTCAGCTGGTTGTTGCTGCTGGCGCGGGGACTGACGCGCAGCACTTCCTCCCGCCCTTCGGGGCCGACCAGCGCGATGCTCTTGATCGCGCCGCTGTCGGAGCGCAGGAACAGCCAGTCATGGCGCGTCAGGTCCGACATCGTGGTCGGCACGCCGCGCCGCGCCAGGTACGACGGCGCGGCAAAGAGCTCGACCGTCTTCTGCCCGATGCGCTGCGCGACCCAGCTGCTGTCGGGCAGGCGGCCGAAACGCACCGCCAGGTCGATGCGCTTGGCCACGAGGTCGGTGAACCCGTCGTCGACCTCCAGGTGCAGGCTCAAGCCCGGATGGGCGGCCAGCAGCGGCGCCAGCGCCGGCCCGATCTGGCGCGCCGCGCCGACCGGGGCGCTGATGCGCAGCTCCCCTTCGGGCGCGTCGCGCAAGTGATGGAGCTGGGTCTGGGCCTCGCGGGCGGCGGCCAGCATCGCCTGGCAACCCTGCACGAAGCGCTCGCCAGCCGGGGTCAGGCCCATGCGACGGGTCGATCGGTGCAGCAGCGTCACCCCCATGTCGCGCTCCAGCGCGCGCAGCTGCTGGCTGACCGCGGAGGTCGTCGTCTGCAGTTGCCGGGCCGCCGCGACCAGGCTGCCCTGTTCGACGACGGTCGCCAGCACGGCCATTCGGCGCAGTTGGTCCAACATCGGGATTGTGTAGATCGTCTAAAGAATGAAGGCGGATTCTGAGGACTTTTGCGGAGATTGTGAAGTTCCTACAGTTCATCCCATCGCGACACCCGTCGCATCCCCCGAACCTCGGATCTTCTCCCTCGAAAGGAATCCCCATGAAAGTCGCCCTGATCGGACCGACCGGCTTCGTCGGCAGCGAAGTGCTCAAGGAACTGCTCTCCCGCGGCCACGAGGTCGTCGCCCTGGCCCGCGACGCCGCCAAGCTCGAAGCCCGCCCCGGCCTCTCCGTCGTCAAGGCCGACGCCAAGCAGGTCGACCAGGTCGCCGCCGCCGTCGAAGGCACCGACGCCGTCGTCAGCGCCTACAACCCCGGATGGTCCGTGCCGGACATCCACACCGAATTCCTCGAAGGCACCCGCGCCATCTACGACGGCGTCAAACGCGCCGGCGTGAAACGCCTCCTCGTCGTCGGCGGCGCCGGCAGCCTGTACGCAGCCCCCGGCCTCCAGATCGTCGACTCGCCCGACTTCCCGGCCCAGTGGAAACAAGGCGCCCTCGCAGCGCGTGAGGCGCTCAACCTCATCCGCCTCGAAACCTCGCTGGACTGGACCTTCCTGTCGCCAGCCGTCCACCTGGAACCGGGTGAACGCCGCGGTAGCTATCGCACCAGCCTCGATACGCCGGTCATGGACGCCAATGGGCCCGCGCATGTGTCCACCGCTGACCTGGCGGTCGCGATCGTCGATGAACTCGAACGGCCGCAACACATCCGGCGGCGGTTCACGGTCGGGTACTGAATCCCCCGGCTTCGGGGACCGCGAGCGCGGCAGATGCCGGCTCCCCCCCGCCGCTCAATCTCCTCCTCGCCGCTCGGAATTCGCGTCGGGGGGGAGCCGGCATCCGCCGCTTCAAGCGAGGACTTCCAACAGACGTCGAACCGATGGCTCGGGATCCCGGAAAGCAAACGCGCGCCCCTCGGGGCGCGCGTTGTCGTTGGGGCGGCTGGCTGACCGGTCAGACGGTCTGCTGTTCGAGCAGGTAGTTGGCGTCGTCGTATTGGCCCAGCGTGTCGACCAGCGTGGGCAGGCACTCGGCGAGCTTGTCATGCAGCACGAAGGGCGGGTTCACCACGAACATGCCGCTGCCCATCATGCCGAAGCCGCGCTCGTCGGCCTGCGCCACGGTCAGGCGCACATGCAGCCATCCCTTCTTCGCAATGGGCTCGGCGGCCGACTTCAGGCGTTGCACCAGCTGCGCCGATTCGACGGTCTGCAGCTGCGGATACCAGATCGCGACGGTGCCGTCGGCGAAACGCTGCAGCGCCTCGCGCAGCGCGGCGACGACCTTGCCGTAATCCGCCTTGATCTCGTAGGGCGGATCGATCAGCACGACACCGCGGCGCGACGGCGGCGGCAGTTCGGCCTTCAGCGACGCGAATCCATCCTGCTGCAGCACCTGCGTGTTGGGGCGGTCCTCGAGGTAGCTGGCGAGGATGCGGTGGTCGGTGGGATGCAGCTCGTAGGCGCGCAGGCGGTCCTGCTCGCGCATCAGGAAGCGCGCGATGGCGGGGGAGCCGGGGTACTGCTCGAGCTTCTTGCCGGGATTGAAGTCATGCACGAGCTGGACGTACTGCTGCAGCGGCTCGGGCAGGTCGGTGCGGGCGTAGAGGGCGGCGATGCCGCCGAGGTGCTCGGCGTTCTTCTGGGCGTAGCGGCCGTCGAGGGCGTAACCCCCCGCGCCGGCATGGGTGTCCACCACGGTGTAGGCCTTGTCCTTCTCCCCCATGTAGCGGAGAACCTCGGCCAGCACGAGGTGTTTGAGCACGTCGGCATGGTTGCCGGCGTGGAATGCGTGTCGGTAAGCGAGCATGGGCAGGACTGTATCGCGGGCGGCGAGTCCATCCCCGAGCGCGCACGCAGCATCGACATCGTCCGGCCCTTCGAGCTCAAGCTGGCGCGAGAGGCGAAGCAGCAGGCGATTCAGACCTGAAACGCCCCCGGCGCCAGCCCCGTCCCGGCCGGGACCTCCTTGAGCCCGCGAGGATGCTGGTACTGCATCGCCGGCTTCAGCACCTGGCCGTCGACCGTCCCCGCGTCCACCGCCCGCCCGAACAGCGGCGACCCCGGCCGCAACCGGAAGTCGTAGCGGTCCGCGTCGACGAAGCTGTCGAGCTCGACGAAGTAGTTGTGGTGCTGCTCGCGGTCCGGCCCTGCCGGCAGCTCATGCTTGCCATGCAGCACGTTGTTGATCAGCCGCAGCTTCTGCGCCGGCTGCGACATGCGCAGGTAGACCCCGCCTTGCGGCCGCCGATCCACCAGCGTGTTGTGGATCAGGTGCAGCTCGTTGCGCCGGTTCGAGAGCCCCTCGCTGCCATACGCGATCAGGTGGAAGTTCTCGGTCGACGGGCTCTGCTGGATCACGTTGCCCATCACCAGCGCCAGGCCGCCATTCGGGAACTCCAACTCGAAGCTGGCGCGGCCGGTCTCGTCGGTCAGCCGGTTGTAGAAGACATGGTTCACCGCCGCCCGCGTCTTCAGCAGGTGACCCGACGCACCGTGGTGGAAGTAGCTCGCCGTCACCGTCAGCTTGCCGATCGCGCCGACGTAGCAGTTGTGGGTGCGGCCCTCGCCGGGCGCGATCGCGCCGAAGTCGCAGGACTCGATCCGCAGCTCGATCGCCGGATCGTTCGCGGCGAGCAACCCGTTCTCGTTGTCCTGGAACTTGCAATCGCGCAGCGTCAGCGAACCGCGCTCCAGCCGGATGCCCGCGCCGTTGCGGTCCGGCACCCGCGCGCCGATGAAGTCGAAACCCTCGATCGTCATCCGCTTGCCGGTGGTGACGAAGATCCCCTTGCCCTGCGCATGCGCCCCATTCGCCAGCAGCCGCGCGCGGCCGCCGACGGCTCGCAGCGTCAGGTCGTCCTGCGGCCAGACCGCGACGTCGCCGGGGTAATCGCCGGCCTGCACCTCGATCGTCATGCCCGGCTTCGCCTGCGAGGCGGCCGCGGCGAGCGTCTTCACCGGATGGTCGGGACCGACCCGCAGCACCGCGCTCGAGGCCGACGACGCCTGCGCGCCGGCGCGTCCCAGCCAGGCGGGCAGCGCCAGCGCGGCGCCGCCTTGCAGCAGCCGTCGCCGCGAGGCGTCCCGGCACAGGGATCGGAGCAAGGGATCGAGCGCGGCACCGGAGGACATCGACGGGCTCCCGAGGCAGGACGGTGGGGGATCGCCGCGTGGCGAACGGACAGCCGGGGACGGCGTCCCCACGCGGCCGGGCGAGTGTAGCCAAGCGATCGGACGCGCTCTCGCCATCGATCCAAGGCCCCAGCCGGCATCCGGACTGTCGCCTAGGCGCAGCGGCGCGGCGGATCGCTCGCTAAGCTGCGCGGCATCCTGACCGGCATCCCCCCGCCGGGTCTTCACGTCACCCTCACGTTGTCCTGAATCACCATGCCCAGTCTCTTCGACCCCTTGCAAGTCGGCGCCCTCACGCTGTCCAACCGCATCGTCATGGCCCCGCTGACGCGCAACCGTTCCGTCGGCCTGGTGCCGGGACCGCTGGCCGTCGAGTACTACCGCCAGCGCGCGTCCGCCGGCCTGATCATCAGCGAGGGCGCCCAGATCACGCAGCAAGGCCAGGGCTACCTGGACACGCCGGGGATCCACTCCCCGGAGCAGATCGCCGCCTGGAAGCAGGTGACCGACGCCGTCCATGCCGAAGGCGGAAAGATCGCCGTGCAGCTCTGGCACGTCGGCCGCATCTCCCACGCCGAGTTCCAGCCTGATGGCGCGAAGCCGCAGTCGTCGACCGATCGCCAGGCCAACAGCAAGACCTTCACCAAGGAAGGGTTCGTCGACGTCGCCGCCCCGCGCGCGCTGTCCACCGCGGAGCTGCCCGGCATCGTGCAGGACTACGTGCATGCCGCGAAGGCGGCGATGGCGGCCGGCTTCGACGCGGTCGAGGTGCATGGCGCCAACGGCTACCTGCTGGACCAGTTCCTGCGCGACAGCATCAACGACCGGACCGATGCCTACGGCGGCTCGATCGAGAACCGCGCGCGGCTGCTGCTCGAGGTGATGCAGGCGATCGTCGAGGCGATCGGCGCGGACCGCACGGGCCTGCGCCTGTCGCCGGTGACGCCGGTCAACGACGCGGGCCAGGACAGCGACGCGCAGGCGCTGTTCAACCATGTGGTCGAGCAGCTGTCGCCGCTGAAGCTGGCGTTCCTGCATGTGATCGAGGGTCACACCGGTGGCCCGCGCGACGTGGCGCCGTTCGACTACGACGCGCTGCGCGAGCGCTTCAAGGGTGTCTACATCGCCAACAACGGCTACACGCGCCAGATGGCGATCGACGCGGTGGCGACCGGGCATGCCGACGCGGTGGCCTTCGGCCGTAGCTTCATCTCGAACCCGGATCTGGTGCGTCGCCTGAAGCTCAACGCGCCGTTGCAGAAGGCCCATTCGGCCACGATGTACGGCGGCGGCGCCGAGGGCTACACGGACTACCCCGCGTTGGCCGACTGATCCGCCAAGCACCAGCAGCAAGGCCGCCCGAGGGCGGCCTTGTCGTTGGAGCGCTGACGAGAGCAGCTCGGTCGCAGCAGTCGTTGGAGTCCTCGCTGAGAGCGGCTCGGTCGAAGCAGTCGTTGGAGTCCTGGTTTGGAGCGGCTCGGGCCGGTGCCCCTCGGAGCGCCTGCCGAGCGTGCGGAGGCGTGAAGCGGAGAGGGGCACCGGAACGTGCCGCGAGCGCAGTCCTCGAACTTAGCGCAGTCCTCGACCTCAGCGCTGTCCCTTCGACCTGAAGATCTCCGCGATGGAGACTTCGCGCGGTCCTGGACGGACCGTGAAGGCCTGCCCCGCGGCGATGGTCCCGGCTCGCCGGACCGCGAGGTAGAACCCGCACCACCCGCTCTGCGTCATCATCTTGGCGGCCTTGTTGAACCCCATGACCGCGTTGAACTTGAAGCAGGGATAACGCGGCTCGCTGACAGCGAGTTCGCAGTCGGGAAAGACGAGCACGTCGCCGATCCAGGCGTCGGCTTCGGCGAGGCCGGAGATCGACAGGTTTTCGCCCATCGCGCCCCAGGGCAGCGGGTCGTCCCAGCCGGCGACCTGGGCCTGGGCGCGGACGGTGCGCCAGAACGCGTAGTGTTCGGAGGGGTAGGCGTAGACGGCCTTGGACAGGCCGCCGTGGACGCTGGGATCGGCTTGTTCGTCGCCCTCCAGGCCGAGCGGCCGGACCTCGACGGGGCCGTCGACCGGCCGCTTGCGGATGCCCGACATCACGTCGCGACCGTCGATGCGCAGCGCTTCAGCGCGGGCCGTGTTCAGACTGATCAGTTGCATCGGACGATTCTGCCGCAGGCCTGGGCGCGGCCGTCGGCCGGAACGCCGCCGGTGCGGTATCCGACAGCCCCTGCTCGCTGCGATGCAGCGCGTCGCGCAGCCGTTCCAGTTCGCGGGCCTGGTCGCGTTCGCGCTTGAGGTGCTCGAGCGCGAAGGACAGGTCACCGGCCATCTCGTCGATCAGGCCGAGCACCTGCGGGTCGAAGTAGTCGGGCTCGCCCGCGAGCAGGCTGAGCGCGCCCACGACCTCGCCGCAGCGGCGCAGCGGGAAGGCGGCCATCGACTCGACGCCGGGCGGGATCATCGGCGCGCCGGGCACGGCCAGGTGCGGGTCCTCCAGCGCGCGGTTGCTGACCTGGTGCGTGCCGCCGGCGATCGCGCGCGTGGCCATCGAGCTGCGCGCGAAGGGCGCGTCGCGGCCCCATTGGCGCGGCGCCCCGGGCATCAGGCGGTCGCCGGGGCCGAACTCGGCGACGCGCTCGAACTGGTCGCCGTCGACCAGCACGACCGAGGCGAAGCGCGCATGGCCGGTCTCGACGCAGATCCGGCAGATGCCCTCGAACAGGTGCTGCTCGGCGGCGGGGTCGTCGAAGGCCTCCGCCTCGCGGCGCACGATGAGCTGGTTGGTCTGGGACAGCGCGATGTAGAGCTGCTGCAGCCGCTGGCGCGAGTGCTGGCCGGCTCGGCGCTCGTCGTCGTAGCGGGTCCAGACGGTGCACACGACGATGCTGCACAGCCCCGCGGTCAGCAGCACCAGCAGCAGGCCGAGGCGGGCCGCGTCGGTGGCGGCCTGCTGGGCGCGCTCGGTGTCGACGCGGGCCTGGCTGAGCTGGAACGCGATCAGCTCGTCGAGCATCTTCATCGTCGCGAGGCGGCGCTGGTTGAGCTCGCGCAGCGCGTCGGGCGTGGGCGCCTGGCCGATGGTCAGCGCGCTCCAGAGCTGGTCCAGCAGCGGCTGGGTGCGGGCGATGAGCGCGGACTCGGCCGGCACCATGCGGGTGGCGAGGTAGCGGGACCAGAGCCGCCGGGTGGAGTCCGCGAGGCGGCGGCCGGCGCTGTCCATCTTGGCCGCGTCGGGCTGCTGCGCCTGCGCGATCAGGACCGCGCCCAGCTGCTGCGCGCCGAGCGCGTGTTCGAGCTCGCGCAGCAGGTCGACCGGGACGAGGCGGTCTTCATAGAGGGATTGCGCGATGCCGGCGAGCCGCTGCGACTGCCACCAGCCCAGCAGCGCCGAGGCGCCCACCAGCGCGAGCGCCAGGCCGAGCACCAGGTAGAGGCGGGCGCGGAGCGAGAGGCCGGTGGGTGCGGACATGGGCGTCGGGGACCTCGCGGGGTTGGCGCCGAGCATAGGGGCATTCGGCGCGCGGGCGGAGCCCCGAGGGGTTGGGGGTTCCCCGGTCCCGGTGGTCGCCTACACCCGGTCGATGCCCGGCTGTCGCGGGACGTTCGGTCAGGCGGGGCGCGTCTGCTTACTCGTCGGAGAACCGCCGGCGCTGAAGCAGCCGGGCGACGCACAGGACAAACACGAGGAACCACCCGGCCGACCAGGCGACGTGCTTGAGGAACGCCTTGCGGACGTCGTCCCGGGACACGATCACGCCCTGGGCGTCGCCGATCGAGAACGCCAGCCCGCGGGTGTCGTGCTCGATGACGAAGTCCTGGCCCTGTCGCCGCTCGAGCTGGCGCCGGAAGCAGAACGAGCCGGGACAGGTGAACTCGCGATCGCCGGACCGGAAGACGAAACGGGTCTTGCGGCCCTTGCGGACGTCGAGCGTGGCGGTCGTGCTCGACAGCTCGCCGAAGGGGGTTTCCTCCCAGGCCGCCGCGCCGGAGAAGACCGACAGCATGAGGAAGGAAGGCGCCAGCGCTTGAAGCAGGCCGCGCTTGCCGATGTTGACGGGACGAACCATGAAGAGGGCTCCGATCAACGCTGCGGCGCGCAGAACTTCGGAAGCTCCGCGCGCGCCGGCAGCAGGATGCCGCGACCGAAAGAGAGCTCCATCGGGTCGCCCGGCTGCGGATACAGCCGGTCCGCGGCTTCGGCGAACGGGGACCGCGGCGATCCTGGCGGCATGAACGACGGCAGCGATTCGGCGTGGGCGTCGAATTCGAGCTGCTGAAGACGCTTCACCGCGTCGACCACGTCCTTCGGATACGTGGCCATGAGCGCCGCGCCGAGCGCGTCGGCCTGGTCCGACAGATCCTGGGCCAGCGGCATGAGCCAAGCTGCGTCGGCCACGGTCAGGCGGTCGAATCCGTCGACGCGGTCGAAGTCGCGCAGCCGGGCCGGCAGCGCTTTGCCGACCGCCGCCCGCAGCGCGGGCAGCCGGTCCGACGCCTGGAAGTACGCCTTGAGCCAGACCGGCGCCGCGGGCTGCGGCTGGCCGGACGGCGGATTGGCCGCCGCGCTGATGAAGTCGGTGAGGACGCGTTGCTCGGAGAACGCCTGCAGCACCTGATCGCCGCGCGGGCCCTCGACACCGGCGAGCAGCGACGCCTGCTCCCCTGGCGGGAGCATCGCGAAGACCACCAGCCACGCGCGGTGCCGCGTGGCGCTGCCCGGCGCGCCGAGGATACGGCTGCGTTCCTGCTCCTCGCCGAGGGCCACGCGCTCCGCGGCGGCGCGGTGGTCGGGTTTCAGCAGGCTGAAATGCCTCGACTGCAGCGCCTCGCAGCGGGCGAGCAGCGCCTGGCGCTGGATGGACTCCACAGCGGGGAATTGCAGGCCCGCGCTGTCGCGCCAGTGCGAGACGAAGGTCGGCGTGCCATTGGCGATCCGAAGGACCGCGGCTTCCTGCGCCGGGGTCAGCGGGCGCGCGACCGGCGCTTCAGCCGCCGGCTGCGCTGTCGCGGCGAAGAACTGCGTCGCCAGCGCGGCGGCTAGCGCGAGGCCGCGCCCCGTCGGCGCGGAGAGGAATCGGGTGAACATGAACTCCCTGGGAACCGTTTCGGCGGTCTTCTCGATGCTTGAAAACCACGCATTGTCGACGGGAGCGCCCAGTGCCGGTCGGCGGGCTCACATGGCGACCTCGTCCGCCAGCAGTTCGTCCAGCTTCCGGTTCAGCACGTCCAGCGCGGCCCCGGTGGCGGGAAGCTGGTGCACCTTGTCGCCGTCGATGAACAGCAGCGTCGGGTAGCTGCTGACATGCAGTTGGTGGCGCACCAGGTCGAAGTCGGCCTTCGCCGCGGCCTGGGCCGAGCCGTCGGCCAGCTGTTGCCGGACCAGGGCGTCGTCCAGGCCGCCAGCCTTCGCGATCGCCGCGATGGTGGACGCCTCCGAAAGGCTCTGCCCTCGTCCGTAGAACGCCGCTTGCAGTTCGTGAGCCCAATGCACGGCCCGGTCGGGCGCCTGGGCACGCAGCGCCGCCAGCGCCGCCCCTGCATCCAGGGAGTTCATCACCATGTCCCCTTGCTCCAGCAAGGCCTGGTACGCCGGCCCGAACACCGCGCCGGTGAGAAGTGCGATGCGTTCGTTCGCCTCGGCGATGTAGGGATAGTTGGCGATGGCCCCGGCGCGGCTTCCGACGAAGAGACCCCCGCTGACCACGGTGAAGGGCACGCGGTGACGGTTGGCGGCCTCGAATTCGCCCATGCGCGCCGAGAAGCCCCAGCACCAGCCGCAATAGGCGTCCGTGACGTAGACCACCGCCTTCTTGGGGAGACTGAACTTGTTCATGGCGTTCTCCGTCGTGGCGGTGCTCACCAGGCCATCTCGCCCTTGGCGACCTTGGCGCCGATGTCCAAGGCGACGCCGAGACCGGCGGTGGGATACGCGGCCTTCATCGCGCCAATCAGCTCGGCGCTGTTGTTGGCCTTCTTCAGCTCGACGTCCCAGCGCTGCAGGTAGGCCTGGGTATAGGCCACCTGCGAGACGTCTTCGGCGGCGCCAGGCGCCGAATGGCCGGGCACGACCACCGCGGGCTTGAGCGCCGCGATGTCGCCCAGCTTCCTGGACCAGGCGGCACGGTCCTCCGCGCTCGACGCGTCCGCCGTCCAGACATGCAGGCCGGCGAAGACGTTCACACCGCCGACGACGGCCTTGAGGGACGGGATCCACACGTAGCTGCGATGGGGCAGCCGGTCATCCGTCCCGCGAATCTCCAGCGTCTGGCCTTCCAGCGTGATCGTGTTTCCGGCCAGCACCTCGGGGAGGCTGACTCCCTTGGGGGCGTTCGCGCCCATCTTCGGCGGCCAGAAGGCGAGCTTGGTCGGCAGCGTCGCTTCGATCTTCTTCACGGTGGGAGCGGTGGCCACGACCTTCGCGTCCGGGAAATAGGCCTTCAGGACGTCGATGCCGAAGTAGTAGTCCGGGTCCGGCTGGCTGATGTAGATCGTCTTGAGGGACTTGTGGCTGTCCAGCACCATCGCCGCGATACGCATGGCATCGGCCCGGGTGAATCCGGTGTCCACCAGGACAGCATCGGTCTTGCCGGCGATCAGCACCGAGTTGACGTTGAAGCTGTCCGGGCCCGCGTGATAGACGGTGAGGGTCAGCGGAGCGGTCTGGGCATGCGCCGCCACGGCAGACACGACAACGGTGGCGGTGACAGCGAGCTTGGCGAGGGTACGGGCGACGGTCATTCGGTTCTCCTGGGGGCAGGACATCTGCCATGGAGATAACTTTATTGAGTACCCACTCGTCGATAAACTCCATCCGGATTGAATATTTGTCAACCAGAGCGAGCGAATCATGGACCGATTGACCTCGATGCGGGTGTTCGCGGAGATCGTCGACCGGGGCAGCGTCACCGGCGCCGCCGACGCCCTGGACATGTCCAGGGCCATGGCGAGCCGCTACCTCGAGGGCCTCGAGGACTGGCTGGGCGCGAGGCTGCTGCATCGCACCACCCGCAAGCTCGCGCTCACCGACGCGGGTCAGCAGGCTCTGGTGACCTGCCGGGAGATGCTGGCGCTGGCCGCCGACGTGGTCGCGCAGGCGGGCTCGGGGAGCGTCGAGGCGCAAGGGCGCTTGAGATTGACATCCTCGCCATCGTTCGCGACGGCGCAGTTGACCGCCGCGGTGGTGGAGTTTCAGGCGCTGCACCCCAGGGTGGAGATTGACCTGGTGATGGTGGATCGGACGGTCGACCTCGTCGAGGACCGCATCGACCTCGCCATCCGGCTCAGCAACCACGTCGCTCCAGGCCTCGTGGCGCGTCGCCTGGCGATCTGCCACTCGGTCCTGTGCGCGTCGCCGTCCTACCTCGAGCGAGCCGGCCCCCTCCAGCGGCCCGACGACCTGCGCGCGCACCAGTGCGTGATCCACAGCACCGGCTTCGCGCCGGAGTACAGGCTCACCCGGGCGGGCGAAGCGGTCACCGTCGCGGTGAGCGGCGCGATCACGGCGAACGAAACCGCCGTGGTCCTGGCCTCCGTGCTGGCCGGCGCGGGCATCGCCATGCTGCCGACCTATCTCGTCGGTGATGATTTGCTTCGCGGCACCTTGCAGCAGGTCCTGCCGGACTACGCCCTGGCCCCCATCGACGTCCAGGCGGTCTATCTGTCCCGGCGACATCAGCCAATGCCGCTCAGGCTGCTCATCGAGTTCCTGGCGAAGCGCTTCGGGGGTGAGACGGCGCCCTGGGACCGTCGATAGGCGCCCCGCGCAGGTCCCGAACGCCCCCGGCACCCCCCTTGCGCGCGGCGCCGCCGCACCCCGTCCCCGGCCCGTGCATCAAACCATTCCAGAAACGCATAACCCGCGCATGCGCTTGAGTTACGGCGTGATTACATTGGAACCATCGTTCGGCGAAGCCACTGCCTGAGGCGCGGCATTGGGTCAGCTCCGCGGTCTCCTCCTCTGTCAGACAGGGGGGCGAGCCACCGGATCGGAGCTGACCCAATTCCGCTTTTCATATCCTCAAATTGGGAATCGCCATGAACCAACCCGTAATGGAAGGGCTGCGCCTGAACGTGCCGGCCTACGTCAAGCACCAGCGCCTCGTCGCCTGGGTCGCCGAGATCGCCGCGCTCACCGAGGCCAAGGACGTCTACTGGTGCGACGGCAGCCAGGCCGAGTACGACCGCCTGTGCCAGCAACTCGTCGACGCCGGCACCTTCCAGAAGCTGAACCCGGCCAAGCGCCCCGGCAGCTACCTCGCCTGGAGCGACCCCAGCGACGTCGCCCGCGTCGAGGACCGCACCTTCATCTGCACGAAGAACAAGCTCGACGCCGGTCCCACCAATAACTGGATGGAACCCGCCGAGATGCGCGCCCTGCTGCAGACCGGCGACCAGGCGCTCTTCAAGGGCGCCATGCGCGGCCGCACGCTCTACGTCGTGCCGTTCTCGATGGGCCCGATCGGCTCCCCGATCGCCCACATCGGCGTCGAGCTGTCCGACAGCCCCTATGTCGCCGTGAACATGCGCATCATGACCCGCATGGGCCGCGCGGTCCTGGACACGCTGGGCGACAACGGCGAGTTCGTGCCCTGCGTCCACACCGTCGGCGCGCCGCTGGAAGCCGGCCAGGCCGACGTCAAGTGGCCCTGCAACAAGACCAAGTACATCGTCCATTACCCCGAGACCCGCGAGATCTGGTCCTACGGCTCGGGCTACGGCGGCAACGCGCTGCTGGGCAAGAAGTGCTTCGCGCTGCGCATCGCCTCCACCATGGGCCGCGACCAGGGCTGGCTGGCCGAGCACATGCTGGTCCTGGGCGTCACCTCGCCCGAAGGCAAGAAGCACCACGTCGCCGCCGCCTTCCCCAGCGCCTGCGGCAAGACCAACTTCGCGATGCTGATCCCGCCCGCCGGCTTCGAGGGCTGGAAGGTCACCACCATCGGCGACGACATCGCCTGGATCAAGCCCGGCAAGGACGGCCGCCTGTACGCGATCAACCCGGAAGCGGGCTACTTCGGCGTCGCCCCCGGCACGAACCAGAAGACCAATCCCAACTGCATGGCCAGCCTGGACAAGGACGTCATCTTCACCAACGTCGCGCTGACCGACGACGGCGACGTCTGGTGGGAAGGCATGACCGACACCGCCCCGGCCCACCTGGTCGACTGGCAGGGCAAGGACTGGACGCCCGCCATCGCCAAGGAAACCGGCGCCAAGGCCGCCCATCCGAACGCCCGCTTCACCGTCGCCGCGACCAACAACCCGGCGCTGGACGCCGAGTGGGACAACCCGGCCGGCGTGGCGATCGACGCCTTCATCTTCGGCGGCCGCCGCTCCACGACCGTGCCGCTGGTGACCGAGGCCCGCGACTGGACCGAGGGCGTCTACATGGCCGCCACGATGGGCTCCGAGACCACCGCAGCGGCCGCCGGCCAGCAGGGCGTCGTGCGCCGCGACCCGTTCGCGATGCTGCCCTTCATGGGCTACAACATGGCGGACTACTTCCAGCACTGGCTGTCGCTGGGCGCCAAGCTGTCGGCCTCCGGCGCGACGCTGCCCAAGATCTTCTGCGTCAACTGGTTCCGCAAGGGCGCCGACGGCAAGTTCGTCTGGCCCGGCTACGGCGAGAACATGCGCGTCCTGAAGTGGATGCTCGAGCGCGTCGACGGCAAGGGCCAGGGCACCGAGCACGCCTTCGGCACCAGCCCGCGTTATGAAGACCTGAACTGGCAGGGCCTGGCCTTCACGCCGGAACAGTTCAAGACCGTCACCCACATCTCGAACGAGGACTGGGCGACCGAGCTGAAGCTGCACGACGAACTCTTCGTCCAGCTGGCCCAGGGCCTGCCGGCCGAACTGCCGGCCACCAAGGCCCGGATCGAGCAGCGCCTGTCCCAGGCCTGATCGACCGGACCGCGCCGGACCCCCGGCGCCCCCCGAACCGAATCCCGCCCGGAAGCCGCCTCGAAAGAGGCGGGTCCGGGCGGACCCATTTCCGGCGTCCGGAAAAGGCAAAGCCCGCTCGAAACGACTCGAAGCGGGCTTTTGTCTTGTGAGGCCTGGTGCGGATGGCAAGGAGAGCCTGCGCTCACCTCCAGACGTCACGGCCGGGTCTGTACAGCCCCCGGCGGGGTCGGCGTTCAGCCGTTGCGGCGGGCGTTCGCGGCGCGCAGTTCAGCGGCGAAGGAGGGCATGCTCTCTTCGTACTGGGCGGCCAGCAGCAGCAGTTCGCGCTCGGCGCGAGCCATCTTGGAGGCCTCGATGCGGGCCTTCACGTTGGTGATCGTGCGGGCCCAGACGCGGGCACCGATGGTGGCGAACGTACCGCCGCGACGCACCGTGCGGCTCAGCGGCAGACCGAAGGTTTGGGTAGCGACGCTCATGGCGATTTCCTTTGTTTGGCTTGTTTCGCGGCCCTTCTGGAGCCGACGGAACGAACTATAGGGTTTCCCCTAGTCATGACGCCAATGAAAGATGGGCATCGAATGTATAAACACCGTGCATATCATTGGGCGGAGCGCGTGCAGACCGTGATCGAACGCACATCGCCGGGCGCCGGATGCCAAGGAATGCGCAGGAACGCCCCGGGTTGAGCGGCCTGCCAGCGCCCGCCGCCGGTGTCGCGCGACCGCGAATCCCCGCTTTCCCCGTGACAAAGTGCCCGCCAGAAAGGCCGCCATGAGCTTCCGGAACCTCGACCTGAACCTGCTGAAGGTCTTCGACGCCGTCATGGCGGAGCGCTCGATGACCCGCGCCGCCGAGCGGCTGTCGATGACGCAACCGGCGGTCAGCCACGCGCTGAAGCGCTTGCGCGAGGCGCTCGGCGAGGACCTGTTCGTGCGCCAGGCCTTCGGCATGAAGCCGACCTCGCGGGCCGAGGGCCTGTGGCCGGAGGTCCGGTCGGCGCTGACGCGGCTGCGGGTGGCGCTGGATCCGGGCGACTACAACCCGGCCGCCGAGGAATACACCTTCCGCCTGGCGATGGCCGACGCGACCGCCGCGCTGATCCTGCCGCCGCTGATGCAGGCGCTCGAGCAAATGCGAGCGCTGGCCAACGTCCATGTGCTGCCGCTGACCACCCGTGATCCGCGCTCGCTGCTGGAGCAGGGCGAGGCCGATTTCGCGCTCGGTTACTTCCCGACCGCCGTGGCCGCGCTGAAGGGGCAGGGCGACATGGCGGCCATCCGCCAGCAGCGGCTGTACGACTCGTATTACGTCTGCGTGATGCGCCGCGGCCATCCGCTGGCCGACCAGGAGCTGACGCTGGATGCCTTCTGCCAGGCGCATCACCTGCTGGTGAGCTTCTCGGGCCGGCCCTACGGCTTCGTCGACGAGGCGCTGTCGGCGCTCAAGCGCAGCCGGCGGATCGCGCTGACGGTCAACCAGTTCTTCACCGCCGGCCGCGTGGTCGCCCACTCGGACCTGCTGACGGTGCTGCCGCAGTCCTTCATCACCGCGACCGGTTATCAGGAATCGCTGATCTACCGCCCGCTGCCGATGCAGCTGTCGCCGGTGCACGTGGACCTGCTCTGGCACCTGCGCAACGAGGACCGCAGCGCCCAGCGCTGGATGCGGGAACGGCTGATCGAGTCGGTGGCGCCGTCGCCGGGGACGGCGCTGGCGGGCGCGAGCGGCGACAATCGCGCCCCATGAGCATTGCCCACGACCTTTCCGACGCCGAGTTCGATGAACTCGACGATCTCCTCGCCGCCACCCCCGAACCGCTCGAGCCGCTGGACGCCTCGATGCTGGACGGCTACCTGGCCGGCGTGCTGGTGCAGCCGCGGCTGATCCCGATCGAGGAATGGCTACCGCCGGTCTTCGACTACGAAGGCCGCCCGCTGCCCGACGACATCGACCCCGCCTGGCTGGCCCGCATCCGCGCGCTGGTCGAGCGCCGGTTCGCGTCGCTGAACCAGAGCATGTTGGAGCAGGGCTGGTTCTACCCGGTGGTGCTGGACCTGGACGCCGATGACGCGGGCGACGCCGACAGCGCGAACGACGCCGATGGCGCCGACAACGCCGCTGAAGCCGAGGAGAAGGCCGAGGATGCCGTCGAAGCGGCCGCCGAGATCGCCGCCGCCGAAGGCACCGATCCCGACGCGATCCAGCTGCCCGACGATCCGATCACTCGCGCGCTGCTGCCGTGGGTGGGCGGTTTCGAATACGCCGCGGTGACCTTCCCCGACCTGCACGAGCAGGCCGACGACAACGTCAACACGCTGCTGGCGCGCCTGTATCGCCACCTGCCGGCCGAGACGCCGGAGGAAAAGGAGATCGTCGAGACGCTCAATCGCGAGCACCCGCTCAAGAACATCGACGAGGCGATCGAGGACCTGATCCTGACGGTGGTCGACCTGCAGGAAGCGACCGAGCAACAGCGCTACCACGTGGAGCAGGTGCGCCGCGACGCGCCGAAGCTGGGCCGCAACGACCCGTGCCACTGCGGCTCGGGCAAGAAGTTCAAGAACTGCCACGGCGCCGCCTGAGCGCCGCTCGCCTGACCCGATGAACGCCGGCCTTCGCGCCGGCGTTTTTCATGGTGCGTCGTTCGCCGCCGGTCGTCAGCGGTCGAACCCGCCTCGAGCCCGGTCGCCGCTCAACCGGCGGCGCTGAAGTCCTCGATGCGCAGCGACTGGAGCGCCGCGTCGAGCCGCGCCGTGTCGCCGCCCAGCAGCCGGCTCGCTTCCCGCGCGCCGCCGAGCACCGCGCGGCAGGCGGCGACCATCGCCTCGGGCGGCGCCAACCGCACCCGCGGCCCCGAGATCGCGATCGCGCCCTGCGCGTGCCCGCCCATCGCGAAGACCGGCGCCGCGACCGAGGCCGTGTCCGGTTCGCGCTCGCCGTAGGACGCGGCCCAGCCGCGGGCGCGGATCGCATCGAAGCCCTCCCGCCGGTCGTCCGAGAACGCGCACAGCACCTTGCCCGACGCGCCCTGGTGCAGCGCGTATTGCTGGCCGATCGCCACCGCCGCGCGCACCGAGCGCGCCGGCTCCCACCGGTAGAGCGCGATCCGCGCGTCCTCATGGCGGACGTAGAACGACGCGGTCTCGCCGGTCTCGGCGCTCAGCTGCTTGAGCAGCGGCTCGATCACCGGCCCGACCTGGAACGAGCGCTGGTAGATCGTCGACAGCCGCAGCGGCGCCGGCCCGATCGCATAGGCGCCGTCGGGCAGCTTGCGGACGAAGCCGCCGTGTTCCAGCGCCGTCAGCAGCCGCAGCACGGTGCTCTTGTACAGGCCGGTCCGGCGCGACAACTCGGTCAGCGTCAGGCTGTCGTCGTCCTGCCCGAACGCGCCCAGCAGCGCGAAGGCGCGGTCGAGCACGGCCACGCCGCTGCTGTCGGCGGTCTCGCCGCCGGCGCCGTCGGAAGGGGGATGTTGGTCAGCCACGGGTAAACCCTCGCCTCATCGTTGATCGCGTCGCCTACAGTTCTATCAGACAAATCACAGTTCTGCCAGATAGAACAAACACGGAGACGACCGATGACCCGATCCACGATGCCTTCCCGGCCCTCCCTGATCCGCGGCGCCGCCGGGGCGCTGCTCGCGACGCTGGGCGCGACCGCGGCGGTCGCCGCCGAACCGGCCTATCCGGCGCAGCCGATCAAGCTGATCGTCCCGTTCCCGCCGGGCGGCGGCACGGACATCGTGTCGCGGCTGGTGCTGGACAAGATCCGCGAGGACACGGGCTGGACCTTCGTCGCCGACAACAAGGCCGGCGCGGGCGGCAACATCGGCCTGGACGCGGTGGCCAAGAGCAAGGCCGACGGCTACACGCTCGGCATGGGCCAGACCGCCAACCTGGCGATCAACCCGACGCTCTATCCCAAGATGCCCTACGACGCGTCCAAGGCCTTCACGCCGGTGGCGCTGGTCGCGGGCCAGCCGGTGGTGCTGGTGGTGTCGACCGCCTCGCCGTTCAAGTCGGTCGCCGACCTGGTCGCCGCCGCCAAGGCCAAGCCGGGGTCCTTGTCGATGGCCTCCGCCGGCAATGGCACGGTGGGCCACCTGACGGGGGAGCTGTTCTCCAAGCAGGCCGCCATCAAGGTGACCCACATCCCCTACAAGGGCGCCGGCCCGGCGGCGACGGACCTGCTCGGCGGGCAGGTGGACTACTACTTCGCGACGCCGCAGACGGTGGTGTCCTTCATCAAGGCCGGCAAGCTGCGCGCGCTGGCGGTCAGCTCGGCGGCGCGGCTGCCGGTGCTGCCGGACGTCCCGACCGTGGCCGAGAGCGGCTTCAAGGGCTTCGACACGGCGGACTGGAAGATGATCGTCGCGCCGGCCGGCACGCCGGCGGCGGTGGTGACGCGGATGAACGCGCAGGTGCAGAAGGCGCTGGCCAAGGCGGCCATGATCGGCCAGCTGCAGTCCGAGGGCAGCGTCCCGATGGCCGGCACGCCGCAGCAGGCGGCCCAGTTCCTGGCGCGCGAGCAGAAACGCTGGGGCGACCTGGTCCGCGCCGGCAACGTCAAGGTCGATTGAGCGCGCGGCGGAGTTCCCCATGAGCCACCAGCCCCTGCGCGGCGTGCGCGTCCTGGACCTGACCAACGTCCTGGCCGGCCCGTTCGCGTGTCATCAACTGGCGCACCTGGGCGCCGACGTCATCAAGGTCGAGGCGCGCGAGACCGGCGACCTCGCCCGCCAGCTCGGCGCGGATCCGGCGCTGAACCAGGCCCACATGGGCGTGTCCTTCCTGGCGCAGAACCCGGGCAAGCGCTCGATCACCGTCGACCTCAAGCGGCCGGCCGGCAAGGCGGTGTTCCGCAAGCTGGTCGCGACGGCCGACGTCGTCGTCGAGAACTTCCGCCCCGGCGTCATGCAGCGGCTGGGCGTGGGCTTCGACGAGCTCCGGCACGAGCATCCGCGCCTCGTGTACTGCGCGATCTCGGGCTTCGGCCAGGACGGCCCGTTGCGCGACCTGCCGGCCTATGACCAGATCATTCAGGGCATGTCCGGAATGATGAGCATCACCGGCGATCCGGAGACGGCGCCGCTGCGGGTCGGTTATCCGGTGGCGGACACGATCGGCGGACTGACCGCGGCGATGGCGATCGCGGCGGCGCTGGCCGACCGGGACCGGACATCCGCGACCTTCATCGACGTGTCGATGCTCGAGGCGGCGATGGCCACGATGGGCTGGGCGGTGTCCAACCTGCTGGTGGCCGGCCGCGAGCCGCAGCCGATGGGCAACGACAACGTGACCGCGAGCCCGTCCGGCACCTTCCGCACCGGCGAGGGCCTGCTCAACATCGCGGCCAACAAGCAGGAGCAGTTCGAGGCGGTATGCGCCGTCGTCGGTCATCCGGAATGGACGACCGACGCGCGCTTCGCCGACCGGCAGGCGCGGCTCCGGCATCGCGCCGAGCTCAAGCACCTGCTCGAGGCGGCGATGAGCGAGCGCCCGGCATCGGACTGGTGGCAGCGCTTCACCGCCGCCGGGGTGCCGGCAGGGCCGGTGCTGTCGGTGAAGGAGGCGCTGGCGCATCCGCAGATCGCGGGGCGCGGCATGGTCGGCGGCTTCGAGGACGTGCCGGGCGTGGGGCGGCCGATCCGGGTCGTGCGCACCGGATTCAAGCTCGACGGGCAGGCGCCGTCGGTGGCGACGCCGCCGCCGCGGCTGGGCCAGCACACCGACGAGATCCTCGAGGAACTGGGCTACGGCGCCGACGAGCGCGCCGCGCTGAAAGCGGAGAAGGCGGTATGAACGAACAGGACGACGTGCGCGGCACGAGCGGCACGAGCGGCACGAGCAGCACGAGCAGCACGAGCGGAACGGGCGGGAGCATCGGGCGCGCGCCGGGCGCCGATGCGGTGCACGACCCGCGGGTGCCGGACTGGTGGCGGACTTCGATCATCGAGATGTCGCCCGGCGTGATCCGCTACCGCGGCCATGCGATCCAGGACCTGATCGGGCAGGTCAGCTTCGCCCAGATGGTCTGGCTGATGACGCGCGGCGAGCTGCCCGGCGCGGAGCAGGCCAAGCTGCTGGACGTCGCGCTGATGGCGGCGGTCGACCACGGCCCGCAGGCGCCGAGCATCGCGATCGCGCGCATGGCCGCGACCTGCGGCGTCGGGCTGAACAACGCGATGGCGTCGGCGCTGAACGTGCTCGGCGACGTGCATGGCGGCGCGGGCGAGCAGTGCGTGGAGATGCTGCAGTCGATCGCGGCGCGGATGGACGCGGGCGCGTCGCTCGAGGCCGCCACGGCCGCGGGCCTGGACGAGGCGATCGAGCTGCGCGGCAAGTTCGTCTCGGGCTTCGGCCACCGCTTCCATCCGGTGGATCCGCGCGCGCCGCGGCTGCTGGAGCTGGTCGACGAGGCGGCGGCGCTCAAGGTCGTGTCGGGCCGCTTCGCGCGGATCGGCCGGGCCGTCGAGGCCGAGCTGCAGCGCCGCAAGGACGGCCGCCGCATCCCGATGAACATCGACGGCGCGACGGCGGTGATCTATGCCGAGCTCGGCTTCCCGGCGCCGCTGGCCCGGGGGCTGTTCTGCATCTCGCGTTCGGTGGGCATCCTGGCGCATGCGTGGGAGCAGACGCAGCAGGGCGGGCGCAACAAGGGCCCGATGCCGCGCGAGTACCTGTGGACCTACGACGGTCCGCCGGCGAAGCGCTGAGGCGGGCGGCCCGCCGGCCGCGATCGCCGGCGCTGGCGTCTGCCTGACCAGGCAGGTGGCGCTCAGACCTCGATGACGAGGTCCGGCCGGTAGTCCGCCTGCTCGCCCTTGTTGGCGTAGCCCAGCGGATTGGCGACGACGCGGCAGCGGTGCGGCACCTCGCCGCGCGGGCCGGACGGCGACTCGACGACGTAGTCGTGCGCGCAGTGCAGGTGGCCGTGCAGCCACAGGTCGGCGAAGGGCAGCAGCTCGTCCAGCGCGTTGCAGAACCCCGCCGTCCCCGGCGTCAGCCCGTAGCGCGGATCGGCGCTGCGCAGGCTCGGCGCGAAATGGGTGACCGCCACCGTCTTGCCGTCGAAGGGTTGGGCCAGCGCCTCGCGCAGCCAGGCCTGGCAGTCGAGCGCCACGTCCCGCATGCCTTCGGCCAGCAGGTGCTTCCCGTCGACGAGCGTCGAGAACCGGCGCAGGTAATGGTTGGCGGCGCGGAACGCCTTCTCGCGCGCGGCGAGCTGTTTCGTCGGCGTCGGCTCGCGCGCCGCCAGCGCGTCGAAGTCGGCCCACAGCGTCGTGCCGATGAAGCGCACGTCGCCGATGACGAGCTGCTCGCGGTCCAGCCACTCGATGCCCAGCTCGTCGCAGGTCTGGCGCAGCCGCGCCTGGGCGGTGGCGAAGTCCAGGCCGTCGTACTCGTGGTTGCCCGGCACGTACAGCACCCGCGGCCACGGCGCGTCCGCGCGTTTCGGCGAGAAGCGGCCCAGGCCGAAGTCGTTCGTCACCAGCCGCGAGCCGGCCTGGTACGAGCCGACGTCCCCCGCCAGCACCAGCAGGTCGACGCCCGGCGCGGCCACCGTCTGGAAGTCGGTCTGGCGTTCGAGGTGGAGGTCGGAGATCAGTTGCAGGCGCACGACGGGACGGGGCGGAACGGACAAGCGGGAGATTCTGCCCGCTGCGCCGCGGCCCGCGCGCGATGCGGCGGGATACTCGCCCGATGCAGCCGCCCTCGAACGACCGGTCGGGATCGAAGGATCCGCAGCCGCACACGGAACCCGACTTCCTGTCCTCGATGCGCGAGGACCTCGCCGACTGGCGGCAATGGCTGGCGCGGGCCGTCGTGCTGGCGTACGCCGTCGCGGCGGGCCTGGCCGTCGTGCTGTTCACCTGGCTCAGCGACCTGGCGATCGAGGGCTTCGCCCAGGTCCGCCACGGACCGGCCTGGCTCGCGCTGGTCTGGACACCGTGCCTGACCGCCGCGCTGGTCTGGATCACCCGCCGCTTCGCGCCGGGCGCCGCGGGTTCCGGCATCCCGCAGGTGATGGCGGCGCTGTCGCCGCGGGTGACACCAGGCTCGCAAGGGCTGTTCGTCTCGCTGCGGCTGAGCGTGGCCAAGATCGCCTTGACCTCGGGCGGCCTGCTCGGCGGCCTGGCCATCGGCCGCGAGGGCCCGTCGGTGCAGATCGCCGCCGGCGTCATGCAGCATGCGCAGCGCTGGCTGCCGCGGCGCTCGCCGCTGAACCACGACGGGCTGCTGGTGGCCGGCGGCGCGGCCGGCATCGCCGCCGCGTTCAACGCGCCGCTGGCGGGGGTGATGTTCGCGATCGAGGAACTGACCCGCAAGATCGAGCAGCGCAGCAGCGGGCTGATCATCGCGGCCATCGTGCTGGCCGGCCTGATGGCGGTGTCGGTGTTCGGCAATGCCAGCTACTTCGGCCGGCTGCGCGTCGACCACCTGACCTGGGCTCACCTGTTGCCCGGTCTGCTGACGGCCGTCGGCTGCGGGCTGCTCGGCGGCGTGTTCTCGCGGCTGCTGCAGCGCAGCCTGCTCGGCGGGACGGACCGCTTCAGCGCCTGGCGCGCGCGGTATCCGGTGCGCTTCGCCTTCGGCTGCGGCATCGCGATCGCGGCGATCGGCCTGGTCAGCGGCGGCGCCACCGACGGCAGCGGCTACGACTACACCCGCGGCCTGGTCGAGGGCCACCTCGACCTGCCGGTGCTCTACGTCACCTTGCGCCTGGTCGCGACCTGGCTGGCGGTCTGGTCCGGCGTGCCCGGCGGCATCTTCGCGCCGTCGCTGGCCATCGGCGCGGGCATCGGCAGCGACATCGCCCAGCTCACCGGCACCCACGAGGGCGCCGCCGCGCTGATCGCCATCGGCATGACCGCCTTCCTGGCCGCGGTGACGCAGGCGCCGATCACCGCCTTCATCATCGTGATGGAGATGGTCGACGGCCACGCGATGGTGCTCAGCCTGATGGCCGCGGCGCTGCTGGCCAGCCTGGTCTCGCGCTGGATCAGCGTGCCGATCTACCACCGGCTGGCGCAGGCGCAGCTGGCACGCCTGCCCGTCGCGCCGCCGCCCGCGCCGGGTCCGGACCCCGCGTCGCGGCCGCCGGGCTGAACGTCGGGCTGAAGGTCGGGCCGAACTTCGGGCCGGATTTCGGAGGGCGCGGACCGCCCGTCCGGCCCGGCGCCGTCAAGCACGGATCCCCACGCTGCGTCTTCCTGGATTCCCGCCCCGGCCCCGTGACACACTCGCCAGCGGCCGGATGTCGGCCGTCAGAGAGGAACACAACGATGAAGATCCTGGTCGCCGTCGACGGCAGCACCTACTCGAAGCGCATGCTGGCCTACCTGTCCGCCCACGACGAGTGGCTCGGCGGGGCGCATGACTACACGGTGGTCCACGTGGTCGCGGCGGTGCCGCCGCGCGCGGCCGCGGTGCTCGAGAAGGCCGTGCTGGCCGACTACTACCAGGAAGAGGCCGAGAAGGTGCTCAAGCCGATCCGCACCTTCATGGACAAGCGCGGCATCAAGGCGCAGTACGTTGTCAAGACCGGCCAGGCCGCCGACGCGATCTCGGCCGTCGCCGAGAAGGGCCGCTTCGACCTGCTGATGATGGGCTCGCACGGCCACACGGCGCTGGGCAAGCTGGTGCTGGGATCGGTGGCCACGAAGGTCATGGCCCACAGCGACGTGCCAGTGCTGCTGATCCGCTGATCCGCCGGGCCGCGGACCCTGGAAAAACAAAGGCGCCCGGTGGGGCGCCTTGTTCATTTCAGCTGCGGCGGGTGGCCATCCACGACAGTGGCGAGCTCACCGTCGCCGGGGGCGAGGCCTCGGACTCCAGCCCGTAGTCGCTGCGGCGGAAGTCCTCGTACTCGCTGTCGTCCCCGAAACTCGCCTCCATGCCGAACGCGGTCCCCATGTCGGCCGGTTCCGGCTCGTGGACGTCGGTGGTGTTGCGACGGAAAAGGCGCAGGGCGGACGTGATTCGCATGATGGACCTCGTCGAAAAGCACGGGGACTTTTGGATCCCGCGGCGCCGATGCCGCACCGCGTGATGGACGCAGTGTGCGCGCCTGGCCCGCCGGGAGAATCCCCAGATCGCGGGTGCTTTCAAGGTCCGTTCACAAATGCACACATATTGGGGTAAACCCGCCACAGGTTCAGCGGAATAACCACGCTTCCCACTTAGGTGTGATCCCCCCCGTAATGAGGGGTGACTATGCTCCGGGCCTTTCGTAGCTCGCGCTAGCCATTGCTTTTTTCATGTCTCCGCTGATTCACAAGTCGATGACCTGGGCCATTGTCAGCAGCGTGGTGCTGACCTCGGCATGGCTGGCCAACTCCGTCCAGGACAAGCACGAGCGCGGCGGCTTCCGCCTGCCGCTGGCGCAGCAGGGCGCCGCCTCGGCCGCGCCGGGCGCCGTCCCGGCCCACCTGGCGCAGACCCGCGTCCAGGTCGCCTCCATCAAGCGCTGAACGCGCGCCGGTCGCCCGGCCTCGCGGCTCACGGCGCGATCAAGGCCTCCCGGGCGCCCCGGGCCAAGGCTTCCCCGATCTGATCCAGCAATGCCGGCGGCGCTCCGCCTTCCGGCGCGACGGCCTTGCCGTCCCCCGCGGCCGATTCGCCGCCAAGCTTCCACTGGTGCCAGTACAGGGCGACCTCGACCTGCACCTCCGGCCGCAGCGCCACCAGCTCCCCGCTCGCCAGCAGCGGCCGGACCTGCAGTTCCGGCGCGACGCCCACGCCCCATCCCATCCGCACCGCGTTGACGTAGCCCTCGCTGGACGGCACGTAGCGCGCGTTCAGCCGCGCCGAGCGCAGCCCCATCGCCTGCCGCACCCATTGCTGCTGGGCATCGTCCTTGCGGTTGAAGACCAGGAAGGGCACCTGCGCGAAGTTGGCCGCCCCCAGCCCTTCAGGCAGGCGCCGCGCGACGAAGTCCGGGCTCGCCACCGCGATGTAGCGCATCACCCCCAGCGGCTGCGCGATGCACCCCCGCAAGGCTTGCGGCACCGTGGTCACGCAGCCGAGCACCTCCCCCTGGCGCAGCCAGTCGTGGGTGAAGTCCTGGTCGTCGACGACCAGCTCCAGCCCGAACCCCTCGCGCAGCCCGCGTTGCACCAGCGGATCGAGCGCCGGCAGCACCCAGGTCGCCAGGCTGTCGGCATTGACGGCGATCGGCAGCCGCTCGGTCTGGGCCGACTGCACGCCCAGCTCCCGCACCACGTCCGAGCGCAGCGCCGCCAGTTGGCGGGCGTAGCGCAGCAGGCGCTTGCCGGGCTCGGTCAGCCGCAGCGGCCGTGAGCGCACCACCAGCAGCTGCCCGACCTGCGCCTCCAGGCTTCGCAGCCGCTGCGAGACGGCGCTCTGCGTGATCGCCAGCGTCTCGGCCGCGCGCTCGAAGCTGCGCTCGTCGGCCAGCGCGGCCAGGCAATCCAATCCGGCGGCATCCAGGTCTTTCATTAGCGTTCCTAATGGAGTCGCTGAAATATTAATCCCACTTCATGGTTCGCGGGCGGCTCTCCACAATCGCGCTCCGCGACCCGCTCCCCCGAGCGGGCGGAAACACTCGCCCGGAACACCCCCATGTCGTCCCCCAGCGCGGCCCTGCTGCAAGGCTGGCTCACCGGAGCCGGCCTGATCGTCGCCATCGGCGCCCAGAACGCGCTGGTGCTGCGCCAGGGCCTGATGCGCCAGCACGTGGCGCCGGTGGTGGTGGTGTGCGCGCTGTCGGACATGCTGCTGATCTGGCTGGGCGTGTTCGGCCTGGGCCGGCTGATCGCCTCGAGCCCGCTGCTGATGGAGCTGTTCCGCTGGGGCGGCGCGGCCTTCCTGCTCGCCTATGGCGCCAAGGCGGCGCTGCGGGCGATCTCGCCCCGGGCCGGCCTGCAGGCGCAGGCGGGCAGCGCGTCGCTGACGGCGGTGCTGGGCAGCACGCTGGCGATGACCTATCTGAATCCGCATGTCTACCTGGACACCGTCGTGCTGCTGGGCACCGTCGGCGCCCAGCAGCCGGCGGGCCTGCAGCTGCCGTTCGCGGCGGGCGCCTCGGTGGCGTCCTGGATGTGGTTCTCGCTGCTGGGCTTCGGCGCGGCGGCGGTGGCGGGGCCGTTGCGCCGCCCGGCGGTCTGGCGCAGCATCGACGCCTTGATCGCCCTCGTGATGGCCATCCTGGGACTGCAGTTGATCCTGCGCCCGCTGGCCTGACGCCCCCAAGGCGACGCCGATGCGACTTCGACGCGACATCGACGCCGAACCACAAGTTCACCTGGAGCTCCTCCCATGAAGGTCATCGTCCTCGGCGCCGGCATCATCGGCATCCACACCGCCTGGTACCTGCTGGACCAGGGTCACGATGTCGTCGTCGTCGACCGGCAGCCCGACGCGGCGCTGGAGACCAGCTTCGCCAACGGCGCGCAGATCTCGGTCTGCTTCTGCGAGCCCTGGGCCAACGCCGGCGCGCCGTTCAAGGTCGCGAAGTGGCTGCTCAAGGACGACGCGCCGCTGCTGTTCCGCCCGCGGCTGGATCCGGCGCAGTGGCGCTGGGGCCTGTCCTTCCTGGGCCAGTGCACGACCGCCGCGTTCGAGCGCAACGTCGAGCAGCTCGTGCGCCTGGGCCGCTACAGCCACGAGTCGCTGCAGTCGCTGGTCGCCGAGACCGGCATCCAATACAACCGCCTGCAGAAGGGCATCCTGCACTTCTTCGGCAGCGAGGCCGACTTCGAGGCCGGCGCGCAGGGCGCGGAGATCATGCGCCGCCACGGCGTGGATCGCCGCGTGCTGAGCCGCGACGAGGTGCTGGCGATCGAGCCGGCGCTGCGCTCGGCGCAGCATGCGGTCTTCGGCGGCACCTACACCCCCAGCGACGAATCGGGCGACGCGCGCGTGTTCACGCAGGCGCTGGCCCAGCTGGCCGAGAAGCGCGGCGCCCAGTTCCTGTGGAACCACGACATCGTGACGCTGCAGCCGCAGGGCCAGGAGATCGGCGGCGTGCAGGTCCGCTCGCGCGAGACCGGCCAGGCGCAATGGCTCAAGGGCGACGCCTACGTCGTGGCGCTGGCGTCGTACGCGCCGGCGCTGACCAAGCCGCTGGGCGAGCACCTCAACATCTATCCGGCCAAGGGCTACTCGGCCACGATGCGGCTGAAGAAGCCCGAGCTCGCCAGCAGCGTCAGCCTGCTGGACGACGCGCGCAAGATCGCGATCTCGCGGCTGGGCGACTTCGTCCGCATCGCCGGCACGGCCGAGCTCGTGGGCCTGGACACCAGCCTGGACACGCCGACCTCCAAGGTCCGCTGCGAGTCGCTGATCCGCCGCTACGACGAGCTGTTCCCCGGCGTCGCCGACCTGTCCGAGCCCAACTACTGGACCGGCCTGCGCCCGAGCACGCCGACCAACGTGCCCTACATCGGCCGCAGCCAGAAGGCATCCAACCTGTGGATCAACGCCGGCCACGGCACGCTGGGCTGGACGCACGGCGCGGGCTCCGGCCGCGCGCTGGCCGAGCTGATGAGCGGCAAGCGCCCCGAGCTGGACTTCGCCTTCTACGGCGACGCGCTGCCGGCCAAGGCCGCGCGCACGCTGCAACCGGCGTAATCCGCTGGAGCCCCTGCCGGCGTCATCGGGACGCCGGCGGCCTGAAACAAGGGCGCGGCTAGAATCCGCGCCCTTTTCGCATTTCCGTCGCGCCATGTCTTCCTCGTCCTCCGGCCTGCCCCGCGACTTCTGCGCGATCGACTTCGGCACCTCCAATTCGGCCGTCGCCGTTCCCGACGTCGAACGCCCCGGCGCGATGCGCCTGGTCGCGCTCGAAGGCGGCAACGTGACGATGCCCACCGCCGTCTTCTACTTCGCCGAGGGCCGCCATGACGCCGACGGCCCGCCGCGGGCCTTCGGACGCGCCGCGCTGGCCGCCTATGTCGAGGGCGTCGACGGGCGGCTGATGCGCTCGATGAAGAGCATCCTGGGCTCCAGCCTGATCGACCAGGTCACCGACGTCGGCGGCGGCAAGGGCGTCAAGTACGCCGACATGCTGGCCGGCTACCTGAAGCGGCTGCGCCGCCAGGCCGCCTCGGCCGACGGCCACGAGCCGCGCCGCGCGGTGCTGGGCCGCCCGGTCTACTTCGTCGACGGCGAGCCCGAACGCGACGCCGCCGCCCAGGCCTCGCTGGCCGCCGCGGCGCGCGCGGTCGGCTTCGAGGACGTGCACTTCCAGTTCGAGCCGATCGCCGCGGCCTTCGACTTCGAGCAGCACGCCGAGCGCGAACAGCTCGTGCTGGTGGCCGACATCGGCGGCGGCACCTCGGACTTCTCGCTGGTGCGCGTCGGGCCGGAGCGCCTGGGCCGGCTGGACCGCCGCGACGACATCCTCGCCAACCACGGCGTGCACATCGCCGGCACCGACTTCGACCGCCACATCGAGCTGACCGGCATCCTGCGCGAATTCGGCTACCGCGCGCTCGGCCCGGCCAAGGCGGGCCAGACGGCGCGCGAGGTGCCCAGCGGCGTCTATTTCGACCTCGCGACCTGGCACCTGATCAACACCTGCTACAGCCCGCAGCGCGTGCTGGAGCTGCGCAACATGAAGGGCTTCTACGGCGACCCGCGCCACCACCAGCGCCTGATGACGGTGCTGGAGGAGCGCCTGGGCCACGAGCTCGCCAACCGCGCCGAGGACGCCAAGATCGAGGTCGCCGGCGGCGGCGACTGCACGATCGACCTCGGCCTGATCGAGTCCGGCCTGTCGGTCGAGCTGTCGGAAGCGGCGGCGATGGACGCGCTGCGCGGCGACATCGAGCGCATCGCGCAAGCCGGCCGCGAGACCGTCGAGCGCGCGGGGCTGAAGCCCTCGGACGTGGACGCGCTGTACTTCACCGGCGGCTCCACCGGGCTGCGCGTGTTGGCCGACCGCATCGCCGCCGACTACCCCGACGCGCGTCCGGTGCGTGGCGATCGCTTCGCCTCGGTCGCGACCGGGCTGGGCCTGCATGCCGCGCGACTGTTCGCGGCGTGACCTGAACGCGGGCTGACTCCGGGACAACCCGGAGGCGCCGGGCCGGACAACGGGGGAGGGCGCTGCTAGATTGCCGCCTTCCCAATGTTTCCAGGCCGACACATGTCCATGTCCCGCGCTTCGTCGCCGAGTCCGCGTTCCTCCCGCCTGTCCCGCCGCGCCCGCCAGCCGCTGATCGTGGCGCTGGCCGCCGCGCTCGGCGGTGCCGCCGCCACGGCGGCCCCCGCGGACGAGGCGGCCGCGACGAGGCCGCTGACCTCCGCCGCGACGCTCGCGCAGGTCTACCAGCAGCCGTCGGCGGCGATCCGCGCGGTGCTCGACACCCAGGGCCTGCCGACCTTCCAGGTCTCGCCGGACCAGCGCACGCTGGCGATCGCGGGCCACCGCCGCTTCCGCACGATCGCGGAGCTGGCCCGCCCGGTGCTGCGCCAGGCCGGCCTGCGCTACGACCCGGCCACCGACAGCCCGCAGCTGATGTCGGAGATCGACGCGCTGACGCTGCGCGCGCTGCCCGGGGGCGACGCCGAGCGGCGCGTCGTGCTGCCGGCCGGCGGCACCTTCCACCTGCTGCGCTTCTCGCCGGACGGCAAGCGCTTCCTGCTGAACCGCCGCACCGCGACGGCGGTCGAGCTGTGGGTGGGCGACGTGGCGACCGGCAAGCTCAAGGCGGTGCCCAAGCTGAAGCTGCACACGATGCTCGAGAACGACGTCGTATGGCTCAACGACCATGAGCTCATGACGCTGACGGTGCCGGCCAAGCGCGGCCCCGCGCCGGTGTTCAGCGCGCCGGCGGGGCCGGCGATCCAGGAATCGATCGGTCGCAACTCGCCGGAGCGCACGACGCAGGACCTGCTGGCCAACGCGCAGGACGCAGCCGTCTTCGCGCATCACGCGAGCTCGCAGCTGGCGCGCGTGGACCTCACCACCGGCGTGGTGAAGGCGGTCGGCGAGCCCGGCCTTTTCACCCACCTCGAGGCCCTCGGCACGCCGGGCCAGGTGCTGACGATGCGTCTGCTCGAGCCCTTCAGCTATCAGCTCGCGTGGGACGACTTCGCGTCGCAGGCCGAGGTGCGCGGCGTCGACGGCAAGGTCGTGGCCATCGGCCGCACCAAGCTCAAGGAGGGCGTGCCGGTCGAGGGCGTCATCACCGGCCCGCGTCACTTCTTCGCCTCGCCCGGCGGCGACGGCGCGGTGTACTGGGTCGAGGCGCTGGACGACGGCGACAACCGCGTGCAGGTGCCGCATCGCGACCGGCTGATGCGGCTGGACGCGCCCTACACCGGCGAGGCGCGCGAGGTGCATCGCGTCGCGCAGCGGCTGTCGCGGCTGGAGTTCCTCGAAGGTGGCAAGCAGGCGCTGGTGCAGGACTTCGACCTCGCGAAGATGCGGACCTCGACCGAGCTGGTCACGATGGACGGCGCCGCGCCGGCGCAGCGGCTGGTCGAGCGCTCGGTGCGCGACCGCTACCGCGATCCGGGCACGCCGGTGGGCCGCATGCAGCCGACCGGCCGCACGGTGGCGCGCGTCGACGACGGCGCGATCTGGTACTTCGGCCTCGGCGCGAGCCCCGAGGGCGACAAGCCCTTCATCGACCGGCTCACGCTGGCGGACAACAAGAAGTCGCGCGTGTTCCAGTCCGGCGTGGCCGCGCAGGGCGGCGACGCCGCGCACTTCGAGCGGCCGCTGGCGGTGCTCGACGGCGCCGGCGCGCAGGTGCTGACGGTGCGCGAGAGCATCGACGAGCCGGGCAACGTGATGCTGCGCGGCGGCGCCTCGCTGGCCGACATCAAGCCGCTGACCGAGGTGAAGAACCCGACGCCGCAACTGCGCGACATCCAGCGCGAGTTCGTGCGTTTCAAGCGCGCGGACGGCGTGGAGCTCTCGTTCTGGCTGTACAAGCCGCCGGGCTACCAGGCCGGCGAGCGCCGTCCGACCTTCGTCTGGGCCTATCCGCTGGAGTACACCGACGCGTCGACCGCGGGCCAGGTGAGCGGCTCCACCAACCGCTTCAACACCTTCCCGGCGACCAGCCCGCTGATGCTGCTGCTGGACGGCTACGTGGTGCTGATGGACGCGACGATGCCGGTGGTCGGCGATCCGAAGACGGTGAACGACAGCTTCATCGCGCAGATCACGGCCAACGCGCAGGCGATCATCGACAAGGCGGTGGAGCTGGGCGTCAGCGACCGCGACCACATGGTGGTCGGCGGCCACAGCTACGGCGCCTTCATGACCGCCAACCTGCTGGCCCACACCCACCTGTTCAAGGCCGGCATCGCGCGCAGCGGCGCCTACAACCGCAGCCTGACGCCGTTCGGCTTCCAGAGCGAGCGCCGCACCTACTGGGAGGCGCAGGACGTCTACCAGAGGCTCTCGCCGTTCAACTACGCCGACAAGCTCAAGGAGCCGCTGCTGCTGATCCACGGCGAGGCGGACAACAACCCGGGCACCTTCCCGATTCAGAGCGCGCGGCTGTACCAGGCGCTGGCGGGCACGGGCGGCACGGTGCGCTACGTCACCCTGCCGCACGAGTCGCACGGCTACACCGCGCGCGAGTCGATCGGTCACACGCTGTGGGAAATGAGCGAGTGGATGAAGCGCCAGGTCGGACCTGGCGCGCCCATCGCGCCCAGCGCGGGCGCCGAGCCTCAGCGCTGACGGCGGGGCGGCGGTCCGCCGCGGCGCGGGCCGCCCGGGCCGCCATGGCCGCCGGGCCGTTGCGGCTTCGGCTGCGGCCGCGAGACGTCGGCCAGCAGCAGCGTGGCGCGCACCAGGCTCTCGACGGCCTCGTCGAGCTCCTCGGGCGGCTCCAGGCTCTCGATCTCCTCGAGCAGCGCGTCGGCGTCCTCGAGGTCCTCGGGATCCAGGTGCATGTAGAGCTGCGCGAGCGGCTCGGTGAGCTCGGACTCGTCCAGGTTCATCAGCGCCGGGAAGAGGTCCGCGGCGAGCGCGAAACCCGCGACCCAGGGCAGCACCGTCTCGGAGGGCGAGGCGTCCTCGTCGAGCTCGAAGACCCAGGGGTCGAACCACTGGCGATCGGCGATCGCCTGCTTGAGCTCGCGCTCGCGGCGCTGGACCAGCTGCAGCAGCGGCTGCGCGTCGTAGCGGGCCGGGGCGGGGCGGCCTTCCTCGGCATCGAGGACCCAGCGCCACCAATCGGACAGCGGCACCGGCTTGGGCTGCAGGATCACCGCGACCAGGAAGCCGTCGAGCATCGACGCGTCGAGCGGCTCCAGCGGCGCGGGCACCTCGTCGAGCAGCGATTGCAGCTCGTCGAGGTCGTCGTCGCTCCAGGCGTCGGGCGGCGCGCTGGGCGCGGCGGCGCCCGAAGGCGCGCGGCCGTGCTGGGGTCGCGGACCGCGGGCGGGCGCGCCGGTCTTGGCGGCGGGCGGGCGGGGGCCGGACTTCTGGGGAGGCTTGGACGCGGTCATGGGGCGCGATTATCCGGGCGGGTCGACCCGGGGCGGGACTGTCCTTCCAACGGGCGACGCGGCGCGTGCCTGGGCATGCGGACCGGCGTGTCTTGTGTGGCCTCCCGCACGAAAGTCATGGGCGTTCCGCGCGATGCCGAGGACTTTTCCGTATTGCGGAGTGGTGCTTACACCTGCTGACTATTTTTCGACTGATTCCCACCTTGAGGGGATGCCGGAGGCTCAGGGTTCGCCCTAGAGTCCATCTCACGTCTTCCGACGGCGCGGCCCCAGGCCCCGACGGCAGGCACCGATCCCAACGACGTCCTTTCTAGGACTTGCAACGCCCGGTCAGCTCGCTGGTCGGGCGTCCTTTTTTGTGGGTCGCGATCCGGGCGTCGCAGACGCTTCGTGCGGTCTGGCGGCATGGGGCCGCGCTCGCCGCCCCGGCCGTCATTGCTGACCGCGCCGCTCCGGCTGGTCCTGGTGCAGGAACACCGCGAAGGTGTCCCACGGCAGCGGCGATTCGATCTGCTTGAGCAGCCGCCCCACCTCGCCGCGGTGATAACCGTCGTGCGTCACCACGTGGAACAGCATCTCCTCGCGCGTCATCGCGCCGTGGTCGCCGTCGGTGAAGCGGAACGCGACGCGCTCGGCCAGTTGCTCCGGCGTGATCGACGCGAGGTATTCGAGGAACCACCGGTCCGATGCCGCATGCGCCGCGCGCAGCGCCTCGGGCGTCGCCGTGTCGACGGTGTTGTTGGCCTCGTAGCCGTGCGGCTGGCCGGTCAGGTGGCCGGTGAAGATCTGGTTGACCACGTAGACGTGGTTGAGCACGCGCAGCGCCAGGTGGCGCTGTTCCGGATGCCGCCCGGCATCGAGCGCCTCGATGGCCCGCAGGAACCCGTCATGGGCCCAGGCCTGGTAGCGGAACAGGGTCGACAGCATCGATGCGGTGCTCATGGGCGCTCCTTGGCGGAAGGCCCGGGATGGGCCTCGGCTGGGCGACATCATGGCAGCGTCGCGATGGCCGATCCGGTCGTCAGGTTCCCGGCACCGGCTCGTCGCGCTGCACGCCCGCCACCTGGCAGGTCGCCAGCACCGCGCGCAGCTGCGAGGCGGTCAGCTCCGCCACCAGCAGCGGCCGGCCGCCGACGGCCTCGCCCGTGGCCTTCGCCGCGTCGAGCGCCCGTCGGACCTCCGCCAGCGCCTGCGGCCCCGGCTTGAGCTTGAGCAGCACCCGCGCCGGCCGGTCGGGCGACCGGTCCAGCGATTGAAGCAGCGCGCTCGCGCCGTCGATGAGGTCCATGGCGAGGCACTCCGAATCGGACGCCGAAGGGGACGACGCGCCGGGAATGCCCGAGGCCCCGGCGCCCGGCGCCCCCGAAGGCATCGACATCGGCGCGCCCGGCGAACCGGCCACCGCGCCGTCGCCGCCCATCAGCGCGCAGGCCGTGCCCATCAGGGCCGCGACCACGCACGCCGGCATGCCCAGGGAGGTCGGCATGCGGGGCCGGGACAGGCGCGGTGACCGGAACGTCATGGCTGGGCCGTCACGATGGCGGTGGTGGCCGGATTGTTGTCCAGCATCACCCAGCCCGGGCAGCTGTTGCCCGAGCACGCCGCGCCGGTCGACCGCCAGATGCGGCCGTTGCCGTGGCGCTGGTAGAGGCCGCTGGTGGCCGCCTCGATCTGCACCGTCGCGCCGTTGTTGTCGAGCATCGTCCACCCCGGGCAGCTGTTGCCCGAGCACACCGTGCCGGTGAAGCGCCAGATCTTCCCGTCGACATGCCGCTGGAACAGTCCGCCGACGTTGGCCGCGATCTCGCGCGCCGCCGGGTTGTTGTCGAGCATCGTCCAGCCCGGGCAGCTGTTGCCGGAGCAGGCCACGCCGGTGGAGCGCCAGATCGCGCCGGTGTCATGCAGCTGGAACAGCGCGCCGCCGGCCGCGGCGAGCGCGATCGTGTGCGGGTTGTTGTCCAGCATCGACCAGCCCGGGCAGCTGTTGCCGGAGCACACCGTGCCGGTGAAGCGCCAGATGCGGCCGTTGTTGTGGCGCTGGTAGAGCCGCGTGCCGTCCGCGACGATGTCGACGGTGGCCGGGTTCGTGTCCAGCATCGTCCAGCCGGGGCAGCTGTTGCCTGAGCAGGCCGCGCCGGTCGAGCGCCAGATCTTCCCGTCCGCGTGGCGCTGGTACAGCGAGGTGCCGCCCGCGGCGATCTGCTTCGTGGCCGGGTTGTTGTCCAGCATCTGCCAGCCCGGGCAGGCGTTGGCGCCGCAGCGGATGCCGGTGTAGCGCCAGACCTTGCCGTCCGCGTGCAGCTGGTACAGCGCGTTGCCGCCGGCGGCAATCGCCTTGGTGGCGGGGTTGTTGTCCAGCATCACCCAGCCCGGGCAGCTGCTGCCCGAGCAGGCCACGCCGGTGTGGGCCCAGATGCGGCCGTCGGCGTGCATCTGGAACAGCATGCCGCTGGACAGCGCGAACGGCTGCGGCGCGAGCTGCTGGACGGCGGCCTCGATGTTGATGCGCCGCCTGGTCACGCCGTTGCGCGCGTCCGTGATCGCGACGCCGGTGGCCTGCAGCGCGCCGAGGATGTCGCCCACGTTGGCGCCGGGCACCATCGAGCGGATCGCCGCGAAGGCGCCGACCACGTGCGGCGTCGCCATCGACGTGCCGCTCTTGACGCCGAAGGCGCTGCCGGTGACCGACGAGTTGATGCTCGATCCGGGCGCCAGGATGTCCACCAGCGACGAGCTGTTGGAGAAGCTCGAGATCGTGTCGGTCTTGGTCGTCGATCCCACCGTCACCGCGGTGGAGATGCAGCCCGGCGCGCTGACGCCGGTCGACGAGCCGTTGTTGCCCGAGGCGATCACCGTGGCCACGCGGGCCGCGAGCAGGTCGTCGATGACGTCCTTGCGGGCATCGGCGTCGCAGGCCGCGGCGTTGACGCCGCCGCCCAGGCTCATGTTCACCGCCACCACGTTGCGCGCGGCGCGCCGGTCGAGCACGCGTTGCAGCCCGCGGATCTGGTCCGAGGTGAAGCTCAGCGCGCACGGCGAGGCGGTGCCCGCGTTGGCGCAGGGCGTGTTCCCCGGCGTGTCGGCGAAGCGCGAGAACACCTGCACGGCCATGATGTTGGCGTCGGGCGCCATGCCGTTGAAGGTGGTGCTGCCGAAGGCCCGGCCGGCGGCGATGCCGGCCACGTGCGTGCCGTGGTCGCAGCCGCCGATGCCGCAGGGCGCCGCGGAACCGACCGCGGTGCTGCTGGAGGCGCCGCCCGGGCAGACCGAGGTCGCGTTGCTGCCCGCCGAGGTGGTCGAGAAGCAGGCCTCCTCGACGACGCGGCCGGTCAGGAACGAATGGTTGCTCTGCACGCCGGTGTCCAGGATCGCCACCGCGGTGCCGGCACCGCGCGCGCCGAGCGCCTGCGCCTGCGGCGCGTGCACCAGCGGTCCGGACTGCGCCAGGATCGGCGGCACCGGGACGTCCTCGGTCAGCTCGGCGACCTCGCCGTTGGCGACCAGCGCGTCGAGTTGCGCCGCGTCGACCTCCATCACGACCAGCGAGGTGTCCGCCAGCCCCTCCACCGACTCGGCGCCACGGGCCCGCAGGCGCAGCACCAGTTGGTCCCGCGCGCTCCGGATCGCGGGGCTCTCGCCCAGCGCCCGCAGCGGCTCGGCTGCCGGCCCGGTGCCGGCCGCCAAGGCCGACAGCCGCGCGATCACGCGGACCTTGCGCGGCGACTGCAGCGCCTTGGCCCGCAGCGCGGCGTACCCGCCGACGCGCAGCGGTTCACCGGTGCGCAACTGCGCGCCCGGCACCACGTCGCGGTCCGACGTCGAGGTTTGTGCCGCGGCGGGCGTCAGGCCCAGCACGACGGCGGTCGCGCCGCTCAGGACCGCCCAGGCGGCCATGCGACGCATCACGTTCAAAGACTTCATGCCGATCTCCTGGCGGCCAACATCGACCGCCCGGCGTCACTTTCGGCGGCCGCCTCGCCGCAAAAAACCGCTGCTCTAGGGATGTCGGCCCCCTTGCGGGGGAAGGCGAACTCCCACGGATCAGGGGTAGCTCCCCACTGCGGGGGAGAGATTTGAGGGAAGAAGCAGCGAGTTAGGGGGTGAAGGCGCGGAAATGTCGGGCGAGCCGCAGCACGAACAATCATGCGACAACGTGCATGAACGAGATAAACCATGCATACTGCGGCGCTCCAACCGAGGGCGTCATGACGCAAGCCGACCTTCCCCAATCCCGCCGCCTGCTGATCGCCGAACGCCTGTCGGCGGGGCAGGCCGTCGTGGCGGCCGACCTGGCCGCCGAGTTCAAGCTGTCCGAGGACGCGATCCGCCGCGACCTGCGCGCGTTGGCCGCCGAGGGCCTGTGCCGGCGCGTCTACGGCGGCGCGGTGCCCGTGGTCGACGGCGACCGGCCGCTGGCCGCGAGGTTGCGCGAGGCGCCGGACCGCAAGTCGGCGCTGGCCCGGGCCGGCGCGGCGACGGTGCGGCGGGGCGAGCTGGTCTTCATCGACACCGGCAGCACCAACCTGGCGCTGGTCGAGTTCCTGCCCGAGGACGCGGACCTGACGATCGCCACCAACGCGGTCGACGTCGCGGCCGAGGTGCTGCGCCGCCAGGACCTGCGGTTGCTGATGGTGGGCGGCGAGGTCGACCGGCACCTGGGCGGCTGCGTCGACGCGGCGGCGGTGGACGCGCTCTCGCGGATGCGGATCGACCGCTGCTTCATCGGCGTGTGCTCGCTGTCGGTGGCGGACGGGATCATGACGACGCAGTTCAGCGAAGCCGCCTTCAAGCGCACGCTGGTCCAGAACAGCCGCCACCCGGCGGCGCTGCTGACCAGCGACAAGGCGCGCGCCTCGGCGCCGCACCGCATCGCCAGCTTCGGGATGCTGCGCACCGCGGTGATCGAGCACGACCTCGATGCCGGCGTCGTCGCCGGCCTGCGCGAGGCGGGCGTCGACGTGGTCCCGGTGGAGACCGCCCGATGAGCGCGTCCCCGCAAGCGCTGGCGGGCGCCGACACCGCCGTCGAGAAACCCGAGAACCGGCTCGCCGTGCGGCTGGCCTTCCTGGTGGCGGGCTTCGGCGTCGCCTGCTGGGCGCCGCTGGTGCCGTTCGCGCGGCAGCGGCTGGGCATCGACGAGGGCACGCTCGGCGTGCTGCTGCTGTGCTTGGGATTGGGATCGGTGGCGGCGATGGTGGCGGCCGGCGTGCTGAGCACGCGCCTGGGCACGCGGCCGGTGATCGTGGCCAGCGGCTTCGGCATGGCGGCGGTGCTGCCGCTGCTCGCGGTCGCGGACGCGCCGTGGAGCCTGGGCCTGGCGCTGGCGGCCTTCGGCGCCTGTCTGGGCTCGCTCGACGTGGCGATGAACATCAACGCGATCGAGGTCGAGCGCGCGGCGGGCAAGCCGCTGATGTCGGGCTTCCACGGCCTGTACAGCGTGGGCGGTTTCGTCGGCGCGGGCTTCATGACGCTGCTGCTGTCGATGGGCTTCGAGCCGTTGCATGCGACGGCGCTCGGCGCCGCGCTGATGGCGCTGGCGGTCGTCGTCGCCTGGCCCTACGTGCTGGAGACCGCGCGGACCTCGGGCGGTCCGTTGTTCGTGATGCCGCGCGGGATGGTGTGGCTGCTGGCGCTGCTGGCCGCGGCGACCTTCCTCGCCGAAGGGGCGGTGCTGGACTGGAGCGCGCTGCTGCTGACCGAGTCGCAGCTGGTCGCGCCGGCGCAGGGCGGCCTGGGCTTCATGCTGTTCTCGGTGGCGATGACGGCGGGGCGCTTCGCCGGCGACGCGGTCGTCGCGCGGCTCGGCGACCGGCGCACGCTGGTGATCGGCGGCGTGGTCGCGGTGCTCGGGGTCGCGGCGCTGCTGCTGGCGCCGGTGCGCGCGGTGGCCTTCGCGGGCTTCGTGCTGATCGGGCTGGGCGCGTCCAACCTGGTGCCGGTGCTGTTCCGCCGCGCCGGCCAACAGACGGCGATGCCGGCGGCGTTCGCGGTCTCCGCCGTGACGACGGCGGGCTACGCGGGCGTGCTGCTCGGCCCGGCGCTGATCGGGTTCCTCGCCGCCGGCGTCGGCCTGTCGTCCGCGTTCTGGCTGCTGGCCGCGCTGCTCGCGCTGGTGCCGCTGAGCGCGGCGAAGGTCACGCGTTGACCACCGCGCGTTGACCGCGAAGCGTCGCCCGTCCGTCGGCTTCGGTCGCCTGGCTTCAGGCGCCCGGCGTCAGTAGCCGCCCGACATCGCCCCCTTGAGGTGCTCCACCAGCAGCCTCACGCCCTGCGGCGTGTGGCTGCTCCACGGGTGGATCGCGTAGATCGCGTCGCCGAAGAAGCCGACGGGGCGCCAGTCGGGCAGCACTTCCACCAGCCGGCCGTCTCGCATCGCCTCGCCCGCGCTGAAGTCCGGCAGCAGCGCGATGCCGAGCCCCGACAGCGCCGCGTCGCGCAGCACCTCGCTGTTGCTGGCGCGGAAGAAGCCCTGCACCGGCACGCGCAGGCGCTCGGGATCGCCGCCTTCGCTGACGCGCTCGAAGAACCACTGGGCCGGGCCGGGACGCAGATAGGGCAGGCAGCGGTGCTGCGCCAGTTCCGCCGGATGCTGCGGCGTGCCCGCGCGTGCGAGGTAGGCGGGGCTCGCCGTCAGCAGCGCGCGCGACGCGCAGAGCTTGAAGGCCACATGCGTTTCCGGCGGGGCGCTGGTGTGCCGGATCGCCAGGTCGAAGCCCTCCTGCGCCAGCGGCACCAGCCGGTCCGACAGGTCGAGCTCGATCCGCAGCGCCGGGTAGCGGTCGAAGAACGCCGGCAGCGCCGGCGCCACATGTTGCCGGCCCAGCGCCACCGGCGCGGTCACGCGCAGCAGCCCGCGCGGCGCGCCCGCGGCCTCGCGCGCCTCGCCCAGGCTGCGGCTCAGCAGCGCCAGGCCGGGCTCGGCCTGCTCGACCAGGCGCAGGCCGGCCTCGCTCAGCCGCACCGAGCGCGTCGTGCGCTGCACCAGCTGCTGGTCCAGGTGGCGCTCCAGATCCGCCACCCGTTGGCTCACCGCGGCCTTCGACAGGCCCAGCCGCTGCGCCGCCTTCGTGAAGCTGCCCAGCCGCGCGACGGCGATCAGCGCCTGCAGCTGGGACCAGAGCAGCTCGTCCCGGACTTCCGCCCGGACCGGCAAGGCCGTCCTGCCGGGGGGCAAACCCGTGGCGGTGGCGACCGCGGTCGCCGAGGCGGGACGAGAGGGAAGGGCGGGGGTTCGCGAGGCCATGATTGTTCAGTCTATCGAACAATGTGATCGGCCATCTGGGCTAGGCAGGGTGGGAGGCGCTGCCTAGACTCGTCGGCATCCCACAGAAGCAGGAGACCGCCGTGAGCACCCCATCCCCCGCCGCGTTCACCGACAACGCCGACATCCCCCATTTCATCGGCGGCCAGCGCCGCGCGGCCACCTCGGGTCGCAGCCAGGCGGTCTTCAATCCGGCCACCGGCGAGGTGGCCCGCCAGCTGCAGCTGGGCAATGCCGAGGACGTGAACACGGCGGTCGCCGCCGCGCAGGCCGCGTTCCCCGCCTGGGCCGATGCGTCGCCGCTGCGCCGGTCGCGGGTGATGTTCAAGTTCCTCGAGCTGCTGAACCAGCACCGCGACCGCCTCGCCGCGATGATCACCGCCGAGCACGGCAAGGTCTTCACCGACGCGCAGGGCGAGGTGACCCGGGGCATCGACGTCGTCGAGTTCGCCTGCGGCGTGCCGCAGCTGCTCAAGGGCGACTACACCGAGCAGGTCTCCACCGGCATCGACAACTGGACGACGCGCCAGCCGCTGGGCGTGGTGGCCGGCATCACGTCGTTCAACTTCCCGTTCATGGTCCCGATGTGGATGGCGCCGCTGGCCGTCGCCACCGGCAACGCCTTCATCCTCAAGCCGAGCGAACGCGACCCGTCGCCCAGCCTGGCCATCGCCGAGCTGTTCAAGCAGGCCGGCTTGCCCGACGGCATCTTCCAGGTCGTGCAGGGCGACAAGCAGGTCGTCGACGCGCTGCTGCACCATCCCGACGTGCGGGCGCTGAGCTTCGTCGGCTCGACGCCGATCGCGCAGTACATCTACGAGACCGGCGCGAGGCACGGCAAGCGCGTGCAGGCGCTGGGCGGGGCGAAGAACCACATGGTGGTCATGCCCGATGCCGACATCGACCAGGCCGTCGACGCGCTGATCGGCGCCGCCTACGGCTCGGCGGGGGAGCGCTGCATGGCGATCTCGGTGGCGGTGCTGGTCGGCGACGTGGCCGACAAGATCGTGCCCAAGCTGGCCGAGCGCGCGAAGGCGCTCCAGATCATGGACGGCATGGACCTGCGCGCCGAGATGGGCCCGATCGTCACGCGCGAGGCGCGCGACCGCATCGAGGGCGCGATCGCGCAGGGCGTCGAGGAAGGCGCCACGCTGGTGGTCGACGGGCGCGGTCACCAGGTCGACGGGCTGCCGGGCGGGTTCTTCACCGGCGGCACGCTGTTCGACCACGTCCAGCCGTCGACGCGGCTCTACAAGGAAGAGATCTTCGGGCCGGTGCTCGCCTGCGTGCGGGTCAAGGACTTCAGCGAGGCGCTGCACCTCGTCAACACGCATGAGTTCGGCAACGGCGTCGCCTGCTTCACCAGCGACGGCAATGTCGCCCGGGAGTTCGCGCGCCGCGTGCAGGTCGGCATGGTCGGCATCAACGTGCCGATCCCGGTGCCGATGGCCTGGCATGGCTTCGGCGGCTGGAAGAAGAGCCTGTTCGGCGACATGCATGCCTACGGCGAGGAGGGCGTGCGCTTCTATACGAAGCAGAAGAGCGTCATGCAGCGCTGGCCCGCGAGCATCGCCAAGGGCGCCGAGTTCGTGATGCCGACGAGCCAGTGATGCAGGGCTGAGCAGGCCGCTCGGCGGGCGCCGAGTCCGGCCACGACCCTCACCCCCGTCCTCTCCCGCAGTGCGGGAGAGGGAGTTGCGAGAGGCCGGGGGGTGAGGGTCTTCGCAGTGCAGGAGACAGGTTCGGCTACGCTTGCCGGATGTTCCCAAGCGGCACCCCTTCTCCCGATGCGATGACGACGCCAGCGACGGCGTCCCTGGACGGCGCGCCGCTCGGCGAGCTCCTCGAGCGCGCCCGCCTCGCGCAACGCGAGGCCCGGCTGGACGACGGCCTCGCGCTCGCCGATGCCATCTGGCATCGCGCCGACGCCGAGGGCTACATCAACGAACAGGCCGAGGCCGGCCGCCTGCGCGCCTTCTTCCGCCTGCGCCGCGGCGACCTGTCCGGCATGCTGGACGTCGGCGAGCGCGCGCTGCGGCTGATGCGGCCGCTCGGCGCCAGTGCCGCGATGTGCGAGCTGCTGCGCTGGATGAGCCTGGCGGCTTGCGAGCTCGGCGCCTACGAGCAAGGCCTGGCCTGCGCGCACGAGGCGCTGAAGCTGGCCGGCGAGCTGGGTGACCTGAGGCTGCACGCGGTCGCGCTGAACGGCCTGGGCGCCTGCTTCGAGCGCATGGGCGATCCCTGGCAGGCCGAGCGCCTGATGAGCGAGGCCGGCGGCCTGCTGCGCACCAACGCCACGCCCTACGAGCGCGTGGTCACGCTCACCAACCTGTGCACCGTGGCGATCGGCGCCTACCACCTGCAGCGCGACGGCGCCGCGCCGCAGCAGGCGCCGCGCACGCTGGAGCGGGCGCTCGAACTCGCGCGCGAGGCGCGTCCCCATTCGCTCCAGCTCGGCGACCGCTACGGCATCGCGCTGACCGCGTCCAACTTCGGCGAGGTGCTGCTGCTGATGGGGCGCCTGGACGAAGCCGAGCCGCTGCTCACCGAAGCGCGCGATGAAAGCGAGCGGGCCGGCTTCCGCCTGCTCGACTGGCGCCTGCGCGGCATGCTGGCCGAACTGCAGCTCGCGCGCGGCCAGGCCAGCACCGCCTGGCAGCAGCTGCAGGCGCTGCAGGAGGACCTCGAGCGCGTGACCGCGCGCGACGCCGGAGGGCGCGGCGACGCGGCGGACGGCACCGAGCTGAACGACGTGCCGCTGTTCCTGCGCCTGCGCCTGCACCAGGCCAGCTACCGCGCGGCGAAGGCGCTGGCCTTGCTGGGGCCGTCGCTGTTCCACCTGGAGCAGGCGCGCACGCTGGAGCGCCGGCGCGCGGTCTCGCAGCTGATGGCGCAATCGCAGTACTTCGTCTCGCGAATGGAAGCGGAGTACGCGGCCGATCCGACTGGGGCCGCCGCCCGCGACGCGGCGGAGTTCAAGGATCCGCTGACGGGCCTGGGCAATCGCCGCTGCCTGGAAGCGCGGCTGCCGCCGCTGCTGCGCGCGGCGGAGCAGGAGGCGCGCCCGCTGACGGTGGCGCTGATCGACGCGGACGGCCTGCGCAACATCAACGAGCGCCATGGTCGCGAGATTGGCGACCGCGTGCTGCAGGAGCTGGCGCAGCTGCTGCGCGAGAACACGCGCGGCTCCGATGTGTTGCTGCGCTGGAGCGGCGAGGAGTTCCTGGTCGTCTTCCCGGACACGGTGGCGGACCGGGGTTTCGAGGTCTGCGAGCGGATCCGCGCGAGCGTCTCGGTGCATCCGTGGAGCGAGCTCGCGCCGGGCCTGGACGTGACGCTGAGCATGGGCCTGGCCAGCGCGCCGCCCTACGCGACGGACCTGCTCATCGCCCGCGCCAATGCGGCCGTCGAGCGCGCGAAGCATCTGGGCCGCAACCGTGTCGCCTTGGCCTGACCACGGCCACAAGGCGCAGGCAGCGAGCGTGGGTGGGGCCGAAGACCGCACACAGGGGCAGGTTTTGCCTGAACGCCGCCGCAGACTGTTTCTACAATGAGAACAGTTCTCATCTAGTCGGCAAAGCCCGGCGGATAGGGCCTCCCGCCAGCCTGATCCTCACGCTCCACCGTGCCCCGCAACCTCCGTTGCGCGCGCCGCACGGCGCCTGGAGCCGGACCCGCAAGCCTCCTTCCAACACCTCCCTCCGGGGCCCGGTGCGCTCGTGCGCGCGCCGGTGGCGGGCTCACGCCCGCTCGCTGCTGCTCTTTCCCATGTCCCGCTGCTCCTCCCTCACTCCTCTCGCGGCCGCGGTCGCGCTGCTGTTGTCCGCCGGCGCCGCCGTCGCGCAGTCCGTCCCCGCGACGTCGAACGACGCCGACGCCCCTGAAGCCGACGCCACCGCCGATCCCGCCACCTCGGGCGGCACGGCCGCCGATCGTCGCAAGGCGCTCGACCGCGTGACGATCAGCGCCGCGCGCAAGAAGCTCGAGGGTGCCAGCACCCGGTTGCCGCTGACCGCGCGGGAGACGCCGCAGTCGATGAGCAGCCTCGACGCCACCCGCCTCGAGAACGAGACGCTGATCAGCATCAACGACGTGATGCAGAACATCACCGGCGTGAACGTGTCGTTCTACGACACCCAGCGCCCGCTGTACTTCGCCCGCGGCTTCCAGATCACCGACTTCCAGATCGACGGCGTGCCGACCTACAGCGGCAACACGCAGCAGGAGTTCGACACCGCGTTTTACTCGCGCATCGACGTCGTGCGCGGCGCCAACGGCCTGACCACCGGCGCGGGCATCCCGTCGGCGACGGTGAACATGATCCGCAAGCGGCCGGAGAAGGCGTTCTCCGCCTACGGCGCGGTGGTGCTGGGTTCCGACGACTTCCATCGCCTCGAGGCCGACCTCAACACGCCGCTGACCCGCGACGGCCGCGTGCGCGCGCGGCTGATCGCGTCGGCGCAGGAGAAGGACGGTTTCCGCAACCGGCACCTGGACAACAAGACCGCGCTGATGGCGACCGTCGAGGCCGACCTGACCGCCAGCACCACGCTGACCCTCGGTTACCAGAACCAGAACAACACGCCCAAGGGCCCGGTCTGGGGCACGATCCCGCGCTTCGCCTCGGACGGCTCGCTGGCCGGGCTGCCGCGCGAGACCAGCTTCTCGCCGTCGTGGTCGCGCTGGTCGCGCTTCAACGGCACCTTCTACGCGGTGCTGGAGCAGAAGCTCGGCGACGACTGGACGCTCAAGGCCATCGCCAACCACAGCGAAGGCAACACCTTCCGCCTGGTGCCCTATGCCAGCGGTTATCCGGACCCCAAGACCGGCGCCGGCCTGAAGCTGCTGGCCGCCGTCGGCCGCAGCTGGGAGAAGCGCGACAGCCTGGACCTCTACGCGTCCGGCACGGTCGAGCTCTTCGGGCGCCGGCATGACCTGGTCATCGGCGCCAACGGCGTGAAGACGACCACCACCACGCCGACGCTGACCGGCGTCAACAGCTGGAGCTACGCGATCCCGGACATCCGCACCTGGGATGGCAGCGCGCCGACGCCGACCTTCAGCGCCACCGGCGCCAAGCGCGTCGCGGAGACCGAGCAGAGCGGCGTCTTCGCCATGGGCCGCTGGAAGGTGCTGGACGCGCTGTCGGTGATCACCGGCGCGCGGCTGAGCTACTGGAAGACCGGCACCGACGCGTTCAACACCACCGGCGGCTTCACCGGCACCTCCGGCGCCTACAAGGTCACCGACGAGGTCTCGCCGTACTTCGGCGTCGTCTACGACGTGACCGACTCGGTCTCGCTCTACGCGAGCTACACCGACCTGTTCAAGCCGCAGAACTACAAGGACAAGAACGACAACCTGCTCGCGCCGATCCGCGGCAGCAACACCGAGTTCGGCCTGAAGGGCGAGTTCTTCGACAAGAAGCTGGCGGTGTCCGCCGCGGTCTTCGAGGCCAAGCAGGACAACTACGCGGTGCGGGACTCGTCGGTGCCCGACGGCTCGCTGCCCGACGGCAGCAATGCGTTCATCGGCGTGAACGGCACCAAGACGCGGGGCTTCGAACTGGACGTCGCGGGCCAGGTCGCGCGGGGCTGGACGGTCAACGCGGGCTACGCCAACACCCGCATCACCCGCAACGCGCAGGATCTGATCTACGCGAACCTGCCGCGCCACACCGTGCAGCTGAGCACCAGCTATCGGCTGCCCGGCGCCTGGGAGAAGCTGACCGTCGGCGGCGGGCTGAACTACCAGAGCACGGTGACCGGCTTCGGCATCCCGCATCCGACGCTGGGCACGGTGACGGTCACGCAGGGCGCGTTCGTGCTGCTGAACCTGCATGCCAACTACCAGCTCAACGACCGGTTCAGCCTGGGCCTGTCGGTGCGCAACGCGCTGGACAAGACCTACTGGGCCAACCTCGACTATCCCAACTACGGCGACCCGCGCAGCGTGATGCTGAGCGTGCGCGGCCGCTTCTGACGATGGTCACCAAGGCCGTCCGGGCCGCGATGGCCGCGCGCCTCGGCGGTGCGAACGCCACGGACGTCGCGGCCCGCAAGCCCGCGTCGTCGGCGTCGCGGCTGCCGTGGCGGTATCGCGCCGCCGTCGCCTCGCGGGCGGTGGCGGCGCTGGGCGGCGGCTACGCGCTGGCCTCGGCCTTGGCCGCCGCGGTCGCGCTGCACCTGCAGCCGCTGCTGTCCGACAACCGCGCCGAGGCCACGATCGCTGGCGTGATGCTGGGTTTCGTCGCCTACGCGGTGGCGATCATGACGGCCTTCACCGCGCGCAGCGCGTGGCGCGCCTGGGCCTGGGTGCTGGGACCGGCGCTGCTGCTCGGCGCGACCGTGCTGCCGGCCGTCGCCGGCCGCTTCTGAGGAGAACGCCGCATGAGAACCGATGGCGCGCGCGAGGGCTTCCGCCAGGCGATGGCCTGGCTGCACACCTGGACCGGCCTGGTGCTGGGCTGGCTGCTGTTCGCGATCTTCCTGGCGGGGACCTTCGCGTTCTTCAAGCAGGAGCTGAACCTGTGGAGCCGGCCGGAGCTGCATGCGCTGCCGCCGGCCGGGCCGTTGACCGCCGCGCAGCTGGCGCGGGCGGAGCACGCGATCCAGGCGGCCGCGCCGGCGGCGGCGAGCTGGCGCTTCACCGCGCAGGACGAGCGCCGCCCGCAGGCCTCGGTGTTCTACCGCGAGGCGCCGGCCAAGCCCGGCGAGCGCGCGCGCTTCGTGCAGCGCTGGTTCGATCCGGCCACCGGCGGCCTGGTGGCGACGCGCACCACCTTCGGCGCCGGCGAGTACTTCTATCGCTTCCACTTCGAGCTGCGCTCGGCGCAGCAGAGCAAGTGGATCCTCGAGGGCCGATGGGCGGTCGGCCTGGCGACGCTGCTGATGCTGGTCGCGCTGCTGACCGGCATCGTCACGCACCGACGGATCTTCAAGGACTTCTTCGTCTTCCGGCCCAAGGCCAAGGCGGCGCAGCGCAGTTGGCTGGACGCGCACAACGTCTGCGGCGTGCTGGCGCTGCCGTTCTACCTGGTCATCACCTTCAGCGGGCTGATGACGATGCACAGCCAGTACCTGCCGGCCGGCATCGCGGCGGCCTACGGCGCGCAGACCGGCGCGTACTTCGGCGAGCTCGGCGGCGACGAGGCGCCGCGCGGCCGCGCGCGCGACGGCGAGGTCAAGGCGCCGCTGCCGCTGATCGGCGAGGCGGGGTGGTCCGCGCTGCTGCGCGACGTCCGCCAGCGCATGCCCGAAGGCCGCATCGAGGGCATCGGCCTGCAGCGCGAGGGCGCGCGGGCGGTGGTCGAGTTCCTGCCGCATGACGGCGACCGGCTGCAGTACCGCGGTCCGCGGCTGATGTACGACGCGACGACGCTGCAGCTGATCCGCCGCTCGGACAACGAGCGTCGCGCGGCGACGACCTATGGCGTGCTCTATGGGCTGCACGTGGCGCGTTTCGCGGACCTGCCGCTGCGCTTCGTGCTGGTCGGGCTGGGCCTGCTGGGCACCGCGATGATCGCGACCGGGCTGGTGCTCTGGAGCGTCAAGCGGCGCGCCGATGCCGAGCGCCGCCGGGTGGCGATCGGCGCCGGGCACAAGCTGGTCGACGCGCTGAACATCGGCGCGATCGCGGGCCTGCCGATCGCGATGGCGGCGTTCTGCCACGCCACGCGCTGGCTGCCGCTGGAGATGGCCCAGCGGACCGACGCGGAGATCAAGGTCTTCTACGGCGTGCTGGCGCTGGGCTTCCTGGCGGCGGCGCTGGGCGCGCGCTGGCGGCACCTGTTCACCGCCGGTGCGCTCGCGTGGGCGGCGCTGCCGGTGATGGACATCGTCGGCGGCTGGCCGTTCTGGCACGCCGGTCCGGTGGTGCAGGCGGTCAACGCGGGTTTCGTCGCGGTGGCGGCGCTGCTGGCGGTGCTCGCCTGGCGCTGCAAGCCCGGCGCGCCGCCGCTGTCGCTGAAGAAGAAGGCCCCCGCGCCGGCGCCCGCGTCGATGTCGCCGGGCTTGGCCGATCCCGCGCCGGCCGCCGCCGCGGGCACGGAGGGCGCGTGATGGACCTGCTGCATCCGATGCTGTGTTCCTTCGCCGCGTTCGCCGCGCTGTGCCTGGCGACGGAGCGTCATCACGAGGAGGCGCTCGAGCACATGCCCAGTCCACGTCGCGTGCGGCGACTGCGCACGGTGGCGCTGGTGGCGTTCCTGGCGTCGTGGTGGACCGTGATTCCGCGCCTGGACCACGGCGTCGCCTGGGCGATGTGGACCGCGCAGTTGAGCGTCGGCGCGTTCACGGTCGTCGCGCTGGCCACGTGGTGGCCGAGGCGGCTGCCCGCCGCGGCGATCGCCGTCGGCGCGACCGCGCTGATGCTGATGCCGCTGACCGGGCCGATGCCGCGCTGAGCCGCGGGGCTTCGCCCCGTCCCGCTCGACACGACTCCGGCTCCCGCGCCGGTTCCCGCGCCGGCTCCGGCCTCGCGGTGCGGGCCGCCGGGCGCCTTCAGCGCGCCGGCTCCACCTCCACCGCCTGCACCACGTTGCGTCCCTGGCCCTTGGCGCGATAGAGCGCCTGGTCCGCGCGGCGCATCACCTCGGCGGCGCTGGCGTCGGCCGCCGACGATTCCGCGATGCCGAAGCTCGCCGTCAGCGACCACGACTGGCCGTTCCACGCGAACGGATGCTCGGCCAGCAGCGCGCGCATGCGTTCCGCCACCAGCGCCGCGCCGGCGATGCCGGTGTGGGGCAGCAGCACGCAGAACTCCTCGCCGCCGAGCCGCGCGAGCCGGTCCACCTCGCGCAGGCAGGGCTTGACCACGTTCACCAGCGCCTTCAGCGCCGAGTCGCCGGCCGCATGGCCCAGCGTGTCGTTGAGCTGCTTGAAGCGGTCCATGTCCAGCAGCACCAGCGCATAGCCGTGGCCGCGCATCTGGCGCGAGTGCTCCGCGTCGACCGCCTCGGACAAGGCGCGCCGGTTCAGCGCGTCGGTGAGCGGGTCGCGCTCGGTCAGGCGGCGGATCTCCAGCACCAGCTTCATCAGGAACAGGAACGCGATCCAGCCGTTGATCAGCAGCGCCAGCACCAGCGAGGCCCACAGCCAGGCGATGTTGAAGGCGGACTGGACGTCGATGTCCTCGGTGCGGCCGGGCGCCAGCAACGCCTCGACCGGGCGCGCGAGCAGCAGGGCGCCGACGATCACCAGCGGCGCGGCCAGCACCAGCGCGGCGCGCGCGTGCAGGCCGCGCGCGCGCAGCAGCCGCCAGGCGTCCCGCGCCGCGAGCAGCGCCAGCGCGCCCATCGCGCCGTAGAGCAGCAGCTTGTGGAGCAGCGCCTCCGGGCCGCCGGTGAAGCGCGCGGTGGCGACGCCGACGACGAGGATCGTGGCCAGCACCGCGCGCCACGGCGCCGGCCGGTCGCCGATCAGCGGCACCGCCAGGCGGACGAGCCCGATCCCCGCCAGCGACAGCAGGTCCGACCACCAGTAATGCATCGGCAGCGTCAGGCCGAGCGCCTCGTGCAGCAGGAAGGAGCCGCCGAGCATCGCGTTCGCGCCGGCGACGCTGGCGCAGGCGGCGGGCGATTCGCGCAGGCCCGCGGCGATCATCAGCCACACCACCGCCGCGACGCCGAACAGCGCCACCAGCGCGGCGATCAGCGAGACCGGATCGGCGGCGGGGATCATCGGGCGGCCTCCATCACGCGAACTCCGCCTCGCCGGCGGCGCGCAGCACGCGGTTGCGCCCGCGCGCCTTGGCCGCGTACATCGCGGCGTCGGCCCGGGACAGCGCGCCATGGCCGTTCGCGTCGCCGCGCTGCATCGTCGCCACGCCGAAGCTCGCGCTGATCGGCCAGAGCTTGTCGCCCCAGGCCAGCGGCTGTTCCTGCAGCAGCTTGCGCAGCCGCTCGGCGACCAGCATCGCGCCGTCGAGGTCCGTGTCGGGCAGCAGCACCGCGAATTCCTCGCCGCCCAGGCGGCCGAAGCAGTCGGTGTCGCGCAGCGTCGCGCCGAGCACGCCGGCCAGGTGCTGCAGCGCGGCGTCGCCGCCGGCATGGCCGAGCTCGTCGTTGATGCGCTTGAAGTGGTCCACGTCCAGCACCAGCACGGCGTTGGCGCGGCCGCGCTCGACCAGCGCCTGCATCCGGGCGAGGTGCTCCTCGAGCGCGCGGCGGTTGAGCAGCCCGGTGAGGGCGTCGCGGCGCGTGAGGTGGCGCACGCGGGCGATCAGCCGCTGCAGCACCAGCGCGATCAGGCCGGTCGCGATGGTCAGGTCGACCACCAGGCGCAGCAGCGCCAGCGGCGCGTTGGCGCCCAGTCCCGCGAGGTCCAGGCCGGGCGGCGTCCAGCCGAGCAGCCCGCCGGCACGCCAGAAGCAGCCGCCGGCCAGCACCAGGTAGGGCAGCATCAGCGCGCCGGTGAAGCCGGCCCGGAAGCCCGCGCCGACGGCGACATCCCAGGCGGCCATCGCCGCGAGCACCCCGCCGGCGAGGTTGGAGACGGCGCGCGCGGTGGCCAGGTCGGGATCGCCGGCGGTCGCGGCGGTGGCCAGCAGCCCCAGCGCGACGATGGCGGCGATGTCCCACGCGTCGTGGCGGACCCGCATCAGCGCGCGCACGCCGGCCGTCAGCAGCCCGGCGGAGATCACGTCCAGCGGCAGCGCGACCAGGCGCTCCATCGATTCGGGGATCGCCGGCCACCAGGCCAGCGCCAGCAGGCCGTGATAGGCCGCGATCCGCCGGGCCGCGCGCGGCGCGATGCGCAAGGCCTCGCCCAGCGCGAGCCAGATGACGCACGCGACGGCATCGATCACGGCGATCACCATCAGCAGCGTGGCGGCGTCCAGCGGCGGCATGCGGGTCATCATCGCAAAGCGGTCGGCGGCACACAATCGTGCCCCCGGGTCATGGCGGCACCCCCATGGCGCCGCCCCTGTCGGTCAGAGGGGCAATCCCCGTGCGGGGAGGCGTTGGGGGCGCGTGCGTGCGCGATGGAAACGGCCGGGGGAAAGGATCGCGGCCGCGGTCGACGCGGGATGCGGCGCCCGCGCAGCGGCGCCTTCCCAGCCGCGACTTCTCAGCCGCGCCCGCTCAGCGGCGCTCGACCAGGATCGGCGTCAGCGCCATCGCCGAGCGCACGCGGTCCGCGGCGGCGCGGGCGTCCTCGCGGCTCGTGAACGGACCGGCCTGCAGGCGGTGCAGGTTCTTGTCCTTGAAGATCGTGAGCATCGGCGCGAATTCCTCCATGCCGCGCGTGAACTGCTCGCGCAGCTGCTCCGCGCCCTCGAGCCGCGAGAACGCGCCGAATTGCAGCCAGAAGCCCTGCGCGGCGGCGATCTTGAGCGCCGGCACCGGGGCGGCCGGGTCGGCCGCGGCGATCGCGCCGGCGGTGGCGGTCGCCATCGCGTCGGCCTTGGACTGCCCGGGCGGCGGCAGGTCGCTGCCCGGCGGCAGCGCGGTGATCGGGATCGGCTTCAGGGCGCCGTCGGCGGCGGCGGTGGCCGTCGGGGCGGTGGCCGCGGGCGTGGAGGCCGGTGGCGCCGCCGGGCGATCCGCGGACCGGTCGTTGCGGGCGACCGGCGCCGGCACGATCACCGGTGTGGGCACGGGGACCTGCGCCGCCACCGGCACGACGGGCGGGCGCAGCTGGGCGGTGGTCGTCAGGTCCGGCGCGCCGCTGGGCGTGGCGGCGGCGTAGACGGGGGTGTCCGGCGCGACCTTGGGATCGGGCGACAGCGTGTCGCGGTCGCGGGTCCAGGCGCCGGTGCGGATGTCCTCGTAGGTGATGCGTTCGATCTCCACCGGCGCGACGCCGTTGAGCACGTCCAGCTTCAGCGCGGCGGTGTAGCTCAGGTCGATGATCCGGCCCTTGTGGAACGGGCCGCGGTCGTTGATGCGCACGATGACCTCGCGGCCGTTCCTGGGGTTGCGCACCCGGGCGTAGCTGGGGATCGGGATGGTCGCGTGGGCCGCGGTCATCGCGTACATGTTGTAGATCTCGCCGCTGGAGGTCGGCTTGCCGTGGAACTTGCGGCCGTACCAGGAGGCCAGGCCCTTCTGCACCAGCGGCCTGTCCTCGGCGATCGGCTCGTAGCGCTCGCCCAGCACCTCGTAGGGCTTGTTGGGGCCGCCCTTGCGGATGGACTCCAGCTTCGGGACGGCGTCGGGCACCTTCTTGAGGTCGGGCGGGATGACGGCGTCGGGGCCGTCCTTGTCGGGCCAGGAGGAGACCTTGGGGCCTCCGGACGGGGAACGGGAGGGGGCGGGACCGCGGCTGGCGCAGGCGGCCAGGATCAGGGCACACGTCAGGACGGCCAGGCGCTGGCCGGCGGGGCGGGCTTCAAACATGGCCGCAACCCTAGCAATGCGGCGCGGATTTGCCAAGGTTATGCTCCGCGCTCCCTTCTTCCCTTTCACCGCGGTTGCATCTGTTGCGATCGCTCCGTCCGCACCGTCATGAGCAACTACGTCTTCCCCCCAGCGCCCCAGGCCGCCGTGGCCGTGCGTGGCAGCGACGCGCGTTACGCCGTCAGCCGCATCTTCTGCGTCGGCCGCAACTACGCCGCCCATGCCCGCGAGATGGGCAGCGATCCGGACCGCGAGCCGCCGTTCTACTTCACCAAGCCGGCCAGCGCGCTGGCGCCGTCGGGCGGCACGATCCCCTACGCGGCGGGGACGGGCAACCTGCATTACGAGATGGAGCTGGTCGTGGCGATCGGCAAGCCGGTGTTCCGCGCGACGCCGGAACAGGCCGCCGACGCGGTCTGGGGCTACGCCGCCGGCCTGGACATGACGCGCCGCGACCTGCAGAACGAGGCCAAGAAGACCGGCCGTCCCTGGGACCTGGGCAAGGGCTTCGAGCATTCGGCGGTGATCACCGAGCTGGTGCCGCGCGCCGAGCTGGGCGAGCTGGCCAAGGGCGCGATCACGCTGTCGGTCAACGGCGAGGAAAAGCAGCGCGGCGACCTGTCGGACATGATCTGGAGCATTCCGGAGCTGGTGGCCAACCTGTCCCAGTTCTATCACCTGGAGCCGGGCGACCTGATCTACACCGGCACGCCGGAAGGCGTCGGTCCGGTGAAGCCGGGCGACCGGATCGACGGCGTGATCGAAGGTTTCGGCACGCTGTCGATCACGATCGGCGACGCCGAGTAAACGGGACGGCGCCGGCATGTTCGACCACAACGAGACCCTGGACGAGGCCCGCGCGCGCAACATCCGCGACGCGCTGTTCGAGGACATCGGCATCAGCGACTGGACCGCGCGGCTGGTGCCGGCCGGCCAGCGGGTGAAGGCGCATGTGCGCGTGCGCGAGGCGGCGGTGCTGTGCGGCCGCGACTGGTTCGAGGGCGTGTTCCTGGCGCTGGACGGGTCGTCGCGGATCGAGTGGCGCTACGACGAGGGCGCGGACATGGCGCCCGACACGATCGTGTGCGAGCTCGAGGCCGAGGGCCGCGCGCTGCTGTCGGCCGAGCGGCCGGCGCTGAACTTCCTGCAGCTGCTGTCGGGCACGGCGACGACGACCCGGGCGCATGCGCGGGCGATCGAGGGCGCGAGCCCGAACCCGCGCGGTTGCGCGGTGCTGGACACGCGCAAGACGCTGCCCGGGCTGCGGCTGGCGCAGAAGTACGCGGTGCGCGTGGGCGGCGGCGCGAACCAGCGCCTGGCGCTGTACGACGGGATCCTGATCAAGGAGAACCACATCGCCGCGGCCGGCGGCGTGACGCAGGCCCTGCGGCAGGCGCAGGCGCTGGGGGCGGGCGTGACGATCCAGGTCGAGGTCGAGACGATCGCCCAGTTGCATGAGGCGCTGGACGCCGGCGCGGTGAGCGTGCTGCTGGACAACTTCAGCGAGCCGATGATGCGCGAGGCGGTGGCGATCGCCGGCGGGCGGGCGCTGCTGGAGGTGTCGGGCGGGGTGGCGATCGACCAGCTGCGCTGGATCGCGGCGACGGGCGTCGACCGGATCTCGGTCGGCCGGCTGACCAAGGACGCCAAGGCGGTTGACTACTCGATGCGGGTCGAGGGCTGACACTGGCCTGAACACCGGCTGCTCCCGCAATTCGGCGCCATATCTGGCGCCGAACTTCTTTCTGACACTCGCGGCTTCCTCTCAAGCGAAGGAGACGCGCGTGGAAGCAAGCAACGATGATCGGGTCCCGGACGCCAATGCTGGCGCCATCCGGGACATCCTGCGCCGATGGACGGCCGGCAAAGCCATCCGCATCCTGGACGAGGTCGAATGCCGGCTCCGACTGATGACCGAGCTGCGCGACAAGCTCCGGGTCGTGGGTGTCAAGGAAGTCCAGGAACTCCAGCCGCTCTTCGAGCGCGGGCTCTGGATGCTCGGGCCACAGTTCGAATCGGTCCAGTTCACCGCCAACGCCGGCATGACGAGCGTGATCCAGGACCTGCTGGACTGTCCCGAGGGAAAGGGCTCCCGCAACCGCCCCGACCTGGTGGTGCTGCCCGACAGCAGCCTCGGGCTCTACAGCTGTTCATCCTTTGACGACACGTACGAGGCGGATGGCGTCGACCAGCTGGTGGTGATCGAGCTCAAGACGACGGGGCGGGTGATCGACGGCCGGGACCGGGAACAGGTCTGGAACTACATCAAGGAACTCGAGCAGGCCGGTCATCTCAAGCCGGGGACGCGCGTGGACGGCTACATCTTCGGCAGCAGGATCGCCAAGGGCGAGAACCGGTTCACCGTCTACAGCCCCACGATCCGCATCCGCCCCATGCTCTACGCCACGCTCCTGATCCGGGCGGAGAAGCGGCTGCTCAACCTGTACCACGACATCAAGGACGCGCCGTTCCTGAAGTCGCCGGAACCGGTCGTCGAAGCCCGGGTGTTCGAGGCCGAAAGCGCCGATGCGGCCTGAGCCGGGCGGGCGCGCGGCGGGCACTGGGACAGTGCCCGCCACACCAAACTTGTGCGCAACGCTGGTGCGCGACGGTCGCGCAGGCTTGCATACAAGACAGGTTCACCGGTGACGGCGCCCCGCGCGTCCGTTGGCACGGAAGCTGCAAAGCCCCGTGCATGGGCACTTCCGCCACCGACATCAGCCAGCGCATCGTCGAAGCCGTGCTGGCGCAGAAGCTGGCGCCGGGCACGCGGCTCGGCGAGCAGCAGCTCGCGCTGCTCTTCGACTGCAGCCGCACCATCGTCCGCGAGGCGCTGACGCGGCTCGCCGCGCGCGGCATCGTCACCGTCAGCGCACGCCGCGGCTGGTACCTGATCGCGCCTTCCCGCGACGAGGCCCGGGAGGCCTTCGAGGCGCGCCGCGTGATCGAGCTCGGCCTGATCCGCGGCCGCCGTCCGCTGGACAAGCCGGCGCTCACGCGGCTGAAGAAGCACCTCGCGCAGGAGAAGGCCGCGCTGCGCGGCGACGACGTCGGCGCGCGCAGCTTCCTGCTCGGCGACTTCCATGTCTGCCTCGCCGAATGCCTCGGCAACAGCCTGTTGGCCGACACGCTGCGCGACTACACCGCGCGCACCACGCTGATCGCGATGCTCTACCAGTCGTCGCACGAGGCGGCGCAGTCCTGCCAGGACCACGTCGCCATCGTGGCCGCGCTCGAGCGCGGCGATCTCGCCGGGGCCGAGGCGCTGATGGCCGACCACCTCGCCAACGTCCAGGCGGGCCTGCGGCTCGAGACGCCTGCCGAGGACCCCCTGCACCAACTGCGCCAGGCGCTCACGCCGCTGGCGGCCGCCGCGCCGGCCACGCCCGCCCGGCGGCAGCGCGCGCTTCGCCTCGCTGATGCCGACGCCAACGATTCCCCCCCTGCCGCCTACCTAGGAGCCTTGCTATGAGCCACGCCGTCCGTTCCTCCGCCCGCGCGCTCGTGCCGCGCCGCCTGCTGCTCGCCGCCGGCCTCGGCCTGCTCGCGCTGGGCGCGCAGGCGCAGACCGCGCTCGACGCGATCGCCAAGAGCAAGACCATCAAGATCGCGGTCCCGACCGACTACCCGCCCTACGGCTTCGTCGGCCCCGACATGAAGCCGCAAGGCCTGGACGTCGCGATGGCCGAGCTGATCGCCGCCAAGCTCGGCGTGAAGGTCGAGCTGGTGCCCGTCACCAGCGCCAACCGCATCCCCTACCTGCAGACGAAGAAGGCGGACCTCGTCATCTCCACGCTCGGCAAGAACCCCGACCGCGAGAAGGTGATCGCCTTCAGCGCCGCCTACGCGCCGTTCTACCAGGCGGTCTTCGCGCCGAAGAGCCTGGCCATCAAGAGCTTCGCCGACCTCGCCGGCAAGACCGTCGCCGTCACGCGCGGCGCGATGGAGGACCAGGAGCTCGCCAAGGTCGCGCCGTCGACGCTGGAGTTCAAGCGCTTCGAGGACAACAACGCCACCATCGCCGCGTTCGCCGCCGGCCAGACGCAGGTGCTGGCCACCAGCGCCGCCGTCGCCGGCAACCTGATGCAGCGCCAGCCCGGCCTGAACGTCGAATACAAGCTGCTGCTCAAGGACAGCCCCTGCTTCGTCGGCGTCGCCAAGGGCGAGGACGCGCTGCTGGCCAAGGTGAACGCGATCATCGCGGCGGCGAAGCAGGCCGGCGAGCTCGAGGCGATGTCGCGCAAGTGGCTCGGCCGCGGCGCCGGCGACCTGCCGCTGTGAGCCGGCGATGATCGCCTTTGACTTCGGCGCCGTCCTCGCCGAATGGCCGCTGCTGCTGCGCGGCCTCGCCTGGACCGTCGGCCTGACGCTGGTGGCCGTGCCGCTGGGCCTGCTGATCGCCACGCTCGGCGCCTGGGCCCGGGCCTGCGGCTCGACCGCGCTGCGCCGCGGCGTCGGCGTCTACGTCGAGCTGCTGCGCAACACGCCCTTCATCGTCCAGCTGTTCTTCGTCTTCTTCGGCCTCCCGGCGCTGGGCGTGAAGCTGTCGCCGGAGTCCGCCTCGCTGATCGCGATGACGCTCAACCTCGGCGCCTACGGCACCGAGATCCTGCGCGCCGGCATCCAGGCCGCGCCGCGCGGCCAGTGGGAGGCGGCGCGGAGCCTGGCGCTGGGCCCGGTGCAGGTCTTCACGCGGGTGATCCTGCCGCCGGCGTTCCAGCGGGTGTGGCCGGCGATGACCAGCCAGATCGTCATCGTGATGCTGGGGTCGGCGGTCTGCGGCCAGATCTCGACCGAGGAGCTGAGCTACGCCGCCAACCTGATCCAGAGCCGCAACTTCCGCGCCTTCGAGGCCTTCATCGTGGCGACGCTGATCTACCTGGCGCTGGCGGTGATCGTGCGCCGCGGCCTGCTCTGGGCGGGACCGCGCTGGCTCTTCGGCGGCACGCCGGCACGCGCGAAGCGATCGACCTGGCGCCGGATCGGGAGGCCCGCATGATCGAGTTCACCGTCTGGGACATCCTGCGCAACCTGGCGCTGGCGGCGCGCTGGACGGTGGCGCTGTCGTTGATCGCGTTCATCGGCGGCGGCGTGGTCGGCGCGGCGCTGCTGTGCCTGCGGCTGGGCCTGGGACCGCGCACGCGCCGGGCGATCGGCGCCTACGTCGCGCTGTTCCAGGGCACGCCGCTGCTGATGCAGCTGTTCCTCGCCTACTTCGGGCTGGCGCTGCTGGGGCTGGAGGTGTCGGCCTGGACGGCCGCGTCGCTGGCGCTGACCTGCTACACGAGCGCCTACCTGGTCGAGATCTGGCGCGGCTGCGTCGAGGCCGTGCCCCGCGGCCAATGGGAAGCCGCGCGCAGCCTGGCGATGAGCTTCGGCGAGCAGCTGCGTCACGTGATCCTGCCGCAGGCCACGCGGCTGGCCATCGCGCCGACGGTCGGTTTCCTGGTGCAGGTCATCAAGGGCACCGCGCTGGCATCGGTGATCGGCTTCGTCGAGCTGACCAAGGCCGGCGGCATGATCGCCAACGCGAGCTTCAAGCCCTTCCTGGTCTTCGGCTGCGTGGCGCTGTTCTATTTCGCGCTGTGCTTCCCCGTGAGCCTGTTCGCCCAATACCTGGAAAGGAAACCGCATGGCCGCGCTGCCTGAGATCGCCGATTCCCCTGCAACGGCAGCGGCTGCCGCCTCGTCCGCCGCGTCCGCGCCGGTGCCCGGCGTACCGATCGTGCGCATCACCGCGCTGCGCAAGTCCTACGGCGACCACGAGGTGCTCAAGGGCATCGACCTGGACGTGATGCGGGGCGAGGTGATCGCGCTGATCGGCAAGAGCGGATCGGGCAAGAGCACGCTGCTGCGCTGCATCAACGGGCTGGAGCAATTCCAGGACGGCTCGCTGACGGTGGCGGGCAAGCCGCTGCTGCACGAGAGCGCGATGGCGATGCGCGCGCTGCGGCAGCAGGTCGGGATGATCTTCCAGAGCTTCAACCTGTTCCCGCACCTGAGCGTCGGGCGCAACGTGATGCTGGCGCCGACGCTGGTGAAGAAGCAGTCCGACCGCGACGCGGCGGAGCAGGCGCGGGCGCTGCTGGCGCGGGTGGGCCTGGCGGAGAAGTTCGACGCGATGCCCGATCAGCTCAGCGGCGGCCAGCAGCAGCGCGTGGCGATCGCGCGGGCGCTGGCGATGGCGCCGCAGGTGCTGCTGTGCGACGAGATCACCTCGGCGCTCGACCCGGAGCTGGTGGGGGAGGTGCTGCGGGTGGTCGAGTCGCTGGCGGAGGAGGGCATGACGCTGCTGATGGTCACGCACGAGATGAACTTCGCGCGCAAGGTCGCGGACCGGGTGATCTTCATGCACCAGGGCCGCGTGCACGAGATTGGCTCGCCGGCCGAGCTCTTCGGCGCGCCGAAGACGGCGGAACTCCGGCAGTTCCTGAAGTCGCTGGATGACTGACGGCACGGGCGGAGGCGCGGCCTAGACTCCTCGTCGCACTTCGAGGAGCCCGCCATGCCCGACCGCCGCACGATCCTCCGATCCACGCTCGCGCTGGGCGCGGGCGCGTGGGCCTCGACCGCGAGGGCCGCTCCGGCGGGCGAGGCGCCGACCGGCGGCGGCGAGGGCCACCCGGTCCGGGAGGCCGAGATCGCCTTCGCCGCGACGATGGCCCGGCGCGACTTCAAGGCCTTCGCCGAGTTCGTCGCCGAGGACGCGGTCTTCATCAACGACGGCAAGCCGCTGCGCGGCCGGGCCGCGGTGCTCGCCAGCTGGAAACGCTTCTTCGACGCCCCGGAGGCGCCGTTCTCCTGGGCACCGGACCTCGTCGAGGTGCTGCCCAACGGGCAGCTCGGCTACAGCACCGGCCCCGTGCACGTGAAGGGGAAGCTGGTCGCGCGCTTCGCGTCGACCTGGCGCCGCGATCCCGATGGGCGCTGGCGCGTCGTCTTCGACAACGGCTCCGACGTCTGCGACTGCAAGGACGCCGGGAAGACCTGATCCACCGGCGCATCGACCGGCCGGTGGCCCGATCGCCCCGGGACGTTCAGGCGAACCAGTCCTCGTCCGGCAGCTGCTCGAACACCCGCTTCAGCCCGGCGCCCCAGCCCTGGCTGATCGTCGAGAAGTAGGGATCGTCCTTGGTGACCCGGTGCGGCTGCGCCGGCGCGAAGCTGTCGGTGCGGTAGAGCAGCATGTCGATCGGCAACCCCACCGACAGGTTGCTGCGAATCGTCGAATCGAACGAGATCAGCGCGCACTTCGTCGCCTCGGCCAGCGAGCTGTCGAAGTCGATGACGCGGTCGATGATCGGCTTGCCGTATTTGGATTCGCCGATCTGCACGTAGGGCGTGTCTTCCGTCGCCTCGATGAAGTTGCCCTGCGGGTAGACGTGGAAGATGCGCGGCACCTCGCCGGCGATCTGCCCGCCGACGATGAAGTTGGCGCCGAAGTCCACGCCCTGGTTCAGCTGGCCGTTGCCGTCGCTGTCGCGCGCGACCACTTCCTTGAGCGTGCGTCCCACCAGCTCCGCCACGTCGTACATCGACGCCAGGTTCATCAGGTGCGGACCCGCGCCCGCCGCGCGCTGGCGCAGCAGGCTCACCACGCTCTGCGTCGTCGCCAGGTTGCCGGCGTTGAGCAGCGTGATCAGGCGCTCGCCCGGCTGCTCGAAGACATTCATCTTGCGGAAGGTCGCGATGTGGTCCACGCCCGCGTTGGTGCGGGAATCCGACGCGAACAGCAGGCCGGCACGCAGCCGCATGGCAACACAGTAAGTCATGGGGCGGGAGGTTAGCGCATCAGGCCGTCGATGCGCCGTCGTGGTGCGGGCTCACTGTTGATCGGGCGTGCCGGGTTTCACGAGCACTTCCGCGCGCATCGTCTCCAGCCCGCCGCCGGTGCGCACGCCGCGCACCGGGCACGCGTCCAGGTAGTCCGCGCCGATCGCCAGCTTCACGTGCCGGCCATCGGCCAGGCACTGGTTGCTGATGTCGTAACCCAGCCAACCGCCGGCCATGCCGTGCGCCGGCGCGTCGCCCGCGGCGGCATCGGGCAGGCGGACCTCGGCCCAGGCGTGGCTGGCCACATGCTCGGCGTCCGTCGCCAGGTAACCGGACACGTAGCGCGCCGGCAGCCCCAGCAGCCGCGCGCAGCAGACGAAGACCTGCGCATGGTCCTGGCAGACGCCGCGTCCGGTCTGGAAGGCCTCCGCCGCCGGCGTCGCGGCGTCGGTGTAGCCCCGCAGGTAGGGCATGCGCTCGCCGATCGCCGCCATCAGCGCCAGCAGCGCGCCATGCGGATCGGCGCGCGCCGCGCCGGCGAATCCGTCCGCGAAGCGCCGCAGCGCCTCGTCCGCCCGCGTCAGCACGCTGTCGCGCAGGAACAGCGGCGCGGGCAGGTCGTCCTCGGGATCGGGCGTGGGGGGCGCATCGCCGGTGTCGACCTCGCCGATCGCGCGCAGCACGATGTCGCGCCGCGGGCCGTCCAGGCTCAGCACATGCATGGTGTTGCCGAACGCGTCGCGGCAGCTGCTCGCCGGCGCCGGCAGCTCCAGCCGCCAGTGCAGCAGCTTCAGCCGGCGCGACGGGCGCGGCGACAGGCGCAGGTACTGCGTGCTGCGCGCCAGCGGCGCGTCGTAGTCGTAGACGGTCTCGTGCGAGATGTGCAGATGCATGGCGGTGTCTCCGGTGCGCGATCCTGCGACGCGTTCATTGCGCCTCGAAGTAGGCCTGCTGGATGTCCAGGCCCAAGCGCGCCGAGTCCTCCAGGAAGCCCGTCAGCCACCGATGCAGCCCCTGGTCGAGGATCTCGTCCACCGCGCCGTACTCCAGTCGCAGCGCCAGCCGCCCGGCGCTCTGCTTGGCGATGCGGCCCGCGTCCTCGGCGCCGCCGCGCGCCTCGATCTGCGGCAGCACCGCGCGGATCTCGTCGCAGCACGCGCGCAGCGAGCGAGGCACGTCCGGACGCAGGATCAGCAGCTCCGTCACGCGGCGGCCGTTCAGGCTGTCGCGGTAGGCCGCGTGGTACGCCTCGAAGGCCGACAGCGAGCGCAGCAGCGCGTTCCACGCATAGAAGTCGGGCGCGCTCTCGCTGGGCGCGTCGACCGGCGCCAGCGTGTCCACCGCCGGCGAGATCAGCTGCGACTTCACGTCCAGCAGCCGGGCCGTGTTGTCGGCGCGTTCGACGAAGGTGCCCAGCCGGATGAAGCAGTAGGCGTCGTTGCGCTGCAGCGTGCCGTAGGTCGCGCCGCGGAACAGGTGGGAGCGCTCCTTCACCCAGTCGAAGAACCACGACGGCTCGGCCACGCCCTTGCGCGCGAGCTCGCGCGCCTCCAGCCAGCTGGTGTTGATGGCCTCCCACATCTCGGCGGTGATCTGGCCGCGCACCGCGTGCGCGTTCTCCCGCGCCTGGCGGATGCACGACAGCACCGAGGCCGGGTTCTCCAGGTCCAGTCCCATGAAGCGGAACAGCAGCTCGGCGCTCAGGCGCGGATGGCGCGCCTGGTAGGCCTCGAGCGTGCCGGTGATCGCCAGCGGCGCGGCCAGCTCGGTGGCGGCGCCGCGCGACTGCGGCAGCATCGACAGCGAGTGCGTCACGTCGAGCATGCGCACGAGGTTCTCGGCGCGTTCCATGTAGCGGCTCATCCAGTAGAGCTGGGCGGCGGTGCGGCTCAACATGTTTCGGACTCCCGCAGGGCCGCCCCAAGGGAGGACGGCGCCCCCTTGGGGGGCAGTGAACGAAGTGAGCGTGGGGGCATCATGTTCTCTCCAGGATCCAGGTGTCCTTGGTGCCGCCACCCTGGGACGAATTGACGACCAGCGAGCCCGCCTTCAGCGCCACGCGCGTCAGGCCGCCGGCGACCATGTTGACCTCGCGGCCCGACAGCACGAAGGGCCGCAGGTCGATGTGGCGCGGCGCGATGCCGCGCTCGACGAAGGTCGGGCAGCTCGACAGGCACAGCGTCGGCTGGGCGATGTAGTTGGAAGGATCGGCCTTGACGCGTTCCTTGAAGTCCGCGACCTCCGCCGCCGTCGCGGCCGGCCCGACCAGCATCCCGTAGCCGCCGGCGCCGTGGACCTCCTTGACCACCAGTTCCGCCATGTGGGTCAGCACGTGGTCGAGGTCCTCGGGCTTGCGGCACTGCCAGGTCGGCACGTTGTGCAGGATCGGCTCCTCGCCGAGGTAGAAGCGGACCATGTCCGGCACGTAGGGATAGATGGACTTGTCGTCCGCCACGCCGGTGCCGATCGCGTTGGCCAGCACCACGTGGCCCTGCTTGTAGACCGACAGCAGCCCCGGCACGCCCAGCATCGAATCGGCGCGGAAGGCCAGCGGGTCGAGGAAGGCGTCGTCGATGCGGCGGTAGATGACGTCCACGCGCTTGGGGCCGACCGTCGTGCGCATGAACACGAAGCCATCCTTGACGAAGAGGTCCTGGCCCTCGACCAGCTCGACGCCCATCTGCTGGGCCAGGAAGGCGTGCTCGAAGTAGGCCGAGTTGAACGGCCCCGGCGTCAGCACGACCACGGTCGGGTTGTCCGCCGGGCTGGCCTGGCGCAGCGTGTTGAGCAGCAGCGCCGGGTAGTGCGCCACCGGCGCGATCGAGTACTTCGCGAACAGCTCCGGGAAGAGCCGCATCATCATCTTGCGGTTCTCCAGCATGTAGCTGACGCCGGAGGGCACGCGCAGGTTGTCCTCCAGCACGTAGTAGCCGCCGTCGGAATGCCGGATCAGGTCCACGCCGGTGATGTGGGCGTAGATGCCCAGCGGCAGATCCAGCCCCTGCATCGCCGGCTGGTACTGGGCGTTGGCGAAGACCTGCTCGGCCGGGATCAGCCCGGCCTTCACGATCTCGTGGTCGTGGTAGATGTCCCACAGGAAGCGGTTGAGCGCGGTGACGCGCTGGCGCAGGCCGCGTTCGAGCATCTGCCAGTCCGCCGCCGGGACGATGCGCGGGACGGTGTCGAAGGGGATGAGCCGCTCGGCGCCGGCCTCGTCGCCGTAGACGGCGAAGGTGATGCCGACCTTGTGGAAGAGCAGGTCGGCCTCGGCCCGCTTCTTGGCCAGCGCGTCGGGCGTCTGCGCGTGCAGCCAGTCGGCGAAGGCCTGGTAGCTGGGCCGGATCGCGCCGCTTTGCAGCAGCATCTCGTCGTAGTGGCCGGCGGCCGGAAGGGTCAGCGCATGCATGGGGTCTCCAGGGTCGGGCCGCCTGCGGGCGGCGGCCCGGCGGGGCAGGTTGCAAGGCCCGTGCCCAGCCCGGCGGCGCCGGCGGGCCGGCCGGCGCCCTCGCGTGACCGCTTCTGGTGCGCTTGCCCGGCCCGCCCCGCGACGGTGCCTGGGCAGGTTCCTCCATTGCCCGGCTCTGGTGCAGTGGCACTATCCCGCGTTGCGCGGCCGCGCCGCGGTCGCACAGAATGCCGCGATGCACAACGACGCCCCGGCCGCCGAGGCCGCCTTGGCCGAGCGGCCGACCCCCCAGCCCGGCACCGCCGACGCGTTCGTGCCGCCGCGCGGCTCCCGGGCGTCGCTGCGCCGCTGGCTCACCGTGATGGTGCTCGGCGCGGTGGCGGTGGCGCTGCTGATCTCCGCGCTGCTGATCGAGAACTTCGCCCGCGCCCATGCCGAGCGCCGCGCGATCGAGTCGCTGCGCCAGGTCGCCATGGACTTCCGCGACGCGCTGGACCGCGGCATGGCGCAGCAGTTCAAGGAAGTCCGGGTGCTGGCGCAGCTCGAGCCCTTCGGCCGCTTCGAGGACCCCGAAGGCATGCGCCGCGCGCTGGACCAGGTGCAGGTCGGCTTCGACCACTTCGCCTGGCTGGGCGTGACCGACGCCAAGGGCAAGGTGCTGGCCGCGGCCGGCGGGCTGCTGGACGGCGTCGATGTGTCCAAGCGGCCGTGGTGGCAGGGCGCGAAGACCGGCCAGCCCTTCGTCGGCGACGTGCACGCCGCGCTGCTGCTGGAGAAGCTGCTGCCGCGCCAGAACGAGCCCTGGCGTTTCGTCGACTTCGCGGTGCCGCTGCTGGACGGGCGCGGGCAGCTGCGCGGCGTCTTCGGCGTGCACCTGAGCTGGGGCTGGGCGCGCCAGATCAAGAGCGAGCTGATCGACGCGACGATGGCCTCGCACCAGGCCGACGCGCTGGTGCTGGGCAAGGACGGCGCGGTGATCCTCGGGCCCTCGGACCTGGAGGGCAAGAAGATGCCGATCGGCGCCGAGCACGGCCAGGGCCTGCGCCACCACGAGGTCGACGGCGTGGACTACTTCGCCGTCAGCGTGCCCAGCCAGGGCTACGGCCCGTACCCCGGACTGGGCTGGACGGTGCTGGTGCGGCAGCCGGTGGCCGTCGCGCTGGCCGACTACTACCAGCTGCGCCGCCAGATCGTGCTGAGCGCCGTGCTGCTGCTGGCCGCGGCGGTGCCGCTGAGCTGGTGGCTGGCGCGCCGGATGAGCCGGCCGCTGTACGAGCTGGCCACGGCGATCAGCCAGCGCCGCCACCTGAGCGAGGACGCGCTGCCCGCCGTCGGCGGCTACCGCGAGGCGGCGCTGCTGTCCCAGGCGCTGAGCGACCTGGCCCGGCGCCAGGCGGAGCAGGACCGCTCGCTGGCGCAGCTCAACGCGTCGCTGGAGTTGCGGGTGCAGGCGCGCACGCTGGAGTTGCACGACGCGATGCTCCAGCAGGAAGCGAGCGAGCGCCGCCTGCGCACGATCGCCGACAACCTGCCGGTGCTGATCTCCTACATCGACGCGGAGGAGCGGCTGCGTTTCCTCAACGCGACCTTCCGCGCCTGGATGGGCATGTCGACCGAGGACGCGCTGGGCCGGCCGCTGCTGGACGTGGTCGGACCGGTGCTGCACGCGCAGCGGCTGCCGCACCTGAAGGCCGCGCTGGCCGGCGTGCGGCAGCGTTTCGAGACGCGCTCGGAGACCAACGGCGTCGCGCGCGACCTGCTGGCCGAGTACGTGCCGGACTTCCGCGCCGACGGCAGCGTCGCCGGCGTCTACACGCTGGCCACCGACATCACCGCGTTCAAGCAGGTCGAGCGCGAGCTGGACCAGCTCAGCCGCCTCGACCCGCTGACCGGGCTGCCGAACCGCCGCCAGTTCGAGTCCCGCCTGTCCGAGGCGCTGGCCCGCGCGCGCCGCAGCCAGCGGACGATGGCGCTGATGTTCATGGACCTGGACCACTTCAAGCAGATCAACGATTCGCTGGGCCACGCGGCCGGCGACGCGGTGCTGAAGACCTTCGCCGAGCGCGTCCGCGGCACGATCCGCGAGACCGACCAGCTCTGCCGCCTGGCCGGCGACGAGTTCGTGCTGATCGTGGAGAACCTGCACGGCTCCGACGAGGCGGCGCTCGTCGCGGAGAAGGTGCTGGTCGCGGTGACAGCGCCGCTGACGCTGCAGGGACAGGCCTTGCAGCTGTCCACCAGCATCGGCGTGGCCTGCCACGACGGCGGACCGGAAGGCGAGGTCGCCCTGCTCGGACGCGCCGACGACGCCCTCTACCGCGCCAAGTCGGAGGGGCGCGGCCGCTGGCGGGTGGCCGGCTGACCCGCTCGCCCGCGTCACGATCCGAGGTGTAATCCCCGCCATGGCCGCACGTCCGATCCCCGCTCCCGCTCCCGCCACGCCCAAGGCCACCCTCAAGCTCCGCATGCGCGTCACCGTCGGTGACGTCATCGCGATCGGCCCCGGCAAGATCGACCTGCTCGAGGCGCTCGACGCCACCGGCTCGATCACGGCGGCGGCCAAGTCGCTGGACATGTCCTACCGCCGCGCCTGGCTGCTGATCGACGAAATCAACCACGCGCTCAAGGAACCCGCCGTCGCCACCGCCGCCGGCGGAGCCAAGGGCGGGGGCAGCGTGCTCACCGATACCGGCCGCACCGTGATCGCGCTCTACCGGCGGATCGAGGCCACCGCGCTCGACGCTTGCAAGGCCGACATCCGGCAGCTGATGAAGCTGCTAGCGTCCTGAGAGACCGAGCCCAAGCCGGCGGCGCCGGTGCCCCTCTTCGCTCAATCTCCTCCGCACGCTCGGAATTCGCTCCGAGGGGCACCGGCGCCGCCGGCTTCGAGACACCCAGGACCTCGGGCGAATGGTGTGCGGGGAGGCAGGTCCGGTTCGAGGTTGCGCAATGTCCTGCGATATATTGCGACCCTTCCTGTCGCCGACTCGGCCAACGAGAGAGGGATCCGCCATGCGTTCCATTCGCCCGATGAAGATCGCCCGCCGCGCCACGCTGTTCGCGCTGGCCCTCATGGCCGCCGGCAGCCTGTCCCTGGCCCACGCCGCCGACGTCACCGTCTCCGCCGCCGCCAGCCTGACCAACGCCTTCAAGGAACTCGCGCCCGCCTTCGAGGCCGCCCATCCCGGCACCAAGGTGCAGTTCAACTTCGCCGCTTCCGACGCGCTGCTGGCGCAGATCGCCAAGGGCGCGCCGGTCGACGTGTTCGCCTCCGCCGACCAGGAAATCATGGACAAGGCCCAGCAGCAGAAACTGCTGGTCGACGGCACGCGCCGCAACTTCGTCGCCAACGCGCTGGTCGTCATCACGCCCGCCGAGCAGGGCGTGGCCCTCACGTCGCTGGCCGACCTGCAGCAGCCCAGCGTCAAGCGCATCGCCATCGGCAAGCCCGAGGGCGTGCCCGCCGGCCGCTACGCCAAGGGCGCGCTCGAGAAGGCCAACCTCTGGGCCGCCGTCGAACCCAAGGCGGTCTACGCGCAGAACGTCCGCCAGGCGCTGGACTACGTGTCGCGCGGCGAGACCGAGGCCGGCTTCGTCTACGCCACCGACGCCTTCGTGCAGAAGGACAAGGTCCGCATCCTCTTCAGCGTGCCGACCGAGACGCCGATCTCCTACCCGATCGCCGTGACCAACGGCGGACCGAACGCCGAGGGCGGCAAGCAGTTCCTGGACTTCGTCGCCTCGGCGGCCGGCCAGGCGGTGCTGGCCAAGTACGGCTTCCAGAAGCCCTGATCGCGCGGGAGCGGCGACGCACGTGGAACCGGCCTGGGTCGCGCTGGCGCTGTCGCTGAAGGTCGCGGGCTGGGCCACGGCGCTCAACCTGGTGCTGGGCGTCGGCGCGGGCTTCGCGCTGGCGCGGCTGCGTTTCCCGGGACGGGAGCTGCTGGACGCGGTGCTGACGCTGCCGATGGTGCTGCCGCCGACGGTGCTGGGCTACTACCTGCTGGTCGTGATCGGCAAGCGCGGCTGGCTGGGCGGCTGGCTGTGGGAGACCTTCGGCATCAACCTGATCTTCACCTGGCAGGGCGCGGTGATCGCCGCGACCATCGTCGCCTTCCCGCTGGTCATGAAGTCGGCCCGCGCGGCCTTCGAAGGGGTCGACCCGCAGCTCGAGCGCGCCGGCCGGGTGCTCGGCCTGGGCGAGGCGGCGCTGTTCTTCCGCGTCACGCTGCCGATGGCCTGGCGCGGCGTGCTGGCCGGCGTGCTGCTGGCCTTCGCCCGCGCGCTGGGCGAGTTCGGCGCCACGCTGATGGTCGCGGGCAGCATCCCGGGCAAGACGCAGACCTTGTCGGTGGCGGTGTACGAGGCCGTGCAGGCCGGCCAGGACGACACCGCCAACCTGCTGGTGCTGATCGTGTCGCTGACCTGCATCGTGGTGCTGCTGGCCGCCGGGCGGCTGGCCGGACCGAAGGCCGCGCCATGAGCTTCGAGGTCCGCATCCGCAAGCAGGTCGAGGGCGGCGGCCGGCGATTCGCGCTGGACGTGGCGTTCAGCACCGACGCGCGGCGCACCGTGATCCATGGACCGTCGGGCGCCGGCAAGAGCCTGACGCTGCAGGCGATCGCCGGGCTGCTCACGCCCGACGAGGGCACGATCCACGTCGACGGCCAGCCGGTCTTCGACAGCGGCCTGCGCATCGACGTGCCGGCCCGCGAGCGGCGGCTGGGCTACCTGTTCCAGGACTACGCGCTGTTCCCCCACCTGACGGTGCGGCAGAACATCGCCTTCGGGCTGCAGCGCGGCTGGCTCAATCCGTCCCGGCAGGCCGGCGGCGAGGCGGTGGACCGCTGGATCCAGGCCTTCGAACTGGAACGCGTCGCGCAGCAGCGGCCGCACCAGCTCTCGGGCGGCCAGCGCCAGCGCACCGCGCTGGCCCGCGCGCTGGTCAACGGACCGCGCGCGCTGCTGCTGGACGAGCCGTTCTCGGCGCTCGACCCGGAACTGCGCGGGCGCATGCGCGCGGAGCTGGACACGCTGCTCGAGCGCATCGGCATGCCGATGCTGATGATCACGCACGATCCCGAGGACGTGGCGCGCTTCGGCGACCACCGCGTGCGGCTGCGCGACGGGGTCGTGTGGCAGGACGGCGCTCCGGGCTGATCCTGTCATCGGCTGTCGTGCCTTTCGCCCAGAATCGGGCGCCATGGAACGCGACGACCAGCGGCAAGGGGAGGGCGACCAGGTCGCGCATTGCGACCTCGTCATGAAGGGCGGCATCACCAGCGGCGTGATCTATCCGCGGCTGGTCGCGGGACTGGCCCGGCGCTACGTCTTCAAGAACATCGGCGGCACCTCGGCGGGCGCGATCGCGGCCGGCGCGAGCGCCGCGGCCGAGTACGGGCGGCAGCACGGGAACCCTGGCGCCTTCGAGCGGCTGGCGGACCTGCCCGAGGAACTCGGGGCCACGGCGGCGGGCGGCGACCGGAGCCGCCTGTTCACGCTGTTCCAGCCGGTGCCGGCGCTGCGGCGCCATTTCGAGGCGTTCGCGTCGGCGCTGGGCCGGCCGGCGGGCAGCGCCGCAGCCAGCGTGCTGGCTTCTGCGATGGGCCTGCAGGCCTGGCTGTTCGTCGTGATGGCGGTGGCCGGCGGGCTGCTGTTGGCGCCGTTCCTGCGACAGATCACGCCTGACGCCGGTTGGGTGGGTCTGATCGGCGCGGCCGCGGCGGTGCAGGCCGCCACCAGCGTGGTCCTGTGGCGGCTGGCCGTCGTCCATGCCGACGAGGGCCCGCGCGGGGTGTTGTCGGTGTTGGGGCTCGGTGTGATCGCGACCATCCTGACGGTGCCGCTGTGGGGCTCGGACGCGAGCCGAGTCCAGGTCCACGCGGGCTCCGGCCTGCTGATCGTCGCCGCGCTGCTGGCCGTGTGCCATGCGGTGGCGGCGTTGGCGTTCTTCGCCAGCGGCCTGTTGCGCCGGCTCGGCGGCAACGGCTACGGACTGTGCAGCGGGTTGACCCAGGCGGGCGACCCGAGCGGGCAGGACGCCCTGACGGCGTGGCTGCATCGCTACTTCAACGAGCTGGCAGGGCTGGACCCCGATGGACCGCCGCTGACCTTCGGCGACCTGTGGGGCGGCGAAGACCCGCCCGAGCGGCGCATCCACCTCGAGGTGATGACCAGTGCGGTCAGCCAGCAGATGGCCTACAGCATCCCGTTCCGCAAGGGGACGCCCACCTTCTATTACGACCCGGTGGAGTGGGCGGCGCTGTTCCCGCCCGAGGTCATGGCGGCGCTCGCGCGCGCCAGCGATCGGATCGCCGGGGACTACGGCGCGCCGGCGGAAAGTGCCGCGCAAGCGCCGCTGCGGCCGCTGACGCGGGAGTGGGACCTGCCGGTCGTGGTGGCGATCCGCATGAGCCTGAGCTTCCCGCTGCTGCTGTCGGCGGTGCCGCTGTACGCGGTCGACCGGTCGCTCGCCCACAACGTGGCGCAGGAGAAGGCCTACGAGGATGCGGGGAGGGATGCGGCCCGCCATCGCGTGCGTGCCACCAAGGTCTGGTTCTCCGACGGCGGCATCGGCAGCAACATGCCGCTGCACATGTTCGACGCGCTGCTGCCGCGTCATCCCGGTTTCGCGATCAACCTCAAGGCGCCGCATCCGGACGTCCCCATCGACCGGGAGCGGCCGGAGAACCCGGAGAACACGGGCGGGCGCATCTACCTGCCCCACGACAACCAGGGCGGCCACCTGCAGCACTGGCCGGAGCCGGACCTGGTGCCGGACTGGGAATCGCGGCCCCCGGCCGAGCGGGCGAAGTCCCCCGCAGCGGGGTTGGCGTCCTTCCTGTGGAGCATCGTCGGCACGATGCAGAACTGGCGCGACCAGATCGCGTTCCCCGCGCCGGGATATCGCGACCGCATCGTGCAGATCAGCCAACGGCCCGATGAGGGCGGGCTCAACCTGCGCATGTCGGAGGAGACCATCGGCGCGTTGGCGCTGGCCGGCGAGATGGCGGCGCATCGGTTGATCGGGCGCTTCCATCCCGCGGGCCGCGAGCAGGGGCGTGGATGGGAGAACCAGCGCCGCGTCCGGCTGACCACCTTCCTGGGAACGATGCAGCCGGCCTGTGTCGATCTGGCCGAGACCGCCCGGGCGACGGGATCCTGGCTCTGGCTGCTGAACGATGCAACGGGCTACAAGGACCGTGCGCCCAATCGCGCAGAAGCCCAGCGCGTGCTGGACGGGCTCGTCCAGATCGGCAAGGCGACGCCGCCGATGCGGGGATCGACCCGGCCGAGATCGCTCGAGGACGTGTCGCCGCGACCAGTGCCGCTCGTGCGCCTGGTGCCGCGGATCTGAACGCGGCGTGAGGGCCGCGTGAGCGCGGTGGCAGGCGTGAACGCCGATGTCATCGGCGCTTGACCCGATCTTGATTCGCCTTACCGCTGGACACGCAAAGCGCTCCGTCGGGTCAACGCGCGGGGATGTCCCTCGTTGGGCGGGAGAGCTCACTCCTCCACGAAGTCCATGCGCCAAGTCCTTCATGTCACCCTGGCCGCGGTTGCCGCCGCGACCCTCGTCACGCAACTCGCGGGATGCGCGGAACCGCGCCACGCCGCCCTCCGCGTCGACGCGGCGTACCCGCCCGCGCCGGTGTGGACGCCGCCCCCGCCGCCGCCCGCCGCGCCGGTGGTCAGCGTGTATGTCGAGCCGCCGCTGGTCCAGCCGGAGCCGGTGTTCGTCGACGTCGCGCCGCCCGCGATGCTGGTCGAGGTGCCGCCGCCACGGCCCTTCCCGGGCGCGGTCTGGACCGGCGGCTATTGGGGGTGGCAGGGCCGCTGGGTGTGGTGCGCGGGCCGTTGGAGCCCGCCGCCGCGGCCGGACTACGTGTGGGTCCAGCCCTATTACGAGCATCGCGACGGCGCGGTGGTCTTCGTGTCCGGCTTCTGGGCCGCGCATGGCGTGGCCTTCGTGCCGCCGCCGCCGGGGCTGCACCTGTCGGTGGAGGTGGCCATCGGCGGCGGGGCGCGGCCGGTCGGGCCGATGGGTGTGTTCGTGCCGCCGCCTCCGGGCTCGCGCGCCGGGCTGATCGTGCCGGCGCCGATCGGCACGCCGCCGGCGGTCGTCGTCAGCGCGCCGCCGGTGACCAACATCGGCATGCGCATCCAGCACAACACGACGATCAACAACGTCGACGTGCACAACACGACGAACGTCACCAACGTCCGCAATGTCCAGAACGTCACCAACAACATCACCAACGTGACGATCGTGGCGCCGGCCAGCTCGACCGCCAACGGCAAGGCGTTCCAGGGCAACGTGCCGGCCGAGGCGCACCTGGCCGCGGCGATGCCGGCGGTGGTGCGCGCGCCGGCGCCGGTGCCGGCCAGCGCGACGCCGGTCCCCGCCTACATGCCGGCGCGTGCCGCCGCGTCGCCGATGCCCCGGCCGGGCCAGGCGCCGGGCCAGCCGCCGTCGGTCGCGCCGCCGTCGACCCCGCCGGCGCCGATGGCCCACATGACGCCGCCCGCGCCATCGGCCCCGGCGGAGCACGGACTCCCGGCGTCGCCGCCGTTGGCGCAGCCGCCGCAGCGGGCACCGCAGGACCTGAACCACGATCGATTCCGGGATCAGGCGCGGGAACAGGCACGCGACCAGACGCGAGAACAGGCGCGAGACCAAGCACGCGATCAGGCGAGGGAACAGGCTGCGGAAGACCGCGCGCGGGCCCAGGCGGTCGAGCACCCGCATGGCCGCGATGCGGGCGAAGGACGTCCGCCGCAGCACGGACGCGACGAGCGTCCGTTGCCACCCCCGCGTGACGAGCGCCCGCTGCCGCCGCCGCGCGAGGAACGCCAGGCGCCGCGCGGGCATGAGGACCGGCAGGCCCGCGAGGCCGCGCCGCCGCCGCGCCATCCGGCGGCCAGCGCGGCGCAGCCGCACGGCGGCCACCATCCCGACGAGCGGCGTCCGGACGCGCGTCGCGAGGAGGAGCGGGGTCGCGCGCAGCCCCAGTGAGGCCGGGGTGTCCCGGGGGAGGCGGCTCTGGCGGCGCGCGCGCGGGCGTGACAACATCCCCGCAGGCGCCGGGGGCCCGATCTCCCTTCGGGCTGGCGTCCGAGGAGACACCCATCATGACGTCCAATTTCTCCGGCCGAGGATCCATCGGCCGCCGCCTGGGACTTGTCCAGGCGGGGGTGCTGGTGATCGCGCTGATCGGATCGGCGCTCGGCTACTGGGGCTTGAACCGCGTCGCGACGCGCACGGCCGCGATGTACGAGGACGCGATCGTGACCGAGCGCGTCGCCTCGGACTGGTACCGCAACGTGTTCAACGGCGTGACCCGCACGACCGCCATCGCGGTCAGCGCCGACGCGGGCCTGGCGACCTTCTTCACGCAGGCGGCGGCCGAGTCGACCAAGGTCTCCACCGAACTGCAGCAGCAGCTCGACAAGCTGCTGACGACGCCGGAGGAACGCGCCAGCTTCGAGCGGATCGGCGAGCTGCGCAAGAGCTACCTGTCGCTGCGCGACGCGATCGCCGAGGCCAAGAAGCAGGGCGACGCGGCACGCGCGCGGCAGATCTTCGACGAGCGCTTCCAGGGCGCGGCGCAGGACTACAAGGAATCGATCCGCCAGGTGGTGCAGCAACAGCGCGACCAGCTCGACGGCGTGATGAAGTCGCTGGCGGAAACCAACCAGCGGGCGCGCATCGCGCTGGTGGTGTTCGGCGTGGTGGCGCTGGTCGTGGGCGGCGCGCTGGCGATGTGGCTGACGCGCTCGATCACCGGGCCGCTGGGCCGGGCGGCGGAGGTGGCGGACGCGATCGCGCGCTTCGACCTGACCGGCCGCATCGACGCGGCCGGCGGCGACGAGACCGGGCGGCTGCTGCAGTCGCTGGACGCGATGCAGGGCGCGCTGCTGCGGCTGATCGGCGAGGTGCGCGGTTCCACGGACAGCATCGGCACGGCCAGCGCGGAGATCGCCAGCGGCAACATGGATCTGTCGGCGCGCACGGAGCAGACGGCCTCCAACCTGCAGCAGGCGGCGGCCTCGCTGACGCAGCTCACGGGCACGGTGCGGCAGACCGCGGACGCGGCGACGACGGCGAACCAGCTGGCCGGCTCCGCGGCCGAGACGGCGCAACGCGGCGGCGCGGTGATGGGCCAGGTGGTGGCGACGATGGGCGAGATCAGCGACAGCTCGCGGCGCATCGCCGACATCATCGGGACGATCGACGGCATCGCGTTCCAGACCAACATCCTGGCGCTGAACGCGGCGGTGGAGGCGGCGCGGGCCGGCGAGCAGGGGCGCGGCTTCGCGGTCGTGGCCGGCGAGGTGCGCTCGCTGGCGCAGCGCAGCGCGGAGGCGGCCAAGGAAATCAAGTCGCTGATCGCGACGAGCGTGGAGCGGGTGGAGTCGGGGTCGCGGCTGGTGAGCGACGCCGGCACGACGATGACCGACATCGTGACCAGCGTGCAGCGGGTGACCGACATCATTGCCGAGATCCGCGCGGCGTCGCAGGAGCAGAGCGACGGCATCAACCAGGTGAACGCGGCGGTGGGTCACCTGGACCAGATGACGCAGCAGAACGCGGCGCTGGTCGAGGAGGCCGCCTCGGCGGCGGAAAGCCTCAAGGACCAGTCGCAGCGGCTGTCGACGGCGATCGCGGTGTTCAGGCTGAGGTAGGCACCGCGGCCCCGGTCGCCGGCTTAACCGTGTCGGCCGGCGAGGAGTTCCTTTTCCCGTTCGGGAGCGAGGGTCGCGACGAGCTTCGACGCGTCCCAGCCCGGCTCGCGCGGCGCGAGCGCCCAGGCCAGCGTGTCCGCCACGGTCTCCGCCAGCGGGCGCGGGCGCAGGCCCGCGGCGACCGCACGGGCGTTGTCGCCCAGCAGCATGCCGCCATGCTGGGGATCGTCCTCGGGCAGCCAGAGCGGCAAGCCCGTCCACGGCGCGACGCCGAGCACCAGCAACTGGGCGTCCGGCATCCAGGTGAAGCGCGCGTCGGTGCCCGGCGCGGCCTGGACGCAGGCGTCGAGGAGCGCCTGCATCGGCAGGCGCGGGCCGACGGCGTTGAACGCGCCGGTGACGCGGGCCTCCGCCAGCGCGATGCAGAACGCGGCCAGGTCGCGGGCGTCGATGACCTGCACGGGTCGCTCGGGCCGGCCGGGCGCGAGCACCTTGCCGCCGCGCGCGACGCGGGTCGGCCAGTAGGTGAAGCGGCCGGTCGGATCATGCGGACCGACGATCAGGCCGGGGCGCACCACGGCGTGGCGATCGGGCAGCGCGTTGGCGAGCGCCTCTTCCGCGCGGGCCTTCAGCGGACCGTAGCCCTCGTGACCGGCCATCAGCGGGGCGGACTCGTCGAAGGTCCGATGCGGCGGGAAGGTGCCGTGGGCCGAGATCGACGAGACCAGCACGACATGCGGCGACCCCGTGTCGAGCGCGGCGACGGTGCGCTCAACCTGTCCGGGATTGAACGCGGAGCAGTCGATGACCGCGTCGAAGACGCGTCCGCGCAGCGCGCTCATGTCGCCGTCGCGATCGCCGACCAGGCGTTCGACCTCGGGGAAGAGCCCGGGGCCGTGCCGCCCGCGGTTCAGCATCGTGACCGTGTGACCCCGCGCGAGCGCGGCATCGATGACATGGCGACCGAGGAAGACGGTGCCGCCGAGGATGAGCAGGTGCATGGCGAGGCGACGGTAGGAGGTTGTCGGGGAAGTATCCTTCCGCACCGCCGTTAGAACGGAAGTTCCATCTTGGTCGCCTGGGCACTGTCGAAGAGGTGCTTCGTCATCGGGTAGTCGTCGCAGTCGCTATTCGTGTAGAACTCATAGCGTTGCCCTGCGGCGTCACGGTAGACGAAGCGAAAGACGCCGCAGGCGTTCTTGGCGTCGAACGAGTACTCGAGGGAGACGGAGAAGTCCTTTTCCCTCCAGGCGACGGCGTCGAAGAGGTCGTACTCCCAAGGAATTTCCCCGGCTTCGGTGCGCTGCACCAGCTTCGACACGAAGCGACGGATCTTGTCAGGCAGCATGGGAGTCGGTCCTTCCGGCAATGAGGTGTTCAAGGATCTGCTTGGCGGCCAGCAGTCCTTCCTGGATCTCGACGGCATCGCGCTTGGAGCGGGGTGCCATGGCCGCCATCCGAATCGAGCCTTGTAGAAGCTCCTCCACCCCGGCGAGCTTGGCCGACAACGGGTCGGTTCCGCTGTTCGATGTCGAGGCACGGAGGAAGGAGCGACGAACCTGTTGAAGCCCTTGCAAGGCGGTAGAGAACCGCCCGCCGATGAGGTCGTCGTTGATCCGATCAATCATCAGCAGGCACTCGCTGAACAGCGCCGCGCGGTCGATCTTGCGCGCTTCGGCGAGCAAGGCGCGGGCCTCCGCCCGGATGCCCTTGGAGATGCCGATGGCGTGCAGCACCTCGGACACCGTGATCAGCAGTCCGATGAAGGTGGCGACGCCGCCGATGTAGGCGAAGCGGTCGAAGGTGTCCTTGTCCGACAGGACCTCGACGCGAAAGCTGTAGGCGGCCCACGCGATGCAGATGCTGACCGCGCCATAGGCGAGCCGGATCCAGTTTTCCTTGAGCAACTCCATCCATCGACCTCCCATCGTGATGACGCCTGCCGACGTTCCGCCCCCGGGCGATGTCGACGAGCGCCGAGGCCAGCGACTCTAGAGAAATGCGTTCGATGAGCAATCGCACAAATGGCGGCATCCGGATGAGCGAGTTTGCGTGGCGTCTCCCCCTTTCGTCGTCGTCGCCAGCACCGCATCGGCCACCGCCCCACATGAACCGCAGATGAACGCCCCCGCCGCGTCGGCCGTCGTTCCTAGAATCCCGCCGCATGTACCGGCACCGATTGACCCTGGCCCTGGTGGCCATGCTCGCGCTGGTCTGCGTGCAGGCGGCCTTCGTCCATTGGGGCGCCATCCGCGTGGACCGCTACGCGGGCCACAGCCGCCTGACCAGCGACCTGCTGTCCGAGCTGCTCGATCTCTCCGCCAACAAGCAGCGCCTGCGCAACTGGGCCGCCCAGCAGGTGATGGGCGCCGGCGCCCAGGACGCGACCCGCGAACGGCTGCTCGACGCGATGGACGCCAGCGCGCGGCGCCTGTCGGAGATGTCCCGCCGCCATCTCGAGTCCTGGCAGGAACTCGCCGCGCGCGACGGCGCGCCGGTGCCCGACGGCGTCGCGCGGCTCGTCGACATCAGCGACCTGCTCGGCGACCACATCGCCCAGCTGCGCGGCCAGCTGCGGCAGCTGCGGCCGCATGAGGACCACGGCAGCTTCGACGCCGTCTGGCTCGAGCTCAACCAGGTCTTCGACATGTCCCACGGCCGCGACCTGCGCGACCTGCTCAACGGCGCCATCGACGGCCAGCGCCGCGCCGTGCCCATCGCCCGCGCCGCCACCGAGGACGGCATCCGCCGGCTGCGCCAGCAGGCCGTGGCCATGGTCGGCGTCACCTTCGCGCTGGCGCTCGGCCTCTACCTGCACCTGAGCCGTCGCCTCAAGCGGCCGCTGGACGCGCTGCTCGAAGGCACGCAGGCGCTGCAGGCGGGCCGCCTCGACCACCGCATCCCCGTAGGCTCGGGCGACGAGTTCGACCGCGTGGCCGCGCGCTTCAACGCGATGGCCCAGGAACTGCAGCTCCATCGCGAGGCCGCCGAGGCCGTGCGCCGCCGGCTCGAGGACCAGGTGCGCGCCCGCACCCGCGAACTCGAGGACGCGCACCAGACGCTGCAGCGGCTCGACCAGCGCCGGCGCCAGCTCTTCGCGGACCTCGGCCATGAGCTGCGCACCCCGGCCACCGTCATCCGCGGCGAGGCCGACATCGCGCTGCGGGCATCGACGCTGACGGAGGCCGACTACCGGCGCGCGCTCGACCGCATCGTCTCGGCCGTCAAGCAGCTCACGGCGGTGGTCGACGACCTGATGCTGGTCGCGCGCGCCGAGGCCGACGAGCTCGACATCGTGCCGGAGCGCGTCGCGCTGGCGCCGCTGCTGGACGGCGTGATCGCGCAGGCGCAGGCGCTGGCCGCCGCGCATCACCAGCGGCTCGAGGCGATGCCGGTGCCCGCGGCGCTCGAGGTCCACGTCGATCCGATCCGGCTGCGCCAGGCGCTGATGATCGTGGTCGACAACGCGATCCGCTATTCCCGCCCCCATGGCGCGGTGCGCGTGGCCTGGGACCTGCGGGGCGACGACCTCGCGCTGACCGTGCGCGACGACGGCATCGGCATTCCGCCCGAGGAACTCGGCCAGGTGTTCGAGCGCTTCGTCCGCAGCGAGCGCGCGCGCCGCCATCGCGCCGACGGCACCGGCATCGGCCTGTCCATCGCGAAGTCCATCCTCGACGCCCATGGCGGCCGCATCGAGATCGACAGCCGCGTCGACGCCGGCACCGCCGTCCACCTGCTGCTGCCGTTCTCGCGGCCCGCCTAGCGCCCGCTCCCGTTCCAGTTCCCCCGGAGACCCGTCCCGCCATGAACCGACACCTGCTCGTCATCGAGGACGACGCCCGCATCGCCGACTTCCTCTCCCGCGGCCTCGCCGCCGAGGGCTACACCGTCGAGGTCGCCGCCACCGGCCCGGACGGCCTCGAGCGCGTGCGCGCCGGCGACCCGGGCCTCGTGATCCTGGACCTGATGCTGCCTGGCCTGGGCGGCCTGGACCTGTGCCAGACCTTGCGCGCGGAGGGTTGCCACGTGCCGATCCTGATGCTCACCGCGATGGACGGCACCGGCGACAAGGTGCGCGGCCTGCGTCTGGGCGCCGACGACTACCTGACCAAGCCCTTCGACTTCGAGGAACTGCTCGCCCGCATCGTCGCGCTCCAGCGGCGCGGCCGCGACCAGCGGGTCGAGGCGGTGCTGCTGCGGGTCGCGGACCTGGAACTCGACCGCGAGCAGATGCGGGTCAGCCGCGCCGGCCGCCAGCTCGCGCTGACCGCCAAGGAACTCGCCTTCCTGGAACTGCTGATGAGCGCGCCGGGCCGGCTCTTCAGCCGCGAACGCATCCTGTCCAACGTCTGGGGCGTGACCGTCGATCCGCTGACCAACATCGTCGACGTCTACGTGCGCCGGCTGCGCGCCAAGATCGACGCGGGCCATGCGCTGCCGCTGCTCAAGACCGTGCGGGGCCTGGGCTACCGGCTCGACGACAGCGCCGAGTGACGCGGCTGTTCATCGCCTGTTCATCCGGCGCTCATCGACGGTTCATCGCGCGCGAGGCGGCCGTTCATCTCCGGTCTCAAGAATCTGTTCGACAGCCGGGAACTGCCCGCGATCCCGCGGCGACTCCGGCGAGTCCCTCCATGAACAGGAACCTTGACGATGACCGCATTCCTCACCTTCCGCTCCTTCTCCACCCGCGGCGCGCTGGCCGCGCTGGCCCTGGCCGCCGCCGGTCCGGTGCTGGCCCACGGACATGAGCACGACCACGCGGCGGGCAAGCCGATGAGCTGCGCCAAGACGAGCACGGCGCAGATCGCGGGGCTCTTCGACCGCTGGAACGCCTCGCTCGCGACGCTGGATCCGGACAAGGTCACCGCCAATTACGCGACCGACGCGGTGCTGCTGCCCACCGTCACCAACGAGCCGCGCACCTCGCCGGCCGAGATCCGCGATTACTTCGTCAAGTTCCTGCAGAAGAAGCCGCAGGGCACCATCGACAAGCGCACGATCAAGATCGACTGCAACATCGCGCAGGACGTCGGCACCTACACCTTCCGCTTCTCGGACGGCAGCCAGGTCAAGGCGCGCTACACCTACGTGTACGAGTGGAAAGACGGCAAGTGGCTGATCGCGCATCACCACTCGTCCGCGATGCCCGAGTCCAAGTGACGCCCGCGGCGCGCGCCTCCCGGCGCGGGCCGCCAAAGACAGAAGCCGGTTGCCACGCGAGTGACAACCGGCTTCTTTTCATTCTGGTGCGACCGGCAAGAATCGAACTTGCGACTAAGCCTTCGGAGGGCCCAATGATATCCACTTCACCACGGTCGCCATGGGAAGCGCGGATTCTAGCCTTGTTCCGAGGCACCTCGACGCGAGCTCGCGAATCTCTTCAGCGCGAGGACCGCCCGCGGGTCCGCGCCCACCTTGACGAAAGCCCCAGGGTGGGCCGCCGGGGGGCTGGCTATACTGCGCCGATTTGCTGTTCCCCGGTCCGGTTTTCCGAGGGCGATCCGCCATCCGGAGCCCCGAGAAAAACGGACTCGCTTCTGCCGTATTCGATTCGATCCACGAGGAATTCATGAGCGGAACCCAGGACCACGCCAACGCCCAGGACACGCACGCTGAAGGTCACGATGCCCACGAGGGCCCCATCAAGACACCCAAGCAACTGGCCGTCGCGGTCTTCTTTGCGTTCTTGATCCCGATCGTCGTCATCGTGATGCTCGCGAACTACGTCTCCAGCGAGATCAAGCCCGCCGCCGGCTCCACCGGCCTGGACGAGGAGGCCGTCGCCACCCGCATCCAGCGCATCGGCGCGATCGAGCTCAAGGACCTCTCCAACCCCGCCGCGATGAAGAGCGGCGAACAGGTCTTCCAGGCCCAGTGCTCGGCCTGCCACGCCACCGGCGCCGCCGGCGCGCCCAAGCTCGGCGACCACGACGCCTGGGGCCCGCGCGTGAAGACCGGCTTCGACACGCTGGTGCACTCCGCGCTCAAGGGCAAGGGCAACATGGGCCCGCAGGGCGGCGGCGACTTCTCCGACTTCGAGATCTCCCGCGCCGTCGTCTACATGGCCAACCAGGGCGGCGCCAAGTTCGACGACCCCAAGCTGCCCGCCGCCGCGGCCTCCGGGGCCGAAGGCGCCTCGGCCCCGGCCTCCGGCGCCTCGCAATAAACAAGCGACCGCCAGACGCACGAAAGCCGACCCGAGGGTCGGCTTTTTTCTTGGACGCCTGAAAGGGGGCCCTCGCTCGGAGGCCTCCTTCCGTGGGGTCAGGCCTTGCCGGGATCGCCGCGGGCCGCCTTCGGATCGAGCGGTTCCAGCACCACGCCATGGCGCGCGACGAGCTCGGCATGCGTCGCGTTCGTCATCGCCCAGCGGCCGGACTCGATGGCGTCCGCCGCCGGGCCCATGTCCTGCGTGTGCACCAGGCCCAGCCCGAGGTCGGTCTCCAGGAACAACCGGTCCGCCTCGTCCAGCACCGCGCCGGCCACGCGGGCCTCGCGCCCGGTGTGGCTCAGCACGCGGCCGTCCGGCTGCAGCCGCCACACCCAGGGCGCGGCCTCGAGCTGCACGTACACCCGCTGCGGGCCGTTCTGGAAGAACCAGGCGCCCTGGTCGTCGACGCCGTAGTTGCGGTCGATGAAGCCGATCAGCTTGTCGTGCACGATGCGGCTGCCCTTCACGCGCGGGAACGAGCCCGCGGCCTGGATGCGCTCGTCGCGCATGTACCAGTCGCCGCGCGCGTCCAGCGCCAGCCAGCCGTAGCAATGCGGCACGTTGGGCCACTTCTTCAGCGCGGCTTCGACGATCGCGTCCATCGGCGCTCTCCCGGTTGTCCTGCGCGGCTCAGAGCCGCATCGCCAGCCAGTCGGTGACCCGCTCCGGCATCGTGCGCACATGGCCCGGGGGCCGGCCCGACGGGAAGCCGACATGGCCCCCGTCGCGCGGCTGCCACAGGGTCACGTGCGGCCCGACATGGCCCTGCGCGGGCAGGCTGCGGGCTGGCACGAACGGATCGTTGCGCGCGTTCAGCACCAGCGCCGGCACGCGGATCCGCGCCAGGTGTGGCTTGGCCGAGGCCCGCAGCCAGTAATCGTCGACGTCCCGGAAGCCGTGCAGCGGCCCGGTGAAGATGTTGTCGAACTCATAGAGGTTGCGCACGCGGCGCAAGCGCTCGCCGTCGAAGAGGCCCGGGTGCTGCTTCAGCTTGTTCAGCGCCTTGGGCACCATCGTGCGCAGGAACATCCGGGTGTAGACCAGCTTGTTGAAGCCCTGGCCGATCGCATGGCCGGCGGCGGTCAGGTCGATGGGCGAGCAGATCGAGCACACCGCCTTCACCGTCGCCGCGGCGCTCTCGCCGGCCTCCTGGGCCCAGCGCAGCAGCGCGTTGCCGCCCAGCGAGACGCCGGCCGCGACGATCGGTCCGCGGTGCATCGCGCGCAGCTGCGCGAGCATCCAGCCGATCTCGACGTAGTCGCCCGAGTGATACGCCCGCGGCGCGAGGTTGAGCTCCCCCGAGCACCCTCGGAAGTAGGGCATCGCGAAGGCCCAGCCGCGCCGGCGCGCGACCGCGGCGAAGGCCTGGACGTACTGGCTCTCGACCGAGCCTTCCAGGCCGTGGAAGAGCACCAGCAGCGGGCGCTCCGCCCCGGCGGCGGAGGGGGAGGCGGATGAATGGGAGGAGGGATGGGCACCCGGCGCCGGGGCGTCATCGACGAGGTGCTCGACATCGACGAAATCGCCGTCCGGCGTCTCCCAGCGCTCGCGGCGGAACCGCGGCGGCGAGCCGTCGAAGCGCCGCGCGAACAGCGCGGGCCAGATCGTCTGGGCATGGCCTCCGGGCAACCAGGGAGGCGCCTGGTACTGCATGCGCGGACCTCTTAGTGCAGGGTCGTCGGCGCGCCCACGGACACGATCGACAGCTCCTGCTTCACGTCCTGCGACGTGCCGGGGCTCGCATGGTGCGCGACCATGCGCCAGCCCAGCGCCGTCTTCAGGTAGACATTGGTGGCGACGACCCAGGCGCTCTGGATGCCGTCCTCGTCGGTGATCTCGACCCGCTCCAGCACCTGGTGGATCGCCGTGTCGCCCGCGACCAGCTTGCGCTGGCACTCCGGATGCACCGGCACCGAGCCGCGCGAGAAGATCTCCTCGAAGCTCGCCCGGATGGCTGCCGCGCCGACGACGCGCGGCCCGCCCGGATGCACGCAGCAGACCTCGTCCTCGTCGCCCCAGACGGCCATCAGCCGTTCCAGGTCGCCGGCCTGCAAGGCCTCGTAGAACTGCGCTTCGGTGTCCTCCGGGGAGGCCAGCAGCAGGGCGGTCTGAGGCTTGCGCACCATGGGTCTCGTTCCTTGTTCAGGCGAACGGGCAAGGGCCGGACCCGGCCCCGCCGGATCAGTGGCCGGAAGGCAGGACCTCGCCGGCCTTGAGCTTGTACAGCGTGCCGCAGTACGGGCAGGCGCCTTCGCCGGCATGGCTCAGGTCGATGTAGACGCGCGGGTGGTTGCTCCACAGCGGCATCTTGGGATTCGGGCAGAAGACCACGCCCGGACCTTGCAGGTCCTGGGCGGTGACTTCGACGGTGGCCTTGGGGGAGGTGTTGGCGCTCATGATCTTGTTCTTGAAGGCTGGCGAGGGGCGGGCGGATCGTTCCGACGGGGGCGACCCCGATCAGACCGGCGTCAGCCAGTGGGCGTACTTGGGATTGCGGCCGTTGACGATGTCGAAGAAGGCCGTCTGGATCTTCTCGGTGATCGGGCCGCGGCTGCCGATGCCGATCTCCAGGCGGTCGAGCTCGCGGATCGGCGTGACTTCCGCGGCGGTGCCGGTGAAGAAGGCCTCGTCGGCGATGTAGACCTCGTCGCGGGTGATGCGCTTCTCGACGAGCTTCAGGCCCAGGTCCTGGCAGATCGCGAAGATGGTGTTGCGGGTGATGCCGTTGAGCGCGCCCGCCGACAGGTCCGGCGTGTAGACGACGCCGTTCTTGATGATGAACAGGTTCTCGCCGGCGCCC